>NZ_JAWOUX010000017.1:0-56166 GCF_033339595.1 Vibrio sp. 2096
GAAGGCCCTGAAGATTTCAGTGTGACAGTAACCGGCATTGCCGCAGTACAAGGCAGTGATACGGGTACGGCAACGATTATTGATAATGATGCTCCTCCTTCTATTTCAAATGTTGTGAATGCAGTTGTTTCGGAAGAAGGTTTAGCTAATGGTATCCCTGATAATACAGGATCACCTTCAGACACTACTAACTCCGCAAGTTTCTCAGGAACATTCACAGTTGCCGATCCAGACACGGCGAATGTTTCAGTGGTATTGGCAGGTCCTAACAACCTAACATCAGGAGGGGAGCCTATATCGTGGACGTGGGACAACAGTACTCAAACGCTGACTGCGAAAACTGCTCACCTGAGCGTTGTTGCTACTGTTGTGCTGAGCGAGCCTTCAGCTTCAGGTCAAGGCTCTTGGGACTATACTATTACTCTGTTTGAGCCACTTGATCATCCTGTTAATGATGTGGAAGACATCATCAACTTTGATTTACAGATTTCTGTAAGTGATGGACAAACAACAACATCTCAAAGCTTAAATGTGGCCGTTGAAGATGATTGCCCATACGTGCCTGTGGTTGTTCAACCCGTCGATGTGTCGCTTACTGGTGCACCTAACGTTCTGACAGGGCGCATAGATTTTGCAGGAAGTGAGGCAGACGCAACCAGTCGAACATTTGGGGATGTTGTTGTGACTGCAAACGGTTTTGTGTCTGACGAATCTGTGATGCTGGGAACAGCTGAAATCAATCAATCATCAGAAGGGATTGGCGTTAAAAGTTCTGGTAACAACGGCTTCCAATTAGAAAACGAAGTCGATTATCGATTCGCGGGTAATGAGGGTGTATCAGAGCAGTTAATCATAGACTTAGGCAATAAAGTTGCTTACGGAGCAGAAATAGAATTTGAGAAAATGTTTGGTGGTGAACTTGAGAAAGGAATCGCATCTTTTTATAGAGATGGTGTATTAATTGCTCAGCAATCGTTCAGCTCTGACGCAAGCAGTGGTGATTACGCGGCAAATTTCAATGTTCAACAGGGAGGCTTTGATAAAATCATCCTCGAGGCGACCAGTAATGGCAATGGCCCGGATACTGAAGACAACAGTGACTTTACCGTTAAATCAATAACCTTTACAGGTGCGTACTCTGGCGTGCCAATTGCTAGTGCGGATGGGAACCTCGGTGCTGTATATGGAGCTGATGGCCCTGGTTCTATAGTTTTAAATGGAGGTGAGGTTGGTTTAGAGACTCTAGATGGTAAAGACGTGTTGATATACGTCGATCCACAAAACTCTAATAGACTGATTGCAGAGGCTGATGGAGAGCTTGCATTCGAAGTTCAACTTACACCTAGCACTGGAAAGTGGGAGTTCTTCCAATACTTGCCTTTGACCTCACCTTATGGCGATGGGGATATCGATTTTAACTACACGATTACTGATAATGATGGTGACAGTAAAACGGGGTACTTTTCTGTCAACCCTTACGCCCCACCAATTGTAGAAGGTGTAACACTAAACGTTTCTGAGGAAGGCTTAAGCAACGCCATTGCTGATGACTCTGCTCTAAACGGCTTTGATGACACAACTGACTCGAGTACTGATGTAGAACAATTGACGCTGGGTCAAACCGTTGATTCTGTTACGCTCAGTGAACCATCTACGGCTCTTACTAGTAACGGGGTCTCTGTAACGTGGACGTTATCAAATTACGACCAAATGCTTATCGGTTCAGCGAACGGTGAAGAGGTTATCAAAATATCAGTCAATGATACTGGAGTGGTATCTACGGAGCTTCTTGGTCCGATTGATCACTCCAACCCATCTGGAGAAGACACCTTAAATATTGAGGTGCCTGTGCTTGTCTCGAATGCTCGTGGTCTTACTAACTCCACAACGGTCAACGTTATTGTGGAAGATGACTCACCAGATTCTGCATCTATTATTCACGATGTAGTTGCAGAAACTAAAGAAAGTGCCAACGTTCAGCTCATAATGGATGTCTCGGGTTCTATGCGAACGGATAATCGCTTGCAGATAATGAAAGATTCGGCAACTCAGTTATTGAATCAATATGAGTCTATCGGTCAAACGCGAGTTCAAATTATTACTTATAGCAGTACAGCATCCACTTACGCTATAGGTGCTGCGACGTGGCTGACGGTCGAGGAGGCCAAAGCGTATATTGAGACGCTAACTGCGGGTGGCGCGACTAACTATAACAACGCGCTAAATGAAGCAAAACAGTCATGGGATGATGTAGGTAAGTTAACCAGTGCGTCGAATGTTAGTTACTTCTTGTCAGATGGTCAGCCAAACCCTGCGTCATCATTTATAAACGACGCTCGCGAGCAGAGTTGGATTGATCACCTAACCGATCCTGATAATCAGATCACAGCCCTAGCGTATGGTATGGGCGTTAATCTTATGCCGGAGCAATTAGATCGCGTAGCATATGATGGCTTTTTGAATCAAGACCTTGATGGTGTTGTGGTTCCTGACGTAACTCAATTACCTCCGGTTATGTTGCAGTCAGTGATTCAACCTGTTGGGGGGAACTTGATGTATACCACTTCTCCAGATACAGGTATTGGTGCAGATGGTGGTTATATTAGCGAAATAGAACATGACGGTGTCACTTATTCGTTTGATGGTACAGACCTAATAGTAACTGACAATAACGATGGTATTTCGCATGCATTTGACGACACAACGATGCAGCTTACTATCTATATCGACAGCAAACATACTCTGGAAATCGACCTAAACGATGGTGCGTATGCATTTTATGGTGCGGTGGGTGATACAGTTGAAACGTTAGACTTCGATTATGTATTGACGGATAACGATGGCGATCAAAGTGAGAATACCCTGCAATTCGTTATTGATGAAAACGGAGGAGTAAATGCTTCAAGTAATGGCTCTGCAAATATTATTGAAGCTGAAGTAGACGTAAGTCATGACATCTTGATCGGTAATGATAACGAGGCAGATGTCTTTAAATGGGTCAACGACTCCTTGGATACAGGAACAGATCTAATTAGAGGTTTTGAGAGAGATTTGGACACCTTAGATCTGAGTGAAGTCGTTGAAGATGCAGGGCACAATACGATAGAAGAACTTCTTAATAGTATTGACTTGAACATTGATGGCGATGACTTATCTCTAGAAATAACCCATAACGATGGAAACTCAATTCAAACTATCGTAATAGAAAACGGGGCGACAGAGTTTAGTGATTTAATCGTGGGAAATGCGGACTTTGAGAGAGATGTGTTATCCGCACTAACTAAGGTTAACTTAGAGCCATAATGAAAAGGGCCAGTAGGCCCTTTTCTTCTGCTTTGTCTTACTTATTCGTAGCCTAAAGCACTTTACATGCAAAACCTTTTAAGTAGAAGCCTTCTGGATATGCTGTATCGGTTGGGTGGTCAGCGGCTTGCTCAAAACGCTCCACAAACTTTACTTGGCGGTTAGCGTCTACGGCTGCATCAGCGATGATTTTCTGGAACAGAACTTGATCCATCAAGCCAGAGCACGAGTAGGTCAGTAGCGTGCCGCCCGGTTTTAGAATTTGCATTGCTAGCATGTTGATGTCTTTGTAACCACGACATGCACCGTTTAGTTGTGCTTTGCTCTCTGCGAACTTCGGTGGGTCCATAATAACCACATCGAACTGAGTTCCTTGATCGCGATACTCACGAAGTAGCTTAAACACGTCTGCATTTAGGAACACGGCACGCTTCTTCGAAATATCAAACTCGTTTAGCTCTGCGTTGAATTTTGCGGTATCTAAAGCAGGTTGCGACACGTCAGCGTTAATCACACGCTTTGCATCACCTTTTAGAGCGTAAAGTCCGAAGCCACCTGTGTAAGAGAAGCAGTTAAGAACTTCTTTGCCTTTCATATATTTCATCGCTTGCTGGCGACTATCACGTTGATCTAGGTAGAAACCTGTTTTGTGTCCGCCAACGATATCTACACTAATCTTTACGCCATTTTCTTCGATGACGACCGATTGAGGTGGCTCTTCGCCGTGCAAGACGCCCGTGATCTCTTTTAAACCCTCTTTTTTACGAACGGCCACGTCAGAGCGCTCGTACACATTACAATCAGGGAAGCACTCAACCAGAGCGTCAACAACAGCCTGCTTATTGTGTTCTGCGCCAGCACTGAGAAGTTGGCACACTAAGAAATTTTGGTAACGGTCAATCGTAACGCCTGGTAAGCCGTCAGACTCTGCTGCGATAAGGCGATAACCCGTAAGGCCATCACGTTCGATAATGTCTTCACGAAGAAGTTGTGCGTCTTTAAGTCGTTTAACGAAAAACGCGGTGTCGATTTCTTCTTTATCAAAACTCCAAATACGAGCACGAATTTGTGAAGCTGGCGAATATGCCGCCTTAGCTAGCCATTTACCGTCGTGAGTGAATACATCAACCGTTTCGCCAAGAGCAGGTTCGCCCTCAACTTTGTTGATGCCTCGAGAGAAGATCCAAGGGTGCTTGCGCTTGACCGATTTCTCACGACCTTTAACCAAATAGATAGCAGCTGTCATTTCATTAGCTCTTGTTGAATTTTGAAAGGGGCGTATTGTCCGGGATGTGAATGGTAAAAGCAATATCCCTCGGCAATCCAGTACATTGTAGTGACTTTTAAATACAAAAAAGGTCACTAAAGTGACCCTGTTATTTGAATTTGCTGTAACAGATTCCGTTGCTATGCTTTAAGTCCAGTAAGTAGAGCTTCCATTGTGTCGCTTTGCTTACGCAGTTGATCAACGTTTTGTGAAGTCGTGCTTATCATATTGCACACGTTATCTGCTTGAACTCGAATTTCTTCAACGCTTGAGGCGATATTGTCCGCGACTACACCTTGCTCTTCAGCTGCTGTTGCAATTTGAATGCTACTGTCGGAGATAGTTTGATTTTTATCTGCCAAAGAGCCGATTTCGTGATTCACTTCCGTCATGAGGTTTTGTCCCTCATTTGCATTATTAACTGTCACTTCCATCAGCTTAGTAAGCGACTGGCTGTTACGCTGTAACGATTCAATCATCGTTTGGATTTCAACTGTCGCTTGCTGAGTGCGTCCCGCAAGAGCGCGAACCTCATCCGCAACGACCGCAAATCCACGACCTTGTTCTCCAGCACGTGCAGCTTCAATAGCCGCGTTCAGAGCAAGTAGGTTGGTTTGCTCGGAGATCCCATTGATGGTTGTCACGACTTCATCAATTTGTGCGGCATTGGCATCTAACTCGGCAACGGCTTGAGACGCAGATTGAATCTCATTAGAAAGGTTCGAAATCGAGTGAAGCGTATTCTCAACTTTCACTTGTCCAGACTGAGCCACGTTACGTGCATCATCGGTTTGCGTGCTTGAATCGTGAGCTAGTGTCGCGACTTCTCGAATCGTTGATGCCATCTGTTCAGTTGCACTCGCAAGAGAGTTGAGGTGTTCCTGCTGAGTCGCTGAAATATCTGAACTGTGATGAATCGATTGATTCAGGTCTGAGCTAATTTGTTGCATTAACGCCACAGACTCTTGAATCGACAGCACCATTTGTTGCTCTCGTTCTGCAACTTTGTCTATCGTAATAGCAATTTCACTAAACTCGTCGCGAACAGGGAAGAAGTTCATTCTCGCAGTTAGGTCGCCACCAGCAAGAGTGTTTAAGGCTTTGTTCATCGTGAACATCGCGCCGCCAATAAACGTCATGATGTAGTAAACGCCAAGAGCGAGAATAAACAAGCTCACACAGATGATGCTTACTTGAGTCGTTGATAGGGCAGTCCATAAAGAAAGTTCATGGTTCGCAACCAAACTGTACGCACCATTTAAAACAGACACGGATTGCGAACCAGAGCCAATAGAAACGGTTTCTGAACCCGCTATGAGGCTTGCTACTTGAGATTGAGAAAGGTTGCCTGCCTCTATCAGACCTTTCATAAGCATGAGCTCTTCTTGGTACATACTTGAGATCAGTGTATTAGCCGCGCTATTAAGGACGAGAGTGAGAATGACTAAAGCAAGAAGAGGGAGAACGAAGAGCAAATAGAACTTTTCTTGAATCTTTAAGTGAATGAGATACTTATCAATCCAGCGGAATGGAATTTCTTTCATAATTATAATAACCGTGCAAAAACCCACTATCCTTAGTGGGGTGAATAGACGAAAAGAATATATCACTCAGTAAAAAGAAGCGGTACAAAGATGAACGTAAAGTGTGAGAGATTTATAGTAAAAGGTCACGTTCAAGGCGTCGGCTTTCGTTACCATACTTCCCATCAAGGATTGAAGCTAGGGTTAACAGGTTATGCGAAGAACCTAAACAATGGTGATGTTGAAGTGATGGCGTGTGGAACAGACGCGCAAATAGTTGCGTTTTCGGAATGGTTACAAGAAGGACCGCGAACGGCAACAGTAGAGCAAGTGATGCAGGAGCCTGCGTCGTATAAGCCGTTACGCGGTTTTAAAATTTTATGAATCTACAAGCATTTAGCTGGCTTTGGTAGGCCGGCTAATTTGGTTGCTTGTTTGGCTGGTCCCTTTTTAAACAGCTTGAATAGATACTTACTGTTACCTTTTTCCGGGCCGTGCGCTTTTTCCATCGCTTTCACAAGCATACGCACTGCAGGGGAGGTATTAAACTCTTCATAAAAGTCTCGCACAAAATGCACAACTTCCAAATGAGCATCCGTAAGCTCGATGTCTTCTTCTTTTGCTAAAAGCTCAATCATACCTTCTTCCCATTGAGTATGATCCAATAAGTAGCCTTGAGCATCCGTTTCAATTTCTTTGCCGTTGTAAACGAACATAACGTTTTATCCGTTAAGTAAACATGGATGTTTATAGATTAGCGACAGCCGAGAATGTTCTCAACAAAAGAATCTCGAAGTCGTATCGAGCGAAGCAAAAGCGTACAAAATGGTGAGTGCTTTTTGACAGAGCTAGGCACTTTGATATAAATGCTCTTTTATTCAAATAAATAGGAAACTATTCAGTTTGTTAGAAATTTTACGGGGTGAGTACCAACGAAATTGCATGGATACCCAGGCTTATTCGTTTTTGTTTTGGTTTTTTCTTGGCTACTTGTCTGATTATGGGATTTTATGGGTGAATGAATAGCTTAAACGTTGTGTTTGTTTTCATAGACCGATATTCTCATTGGATTAATAAAAGCCTGTATTCAGGTTAGAAACAACAATGATGACAAGGAGTTAGTCATGTCGAAACAACGTTACATTGAGATTAATGACAATGTAAAATCCACTTGGTCCATCGAGCGTATTTGGCAACTTGCAGAATCCTTACCTGTAGAAGAAATTTCGATTGATGATATCAAAGGCCCAAATGAAGTGACTTGGTTTAGTCATGAAGGGCCACAGCCAACCTGCCGTGAAATTGCAAAACATTGCCAACGAATCAACAATGCTGATTTGTCGTATCCGGTAATCTTAACCAGTGACTATCGTGTTTTTGACGGTATGCACCGAATCGCCAAGCAAATCATGTTAGGAGAGGAAACGATCAAAGTGAGACGCTTTAGAGAAAATCCAGAAGCTGACGAAGTTATCGAGTTGTCAGTAGAGCAGGCGTAATACACTGAATTGCACACAAAGAAAAAGCCCGAAGGAATTACCTTCGGGCTTTTTGATTCTACTTAACGAGAAACGATTAATCGTCGTTCATGATGCCTAGAATGCTTAGTAGGCTGATGAAGATGTTGTAGATTGATACATACAAAGTTACTGTCGCAGAGATATAGTTTGTTTCACCGCCACGAATAATGCCTTGTGTTGTCATCAGGATCGCCATAGTAGAGAAAATGATAAACAAGCTGCTCAACGCCAAGTGTAAAAGGGTTGATTGAATAAAGAAGCTTGCAATCATGCCCACAACCAGCACAACAAATAGTGATAGCATTAAGCCACCCATCATCGATAGGTCACGTTTCGTTGTTAGTGCGTATGCCGATGCTGCCATGAAAGATAGTGCCGTACCACCGAGTGCGGTTAATACGATATCGCCCATGCCGGCACCGATGTACATGTTTAGAATAGGGCCAACGGTGTAACCTAAGAAGCCAGTAAATAGGAACGTAAACACAAGGCCAAGACTGTTGTTACGGTTTTTTTCTGTTAAGAATAATAGGCCGTAGAAACCAACCAGCATTAGGATGATACCTGGATGTGGAAGGTTAAATGCCATTGCAACGCCAGCAACGACTGCCGACCATAAAAGTGTCATTGAAAGTAGAGCGTAAGTATTACGCAATACTTTGTTCGTTTGTAGAGCACTTTCTTGAGTTGAAGTGCGGGTAAACATTGGACTGTTCATAATCTTCCTCGATAAGAGACTTTCTTTTAAGTACATTTATGGGATTGAAAGTTCAAAAAATCAAGCCCTAACCATACGTAACTTAGATAAAATAATAATAGAAATAAGATGTTATGTATTTGGCAACTTGTAACACAATATTACTGCCTAGCATAGCTATGTTGATTCTTACACAGATTTTTGAATTTAGTAACAAAAAGCACTGGCTTCATAGAAACCAGTGCTTTTTTATGTCGATTCGGCTAAATCTTAGTGGTGTAAGATTTGCGCTAGGAAATTTTGGGTCCTATCCGATTGAGGATTTTCGAAGAAATCAACAGGGTTGTTTTCTTCGATGATCTCTCCTGCGTCCATGAATATCACGCGATCGGCAACTTCTTTAGCAAAGCCCATTTCATGTGTCACACAAAGCATAGTCATGCCTTCCTCGGCGAGTTCGACCATTACATCCAGTACTTCGCGAACCATTTCCGGGTCGAGTGCAGATGTTGGCTCATCAAAAAGCATGACTTTAGGGTTCATACACAAAGAGCGAGCAATCGCCACGCGTTGTTGCTGACCACCAGACAGCTGACCGGGATACTTCTCCGCTTGGTCTGGAATTTTAACACGTTCCAGATATTTCATCGCAACTGCTTCTGCCTCATCTTTTGGCATCTTCTTCACCCAGATAGGCGCGAGCGTACAGTTTTCCAGTACGGTTAAATGAGGGAAGAGATTAAAGTGTTGAAAGCACATGCCCACTTCTCGGCGTACTGCTTCAATGTTCTTTAAGTCTTCAGTTAATTCCGTACCAGAGACGTAAATGCTGCCTGCTTGGTGCTCTTCAAGGCGGTTAATACAGCGAATCATCGTTGATTTTCCCGACCCAGATGGGCCACAGATAACGATTTTCTCCCCGCGCTTAACGTCGAGGTTAATATTTTTTAGTACGTGAAACTCACCATACCATTTATTCATGTCCTTCAATTGGATCATGTAATCTTGTTGTTGCGTCATAATACGTCCTTGATCTTGATGAGTTATCGTTTGTGACCGGTATGAAGTTTGTTTTCAAGCCATATCGAATAGCGCGACATGCCAAAACAAAATACCCAAAACACTAACGCGACAAATACATAACTTTCTGTAGCAAAACCTAACCATTCAGGGTCGGTGTTTGCTGCTTGCCCTATACCGAGTACGTCAAACATACCAATGATGAGTACCAAACTGGTGTCTTTAAACAAACCGATGAAGGTGTTCACGATAGAAGGAATAGTAATCTTTAGCGCCTGTGGCAAGATAATCAGCCCAGTCTTTTTCCAGTAACTTAACCCAAGCGCATCAGCGGCTTCATATTGACCTTTCGGAATGGCTTGTAGACCACCGCGTACCACTTCTGCCATGTAAGCGGAGGCAAACATAACCACACCGATAAGGGCGCGAATCAGTTTATCTGTCTCTGAACCTTCAGACATAAATAATGGAAGCATAACCGAAGCCATGAACAAAACCGTAATCAGCGGAACGCCACGCCAAACTTCAATGTAGACGGTACAAATGCTGCGAATGATCGGCATCTCTGAACGTCTACCAAGCGCAAGTACCACACCAATTGGCAGTGAAACTACGATACCAACTAACGCAATAATGAGCGTAACGAGTAATCCACCCCATTTGTGTGTATCGACCACTTCTAGTCCAAAGACACCCCCGTACAACAGCCCAGCGATGATGAATGGGTAGATGTTTACGAAGAAAAGCCAAATCCACATCCGTTTCGGTGTCTTCTCATACGCGAGTAAAACAGTAAACATGGCCAATGTGATATAGAAAAGGCGAGGGCGCCATAGTTCGGACTCTGGATAAAAACCATACATGAACTGCTCCCAGCGCACGCTGATAAATACCCAGCAAGCACCATCTCGGCTACAGTCGTCACGCGTTGAGCCAATCCAGTCTGCGTTAATAAACGCCCAATCCACGATATACCATATTGCAGTTACGACAATATACGCAAGAATGACAGTAACAATGGAATTGATAGGGCCATTAAATAGATTTTTCCGCATCCAACCAACGAAGCCTACAGTATTGGCGGGTGGCGGGAGATCCGGTTGAAATTGATGAGTACTCATATTATCTCTCCACCAGCGCGACTTTACGGTTATACAAGTTCATTAATGCAGACGTAATCAGACTTAATGTCAAGTACACGCCCATCGTCATCGCAATGATCTCAATCGCTTGTCCCGTTTGGTTCAGGGTAGTACCAGCAAACACAGAGACAAGATCTGGATAACCAATCGCCATCGCTAACGATGAGTTTTTGGTGAGGTTGAGATATTGACTGGTTAAAGGTGGAATAATAATTCGTAACGCTTGAGGAATGACAACAAGCTTTAAAGTTTTCGAGCGTGGTAAGCCTAGCGACATCGCTGCTTCGGTTTGACCATGGCTAACCGCATTAATACCAGAGCGCACAATCTCAGCAATGAAAGAAGCTGTATAAACACTCAATGCCAAAAGTAGCGCAGCCAATTCAGGAATAATGCTAATACCACCTCGGAAGTTAAACCCTTTTAGTTCAGGATAATTCAGTGAAATTGGCATACCAGCAAGGAAGTACACAACCAATGGAAGGCCAACAACTAAACCCAAAACTATTCTTCCCATTGGGGTTTGTTGCCCAGTGAGACGTTGCTTATTATTCGCCCATACATTAATTAATAAGCTTGCGATTACCCCGAAGATTAACGCGGCAATAACGTAGCTACTGCCAGGTTCCATAGTCGGTGCAGGGAAATATAAGCCACGAACGTTCAGGAAAATAGCTTCACCAAGACTTAAGCTTTGGCGTGGTGAGGGTAATGCTTGAAGAACAGCGAAATACCAGAAGAATATTTGCAGAAGAAGGGGGATATTTCGGAAAGTTTCGATATAAACTGCCGCTAAACGACTAACTAACCAGTTAGAAGAAAGGCGGGCAACCCCCATGGTAAAGCCAATCACAGTAGCCAGAATAATACCTAATACAGAGACTAACGCCGTATTAAGAAGGCCGATGATAAATGTTCTACCGTAAGAGTACGTTTCATCGTATTCAATTAATGTTAACCCAATACCAAACCCGGCTTCTTGATTCAGAAAACCGAAGCCCGTTGCAATACCACGAGCATCTAAGTTATTGAGAGCGTTGTTTACAATCGTGTAAAAGAAAAATACCAGTGCAGCAATGGCAATGATCTGGAAAATAGCAGAACGAAAGGCAGGATTATAAATCAGGCTCTTGCTTCCGCTTGGTTTGGACATCGTACTTGGCGATGCATCTTGTGTCGGTTTCATACAGCGATAACCTCAAACCTTAGTTATAGATATCGGCCTGTATAACGAAGTTTCGTCCTTGCTGGCTAAAGAATAACGCTCTCATGTCTAGCGGCTTACGAACCTTTAAAGCCGTTCCACAAAGCGAGCGCTTTTCGCCATCCAATGAGCGATCCTTACTCATACAGTGAGATATAATCAAGAAAAAGGGCGGCATGAACCGCCCTGATTAACTCTTTCTATCGGATTGGTGGCGCGTACATAAAGCCGCCTGCATTCCATAGCGCATTAACGCCACGAGAGATTTCTAATGGCGAACCAGTACCGACTGTACGTTCGAAGCTTTCACCATAGTTACCAACTTGTTTGATAACCTGGTAGCCCCAATCGTCACGGATACCCAACCCTTTGCCTTTAGGGCCATCAACACCGAGGATACGTTTGATGTTTGGATCTGTTGACTTCAGCATTTCATCCGCATTCTTCGAACTAATACCGTATTCTTCAGCGTTAATCATCGCAGACAATGTCCACTTAGCGATGTTAAACCATTGATCATCGCCTTGACGAACGACTGGACCTAGTGGCTCTTTAGAGATGATTTCTGGAAGAACGGCCGCAGAGGACGGATCTTTCAAATTCAAACGTAGTGCATAAAGGCCAGATTGGTCAGTTGTTAATACGTCACAGCGTCCCGCATCAAAACCTTTCGAAGTTTGCGCCGCTGTGTCGAATACCACTGGTTTGTACGCCATGCCTTGGTTGCGGAAATAATCTGCAAGGTTTAGCTCGGTTGTTGTACCTGATTGAACGCATACCGACGCACCATCAAGCTCTTTAGCACTTGATATACCAAGTTCCTTCTTCACCATAAAGCCTTGACCGTCGTAGTAGTTCACACCTACGAAGTTTAGGCCCAGTGCAGTGTCACGGTGGAGAGTCCAGGTCGTGTTACGGGAAAGCACATCAATCTCACCAGATTGAAGCGCAGTGAAACGTTCTTTTGCGGTTAGGGGTACATATTTAACTTTCGTTTTATCCCCAAGAACGGCTGCAGCCAGTGCTTGGCAATATTCTACGTCGATACCTTCCCATTCGCCTTTTGAGTTAGGGTTAGAGAAACCAGGTAGACCGGTACTTACGCCACAAGTAAGAAAGCCTTGTTTTGTGACTTTGTCCAGAGTAGTGTCTGCTGCTTGAGCTGATGTTGCCATCATCGCAGTAGAAGCCGCTACGACGGAAGCAAGAACTGTGAGTTTATTTGCCATTTGTATCCTTCCTGTATGATCCATGTTTAATCAGGAGTGACCTGAAATAACGTGTCCAATTCGTTAGAGTTATCGTCCTACGTGATTGATTTTCGAAGAAACGGCATTCGATAGATCAACCAGTTATAAGCGTAGGAAAGGATCTGTTAATTCTCAAATATATAATTTAAATGAAGTTTTGAGAGAACTTACAAAGTGCCTTGAGATTTAGAATGACGAAATGTTAATTGTTTGTAAATAGTGCAATTCATGGACAATTTGGTGCATCAGAACAATCAATAGAAGAGTGAACAATACAAAAGAATAAAAAGTTGTTATTAAAACTGTCATTAGCTGAGCAAGGTGAAGTTCAGTAAAAATTCAAACAAAAATTATTTGTGATGCCGAAACAGGGTGATGAGCTTGCCCCATTTTTGGTAGCATGGTCTACAACAGCTAATTAGAGTAATCATGGATTGAAATGCGATATTTTCCTCTGTTCTTAGATTTAATTAATAAACCCGTTCTCGTCGTGGGTGGCGGTGAGGTGGCAAGCCGAAAGGTGGAAGCGTTGCTAAAGGCTGGGGCGGATGTGACTATCGTTTCTCCGACGTTGGTTGATTTTCTGTCTAAGCTTGCTTCTGAGCATCAACTGCGCTGGGTACAACGTTTCTATTCGAGTGACATTGTCACTAAAAACTTTGTTCAAGTGTGGGCGACGACAGACAATCCTGAGCTAAATCACCAAGTGTACAAAGATGCCAAAGAGCTAGGCATCTTGGTTAACGTTGTGGATGATAAGCCTTATTGTGATTTCATCACGCCGTCTATGATTAATCGTGGCCGCATCCAAATCGCTATCTCTAGTGGTGGAGCTTCGCCAGTTTTAATTCGAAACATCCGTGAAAAACTTGAATCGATACTGCCACAAAACATGGGGTTGATGGCGGATTTTGCTAACTCAAAGCGAAACTCAATTAAAGAGGCGCTGCCTAGTGTCGATTTACGCCGCAAGTTTTGGGAGCAATTCTTCTCGAATCCCGAGGTGGAAAACGCGCGAGATAATCGTGAGTTAGAAGCAATTTACCAAGCGACCATGGCAACACCCTTAGATGAAAAGGGAAGTTGTACTTGGGTTCATGTTGGGAAAGATGTTGAGATGTTGCCAATAAAAGCCGTACGCTATATGCAACAAGCGGAGCTGGCTCTGTACTCAACTCGATGTGAAGCGAATGTGTTAGAACTAATACGAAGAGATGCAGAAAGAGAAGCTTTCTCGAGCGCTGCTGAGCTTTCGGATATGCTGGCCAAGGCTAAAGCTGAAAAGCTTCGAATTTGCGTGTTCATACCACAAGGAACGAGCGAATTCGTATTGCTGCAAGGGCAGGACTTGGTTATCTAGCAATGCCAAATGCTAAAAGTGGATACGTAGTTCGTTACACAAAAGCCAATAAAAAACGCCAGTGGATTATGCGCTGGCGTTTTTACTTACTTCTCAGATTGATTAATCACGGAAGTTGTTAAACTGGAATGGGATACCCATCTCTGCTTCACGAATCGCTGCCATTGTCGCTTGCAGGTCGTCGCGTTTCTTACCAGTAACACGTACTTTGTCGCCTTGAATAGAAGCTTGTACTTTTAACTTTGCGTCTTTGATAAGTTTCACTACTTTTTTCGCCGTTGGAGTATCAATACCTTGACGGAAAAGCAGAGTTTGGTGCCAGTTTTTACCAGTAACGTCTGGGTCTTGTGCATCCATTGCGTTCGCGTCAATGTTACGCTTCGCTAAGTGGCCGCGTAAAATGTCGCGCATTTGCTTAAGTTGGAAGTCACCTTCCGCAGACATTTTTACGTTTTCTTCTACTAGCTCAAAGCTCGCATTTACGTTGCGGAAATCGAAACGAGTAGACAATTCACGGTTAGCATTATCAACGGCGTTACGTAGTTCAACCGTATCGATTTCAGAAACAATATCAAACGATGGCATGAAGATTCCTTGATTATTTTGTTATAGGGACTTTCGGGACTTAACAGCGCTTGCCAGCATATCTAGCATTGTAGCAGTGTCTTCCCAACCTAGGCACGGATCTGTAATAGACTGACCATACGTTAGGTTATTGATGTCAGTCATTGGCTGATTGCCTTCAAGAATAAAGCTTTCGGCCATGATACCCGCAATACGAGTGCTGCCTGACTTAATTTGGTTACAAATGTCTTGAGCTACGTCGATTTGTTTTCTGTGTTGCTTCTGACAGTTTGCATGGCTGAAATCCACAACCAAACGTTGTGGCAATCCAAACTCAGCTAAAGCATCACATGCTTGTTTGACTGATGCTTCATCAAAGTTAGGGCCTTTTTCTCCACCGCGCAGAATAATATGACCGTAAGGGTTGCCACTTGTGCGGTAAACCGTCATTCGACCGTTCTTATCTGGCGAGTAGAAGTAATGCGATGCTTTCGATGCGCGAATTGCATCAATTGCAATTTTTACGTTGCCATTTGTGCCATTTTTGAAACCAACTGGGCAAGATAGTGCCGACGCCATTTCACGGTGAATTTGTGATTCCGTTGTGCGAGCACCAATCGCGCCCCAAGTAATCAAATCCGCGATGTATTGACCAGTGATCATATCAAGAAACTCAGTAGCAGTCGCAAGACCAAGCTTGTTGATATCCAGTAGTAGTTTACGAGCTTTATGAAGACCAGCTTCAAGTGCGTAAGAACCATCTAGGTTAGGGTCCGTAATCAAACCTTTCCAACCAACTACTGTACGAGGCTTTTCAAAGTAAGTACGCATCACGATAAATAGCTCGTCTTTGTACTTGTCTTGGATTTCACTCAGACGAGTGGCGTAATCAATGGCAGCTTCAGTGTCGTGAACAGAACACGGACCTACAATCGCAAGAAGGCGATTGTCTTCACCCGATAAAATGTTTTCAATCTGACGACGAGATTGAGCGATACGGTCTGCAACGTCATCCGTAATAGGATGTACACTACCTAGCTCTGCTGGGGTAGGCATTGGACCCAAAGGTTGGGTTCTCAATTCATCTGTTTTTATAGGCATGTTATAGCTTTATTCTCTATTGCGAAGGGGTAAAGATAACGGAATTACAGGCAGGAATAAACCGTTTCACGGGAATCTTCGCCAGGAAATACCGAATTGTATACAAAGGTGTAGGTATTCATTTAAATGACTTATGTATAAATGACAAAACTTGATCATTAAATCAATATATATACATTTGAATTTATAACCATTTTCTCTATCTCGCTGTAAGGTAATCTAAGTAACTGCGATAAACTTCATACCTTACGGGTGACGCCGTCACTTCCTGAAGGTTAAATAACTCGTGAGATCGAGCTTTTGTTAACATTTCTTTGACATCTATTTCTTTCGTTGATTAACTGGTCTGACTAGATTGGTAAGGAGACCAAAATGTTATCAGCTCTACGTCGTGCGAATTTGTATCTAAATCTGTTTGGCTTTTCAAAAGTGCCGCTGATTTGGCTTTGCCACCCTAAAATCATTGCGATAGATAGCAAGCATGTTGAGGTTCGTATCCCATTGCGCAGAAGGACGAAGAACCACCTGAATAGCATGTATTTCGGCGCTTTAGCCGTTGGCGCTGATGTTGCTGGTGGTTTTCTTGCTATGAGTAAAGCGCAAGAAAAGGGAGAAGCGATCTCGCTGGCATTTAAAGGGGTGAAAGCCGAGTTTTTAAAGCGCCCGGAAGCCGATGTGCACTTTGTTTGTAACGATGGTCATGTCATTGATGAGATGCTCGAGCACACCTTGGCAACGGGTGAACGAGTAAATCGTGACGTAAAAATTGTCGCGCTGTGTCCTAACTTACATGGTGACGAGCCAATGGCTGAATTCTCGCTTACTCTTTCGATAAAAAAAGCAGCCCAACAAAGAAAAGAGGCTGCCTAGTGGTTTGTGGCTCGTTTGTTTAAAGGCGTTGGCTTAATTGAGTTCAATCTTCTCGATAGAGACGATTTTGGAGCGATTTAAGACCACTTTCCAGCGGTAATAAACAGGCTCATCGGTGTGGTTGTCCTCTTTGACAATCACATTGAGCAAATGACGTTTCTCTACTGACTCTTTGGTTACTTGACCTTCATTTAAACGGTAAACTCGGTTTGAGCTTTTATCCATCAAGCGGATGATAGGGCGTAAACTGATGTTCAATGTTTCTCTCGTTTGTTCGTAACCACTCAAGAAAAGAGAGGTCGCCATTTCGGTTTTCTCGTGATAATGAAGAATCTGCTCTTCACGTTGAACGACGCGTTTTTTACGTATTCTTTGAATCTTATCCGGCAAGCTACTTAAGGTACGATAATCGAGCCACTCCAATTTTTTGCCAACCACTTTTTTCGTCGTTGGATCAACATACTTCTTACGCCATTTTGGCTTGCCTTTACGGATCCATCGCCACATGGCATCGCGTAAATCATCTTTAAAGATTTCTCGTAAAGCGTAAATAAAAGACATCGCGATAATGAATGAGGCAGAAATTTCCCCCAGATAATCGCGAGCGAGAATCACTGTCGAGGTCACGACAACCATCACTAAACCGGTTGCAATACCTTTGATAGCGCGCTTAATGTTGTTACCCATCGATATGGTTTCTTCACGAAGCACGATAGGGTGTTCAATCAATCGCCTTAGCAAGCGCATTTTGTTAGATAGGCGAGTAACGTCTTCAACGACTCTTGATGAGTTGTATTTGTTGAGTTTACGATGGGCTTGCTCTTTCTCACATAGCGTGATCAGGCGCTTCTTGATCGTGCCATAGTCGCCTTCACGTGGGAGATGAGCCACCAGTGACAGGAACTTTTGCTCGGTATACCAAGACAGATAGTTATCGATGTTAACGTAGTAGCGTTTTAAGTTCTCTTCATAAGGAATAGAACGCCGCAAGCGCTTTAAGATCTCAAGCGTGAGCTCGATAACTTCGTCCACTTCATCTTCCGTTACCGAGTTGTTCTCATGCTTGTTTAAACTTGCTACCGCTTTGTCTAGCGCGATAACGTATTGGTAAGCGAACAAACTCAAACTTACTCGGTATTGCTGATTCGACAGGCGTCCACGTTTGGCAAGTCGACTGTGTACTAGCGGAAGAAGGATTTCAGTACTGTAATAAGATCGTTGCTGTGTGATTGAGGTGTAATAAAATTCGGATTCACTGATGATATCGGCGTTTAAACCAAGCTCACCAGGTATAAAAAAGTAAATATCTAGGTCGACACTTTTGCTCTTTGCGAGTGCATGACTGATTTTTAATGTTATTGAGTCTTGTTTATCGACGGTGACCAAAGAAAGCTCCTGACTTTGCTAAAGCATTCTTAACTTATGCGTTCCGTTGAGCAGGTAAGTATAAGAGTGCTAAAAGAGTGACTGGGGCATATAGCTGAACGACAACAGCATAACAGAGCACTATGCTTTTCTCTCTGATTTTCTTGTTAGTTTAGGTATAATTCCACGTAAATTTAAAAAGAGACAAAATCAATGATTAAAATTGGTCAAATTAACAGCTTAGAAGTCATTAAAAAGGCTGATTTTGGCGTATTTCTGGATGGCGATGATTACGGTTCTGTTCTACTACCTAGTAAGTATGTACCAGAGAGTACTGAAATTGGTGAGCATGTAGACGTATTTCTGTACTTCGATTCAGAAAGCCAACTTGCTGCGACCATTGAAAGACCAATTGCCCAAGTGGGTGAATGGGGTTTAATGAAGATTGAGGGTGTGAATGCGACAGGTGCTTTTGTAAATTGGGGCATCAAAGAAAAGGACTTACTGATTCCTTTTAGTGAGCAACGCACTCGCTTCTCTGCCGGACAAACCATTTTAGTGTATGTTTATACCGACAAAGCGTCAGGTCGCATTGTTGGTACGACTAAGTTCAATAAATGGTTAGATAAAACTCCAGCGAATTATGAAGTTAACGAACAAGTTGATTTGATCATCGCAGAGCGTAGTCAACTTGGTTATAAAGCTATCGTTAACGGTAAGCATTGGGGCATGATTTTCCCATCGGATGTTTTTGGTAAGCTTTACATCGGTAAAAAGCTGAAAGGCTTTATTAAGCACATTCGTGAAGATGGCAAAATCGACCTTGCTCTACAAAAAGTCGGTGTGGCGAAAATGGACGATCTTTCTAGTAAGATCCTTGACCTGCTAGAGAAGAAAGGCGGATTTTTGCCTTTGAATGACAAGTCGTCTCCTGAAGCGATTTTTGATGCTTTCCGCACAAGTAAAGGGACTTATAAAAAGACCATCGGTGGCTTATACAAGCAGGGTAAAATTGTCATTGAGAAAGACGGTATTCGTCTAGCGTAGTCCAAACTCACGTATAGCGGATCTACAGCCAAAAAAACGGCCCAAACTTTTCCTTTTTTTGGGCCTAGGGGAAACGGCTCCGCAGAGCCTGCGCTAAACTTGTCCAACAATAATTTTGTTGGTGAACATAGAGAGAAATGCCACATCAAAGCATTACTTTGATACAACTAGTTTAGTACAGCGTGTCCGGATCGCTAGCGAGCCCACTTGCTTTCATACTTACGAATTAAAAAGCCATCGCAAATACGATGGCTTTTTAATTATTTATGGTTCGTTACGTCTTTTAAAATAAGTTCTTATCTCGTACTAATTCGCGAGGGAGGCCATTCTTTATTCGGTTGCTTACCCACTTGCCAAGGCCAATAACTGCGCCTTGATAGGTGACAAGTACTTCGCCTTTACCTGTTTTCATTCCCTCAGGAATGGTTTGTGGGCGAACATCACGCCCCATGTACCATTCGCGCGCTTCTTCAATACTGAGTTCAATGGCGTTGCTTTCAGAACCTGTCGCCAGGGCAGTCGCGACTTGGTGTTGCCAACGGTAGCCATTTTTATGGGCTTCCGCGATCTTTATACCCATACGGGAGAAGCGTAATTCGCCGATCATCGGTTCTAAAGCATTAGGGAATAACCAGACATCTTTATCGCGAAGCCATACAGAACTGTCATTTGGAAGTTTAATACCTAACGCGCTTTGGAGTTGTTGAGCAATTTCTGTCGATTCTTTTTTTGAAGTTTTAGCAAAGGGGAATTTCCCCATGCGCTTTTTGACTTCTGGCGCCTCAACAGCAGCCTGTTTGCGAATTCTTGCAACAAAGAACCCTTCACTGTCGTAGACCTGCGGGAAAATATGCAAAAAGCCTTCTTCAGTTAGAGCTGCCTCTGCGTTTTCAAACAAGTTCTCAAGCCTTTCAAACTCTACAGCATCCCCAAAGGTTTCTTTCAAGTGTTGACAAACTTGTTGGTTTTCTTCTGTACTGAGCGTACATGTTGAGTAAACCATCACACCACCGGGCTTTAATGCATGGAAGGCGCTTTCAATAAGATCTTTCTGTGTGTCAGCGATGTCGAGTACGGAAGCTTGCGTCCAGTTTTTCATCGCATCTTCGTCTTTGCGAACGGTGCCTTCTCCAGAGCAAGGCGCGTCGAGCAAAACCGCATCAAATTGTTCTGGTAGCCAACCGCCAAAAACGCGTCCATCGAAGTTACTTAGTGCGGCGTTACGTACCCCACAACGTTCCACATTAGCGTGCAGTACTTTTACACGACTTGCGGCGTATTCATTGGCCACAAGTACACCTTCGTTGTTCATTAAAGCTGCAATTTGAGTGGTTTTTGAGCCTGGAGCGGCTGCGGTATCTAACACGGCATCGTAAGATTCATCATTCATAAACAGAGCAGATACCGGCATCATCGAACTGGCTTCTTGAATGTAGAATAAGCCAGACATGTGTTCTGCTGTGTTGCCTAATGGTACAACTGACTCATCCGCTTCAATCCAAAAACCTGTGTCACACCAAGGCACAGGAGAAAGCTTCCAGCCTTTTGTTTCTGCTCGTTCTAGAAACGCTTCAACACTGATCTTCAACGTATTAACTCGAATACTTTTGCGCAGTGGCTTTTGGCACGAAGCGATAAAGTCTTCCATGTTGAGGTGAGCAGGAAGGATGGTTTGGATTTTTTCCAGAAACGCGTCTGGGATGTAAACATTAGGATGCAATGTGGGATCTCGTTTGCAGAATTTGTGGCAAATAATATACGAAAGCGAAGCAGAAACGAATAGTGACAAGGGCCGAGCAATAAAAAAGAGCAGCGATTGCTGCTCTTTTAAAGTGATCAAACTTCAATTGTACGTGAATTGAGCTTTATTCTACGGCTTAGGAATCGCTGTACGCCATTGAGTCCAACCTTCTTCAGCTTGTGGATACAAAAAGAAAGATTGCCCACTCTTTGCCGCTGGTGGAATAGTCGATTGCTCTGGCGTTGAAAACGCAATTCCTCCGCGAACTAAACTATCAAAGGTTCCCGCTTTGATGTTAGCGCCGGTAAGCCCGATGGAAACATCTACTCCTGAAACATTCCAGAACACACTGTTTTGACGAACGAGGTAAGCATATTCAGGCTGTATTTTGATAGTCGTGACGATGCGATCAGCAAATTCTCCTAGGCTTACGTCGGTCACTTGGCCAACTTCCATCTGGCGGTAAAGGATAGGGGTACCGACTTGTACTGAGCCTCTTTGTTCACTTTGTAACGTAAACATGATTCCATGCACGCGTTCTGAACTATTTTCTAACTGAAAATCAAATTTGGCTTTACCTTTACCTGGTTCAACACTGATGGATTTCGACACCAACGCTCCGAGGTTTTTAACGCCACCTAAACCAATTTCTGGTTCAGTTAGCCAAAAATGTGAACCTTCAACCGCAATGTTTTCTACGTATTCAGGTAGGATCCTTGCAGTGACTTCAACCATGTTACGACGAAAATTCGGTACAACCAGAGTGATTTCACCAACTTTAACACCTTGATATTCAATCGGCATTCCTTTAGCAATCTCTTGTGAACCGTCGGTTTCTAAAGCAATGACGCGCCCAAACTTGCGAGCGGTTTTTTGATCAGAATACAGCTTCCAGTTTTCTCCGATTTTGTTTTCAACGCCTGGCACGGAGTCAAAAGCGATGCCACCTTCGATTAACGACTTCAAAGGGTGTGCTTTCACACTGACGCCAGCTAATGATGCATCTATCTCAATCCCTGAACGATTCCAAAAAACGGTTTTTGGCGTTACAAGATAAGCGAAGCGGTTTTCGATAGTAGCCTTAATTAGTACTCCGCCATCAACTAGTTGGAAATCGGAGACGTTACCAACTGGAAGATTACGATAGAGTAGAGGACTGCCTTTGGAAATCGGCGGCAATTCAGAAGCAAATAGTGTTAGCGCCCTAGAGCCACTTTGATTGTACTGCGCCAATTCAGCCAATGATTCATTTTGGAACAGTTGATACTCTTTTTGAATATCTTGCTTGCCTTCGCTCACAAAACTAATTGACCCGGTTAACAACTGCTTTGCTGGAGGAACGGTAACGCTGAGCCCGGATTCAGTTAACTCTGCTGATGCACTGCCGGTTACATAAAAACGATTGTTTGATTTGATCAGATGTTTGTATTCATGGTCAATCAATACATCCATAAATACTTCGTGTTGTGATTTTTTATCTTCCTTAACTAGGCCCACTTTGATGATTGAACCAACAACGATGCCTTTATAAAGTACATTGGCACCGCTATCTAGGCCAAACGAATTGTCGGACACCAACCGAATCGCGATGGACTTTTCTTGCTGTTGGTTAAACACGTTTTTACGAATGGCAGTAAAGCGGCGAGAGCGTTCACCCGCGCCCGGCACGATCGTTAAGAAGTTTCCTCGCACTAAATTAGCAATGTTTTCAACACCAGAAAGGGACACTTTTGCTTCTTCTAAGACAAATCGAGTACCTGTCGTCAGCATGTCACTAAAAGCGGGTTGAATTGCCGCTGACGCCAATATCACTTCTCGGCCTTCGGAAAGGCTCAAGTCCGTAACTTGGCCAATTTCGATTCCGCGATACATAATTGGAGCGCCTTCTCCGCTGATCTTGCTGTCATCAGGTAGGACGATTTTAACCGCGATGCCTCGACCAGCAGTTTTCAAATCTTTATACAAACGGAACTCGGTGTTCTCTTCTACAGGCTCACCATCATCCGGAGAGTCGACGGCGATGGCGCCACCTAGTAAGGCACTCATGCTTTCTAGTCTTACATCGACACCTTCAAAACCGATGCTGGCACCAATTCCACTGACGTTCCAGAATCGACTGCGGTTGTTAATGATATGTCGGTATTGATCCTGAATGTTGGCTTGAATAGTGATAGATTTTGCATCTTCATCTAGCTGGTAACTGTACACTTCACCGATTGGGATTTTCCTATAAACAATTTGAGAGCCAACCGATACACCACCTAAATCACGGCTTTTGAGCTTAATATTCAAACCTTGAGAAACGCGTAAATCTGTTGGGGCAGAGTCTAACGCATGGAATGTTGTCTCAAACTCTTGACCATCTCCGGGTTGAATCGAGATGTAGTTACCTGAGACGAGCGCATCCAGTCCGGAAACTCCCGTTAGGCTAGCTGTTGGTTTTACTAACCAAAAGCGTGTTTTATCGTTCAGTAACTTTGCAGCTTCAGGATAGATATCAGCATCGACATAAATACTGCCGAGATCTTCGGTGAGGTTAATGTCTCTTACCATGCCGACTTCTAATCCTTGGTAACGGATAGTGGTTCGGCCGGCGACAAGACCAGCGGCATCAGAAAAATAGATTTGCACTCGTTGTCCTGCATCGTGTATCGACTTCACAACAAGCCAGCCAGCTAAGACCATGGTCAAAATTGGCAACAGCCAAAGAGGAGATATGCCTTTACTCCGCTTTACATCTGGTACGTATGACGTTTGAGAACTGTTCTGATCACTCATTCATTGACTCTTTTTCTGATTGTTTTGGGCTTGTTTGGTCCCAGATTAGCCTTGGATCAATACTTTCTGCTGCAAGCATGGTCAACACTACGACAACACCAAATGCTACGGCGCCATATCCTGGTGTGAAATCCAGTATCTGACCACGATCGACTAAGGTCATCATGATAGAAATAACAAACAAATCCATCACAGACCATTTACCGATCCATTTAACAACAAAGTAAACCATCATTCGTTGTCTCTTAAACACCGAACGTTTGAATTGGATGCAAAGCATGATGTAGGCGAGCCCAAGTATTTTAATCACCGGGACAACGATACTGGCAACAAAAATGATCGCAGCGATTCCATACATGCCGCTTTTTACCAAACCAGCCACGCCTGAAAAAATAGTGTCCTCCAAACGCTTACCATTGGTAAGCAAGATGGAAATAGGGATCAGGTTAGCGGGGAAGATGGCGACCGTTGCTGCGATGAGGTAAGCCCATGTTTTCTGAATGGAGTTTGGCTTGCGATGATATAACTCGTGATGACAACGCTGGCAATGGTCACCTTCAGGCTGGGACAAGTGGCATTCATGGCAATGCACATCTTTATGCTCAAAAGCATATAAACTTTCTGGTTTCCAAGCTTCCCAATAACGACGCACGCTGATTCTTGAAACTAACAAAACGGTAAATATCTGCAAAAGAACCAGACCAATTAACCCTGGGCCGACGAAAATGTCGGAATAATCTTGGAGTTTAAAACAGGAAATGGCGATGCTAACTAAGAACACATCCAACATAACCCAATGCTTCAAATGTTGAATTAGCCACAGTGAGATACGAAGCCCACGGAACCATCGTTGATGTAAAGAAATATGCGCCGTTACCACTGAAACACAAACCGTCAGTGGCGCTAGAGAGCTACAAAATAGAATGAGCAATGAAAGAAGAACAAATCCTTCTTCCATCAATGTGATCATCCCTGAAGGCAGGGTGGCCGGAATCATCACACCAAAGAGTCGGATGCTAATAAAGTTAAAAAAGTGCGATGGAATAAATAGTAGGATACAGGTTATCGCGACGGCTAGATTACCAGAGAGGCTAGGGCTACCTCCGCGATATAATTGTGTACCACAACGAGGGCAGTGTGCATTTTTGCCATGGGGTAAGTCGACGATGTCGACAGGCAATTCACAACCTTGGCACAAACGTACGTTATTGGGTTGCATGGCGTGCTTAGACAGAGAGGTCATAACGACCTCTCTAGCTTGAACGATTTAAGCGTGGGATTGTATGCCCCCATATAAGGTTTGATATAAGCCTTCTTGCTCAACTAACTCACCATGAGTACCTGTTTGCGTCACTTTCCCATCTTCAAGCACGTAGATCAAATCGGCTTGTTTCACAGCGGATAGTCGGTGCGCAACGATTAATGTTGTTCTACCACGTAAGAACTCGGTCAGTGCTTTGTGTAAAGCCGCTTCAGTAGCGGTATCTAGCGCAGACGTGGCTTCGTCTAAAATAACAAATTGAGGATTACTCAGCACCATTCTAGCAATGGCAAGCCGTTGTCGTTGACCTCCTGACAAACGAATGCCATTACGACCAACTTGAGTATCCAAGCCGTGGTTAAGTTGAGAAATTACATCATGCAGCTGAGCCACTTCAAGCGCACGCCAAAGTGACATTTCGTCAAAATTCCCACCAAGCGTTAGATTATGCCTCAAGGTATCGTTAAATAGTATAGGTTGCTGTAATACCACGGCAATTTTGTCGCGAATTACTTCAAAACCAATATCTTCTGTTAATTCATCATTAAAGCGAATGCTACCGGAGTTTTGACGGTAAACCCCAATAAGTAATTGTATCAAGGTTGACTTACCACCGCCGCTTGCACCAACCAACGCCACTTTCTTTCCTGCCGGCATATGTAAAGAAAGATTATCTAGGACTTTGTTTTCATTATTGTAAGAGAAATTAATGTTTTCTACTTTAACATCAACTTCTCTACCTTCTTTGAAAGGATTTACCTTAGGAACCGGTCTCTGCTCTTCTTCTAACTCTAATAAGTCGTTGATGCGTTTTAATGCCGCTTTAGCGCTATACCAAGAAAACTGAATCCCAAGCAACTCTTGAACAGGAGACAGCATGAACCATAGGTAACCAAAAACGGCAAATATTTGGCCAATAGTAAGGTCACTGAACATGACCATTAACATTGCGACAGCTCTGAATAATTCAAAGCCGATCAAAAAGAGAAGGAAAGAAACGCGACCAGCCGCTTCAGATTGCCAAGCATACTTGTCTGCATCAACGCGAACTTGGTTCGCACTGTCTTTGAGTTGCTGGAGAAATTCTCGCTCTTTATTGGCCGCGCGTAGTTGGTAGATTCCATCTAATGTTTCAACTAAACGGTTTTGGAAAATTTCAAAAGAATGATTTTCCTTCCGTTTCAGATGTTTAACCATACTGCCTAGTTTACGTGAGAAGTAAATGACAATAGGGTTAACTAACAGGATAAACAGACCAAGTCGCCAATCGAGCCAAAGTAGAACGATAGCAGTACCAATAACAGTCAGAAAACTGATAACGAATTTTGCTAACGTAGAACCAATAAATTTATCAATGGTCTCAATGTCAGTGATAAGGTGTGCGTTGATTCCTCCGCTACCTTTGGTTTCGTATTGTCGGATGCTGATACGGCCGAGTTTGTCGATCATTTTACTGCGCATCTCAAACGTGATGGTTTTTGAAACAAGCGTAAATTGTCGGCTTTGAAGGATATTTAATCCTTGGCTCGCAGCTCGCATAAGAACAACCAAGAACAGGGTGAAGAAAATATAGCCTGTCGGAGTGTGCCACGCTTCAGGGAGAATGGCATTCATGGCATCTAAGCCTTTTGCAGGTTGGTCCAATAAGACCTCATCAACCATCAAAGGCATGAGGAGGGGAATTGGAACACTAATCAAGGTTGCAAGCACCGCTATCAAGTTCGCTATGATCAGCTTGGACTTGTGCTTTTTTACTTGTGTTATCAACCAAGAACGGCTAATAGTGTCATTTTTCAGAAGCATTGTAATTGAGAATAAGTCCTATTATAAAGTAGGGCTGCATTTTAGCGCCATACATTGAGAATGGAAGCTTTTATAGTAAGTAGGAAGTTAATATGAACTTAGAACAATACCAAAGACTAACCAAACAAGCTGTTGCTCTAATTGAGTCTGAACCAGACTTTATTGCGAACCTAGCAAACTTGAGCTCATTGCTTTTCATGGAACTTGACGATCTTAACTGGGCAGGCTTTTACCTAACAAAAGGTGAAGAGCTTGTTCTTGGTCCGTTCCAAGGAAAACCAGCTTGTGTTCGTATCCCAATGGGTCGAGGCGTCTGCGGTACTGCTGCACAAACTAATACTATACAAAGAGTATACGACGTTCACGAATTTGAGGGGCATATTGCGTGCGATGCAGCGAGCAATTCAGAAATTGTGATTCCATTTTCTATTAATGGAAAGGTGGTTGGTGTACTTGATATTGATAGTCCAAGTATTGGCCGATTTAATGAAACAGACGAAGAAGGTCTCACTCATTTCATGGTTGAAGTAGAAAAGCTGCTTAATTCACACGCGAACGACGCATAAATTAGCCTTCGAGTGTGGTTTTTCCTTGGCATGTCACTATAATACGAGAATATTTTTTCTTAATGCTCGCGGAAATCCGCTCAAATCAGGACCCCTCATGACTGAAAAGTTAAAAAACAGCAAAGAAGTTATTGCATATATTGCTGAATGTTTCCCTAAGTGCTTTACTTTAGAAGGTGAAGCAAAACCTCTGAAAATTGGTATTTTTCAAGATCTTGCGGAACGTCTAAATGAAGACGAAAAAGTAAGCAAAACACAGCTTCGTGCAGCGTTAAGACAGTACACTTCATCATGGCGTTACCTACACGGTGTAAAACCAGGTGCAGTACGTGTAGACCTAGATGGCAACCCTTGTGGTGAGCTAGAAGAAGAGCACGTTGAACACGCGAAAGCGACACTTGCAGAAAGCAAGGCGAAAGTTCAGGCTCGTCGTAAAGAACAAGCACAAAAAGCTCGTGAAGAGGGTAAGGCGAAAGCGAAACCTGCGGCTAAAAAGCCTCAACAGCCTCGTCGTACTAATAAACCAAAAGTACAAAAACCAACTAAGCCTGTAGAAACGCGCGCTCTAAATGCTGATGAAATCACAGTAGGTAACGCAGTTAACGTGAACATGGGCAAAGGAAACATGGCAGCGACCATTGTTGAAATCAATAAGGATGATGTACGTGTTCAACTTGCTAACGGCCTACAAATGGTTGTGAAAGCGGAGCACTTGCGCGCATAAAGGAGATACTCCTACGCATGAATTGCCGTTCAAAAGTGACCCTGATTGCTGCTAGCTTATGGCTAGCAGCATCAGCTCAGGCTCTTGAAGCCAAACTACATAAAGATGACCTGCCGGTTCTTTCTCCTGAAGTTCAGCATGAAACAGCTAGCAAACGAGTCACCTCGCGATTTACCCGCTCTCATTATAAGCACTTCAGCCTCAATGATGATTTCTCTAAAGCGATCTTTGAACGCTATGTAGAGTTGCTTGATTACAATAGAAATATTTTCACTCAAGCAGACATCGACTCATTTAAAAATTGGTCAGTCGAGCTTGATGATCAGCTTAAATCGGGCAACAACCAAATTGCTTTTGATGTTTACAACCTCTCAATGCAGAAGCGTTTCGATCGTTTTGCTTATGCGTTAACTCTACTCGATGAAGAGATCAAGTTTGATACCGATGACGAGATAGAGTTAGACCGCTCTGACGCCGCATGGCCAAAAGACGAAGCAGAGCTCAACGAGTTGTGGCGCAAGCGTGTGAAATATGACGCGTTAAATCTGAAACTGACTGGCAAAGAGTGGCCAGAGATTAAAGAAGTTTTAGAGAAGCGTTATAACAACGCGATGAAGCGCATCACACAGACCAACAATGAAGACGCATTTCAGTTGTATATGAATGCCTTCGCGCGACAGGTTGACCCTCATACAAGCTACCTTTCTCCACGTAATGCCGAGCAATTCCAATCGGAAATGAACCTTTCTCTAGAAGGCATCGGCGCCGTTTTGCAAATGACAGACGATTACACAGTAATTCGTTCACTTGTTGTTGGCGGTCCGGCGTCGAAGAGTAAGCAACTTGGTGAAGGGGACCGAATCACTGGTGTTGGACAAGACGGTGAAGAAATTGTCGACGTGATCGGTTGGCGTCTGGATGATGTTGTTCAGTTAATCAAAGGCCCTAAAGGCACAAAGGTTAATCTACAGATCTTGCCAGAAGGTAACGATGCGAAGAGTTACATTGTCACAATTGTTCGTGACAAAGTTCGCTTAGAAGATCGTGCGGTTAAGTCAGAAATCATCAAAAAAGACGGTAAGAAGATTGGTATTTTAGAAGTACCAAGTTTCTACGTCGGCTTATCGAAAGACACCGATAAATTACTAGCTGAGTTGAAAACCAAAAACGTTGACGGCGTAATCGTTGATCTACGTAACAATGGTGGTGGTGCGCTAACAGAAGCGACGGCATTGACAGGTTTATTCATTAAAGAAGGTCCTGTAGTTCAAGTTCGTGACAGCTATGGCCGCATCAAGGTGAATGCCGATACCGATGGAAAAGTGAGTTATGATGGCCCATTGACGGTATTGATTAACCGCTACAGTGCTTCAGCATCTGAAATTTTTGCAGCGGCAATGCAAGATTATAATCGTGCAATCATCTTAGGTGAAAACTCTTTCGGTAAAGGTACAGTTCAGCAACATCGTTCACTGAATCATATTTACGATCTTTTCGATAAAGAGCTAGGTTATGTTCAGTACACGATTCAGAAGTTTTATCGTATTGACGGTGGAAGTACGCAAAATCGTGGTGTTGCACCAGATATTTCGTACCCAACGCCAATTGAGGCTTCTGAAACAGGTGAAAGTGTTGAAGACAATGCTTTACCTTGGGATCAGATTGATAAAGCACAATATCAAACGTTTCCAAGTAACGACGCCTTAGTTGAAAAACTTACTGCTCTTCATAACAAGCGTATTTCTGATGAAATGGAGTTCCGCTTTATCAATGAAGACATCGAGAAATATCGTAAAGAAAAAGACGATAATACTTTGTCTTTGAACGAAAAAGTTCGTAAAGCTGAATCGGATAAAGCGGAAGCCCTTCGATTACAACGCATAAATGAACGTCAAGTTGCTTTGGGTAAAAAAGCATTCAAAACATTGGATGACATACCAAAAGATTACGAGGCTCCTGATGTTTATTTAGATGAGTCTGTCGCGATTATGGTCGATCTACTTAAGCAGGAAAATCAGTCATAATAACTGGCAATTTAGAATAAAAAGAGTGAGTCTTTCAGATTCACTCTTTTTTTATGCCTTTTTGTCTCCCGCTGTCTCGATATCGAGCAAGATATTCGCTTATTTTCCCCCAATAATTTACGTGATCTACATCTAAAATTTCGCGAAAGTGAGGACTACTGGCTAAGCTAAAAGAAAACGATAAGGATGCCGATATGAAGTGGTTCTTTATTTTACTTAGCTTTTGCTGCTTTAGTGTGTTTGGTGGAGAAAACACCAGAGAAGATGAATTAAGTCACTTTGACACGCCGTTTCTCATCGGAGACTGGTATTTGATGAACCCAAACCCCGAAGAGTCGGCTGAAAACTTTCGTGCGATCAAACTCTCATTAGGTTCTGACTACAGCTTTTCTATTGATATTCAAAAGAAAGACTATTCCGTTGACCATTGGGAAGGGCTGTATAACGCAAATGAAGACACCATCGTTCTTGGTTTAAACACCGACGAGCCTCAAATTTATGCCTATCGCAACAACCATAACACGCTTGATCTTAATGGTGTAACATTCACTAAGGGATTATCCAATTCACTTGCAGGTATTTGGTCTAGCTCTCACGTATCTGGCGACGGTCTTGTGGCAAACAACATTAATCAGATGGATTTGATACTTCAACCTGATTTCGTGTTCATGTTTAGGGTTTCGAACGAAGAAGGGGATGAGTCCATCAAACAAGGTGTGTTTTACACAGAAGATGAGTTTTTGGTTCTGTTGTATGAAAATGGCGAGCATGGAACCACGTATAAGCTCAACAAGAATGAGCTAACGATCGAAGATTCCAATGGTGATATGTACGCCGTACTCAATAGAGTTACGCCATGATGCCTTTAACATGCGCCAAATTACGCGTGCGTACGGTAAGTCATTAATGTTGTTTAAATGTTAATCAAAAAACGGAGCTAGAGCACTAAAAGCTCCGTTTTTTGATGGAAAGACTTGTATTCTGATACCACAACCCCTACAAATAGCTTATATAGTGATACCAGAACTGCATTTTTGATCATGCAGTCTGGTATTTTTGTTGTTCGACATACAAGGATTTATGCTCATGTCTCAAGCTCCCCAGGCCAAATATCGTAAAGATTATAAAGAGCCATCTCATGCGATTACTGATATCGATCTTACTTTTGATCTATATGACAATGACACAATCGTTACGGCGGTATCAAAAGTTGCTCAAAAAGGCGATACAACAACGCTAGAACTCGATGGCGAAGGACTTGAGCTACACGCTGTAAAAGTAAATGGTGAGGATTGGGCTCATCACGAGGTGAAGGAGTCATCGCTGGTACTGACCGATCTTCCATCCGAGTTTGAACTTGAAATCGTCACCAAAATTGATCCTGAAGCGAATACAGCACTCGAAGGTTTGTACAAATCAGGCGGCGCATTTTGTACTCAGTGTGAGGCTGAGGGCTTCCGCCGTATCACGTACTATCTAGACCGTCCGGATGTTCTAGCAAAATACACAACAAAAGTGATCGCAGATAAAGCGGCTTACCCATATTTGCTGAGCAATGGTAACCGAATTGCAGAAGGTGATGCAGAGAACGGTCGTCATTGGGTTCAATGGCAGGATCCGCATCCAAAACCAGCTTACTTGTTCGCCCTTGTTGCAGGCGACTTTGATGTATTGCGTGACAAATATACAACGATGTCAGGTCGCAGTGTTGATTTAGAAATCTTTGTTGATAAAGGTAACTTAGATCGTGCAGGTCATGCGATGACATCTTTGATCAACTCGATGAAGTGGGATGAGGAACGCTTTGGCCTGGAATACGATCTGGATATTTATATGATCGTTGCTGTTGATTTCTTCAACATGGGTGCAATGGAAAACAAAGGCTTGAACATTTTTAACTCAAAATATGTTCTGGCGAACGATCAAACTGCGACAGATCGTGACTATTTAGGTATCGAAGCTGTGATCGGTCATGAGTACTTCCACAACTGGACTGGCAACCGTGTCACTTGTCGTGACTGGTTCCAACTAAGTCTAAAAGAAGGCTTAACCGTATTCCGTGACCAAGAATTCTCCTCTGACTTAGGCTCTCGTGCTGATAACCGTATTGATAACGTACGTATTATTCGTGGTCCTCAATTTGCGGAAGATGCAAGCCCAATGTCTCACCCGATTCGTCCTGACAAAGTCATTGAGATGAATAACTTCTACACGCTAACGGTCTATGAAAAGGGCAGCGAAGTTATTCGTATGTACCATACACTCCTTGGCGAAGAGGGCTTCCAAAAAGGAATGAAACTTTATTTTGAACGTCACGATGGTACCGCCGCGACGTGTGAAGACTTTGTTTCTGCAATGGAAGATGCCAGCGGTGTTGATTTAAAACAGTTCCGTCTGTGGTACGGCCAATCGGGTACACCAACGCTGCGCGTAAATAGCGAATACAACGCTGATGCAAAAACTTACGCACTAACGGTAGAGCAATTTACGGAGCCGACGCAAGACCAAGCAGAAAAACAAGCGCTGCATATTCCGTTCGATATCGAGTTGTATGATTCGAAAGGTCGAGTTATCCCATTGATGAGTAACGGTGAATCTGTTCATAACGTGCTGGATATTAAACAAGATAAGCAAACGTTCGTATTTGAAAATGTCGAAGAACAGCCAGTGCCATCTTTGTTGCGTGAATTCTCGGCACCAGTCAAATTAGAATACGATTACAGCGATGACGAGTTAGTCTTCTTGATGAAGCACGCAACGAACGATTTTGCTCGATGGGACGCTAGCCAAATGCTATTGGCTAAATACATTCGTCAGAATGTGAAAAACGTTCAAGCGGGACAAGAAGTATCGCTTTCTGAAGGTGTGATAGATGCTTTCCGCGGTGTGCTGTTGGATGAAACGCTTGAGCCAGCTTTCATTGCTCAAGTTTTCTCTATGCCTTCAATCAATGAGATTACTGGTTGGTACCAGCAAATTGATATCGATGCCGTAGACAAAGTGCTAAACAGCATTACAGTGTCACTTTCTAAGGAATTAGAAGATGAGCTAAGTGCGACTTATCACACGCTTAAGCAAGCAGAGTATACGATCGACCATGCTGCTATTGGCAAGCGTGCTTTACGTAACCGTTGCCTACAGTACCTAGCACATACGGCAAAAGGTAATGATTTAGTCAATGCGCAGTACGCATCTGCAAATAACATGACAGATACGATTGCTGCGATGAGTGCTGCAAATAACGCTCAGCTTGAGTGTCGTGAAGCACTTATGGCTGATTATAGCGATAAATGGAAGCACGATGGTTTGGTTATGGATAAGTGGTTTGCACTTCAAGGTAGCAATCCTGCAGAGGATGCTCTTGAAAAAGTAAAAGCAACCATGAACCACGAAGCATTTAGTTTGAAAAATCCGAACCGTACGCGCAGCTTAATTGGCTCGTTCTTAAGTGCGAACCCTGTACGTTTCCATGATACATCCGGCGTAGGTTACCAATTTGCCGGTGAAATTCTTCGCCAACTAAATGATTCGAACCCACAAGTAGCTTCTCGAATGATTGATCCTTTGCTTAAGTTCCGTAAATACGATGAAGCTCGCCAAGCAATGATTCGTGCAGAACTTGAAAAGCTCAAAGCAATGGATAATCTTGCTAAAGATCTATTCGAAAAAGTGACTAAAGCACTAGACGAATAGTAAACAACACAATAGGGTGGTCATTAAGACCACCTTATTTGTTTATGTCACTTAGTTTTCACTTCATGAACTATTACTACTTCAATCTCAACATTTCATATCAAACGTTTTTATCTCATTACTCTGGTGCGGCAAGTGTTGTTCAAGTTGTCACACACAACGGTTTGCGTTTGCAGTTACCCGCCGCGAGATTTAGACCATTTCTTAGTCAATTGGGCGTTAGAGGCCAGTTTAGACTAACAACTGACCAAAATAATAAGTTTCTTAAGTTAGAAACTCTGTGATGTATTGTATTTGCAGAGAGTTAAATAGGAATCTTAGTCACAGAATCGGACATTTCACCTCTTACCACTACGATTAGTTGTTAAACATTTGTAATTATGCTTTTACAATGGGCACATGCATTACCTATGCTTAGTTTCTAAGGTAACAACCTAGCTACTAAGTCCCCCTACAAAACAACAATTCTAATGTGGAGTGTGAATATGACCGCGCGTGAAAATGTAGTGCCGGTTCTGCTTGAAAAGGTTTACCAACTGATTCAAGACAAACTCGAGCTTTCTCACCAAACGCTTGTAACTAAACTTGCTCAACACTTATTCAGTAACATTGCTGATGATGATCTAATTCAGCGAAACGAATCCGACCTTTATGGTGCTGTCGTTAGCCTTTGGCACCATATCAATGAAAAAAAACCAGAAGAGATTTCGGTTCGAGTATTTAACCCGACCGTAAGTCGTCAAGGCTGGCAATCCACACACACAATCGTAGAAATTGTTGTTCCAGATAGTCCATTCTTAGTGGACTCAGTCAAAATGGCTTTAGCACGTTTGGATCTTGTTTGTCACCTAATGTTGAATAACCCAACACAGATTCAGCGTGATAAAAAAGGCCAAGTTACAGACGTAAACGGTGAGGGTGGTGTTCTTCAATCACTTTTCCACATAGAGGTAGACCGCCTTACTAGTAAAGACGAGATGCAAGCGCTTAAAGAAGAGCTGTTAAGAATTCTATCTGATACTCGCTTAGTCGTTGATGACTGGAAGCAGATGGTTGATAAGCTTAAGTTTGTTACTGATGAACTTGAGAAAAATAAAGATCGTGTTTCTATCCAAACTGATCGTATGGATGAAACGATCGCATTTCTTCGTTGGCTAGAAGATCATAACTTTACCTTTATGGGTTATAAAGATTATGACTTAAAAGAGGTCAATGGTGATACCGAACTTGTTCCTGCTAAAGAAAAAGGACTAGGTCTGTTTGCTGATGACAAGCGCGTGCGTAGCGTCAAGCTCTCTGAATTATCAGATTCAGCGCGATTAGAAGCGAAAAAACCATACGCTCTGATCATCACCAAAGGTAACAAAGCATCTCGTATCCACCGTCCAGCTTATACTGATTACATCGGTATTAAGAAGTTTGATGAAAACGGTAAAGTAATAGGTGAGCATCGCTTTACTGGTTTATATACCTCCGCCGTTTACAACCAAGCGGTACAAAGTATTCCTCTGATCCGTGAAAAAGTTGACCGTATCCTTGAAGCAAGTGGATACCGTCACGGATCATACTCATACAAAGCATTGCACAATATCTTAGAAAACTACCCACGCGACGAGTTGCTTCAAGCTAATGAAGAAGAGCTGCTTGAGGTGGGAATGGGTGTTGTACAAATGCAAGATCGTGACTTGCTGCGTTTGTTTGTTCGTAAAGACCCATTTGGTCGTTTCTTCAGTTGCATGGTTTATGTCACTAAAGATCGTTACAACACAGAATTGCGTCGTCAAACTCAACGCATTCTTAAGCAGTACTTTGGTTGCGAGCAAGAGGTTGAATTTACAACGTACTTCTCAGAAAGCCCACTAGCGAGAACACATTACATTGTTCGTGTAGACAATAACAACATTGACGTAGACGTGAAAAAGATCGAGCAAAATCTAATGGAAGTTTCTACCTCTTGGGATGACAGACTAAAAGAATCCATCATTGCTAACTTTGGTGAAAGCAAAGGCCTTCCTCTTTCAAAAGAATATATGAGTGCGTTCCCTCGCTCATACAAAGAGGACATGATGCCAGGTTCTGCGGTTGCAGATATCGAGCGCTTAGAAGCGTTAAGTGATGATAATAAACTTGGCATGTTGTTCTACCGACCTCAAGAAGAGGGTGCAGATTCCAAAGCTGTCCGCTTAAAGTTATACCATCGCGATGAACCAATTCACCTTTCTGACGTAATGCCGATGTTGGAAAACCTTGGTTTGCGTGTGATTGGCGAATCGCCATATGAGATCGAGAAAAACAACGGGCAGACTTTCTGGATCCTTGACTTCTCTATGCTGCATAAGAGCGAGAAAACCGTTGACCTTCGTGAAGCTCGTGATCGTTTCCAACAAGCATTTGCTGCCATTTGGGCGGGTAATCTTGAAAGTGATGGTTTCAACCGATTGTTATTAGGTGCGTCGTTATCTGGCCGTGAGATTTCCATTCTTCGTGCTTACGCACGATACATGCGCCAAGTCGGCTTCCCATTCAGTCAGCAGTACATCGAAGACACGCTAAGCCACTACCCAGACTTAGCGACAGGTCTAGTCAAGCTGTTCACCAAGCGATTTGATCCGAAACACAAAGGCAGCGAGAAAGGCCAAAACGATCTAATTAAAAAGCTAACAGAGCAGTTGGATCGTGTAGAGAGCTTGGATGATGATCGTATTATTCGTCGTTATATTGAAATGATCATGGCGACGCTTCGTACCAACTACTACCAAGTAGACGAGAATAAGCAGCCTAAGCCTTGGTTATCTTTGAAAATGAAGCCAAGCGATATTCCTGAGATTCCGCAGCCTGTACCTGCATTCGAGATCTTTGTTTACGCACCAGATATTGAAGGTGTTCACCTTCGTGGTGGAAAAGTGGCTCGTGGTGGTTTGCGTTGGTCAGATCGTCAAGAAGACTTCCGTACGGAGATTCTTGGCTTAGTAAAAGCGCAACAGGTTAAGAACACTGTAATTGTACCAGTGGGTGCAAAAGGCGGCTTCGTTTGTAAACGCCAGCCATCTCTCACCACTCGTGATGAAATTTTTGCGGAAGGTCAGCGTTGTTACAAACGCTTTATCCGTGCACTGCTAGATGTGTCAGATAACATCATTGAAGGAGAGGTGGTACCACCACAAAACGTTGTTCGTCACGATGAAGATGACCCATATCTAGTAGTGGCTGCCGATAAAGGCACAGCAACCTTCTCAGATTTGGCAAACTCTGTTTCTGCAGAATACAACTTCTGGCTAGGTGACGCATTCGCTTCAGGTGGTTCAAACGGTTACGATCACAAAGCAATGGGAATCACCGCAAAAGGTGGTTGGGAATCTGTTAAACGTCACTTCCGTGAAATGGGCATCAACTGTCAGACCACTGATTTTACTGCAATCGGTGTAGGTGATATGGCAGGTGACGTGTTCGGTAACGGTATGCTGTTATCGAAGCATATTCGATTGCAAGCTGCGTTTAACCACATGCACATCTTTATTGATCCAAATCCAGATTCAGCCAGCAGCTGGGAAGAGCGTAACCGCTTGTTTAATTTGCCAAGATCAAGCTGGGAAGATTACAACAAAGACTTGATCTCTCAAGGTGGTGGCATCTTCTCTCGTCGATCAAAATCGATCCAGTTGACGCCAGAAATTCAGAAAATGTTAGGTACTAAGAAAGCATCTTTAGCGCCTAACGATCTGATAAAGATGATCTTGAAAATGAAAGTCGATCTGCTTTGGAATGGTGGTATCGGCACTTACGTTAAATCATCGACAGAAACTCATACAGATGTTGGCGACCGTGCTAACGACATGCTGCGCATTGACGGCCGTGACTTAAGAGCCAAAGTGGTTGGCGAAGGTGGTAACTTGGGTATGACTCAGCTTGGTCGTATCGAATACGCACTAACTGGCGGTCGAGTGAACACGGACTTCGTTGATAACGTAGGTGGCGTTGACTGTTCGGATAATGAAGTCAACATCAAGATCTTCCTCAATGGACTGGTTTCAAATGGCGATCTTACGGTTAAGCAACGTAACCAAATTCTAGAGTCTATGGAAGACGAAGTGGGTGAAATTGTCTTGGATGATGCTTACCGTCAGTCGGAGTCGATCTCTGTTACTGAACAGCAAGGTGTTGGCATTGTTAAGGAGCAAATTCGATTCATCCACACTATGGAGAAAGCAGGGTACTTGGACCGTGCTCTCGAATACATTCCTGATGATGAAACGCTAATCGAGCGTGAAAAACAGGGACTAGGTCTGACTCGCCCTGAGCTATCAGTGTTAGTTGCCTACGGTAAAATGGTACTTAAACAGCAACTTGTTACGGATGAAATCGCAAATGATGAATTCCATGCAAAACAACTTGTTGAATATTTCCCAAGTGCGTTACGACGTAACTATAAAGATCAAATGGTTAATCACCCACTGCGAGCTGAAATTATCGCTACAGCATTGGCTAACCAGATGGTTAACGAAATGGGCTGTAACTTCGTTACTCGTTTGCAAGAAGAAACTGGTGCAAGTGTTGTCGATATTGCCAACGCTTACAGTGCGGCTAGAGAAATCTTTGATTTAGAAGAAATCCTCAAGCAAACTCGCAAACTTGATAACGTTGCGACAGCGCAAGCTCAATACGAAATTATGTTTTACGTGCGCCGAGCACTGCGTCGAATTGCACGCTGGTTGCTTCGTAACCGTAGCGGCAAATGCACGGTCGGTGAGTTGATTGCTATCTACAAGCAAGATGTCAATGTTATCACTGAAACCCTAGACACTATGTTAGTTGAGTCTGAAGTTGAAGAACACAATGAGTTGGCTCAAGGTTGGATAGAGAAAGGGGTTGAAGAGAAACTCGCTCACCAAGTTGCCCGCTTATCAAGCTTACAATCTGCACTGGATATTTCATCAGTAGCAAGTGAAACAGGTAAAACGGTTGAGCAAGCATCGAAACTCTACTTTAACTTGGGTGACCGTTTATCGTTGCATTGGTTCTTGAAGCAAATTAATAGCCAAGCCGTTGATAACAACTGGCAAGCACTTGCAAGAGCGGCATTCCGTGAAGATCTGGACTGGCAACAACGTCAACTTACCGCTCAGGTACTGACTTGTGGCTGCTCAACCGAAGAGCTTGACGTGATGGCTGCGTTAGAAGATTGGATTGAAACTAACGAACAATCGTTGCACCGCTGGGAGAGTATCTTAAACGAGTTCAAAGTTGGCTCAGTACACGAATTTGCTAAGTTCTCTGTAGCACTTCGAGAGCTAGTACTTTTAAACCTCAACTGCTCATCGAAAGAGTAGTGGAATAATCAAGTCATAAGTAAAAGCCTCGTTATTTAACGGGGCTTTTTATTATCTATTATTCACATTTGGAACGAAAATAGTTACATTGTCACATTGAATTGAAATTAAAACAGAGTGAAATCGATTGCTTTTAAGCGGTTAGTTACGATTTTTATCGCAGAAACTTGATTGTAATTGTTTGTTTTATATTTAAAAATCTTATAAAGATATAGGTTTTTACTTATTACGTTCATTTTCATTGAATTACGATGAAAAACGGTAAATAATATTGTCCCGTTTATACGGGGCTTTTTTCTTTCGGAGGCACAATGCTTTACCGTCTAGCCAGAACTGGCTTTTTCCAACTCGATGCCGAGAAGGCACATGATCTTGCAATCAAGAACTTCCAACGCTTTAACGGCACACCACTTGATCTCTTTTACCGCCAACAGTTACCAACTCGTCCAGTTGAGTGTATGGGTCTAACATTCCGTAACCCTGTTGGTCTTGCGGCTGGTTTAGATAAAAACGGCGAATGTATTGAAGCATTTGATGCCATGGGCTTTGGCTTTGTCGAAGTCGGCACTGTAACGCCACGACCACAACCAGGTAATGATAAACCACGCTTATTCCGTTTAGTGGAAGCAGAAGGGATCATCAACCGCATGGGCTTTAATAACCTAGGCGTTGATAATTTGATCGAGAATGTTAAACGAGCAAAATTCAATTGTGTTCTCGGAATTAATATCGGTAAAAATAAAGATACGCCAATTGAGAAAGGGGCAGAGGACTACCTGATTTGTATGGAAAAAGTGTATGAGTATGCTGGCTATATTGCAGTAAACATCTCATCGCCAAACACTCCAGGTCTTCGTTCACTTCAATATGGTGAAGCGCTTGATGAACTGCTTTCCGAATTAAAAGCGAAACAAGCGGAGTTATCAGAGAAGTACAACAAGTATGTCCCGTTAGCATTAAAGATTGCGCCAGATTTAAGTGACGATGAAATCTGCCAAATCTGCGATTCTTTATTGAAAAACAATATAGATGGTGTGATCGCGACTAACACAACTTTGGATCGCACGATCGTAGAAGGGATGAGACACGCCAATGAGGCAGGTGGCTTGAGTGGTCGCCCTGTGCAATCACGCTCTACGGAGGTCGTACGTAAGCTTCATGAAGAGCTTGGAGACAAACTTCCAATTATCGGTGTTGGTGGTGTAGATTCCTATGTTGCAGCCAAAGAAAAGATCATGGCAGGCGCTAAACTTGTTCAAGTCTACACTGGCTTTATTTACCACGGCCCAGGTCTCGTAAGTGATATTGTTAAGAATCTTTAACATATACATCAAAAACTACTGAAAAATCAGTACCTGTTACATAAAAAAGAGGACTTTGTTTCCTCTTTTTTTTTATCCGTTCGTTTGTAGAATTTAAAAATCACGAGTAGGTAATTAAGCGTCTTACCTCTTTACCACTGATTTAACTAGTCAAGAGAGAACGGAATAATGCTTAAACCCAGCGACAAATGGAATTGGTATTTTGACGAGCAAAAAGCTTGCTTAATGCTGGATCTGGGGGAGGAAATGATTTTCCAAACCAATCTATCCCGAAAATTGTTGGTTAACTGTGCCTTCTCAAACAGTGAATTTACCGTTGATGACGCCAGCGCATTTCAAACGTTTAATGAGCGCATTCGCTGTCTCGATATCAGTGAATATCGCCAAGCTGAATTAACACTGTATTGTGTTGCTGCAAAGCGTTTTCATAAACCTGTACAGCCTAAGAGCTGGTTCTTCGATGCACAGTCCTCTGATTATGAACCTCAAGAAGGGGACATGGTCTTTCTCACAAATCAATATTCTGATGGTATGTTCATCGTTCTAGAACCAGGCGAAACATCGAGCTTATGTGCTTATGTTAACCAAGAAGCCTTTGTTCTTGATGGCAATAAGGCGCTTCAATTTGGGCAGCCGATTAAAGTAATGCATGATCGCATGGCTTGTGCAAATCACCTCTTTGCAATGACCCCTATGGCAATGGTGGGTTAAAGCTGTTTAATTTTTCTTTATTTCGTTCCTTTGTTTGCCTTAATCGACCTTGTTGGGTCGATTTTTTTTTGTCCTTTCCTCTGACACTCCAATCCGAAAGACCATGAAACTGTTTGTTTTCTATGCATGCAAACATGAAGCTGGTCACTTTTATTTTACTTATTTCAATTTGATTACTCCTTTAATTAGGCAACCTAGCGCCTAAAACAACCCTATTTATTCCCCTATAAAGGGCATTTGTAAGTAATTTACATCAACCAATCACGACTGGTATATACCAAAATGCATGTAAATAAGTATTCACTTCTTCTAAAGGAAACAAAATACGTTCATGAATGAAAAACATTCAAACTAAAGATGTTGAAAGTTTTAGATCATTTGAGTGGTGATGATTTGAACTAACGGGTGGGAAAATACCTTTAAAAACGAGGCATTGATCGTAAAGTCAGGTATAATTGAAGCCATTTTTTATCAGCGAAAGAACACTATGAATCAATATCTCGCGGTAACTTCAAATGGCATGGAAAATTTGCTTGTTGAAGAACTGACTAAACTAGGCATTGAAAATGCGAAACCAGTACAGGCAGGCGTAAAATTTAAAGCGACAAACGAACAGGTTTATCGCTGTTGTTTGTGGAGCCGTTTAGCGTCTCGATTTGTACGTGTTTTATCTGAGTTCACGTGTAACAACGACATGGACTTGTATCTATCCACTTCCACTATTAACTGGGTTAACCAATTTCATAGCTCTAAACGCTTTGTTGTGGACTTTAACGGCACAAACCGTGAGATTAGAAATAGCCAATACGGAGCTATGAAGGTCAAAGATGGCATCGTAGATTGCTTTGAGAATAAAGGCTTGCCACGTCCTAATATCAGCAAAGAACGCCCAGATATTCGTATTCACGTTCGTTTGCATAAAGATAAAGCGTTGCTTGGGATAGACATGGTAGGTAGTGGTCTTCATCAGCGTGGTTATCGACCAGAATCGGGTCGTGCGCCATTACGTGAAACGCTTGCTTCTGCGATTATCATGCGTTGTGGCTGGGATGGGCATCAACCATTACTCGATCCAATGTGTGGTTCTGGTACTTTGCTTATTGAAGCGGCAATGATGGCAGCCAACATGGCACCTGGCGTTAAGCGCAAACAATGGGGCTTCGAAGTTTTGGAAGACTTTGAACCGGAGACCTGGGCTGAGATTAAATCAGAGGCTAATGTTCAAGCTAGACGGGGTGTCAAGAAAGTTGACGCTAAGTTTTTTGGATTCGATAACGACCCCAAAGTATTAAAAGTCGCTCAAGAAAACGCCCGCAGAGCAGGTGTTGAAGAGTTGATTGAGTTTGCGCAAGGTGATGCTGCAACTATTACTCGTCCCGCAGGATTTGAACACGGTGTTATCGTTTCAAACCCACCTTACGGTGAGCGTCTAGGAACTGAGCCGGGGCTGATTGCGCTCTATACCGCATTCGGTGGACAGCTAAAATCTGAGTTTGGCGGATGTAAAGCATCTATCTTCTCTAGCTCGGACGAGCTCTTGAGTTGCCTTCGTATGCGCGCTGATAAACAGTTTAAATTGAACAACGGTGCGTTACCGTGTCACCAAAAGAACTACAGCATTGCCGAGCGCAGCGCTGATGAAGTTAAAGGTGCAGATACTAACGTTCAAATCGCACCAGACTTCTCAAACCGTTTGAAGAAAAACATTGGCAAGATTGGCAAGTGGGCTCGTAAAGAGAAACTAGACTGCTATCGTATCTACGATGCAGACCTTCCAGAATACAACGTAGCGATCGACGTGTACGGCGATCAAATTGTGATTCAAGAGTACGCAGCACCTAAGAACATCCCTGAAGAAAAAGCCAAGCGTCGTCTAACGGACATTATCCGTGCGACGATTCAGGTGACCGGTGTTGAAGCGAACAAAGTTGTACTGAAAGTTCGTGAGAAGCAGAAAGGTCGAAGCCAGTACCAAAAATTAGGTCAGGTATCAGAGACGCTCGAAGTAAACGAGTACGGTGTGAAGCTGATCGTGAACCTTCATGACTACCTAGACACAGGCCTGTTCTTGGATCATAAGATCACTCGTCGTCGTCTTGGCGAAATGGCACAGGGTAAAGATTTCCTTAACTTGTTTGCTTACACTGGTAGTGCAACAGTGCACGCTGCAGTTGGTGGTGCTCGGTCCACTACAACTGTCGATATGTCAAACACCTACTTGAATTGGGCGAAAGACAATATGCAGCTTAATGGCTGTGTAGGGCGCCAACATAAATATGAACAAGCGGACTGTTTGCAATGGCTAGAAAACGCAAAAGGTGAATACGACTTGATCTTTATTGACCCACCTACGTTCTCTAACTCTAAGCGTATGGAAACATCATTCGATGTACAACGTGACCACATTAAGCTAATGAAGAACCTCAAACGCTTACTGAGAAGTGAAGGCACAATCGTATTTTCAAATAACAAACGTCATTTCAAGATGGATGAAGAATCACTCGCTGAATTGGGTTTGAAGGTTCAGAATATTTCTTCTCAAACGTTACCATTAGATTTTGCGCGTAATAAACAGATTCATAACTGTTGGCTAGTAACGCACGCGTAGTATAAACAAAAGGATTAATACGTGCTGATATTGTATAGCACGGAGGGATGCCATCTTTGTGAGATGGCATTTGCTCTAGTAGACCAAGTCGGTTTGGCCGAGCAAACAGATATCATTGATATTGCGTTTGATGATGTACTATTTTCTCGTTACGGCGTCACAATACCCGTATTAAAATATCAAGATTCTGAGTTGAACTGGCCGTTTGACTTAGAACAACTCACACATTGGTTGGATAATAATGGCATTACTTACCATTCATAACGCACAACTTGCATTTGGTGACCACCCATTGCTAGACAAAGCGGAGTTCGCTCTTCAAGAAAACGAACGCGTTTGTTTAGTTGGTCGTAACGGAGCAGGTAAGTCCACGTTAATGAAAGTGCTTGCCGGCGACATTTTGTTGGATGATGGCAAGATTCAAATAACTCAAGACGTAGTAGTTTCTCGGCTTGAACAAGATCCACCGCGCAATCAAGAGGGTACGGTTTACGAATACGTATCTGGCGGTTTGGCTGAAATCGGCGAACAATTGAAGATTTATCACGATCTTCTCGATCTTGTTGCTCAAGACCCAAGTGAGAAGAACATTAACCGTTTGGCGAAAGTTCAAGAGCAGCTTGATCATTCTAATGCTTGGCGCTTTGATGACCGTGTTAAGAACGTACTTGGCGCTTTAAAACTAAGCCCTGAAACCAAACTGACCGATCTATCCGGTGGCTGGCAACGTAAAGCTGCTTTAGCTCGTGCGCTGGTTTGTGATCCTGATGTATTGCTTCTTGATGAACCAACAAACCATCTCGATGTGACAACGATCGAATGGTTAGAGAACTTCTTAAAAGACTTCAAAGGCTCGATCATCTTTATTTCTCACGACCGTGCATTCATCAAGTCGATGGCGACACGCATCGTCGACTTAGATCGCGGTCAATTAGCTTCTTTCCCTGGTAATTACGAACAGTATTTGAATGACAAAGAAGAAATGCTTCGCGTCGAAGAAATGCAGAATGCTGAGTTCGATAAGAAACTAGCTCAGGAAGAAGTGTGGATTCGTCAAGGCATTAAAGCACGTCGTACTCGTAATGAAGGCCGTGTTCGAGCCCTTAAAAAACTTCGTGAAGAGCGTCGTGACCGTCGTGAAGTTCAAGGTAAAGTTAACCTAAACATCGATGATGCTTCTCGTTCTGGTAAGATTGTATTTGAAGCAGAAAATGTATCTTTTGCTTACGAAGGCAAGACAATTGTCGACGACTTTAGCTTTAACATCATGCGTGGTGACCGTATTGCACTTATCGGACCAAATGGCTGCGGTAAGAGTACGGTACTTAAATTGCTATTGGGGCAATTGGAAGCGCAGTCTGGTCGTTTACACTGCGGAACAAAATTAGAAGTCGCGTACTTTGATCAGTACCGAGAGATTTTGGATCCAGAAAAGACAGTGATCGATAACTTAGCGGATGGGAAACAAGAAGTAATGGTTGGGGGACGTCAGCGTCATGCGCTGAGTTATCTTCAAGACTTCTTATTTGCACCTAAGCGCGCCAGAACCCCGGTTAAGGCACTTTCTGGTGGTGAGAAAAACCGATTATTGCTAGCCCGTATCTTGTTGAAACCAAACAACTTACTTATTCTTGATGAACCAACTAACGATTTGGATATCGAAACGTTGGAACTTTTAGAAGAAATGCTTGCCAATTATCAGGGTACATTATTGTTAGTGAGTCACGACCGTGAGTTCGTAGACAACACAGTAACAACAAGCTGGATTTTTGAGGGTAACGGTATAATCGAAGAGTTCGTTGGTGGTTATCATGATGCTAAACAACAGCGTGACCAAGTTCTTGCTTCGCGCAGTCAGGTTGAAAAACCAACGAAGAAAGAGAAAGTGGTTGAGGAAACTCCCAAAACTACGCAACCTAAGAACAATTCGAAGAAGTTATCGTATAAGCTGCAAAGAGAATTAGAGGCTCTACCAGCTAAACTTGAACAATTAGAGTCGGATATCGAGAGCCTTCAGGAGCAAGTGAACGATCCAGAGTTCTTTGCTAAACCTGTAGAGCAAACTCAGCCGGTATTGGAACAGCTTGCTGCACTAGAGCAGGAGTTGGAAATCGCATTCGAGAGATGGGAAGAACTCGAAGCAATGCAACAGGATAGTTAAGAATTCAATGAATTGTAGTAATAAATTCAAATTGACCGCCATTGCAATGATGGTTGGTACCACAATGAACGCACAGGCGGCATTGTATCAAGTTGTTGAGGTTTCACCTCAGGATCATGGTTCAAACGGTGACTACCAAACGGCTTACGGGGTTGCAATTCAACAGGGCGATGCAGGTACAGATCCTTCAACAGGTTCACCTTTCGCTTTAGGCTGCTTTGATGCAGCAGCAAACTGCACGCCAGAGCAGTTTAAACTTGCAATGGAAACTCGCACTACACCGATTTCAGCGACACAAGCCGTGGATGGGAACAGCTATCGTGAAGAAATCCCATTCGGATTAGACGCTGGCTTTTATTACATCCAAGAACTCAAAGACTTTGAGCGTTACTGTTACAACCAGCTTCGCTATTCCACCTGTGACTCTTGGGCCTCAGTAAACTGGACGCCGTGGAATAAAGAACGTAGTAAAGACTTTACTTCTAATGCGTTAGCGTTCATAGAAGAAGATTCTGCTGCTTATAAAAATGAATATAACAATGTTATCAACCAGCTTACCGAGGATGGTGCAGCTGTCGGTAATCAGAGTAAAGTTAGCACAGAAAATGCTTCTACATTAGAAACAAGAAATACCGTAGTTGCACCAGTAGAGCCAAATATTCTTACTGGCGATAGTGACGCAAGTGTTGTGCAAAGCCATGCTTGGAGCACAGACGGCATTTTTACTGTTGGCAGTGTTTCTCGAACAGCAAGCAATACCAATGGATCTCACCATACATCAAAAGCAGCGATTTGGGATCAAAGCGGAACCGTCAGTGAATTGGCTTGGCCTAGTGGCACATCTAAAGATGGAGAAAGGTTAGCTCAAGGGAGCATGCGTGACCTTGTCACTGATGGAACAACGGTCTATGGCGTAGGTTACAACACTTACAGTGATGATAACTACCTGAATGCGACTGTTTTTGTCGGAACTCTAGAAGCCGAAGGTAGCGTTGAAAACGCAACTTGGAAAAATAAAGTTGTTGTAGGAGCTAGACAGCGCGAAGGTGATGATACGGTTCATACAAACTCACGCTTAACCGACGTTAACTCTAATTTTGTTGCTATTGGTGAAGCGAAACGTTCGGGCGGATACTTAATGCCAACGGGCTCTGCTCCGAATCGTCTCTTTATCGTAGATGATGTTCGTAAGGATTCTATTAGCGCTTTTTACCCAACTACTGGCATTTTCTTTAGCGGTGCGGGCGGTAAGATGGGCGGTATCAACTCTTACAATGAAATCGTCGGGCAACTTGATGCGGAAACGACTCGTGAAGACGATGGCAAGCCACGTCGTAAGCGCGGTTTTATCTATCCATATAGCCTAGGTGGCGAGACTAGTGAACGTGCTGCAACATTGTTTAATGGAAAAGCTTGGTTCCTAGACAGTTTGACTAATGGCGGTGATTACTCTGAACAAAACAATCAGTTCCGTATTATCGACGCAACTGATATCAATGATGCAGGTGTGATCTCTGGTACTGCTATGAAATGTGCAGGTGGTTATAGCACAACAGCAAACAATGCGACATGTAGCTCTGAAGAGCAAATTGTAGCAGTCAAACTAGTACCTATTGCTGCCGCAACTAAGGACGACATCGTATCTCGAAGCATTGACTCAACGACGACAGAGCGTCAAGGTGCAGGCCTTGGTTGGTTAGCTTTGACCATGCTTGGATTGTTTGGGTTCCGTAGAAAATAGTTAAAAATCGTCAGTAATTTTTAAATCAAGCAGAGGCTCACACATTTGAGTCTCTGCTTTTTTTATGCCTTGAGAAATTGCCTACTTTGATCGATTCTTATAAGTGGAGTCATAAAAACTCCATCAAAGTTTCACAATAACAGCTGTACGTTAGTAAATGGACCTGTATGAGGAATTAACTATGAAGAGACAAAAGCGTGATCGCCTAGAACGAGCTCAATCTCAAGGCTACAAAGCTGGATTGAATGGAAGGTCTCAAGAGGCTTGCCCATATCAACAAGTTGATGCTCGGTCGTATTGGTTAGGTGGTTGGCGTGATGCCAGAGATGAAAGACAATCTGGTCTCTACAAATAAACTCTCCACATACAAAAAGAAGGATTCGAAAGGGCTCTACGGAGCCTTTTCTACATTATAGGGACATAGGGAAGTAGGTTAACACTCGATAACAAAAAGGCTCCTAAATAGGAGCCTTAATAAATCGATTAAAATCGTGATTAGAAGCTTGAAGTGTCTTGGAACAAGCCAACTTTCAAATCTTTTGCTACGTAGATTTCTTTGCCGTCCACACATACACGACCGTCAGCCAAACCCATCACAAGCTTACGGTTTACAACGCGTTTCATGTGGATTTCGTACGTCACTTTTTTCGCTGTTGGCAGGATCTGACCTGTAAACTTCACTTCGCCAACACCCAGAGCACGACCTTTTCCTTTGCCACCAACCCAGCCAAGGAAGAAACCAACAAGTTGCCACATCGCATCAAGGCCAAGACAACCCGGCATTACAGGGTCGCCAGGGAAGTGGCAGTCAAAGAACCACAAATCTGGAGTAATATCCAATTCCGCCAAGATCAAACCTTTACCAAAATCGCCTTCAGTCTCAGACATTTTAGTAACACGATCCATCATTAGCATGTTTGGCGCAGGAAGCTGAGGGTAACCAGGCCCAAACAGTTCGCCTTGGCTAGAAGCAAGTAGATCGTCACGGTTATAAGAATCACGTTTGTTTTGCATTATCAATTACTCCAATTTTTGATAGCTGCATCTTAGTGAACACGTGTACGCTAAACAACTCCGATCAGTACTAGACAAACCAGTTTTTGATGCGCTGCACAATTCCTTCTGGATGCTCATGTCTTTCAAAGTTTTCAATACGTTCCGCTATTTTGCCAATAATGCTATCGTCTTCACCTCTAAAAGGTTTATTCATTACAATCGGAATAGCTTCATCTACGGTAGAAACGGACCAAATATGGAACTCACCATTTTTAATGCTTTCTATTACATCTTTATGTAATGCAAGGTGTTTAAGGTTTGATTTTGGCATCACAACACCTTGATTTCCTGTAAAACCTTGATGTTTACAAACCTGATAAAAACCTTCAATTTTTTCGTTCAAGCCACCAACGGCTTGCACTCGACCAAACTGATCAACAGCCCCTGTAACCGCAACTTGTTGATTAATTGGAGATTCAGATAAAGCACTTACCAAGCAACAAAGTTCTGCAAGAGATGCGCTGTCACCATCAACTTCACTATAAGACTGTTCAAATACGATGGAGGCTGAGTAAGGCAGTGGTTCATCCAGTTTCAGAGCAGAGCTCAAGAAAGCTTGCATAATCATCATGCCTTTTGCATGTAGATTGCCTCCAAGCTCAGCTTTGCGCTCAACATCGGAAACATCGCCATCACCAAAATGAATTACACAAGATATTCGCGCAGGCTCACCATAGCTGACAGGGTGCCCAGCCATATCAATAACGGTTAGGCCATTGATTTGACCAACTTGTTCCCCAGTTGTCTCAATGATGACTTGTCCATCTAAAATATCGTACACGGCACGCTGAGGAAGGTAAGATTCTCGGTAATACTTATCGTCAATCGCTTTATCTAACGACTTGTAATCTAATGCGTGGCCATCACTGAACTGGCTAGCAAGCGTTAGAAGTTGAGAGTGCCACATTACTCCTAAAGGCAGATAATGTTGATCTTCAGTAAATCTCATACCGGCCAGCAACAATCTTCTAAAACCACATTCAGTTAAGTGAGGCAGCTGATATTGAGAACATATCCAGTTCACTAAACCAAAGTAATCTGTCAAATTCTGCTCTGACAGATGAATATCTTCTTCAACTTCCGTATACATGGCAAAGCCAGAACAGAAGTCTTCATCGATGTATTCTAGCTCTGCTAACTGACTTCTTTCTCCTGTTACAATCAGTTTTACATCATAAGCTTTAGCTTGCGGTACTGAAGTAGGTAAACGAGTAGGGCTTAGGTTCAGTGGCTCGATAAGGTTTTGTTGAATTGCAGACTTTATATTTGGCCAAAGCCCTGGGTTAGCCAAAATTAGATTAGCCGGTACAATTAAGTAACCGTTATCTGCCTGTGAAATTAAACCAGGTTGGAAGGCAATATCACCACTTACATCAACACTGTAACGGTCAAATAAACGTTTGGCATCAAGTGATTCCGAAAAAACTATCGCAGCGTTAGACTGGCTCTGAAGAGCTTTACTGATGAACTCTCTATATACAGAATTATCTACGCAGTTAATGAGTAGTACTCGCGTCAATCCGGAAATTTTTGAAAAACGAGATATCGTTGCCGACATTCTCGGTTGGAGATCAGTAAAAGACTTCTTTGGTAACGAAGGTGCAGACTTTAAAAGTGCTTCGTACTGCTCAAGTGAAGGTGTTACGTCTTGCCAATTAAGTTGGTTCATTAAAATTCATCGTAATTCAATCTTGCCGACATTATAACGAAACGGACTATAACACCCTAGCACCAATTTGGTTTGCTCTCGGCATTCATCTCTCAATGAACAATACTTAGACAAATGAGTGATCAACATCGATACTTCTAAGAGTTTTATTTGCCCAAGTAAACCATCTGGGTTACGCTGTCACTAGGTTATGTTTATGGGTCGGAACAAATGAAATATCAGCAGCTTGAGAATCTAGAATGTGGGTGGAAATGGAAGTATCTCATCAAAAAATGGAAAGATGGTGAAGCGATTACCCGACATATTGATACAAGCGAAGCAGATGCAGCGGTCGCAGAACTAAAACGCCTTGAACACGAGCCTACACTTGTCTTGGCTTGGATAGAAAACCACATGTCAGAAGAGTTAGATAATAAACTCAAGCAGGCTATCCGAGCGAAACGGAAACGTCACTTCAATGCAGAGCAAGTCCATACAAAGAAGAAATCCATTGATTTAGATTACCGAGTTTGGGAAAAGCTTTCTAGTAGAGCGAATGAACTTGGTTGTACGTTATCTGACGCAATTGAATATTTGCTTTCCGAAGCGTCGAGAAGTGAAAAAGCGAGTCAAAAAGTTACCTCAATTAAAGAGGATTTGAGTAAATTGCTATCTAGCTAGGATAGGGAGTGCCAAATGTTATATGTAATCTTAATTGCAGCCATCGTGATCTTTTGGTTGATCGCAGTCGATAGGCCGGTGTTAAAAGTAAAGTTCGATAATGGCCATATTAGTAACGTAAAAGGGCATCTACCTCCTTCTTTCAAACACAACTTACAGGATATTAGTGAGCATAACCCGTTTACTGGTGAAATGAAGGTGTATAGCCAACGAACAGGAATGCGCTTAAGCTTTTCCAAAGGCATTCCCAAAAAAGTTCAACAGAGGATTCGTAACGTTTTTCCTCATCAGGGCTTCAAAGCAAACAAAGGCAAGAAGCGCGCTTAATTACATATCAGTTACTTCATCATGTTAAATGGGACGCAATGTGGCGTCCCATTTTCGTATCTACAGAAAAATTACTTATCATCGAACAATCCAACAACATAAACGGACCAAAACGATGAGATACGTTGTAACTTTAATGATACTGATCTTTGCAAGTACTTCAGTTTTTGCTGACGATTCAGAAACGAACCTGTTGGCTAAAAAGATTAAGACTAAGCTTCAAAAGAAAGTAGACAATAAGTTTGATGGCTACCAAGGGTATTGTGACGTCATGATAGAAATGGAGCACAAAAGTAAAAACGCAGTAATAAAAAGAGTAACAGGCAGTGGTGACCAAAAAGTGTGTAGGTACGTTAAGTCCAACTTGAAGAAAGGAAAACGCTATCGTTACAAATACCCCGAAAAGTACATTCGCCTCCATATAACCACAGGCTTATAAATGTTTCAGAACGCCTTGATTAAGAGCGAGTGAACTGAGCTCGTGATTTTTGGCAGATTTCGTTGCGGAGCGATTAGAGCGTTTAGCTGATTTTTGCTCAGCAGCGCGTTTGAGTTCGTTAAAGTAGTGATGACATTGAATGGCGAACTCAGTGAGTTGGCCATCACCATCATAGATATATTGATTCTCAGGTGTTTAAGGAAGAACACACCAGTAAAGTAAGTCGAGGACTAAGCGCGCATCAATTTTCAATAAGAGATTTGATTTGCTTCGTAAGCATAACCACAAACCAAACTAGCGATTGCAAGTCTACGGGAACCTCGGTTAAAGCCTCAAAAGCAAACAATGTTGTTAATCTTAGGAGGACATTTTAAAGTAGCTAAAACCGGACATTATTGCTTTGAGATTCCACCCCCTTGGTGCGCATTATATCTGCTTATGTTGAATGCGATTGCATATGCCAGTCCTATAAAATGTCTCTCTTTTGAGGGACTATTCAATGAAGTATCACGAAATGACTAAAAACTATATTTTTCGTGAATTTGAATGTGGTTTATCCGTCGAACAAGCTGCTGAACTTTGTTTGAAAACTGTGAGAACGGTCAAAGAATGGGATAAGGGGAAAACCATTCCTCCTGAGTGTAAACGGCTGATGAGAATGACAAAGGGAAGGGAGCTAAGCCCATCTGAACAATGGGAGCATTTCAAAATGCATTACGATAGATTAGAACTTCCAACAGGGCAACTGGTAACGGCTCAGCAGATTTTGACAGGAATAGCTTTGTTAGAAATTGGAGCATTAACTGATTTAGAAGCAGCAGGGAAAGTGCTGAAATATGCTAGAGCGCTAAGAAAGATAATGTAGTAAAGGCTCCAATAGGAGCCTTTTACTTGGTAAACTAGGTGTGTTGTAAGGCCTATAACGGCTCTATATTCGCACTGTTCCAATATTTAGAAAACCCCAGAGCTGTAACAGTAATTTTATCAAATCCTTCGGCATTATCGGATTCGACTAAGACGCTATTACTTTTGATGAATGAATTAGTCACATATCTTTTCCCTCGTTCAGTTTCAGGGGTTAAATAGATATACGCGTAATCTACATCATTTTCTTTAACGCAAAACCCAAGCATTCTAATGGGTTGCCCATTAAATTTTTGTATCCTGGTACCTTCAAGTATATGTTGGTTCGTGTTGTTTACGTCCTTAAGCTCCCTATAGTTGCATGTATCTCTACTAGTATCTACCAGAGTAAAAAACAAGCCCAATTTCCCGTTCAAGTTATGCTTTGCTTGAGCAACAAAAAATCTTCCTGTCTGTTCTTCTTCATTCAAGGATATCATCATAACTGTACCACCTTGTTCCCATGAGTAGTTAGGTGCTGGTATCCACTCTTCTTTAGCTGAAGCAAAGAAACTGGTTGCCATAAATATAAGTAAAGTAAGTTTCCGCATTAAATTTCCGCAAAATAGTCTTATTTAATTTGTGGTTATTGTAATTCAGTGGAAGATAGTTTTGGGACCTTAATTGTTAGAGGATATGTAAGTAATCATCATCAAAACATAAACAAATAGAATTATAAGCTTACATATGCAAGCATTATTTCATACGATGCAAAAAGGCTCCAAAGGAGCCTTTTGCGTGTAAATGTCTAACTAATAATTCTGCTGAATCAATCTTCAAATACATCGAGTAGATCTGTATCGAACGAAAGTCCCTTTAGATTGTGCTCTTCACATAACGATATGAGTTTGTCATCACAATAAATTGACATACAACCTTCATCTTTTGATTTAAAGACATATTTATTTGAAAGATCGCTTTCTATAAATGCCAGTTTCTCTAATAATCCTTGTTCTCCGTCAATGTCTTCAAATTTGATTTTCTGCTTGTCTTCTTCTCCAAAGGACATCACGTTGAACACGGTAAAACTTTCATCATCGATTGTAATCGGTAAGAACTCACCGTCAGAATCAATTACATCTCGTACTACCTGATATGCATTTTCTCTCAAGACAAGAAATGTTCTCCATTTAGATATGTCTGGGATTGCTTCAGCAGATTTAAAGTGTTGAGTAAATGTTGCATATTCATTTACCCAAACATCTCTCAAGCTTGTTGAATCAACAGGGGCTCTTCGAAGTCGTCTTAACAACTGAAGGTCATCTGAATCGAGAGCTCGCTTATAAGGGTCATGCTCTAAGACCTTAAATTCTCGAGGTTTATTTTTTAATTTGTATACAGTCATACAGTAGGTTTCCAGTTAGCATCTTTCTTCTCAAGAATTTTCTCAGGATGAGAACCGTCTTGTATTTGCTTTTTCATTTTCAGCAGTGTGGACTTAAATACATTCTCACTATGCCTAATTCTTCCTAGCGTGCCAATCCAGTTCTGATAATTTGTACCATGTATTCGTGAATGAGGTGGAGCTTTTGGAGTAGTGTAGTGATCTTTGTAAGCACTGGATCTAGGTAACCAAACACCATTAATTGCATCATTAATACCTATACCAAATTCGAACATTTGTAATTTTGCATCAATCATCGCAGCAACCTTACCGTTTCCCATCACAATATGATGTGCTGCGTGATTTGGGCTAGGTTGAGGTTCTGCTACGGCATAGAGGTTTCTAATTAGCGAATTCGTAGGATGATGTTTCTCTTTAGATAGTTGGTTTTCATCTTTAGCCTTGTTTTCTTGACGGTACTTCTTGAGATCTTCATAGAGGTCGTCTTGTAAGCGAGCATGGGCTTTAATTTTTGCTCTTTCGCGTTTCAAATGTTTAATTGTTGCCTCAACCTCTTCAAGCTCGGATTTACTGGCATTGGCCAAGTTACTAACCTTTTTATAGTGTTTCAAAGCTTCGACTTGATAGTTATATATAGCTAACTCTAATGCTGAAGGATTTGTTGGCCTTGGTGGTTTCTTGAATACGGGTGAAACTCCCAGTGTCGTAGTACTCATATCTGTTCCTCAAAGTCAGAGATAAGAAGTTTATCTAACACATAGAGTTAAAAGATTCAGGTTAAAATAATCACAACAAAACCTGAATCTAACTTTTAAGTAACAACAAATTTGTAAATTACACTTCGTCTCTAACTCTAACTAAGAGCGCTAACTTTCTGGTTGAGCTTCAGCAAGTAGTTTTCTTATATTGTATTCCCAGTTGATATTATGAATGATCCTTTCTTTACACAATGAGCCATGGATAATCTCAGCTTTAGTTAACTGACTTAATTCTTCCCAAGAGTCTTCAAAAACATAAGTTGCGTTGTTTTCATTTATACTTTCAAGAATAAACAGGTTATTACTTTTAAATCCATACACAAAGTAATGATTAAACCCTCCGGCACCAAAAGCAAGCATATCAGGCCCAAGCTCTTCTAATGTTTTAGTTCTTCTATTAAATTTCGCGCGCTTTTGGCTAGATAGCTTTGCAGTTATAGTATTTTTAAAAGTACTACCTCTAGCCCAAGGGTACTCACCTGGAGGAAGTATATGCCAATTGAGCTCTTTTCTTTCCGCTTTGAATATCTGCTTCTTATCCTTATCGACAATTTCAAAAAATCCAAAGCACGAAAGTAACAAGTTACATATATGAATGTTGTACTCTTCATTAGCATCAATTTTTAAAACATCATCAGTTGTAAGATATAGTTCAGAGTCAATTTCTACTATGTAGAAGTTACAGGAATATGCTTCACTATATTCTTTTACATAACGCTCACGTTCAAACCAAACAGTTTTAGAATGTGAAGCTCCAGACCAATCTTCCCAAGTGATGTCCCATTCTACGGTGTACTTTTCTTTTGGAAGGTCCCTTCTGATTGTTGCTTTACCATTAGCGTTTTCTGTAGTTCTTTTATTGATACTGGCTGGCAGGATAGTTTGACCAGCTTCAATTTTGTTGGTGAAACCAAGCTTCTGTAGCAAACTGCTATCAATACTTGATACAGGTACCACTAGTAATAGGTGATTCGTTCCTTCTGTTAACTTATAAAGCTCAGTTAGTGAACGAAGGTATTTTTTTCTAATTTCCATTATTGACACCTTTTGTTGTATATGAATCAGCTCACGCACAATGCTACTTAAAATTTGATATGCAATCTGTTGTTTTGGTCATGACTTTGAAGCTATTGGGTAGCATTAGGTTCGTTTCTTTGAACCAAAAATTTGAACTCAAAGTTTTGGTACCAACTCTTAGTATGCATGGGATAGACTTACGACGTTTTGTTAAGTACGGACTGGGAATTTACCCCCGTAATACAGATTCGGGGGTTTGCTCCGCTTTTAGGTCCCTCCCGCAAAGCGGGCCCCTCCCA
>NZ_JAWOUX010000018.1:0-54858 GCF_033339595.1 Vibrio sp. 2096
GCGGGGTGGAGCAGCTTGGTAGCTCGTCGGGCTCATAACCCGAAGGTCGTCGGTTCAAATCCGGCCCCCGCAACCAAATACAAGACGATAGATTGAGTACTTATTTAGTATACAATTGTTAAGTCGTCTACGGATGCGCCGCTTGATTCAACTCCTGCTTCTCGCAACCAATCACATCGCTCTTTTCATAATGCTGCGAAGCATGAATCCCCAAAAGCTAAACTTTTATCCGCATCATATGATGTCGGACGATTTCGTTTGTGTTTAAAACACGATATGAATCGGCTGACGTACAAGTATGATGAGGCTTCGCGTGTTTTATCTACTTTAATTAACAGAGTTATCCACATACGTCGTTCTGTGGATAAGTTGGTTGATAAAGTGTTTTTAGCTTGACTTTTTATGATGGGGAAGAAAGATCTTTTCTCTAAAGTGAAGTGGAAACAACAAAGAAATATCAACTAAATACTTGTTATATAAAGAAAAAATAAGTTTTTTGTCGGATCGAGTACGTTAAAATACGATCATTAACTGGTATTTTTTTGATCCTAGTCATTTCTCCGAGCTGTGTTTAACTTTTTTCTGCTAGCTTGTTTTTCTTGAATCTCAAATTTTTTTCCACATTACAAAATTGAGAACAAGGTCATGAATTGAACATGCAAAAGTAATTTCAATCTCTTGCATATAGACTACGCTCTATGCGTCTCTCGGCAGTCCCTTCTCGACTATCCTTATTAAGCGTTGCTTTTTCGTCTCTATAGATGAATTACTCTCAGTGGGGAGTTGATTCAGTTGTTCTGTCAAAGCCCATTTAATGTGCTCATCAAGTAATTTATTTTCACCTTGCCGACTTTCCAGCGCATCTATGATTCGCTGACTATATTCTGCATTACCAAGTGCGACAGCGATGTTACGTAGCCACTGTATATGACCAATACGACGGATAGCGGAGCCTTCCATATTTTTTAGAAAAGTCGCTTCATCCCAGTTAAACATGTCGACGAGGTCAGGGTTTTTGAAACTGTCACGACGGTGGAAATCATCTTGCTCCGTTATGTCGGCGTAGCGGTTCCATGGGCAAACCAATTGACAGTCGTCACAACCATAAATGCGGTTACCCATTGGCTTTCGAAACTCTTCAGGAATCACGCCATCGAACTCGATGGTGAGATAAGAGATACAACGCCTGGCATCGACAACTTTGTCTTCAACGATGGCTTGTGTTGGGCATGATGTAATGCATGCTTTGCATTTACCGCACTGATCAACGCTTGGCTCATCTACGGGTAGTGGTAAGTCGATAAGTAGTTCACCTAAAAAGAACCACGATCCACAGTCTTGATCTAAAATCAGGGAATGTTTCCCGGTCCAACCTAAGCCCGCTTTTTGGGCGAGAGGTCGCTCTAATATTGGTGCGGAATCAACGAAAGGTCGGTAACCATATTGACCAACCTCTTGTTCAATAAGTTTGCCGAGCTTATTTAGCTGCTTTCTGACGAGCTTGTGATAATCGCGCCCTAGTGCGTAGCGGCTAATATAGGCATGACTTTTATTCGCGAGGTTCGAAGCGAATTGAGCCTCTGGTGGCAGATAGTCCATCCGGACGCTGATAACACGAACGGTTCCCGGGAGTAGCTCATGGGGTCTAGCACGCATCATACCGTGACGAGCCATCCAATCCATTGAGCCGTGATAGCCTGCATCAAGCCATTTTTGTAGTGCTGCTTCATGTTCACTCAGATCAACGTCGCAGATCCCAACTTTTTGGAAGCCGAGTTCTTTTCCCCAAACTTTGATTTGTTGTGCGAGTTGTTCGTAGTTCATGTTAACCACCGGAATAAAGGGGGCGGATCTTAACGGATCTCTGGCTTTGGTGCTACCCAGTTAGGTACGTTTTTGATGTTGTGAATACTGCTTATTGAAGTCATTTGCATATATTCTAAATCTAGGTCGATACTAAGATGATTAAGATACCGTTTATTGGATACTTTTTTCGCACATATGACATTTGAAAGCTTGTCTCTCAAAACCAACACGGTTTACTATTCCTGTTCTTTTGATTTTTATATAGTCAACGATCATTAGTTAGAGAAGCATCAATGAGCACGAAACAATTCAATTTAAAAGATGAGCATGAAACGGTTGCACTAGGCACCGCTTTGGCTCAGCTTTGTTCCCAGCAAACCACAATTTATCTGCATGGTGATTTGGGTGCAGGTAAAACAACCTTTAGTCGTGGTTTTGTCCGTGCTCTTGGTCATCAAGGTAACGTGAAAAGTCCAACTTATACTCTAGTCGAACCGTACCAGTTGGATCAGTGGCAAGTATATCACTTCGACCTTTATCGTCTTGCGGATCCTGAAGAGCTTGAGTTTATGGGGATTCGAGACTATTTCACAGACGATGCGATTTGCTTGGTTGAATGGCCTGAAAAAGGGCATGGCTTACTGCCACAACCGGATCTTGATGTAAACATTCGCTACCAAGGTGAGCAACGTGTAGCCGAACTAACAGCTAATAATGATTATGGTGTGCAGTTACTCAGTCGATTGGAGCTATGTTGAGTTTTTCAAATTTTAGAGTGGTGGCGACGTTTGTCGCCACTTTTCTCCTTCTCATCCCCAATTTAGCATTTGCTAACGTCGTTAAGAGTTTTCGAGTTTGGCCTTCACCTGATGAAACGCGTGTTGTCATCGATTTAGGCTCGGAAGCTGACTATTCCTATTTCTCTTTATCAGGGCCGGATCGCCTTGTCGTGGATTTAAAAAGCACGACGATGCAGGCCAAACTACCTGTTACTGTTACGGATAGCCCTGTTTTAAAACTGGTACGAAAAAGCTCGCCTCCAGAGAAGGGCACTTATCGTTTGGTGTTTGAACTAAAAAAGAGCGTTCAAGCGGAGTTATTTAAATTAAGCCCAACACCAGGTGGGCAGTATGGTCACCGCTTGGTGATTGATTTACCGCACGGTAAGAAGGCATCGACCTCAAAACCGAGTAAGCCAGCGGCGGCCAGCAAAGACATGAGTTCAGTTCAACGAGCTCAAGAAGTGTTAATTGTTATCGACCCTGGTCACGGTGGGGAAGACCCTGGCTCTATTGGCCCTTCACGTCGTAAGTACGAGAAAGATGCGGTATTGAGTATCTCAAGAAAAATTGCTGCTCAGCTCGATGCGACTCCTGGTATTAAAACGCGCATGACTCGTACGGGAGATTACTTTGTAAACTTAAACCGTCGTGTCGCGATTGCTCGTGAAAATGATGCGCACTTGCTGATTTCCATTCACGCAGATGCGTTTACTTCACCGAAGCCTCGCGGTGGATCGGTCTTCGTACTAAATACTCGTCGTGCAAATACCGAAATTGCTCGTTGGGTCGAGAACCATGAGAAACAGTCTGAGTTATTGGGCGGCTCGGGTAATGCGTTCTTCACGAAGACAAAAGATCGTAACGTGAACCAAACTTTGTTGGACTTGCAGTTTAGTCATTCACAAAAAGAAGGCTATAAGCTGGCAACAGAAATCCTAGGTGAGATGGGACGTGTTGCGCACCTGCATAACACCAAACCGATCAACACCAGCCTTGCGGTTTTGCGCTCTCCACAGATTCCGTCTGTGCTAGTGGAAACGGGCTTTATTTCTAACCCAACAGAAGAGCGTTTACTGTTTCAACGAGCGCACCAAGATAAGTTAGCTCAGGCTATCACTAAGGCGGTCGTCAAGTACTTAAAAGATAACCCACCAGAGGGTACGGTGTTCTCGCCTTCAGCGAAGCCAATGGTACATATTGTAAAGCGTGGCGAGTCATTATCGGTGATCGCGAACAAATATGGGCTTAGCTCTAAAGCGCTGATGTCGGCAAACAACTTGAAGTCGACAGGCTTGGCAATTGGTCAGAAGCTCAACATTCCTTCTGCTGGTACGATTAAAGTGCCAAGTAAACCGATTACTGTTGAGACAGAAACCATTACGCACAAGGTTAAGTCTGGTGAGTTCTTAGGTAAGATTGCGAATCACTATAAAGTGAAGGTTTCAGATATCCGCCGAGAGAATAACTTGAAGTCAGATACCTTGTGGGTAGGGCAAAAGTTGAAGATAACGGTCGCGGTAAAAGATAAACCGATTCGTAAGCACAAGGTTTCTCGGGGTGAGTTCCTTGGCAAAATAGCGTCCAAATACGGCGTTAGCGTATCGAGCATTCGTAAAGCGAATAACTTACGCTCTGATCAGCTAGCGGTTGGGCAAGTCCTGATCATTCCAAACAAGTAGGTGAGCTTCTAACTCATTATGACGATTAAAATTTTGCCAGCCAGACTTGCAAACCAAATCGCCGCAGGGGAAGTGGTCGAAAGACCTGCTTCTGTGATTAAAGAACTGGTTGAAAATAGTCTTGATTCTGGCGCAACTCGAATCGATATCGATATCGAGAAAGGAGGCGCAAAGCTGATTCGTGTTCGTGATAACGGAAAAGGTATCGCGAAAGATGAACTCGGCTTAGCGCTCAGTCGTCATGCGACATCTAAGATACATACCTTAGATGATCTCGAAGCCATTATGAGTCTAGGTTTTCGCGGTGAAGCGTTAGCCAGTATTAGCTCAGTCTCGCGTTTGACGCTCACGTCGCGTCCTGCGGCACAAGAAGAAGCCTGGAGTGCCTACTCCGAAGGGCGTGATATGCAGGTGAAGCTTAAGCCAGCAGCGCACCCGATTGGCACGACTGTTGAGGTATTGGACTTATTTTTTAATACTCCAGCGCGTCGCAAGTTTCTTCGTACGGAGAAAACCGAATTTGCTCATATTGATGAGTTATTGAAACGTATTGCGTTAAGTCGCTTTGATGTCACCATCAATGTGCGTCATAACGGCAAGATCATCCGTCAATATCGCGCGGCGAAAAATCAGCTTCAAACCGAAAAGCGTATTGCTGCTGTCTGCGGTAATGCGTTTGTGCGGCATATGCTCAGAATCGAGCTTGAGCATCAAGGGTTAAATCTACATGGGTGGATTACCACGCCAGAGGGAGCAAGGCAGCAAAGCGATTTACAATATTGCTATGTGAATGGCCGAATGATGCGTGACAAATTAATCAATCACGCGATTCGTCAAAGCTATGAAATGAGCTTAAAGCCAGATCAGTTTGCTGCGTATGTGCTCTTTATTGAGCTAGATCCGCACCAAGTAGATGTGAATGTTCACCCTGCTAAGCATGAAGTGCGTTTCCACCAAGCTCGTTTGGTGCATGATTTCATCTATCAAGCTCTGACGGATGCACTTTCACAAAGCGCTGTGATTGATAAACCACAGGTGAATGAATCGGCATTTCATCGCGTGGAACAGACTGAATCCGAAGAGATTGAGCATTCGCCAGAGCCTGAAAAAGTACAAGAGCCAGCATCTTCACCAGTACCAGAGCGGGTTTATCAAGCGATAGAGAGTACACCGGCTTATCCTGGACGCAGTGATTATGAAGTGAAGCCTCGTAATAGCGGTCCTAGTGAAACCTCCGTGCGAGAGGCGCGCGTAGTGGAGTCATTCAAACGTAATGATTGGGTGGAATCCAAACCTGCACCAAAGCCAAGTCACAGTAAAGAGCGCCACGTAGAACCAGCGCCAACTAAACAAGAAGTACGCGCTTATCACGAGCTGCTGAAAACGCCAGAGTTTGAGGCTCAGGCAGTCACTCCAATAGCGCCCCAAACGATAACTTCGCACACATCAATGCCATCGATTACTGCATTAGGCAAAGCGCTGATGGTGGTCGATGAACAATTTGTTTTGATGAGCAGTGACAGTGGGGCGGCGTTAGTCTCGTTACCTAGAGCAGAATTTTATCGTGTAAAAGGCCAGCTCACTCCAAGCGATGGTGCACTCAAGGCACAACCTCTGCTTGTTCCTCTATCTATTAAGTTAGAGCCCGAATTAGTGAGACTGGCCCAAGATTATCAACAAGATTTGGCATTGCTTGGTATTCAATTGAAAGCGAGAAACGAGCACGCCTTAATGGTGATGGGCGTCCCAGCTCCGCTGCGTCAACAAAACTTACAAAATTTAGTACCAGATCTGTTATCTTACGCGCAATCTTGTGTGAACGAAGGTATAGCAGCGGCTCAGATGCTGTCTGAGTTGATAGATTGGCTCGCATTACAGGTCACGACAGTGAAGAGTCACTATACTTTTTCTGAAGCCATTCAAATTATTGCGGAACTTGAACAGCTAAGACATGGTCAATTGCCATTAGAAGATACAAAATTCGTATCCGCTGTTGATTTCTCTGCCACGATAGCCAAATTAAAACCATGACAGATAAACTACCTTTGGCGCTATTTTTAATGGGGCCAACTGCATCAGGCAAAACTGAGCTGGCGATTCGTCTTCGTCAAAAATTTCCGATTGAGATCATCAGTGTTGATTCTGCTTTGATCTACAAAGGGATGGATATCGGTACGGCGAAACCGGATGAAAAAGAGTTAAGTTTGGCGCCTCATCGCTTGATAGATATTTTGGATCCAAGTGAATCTTACTCTGTCGCCGACTTTCGTCGAGATGCATTGAAAGCGATGGATGATATTGTTGCAGAAGGAAAAATTCCACTTCTTGTGGGTGGAACAATGCTGTATTACAAGGCGTTACTTGAAGGTTTATCACCACTTCCTGCTGCAAATCCTGAAATTCGTCAGCAAATTGAACAAGAGGCATTGACTAAAGGTTGGTCAGTGTTGCACGATGAACTCAAAGAGGTTGATCCTGTGTCAGCCGCGAGAATCCATCCCAATGATCCCCAACGTTTATCTCGGGCATTGGAAGTTTTTCGCATTTCAGGTAAAACTTTGACTGAATTGACTCAAACGAAAGGTGAAAGCCTACCATACCGAGTCAAGCAGTTTGCAATAGCTCCCAAGGATAGGGCAGAACTTCACCGTCGGATTGAACTCCGTTTCGAGAAGATGATGGAAGCGGGCTTTGAAGAAGAAATGAAAGCGTTATATTCGCGAAAAGATCTTCACCCCGATCTTCCTTCCATACGATGCGTCGGTTACCGACAGATGTGGGAGTATTTAGATGGGGAGTGTACACGTGACGAAGCGGTATTTCGTGGCGTATGCGCGACTCGTCAATTGGCCAAGCGTCAAATCACCTGGTTACGCAGCTGGGATGATTTAACTTGGTTGGATAGCGAGAACATTGAACAGGCATTAGAAACGATGTCGGAAGCAATAGCATCTGATTGACATAGCTGTGTATAATGTGATCGTTTTTGCGTGAACGCACTCTCAAAGGATCTGTTGTTGGCGGTTTTTATACTATGCTGCTAATTACTTAGAGTGCATTTTTGATTCGTTTAGCTCAGATGCAAAAGCCGTATCTTTTGCATTGCACCACTAGCTAAATAATTACAACTACAAATTAAATAAGGAAAATAAAAATGGCTAAGGGGCAATCTCTACAAGACCCATTTCTAAACGCGCTACGTCGTGAGCGTATCCCGGTATCTATCTACCTTGTGAATGGTATTAAACTACAAGGTCAGATCGAATCATTCGATCAATTTGTGATCCTGCTGAAGAATACTGTTAACCAAATGGTGTACAAGCACGCGATCTCAACAGTTGTGCCGGCTCGTCCAGTGAGCCATCACAGCGGTGAACGTCCACAAGGTGAGCGTCCACAAGAGAAATCTGAAGATTAATTCTTCATCGAGTATTTTTAAAATAAGGAGTTGATTGCTTGTTTGACCGTTATGAATCCGGTGAGCGAGCCGTACTTGTTCATATCAACTTCACGCAAGAAGGTGAATGGGAAGATCTGGCTGAGTTCGAAATGCTGGTTTCTTCTGCTGGGGTAGAGGCGCTACAAGTGGTAACTGGTAGTCGTCAATCCCCACACCCTAAATACTATGTCGGAGAGGGTAAGGCCCAAGAGATTGCTACAGCGGTACAATCAACGGGTGCCGAAATTGTGATTTTTAATCACGCCCTCTCTCCTGCCCAAGAACGTAACCTCGAAGCACTGTGCCAATGTCGAGTTCTCGACCGCACTGGTCTTATTCTCGATATCTTTGCTCAACGAGCTCGAACACACGAAGGTAAGCTACAGGTAGAGCTGGCTCAACTTCGTCATATCTCTACTCGTTTGATTCGTGGTTGGACACACCTTGAAAGGCAGAAAGGTGGTATCGGTTTACGTGGCCCGGGTGAAACCCAGCTGGAAACCGACCGTCGCTTATTGCGTGACAGAATCAAAGCCATCCTGCGACGCTTAGACAAAGTAGCGAAGCAGCGTGAACAAGGGCGCCGCGCCCGAAATCGAGCTGAAATCCCAACGGTTTCACTTGTGGGTTACACCAACGCGGGTAAGTCGACACTCTTCAACCGTATTACAGAAGCTGGCGTGTACGCGGCTGATCAATTATTTGCTACTTTGGACCCGACTTTACGTAAGATAGAGTTAGCAGATGTTGGTCCTGCCATCTTGGCAGACACGGTTGGTTTTATTCGACATTTGCCACACGACTTGGTTGCGGCCTTCAAGGCAACCTTGCAGGAAACGCAAGAAGCTGACATTTTGTTACATGTTGTTGATGCCAGTGATGAGCGTTTTCGTGAGAATATTCAAGCTGTTCATGAAGTACTAGAAGAGATCGACGCGCATGAAGTGCCGACTCTGGTTGTCATGAACAAAATCGACAATCTAGATTCGCAGAAACCACGTACAGAACGAGACGAGGAAGGCGTACCTCGCGCAGTTTGGGTTTCAGCAATGGATGGGTTGGGCATTGATGTCCTGTTTGAGGCTCTGACGGAACGTCTGGCGTCACAAATGGTCGAGCATCAGTTGCGAATTCCTCCACAGTATCAAGGACGATTCCGTAGTACCTTCTTCCAAATGAAGTGTATTCAACGTGAGGAATATGACCAGGATGGTAACTTGTTGATCGATATTCGAATGCAGCAAGTAGATTGGTCTAGACTTGAAAAAAGAGAAGGGGCAGTTTTGACTGGCTTTATAGTCACTTAAAGGACTGCTACAGTATAACGTCATATCAAATGATGGAGCTTTCTAATGGCGTGGAATGAGCCTGGAAATAACAACGGCAACAATGGCCGCGATAATGACCCTTGGGGTAATAATAATCGTGGTGGCCAGCGTCCTGGTGGCCGAGATCAAGGTCCGCCAGATTTAGATGAAGTGTTCAACAAACTGAGTCAAAAGCTGGGCGGCAAGTTTGGTAAAAAAGGCGGCGGTGGTTCTCCAATCGGCGGCGGTGGTGGTAGTGCAATTGGCTTTGGCGTGATTGCTCTGATTGCTGTTGCAGTTTGGTTCTTCGCTGGTTTTTACACCATCGGTGAAGCAGAGCGTGGTGTTGTACTGCGTTTAGGTAAATACGATCGTATCGTAGACCCAGGTCTTAACTGGCGTCCTCGCTTTATTGATGAGTACGAAGCGGTAAACGTACAAGCGATTCGTTCACTACGTGCATCTGGTCTAATGCTGACCAAAGATGAAAACGTTGTAACAGTTGCGATGGATGTTCAGTACCGAGTGACTGACCCATACAAATACTTGTACCGTGTAACCAATGCAGACGACAGCTTGCGTCAAGCAACGGATTCTGCACTACGTGCAGTAATTGGTGACTCATTGATGGATAGCATTCTAACCAGTGGTCGTCAGCAAATTCGTCAAACTACGCAAGAAACACTGAACCAAATCATTGATAGCTATGATATGGGTCTGGTACTTGTTGATGTGAACTTCCAGTCTGCTCGTCCACCAGAGCAAGTGAAAGATGCGTTTGATGATGCAATCGCAGCACGTGAGGATGAAGAGCGTTTCATTCGTGAAGCTGAAGCATACAAGAACGAAATCTTGCCTAAGGCAACGGGTCGTGCAGAGCGTTTGAAGAAAGAAGCACAAGGTTACAATGAGCGTGTCACTAACGAGGCTCTTGGTCAGGTAGCACAGTTCGAAAAACTATTACCAGAATACCAAGCAGCGCCTGGTGTAACGCGTGATCGTCTGTACATTGACGCAATGGAAGAGGTGTACTCAAGCACTTCGAAAGTGTTGATTGACTCGGAATCAAGCGGCAATCTTCTTTACCTTCCAATCGATAAGTTGGCGGGACAAGAGGGCAAAGCAGATACCAAACGTAAATCGAAGTCATCTTCAACCTATGATCAAATTCAACTTGAGTCTGATCGTACACAAGAAGACACTTCGAACACGCAGTCTCGTTCAACAGGTTCACGTCAAGGGAGATACTAAGAATGCGTAAGTTAATGATCCCTGTACTGGTAATCGCACTGGCATTAATGTTGATGTCTTTGTTTGTGATTCCTGAAGGTGAGCGTGGTATCGTGGTTCGATTTGGTCGTGTCTTGAAAGACAACAACGACATCACTCGAATTTACGAGCCTGGTCTGCATTTCAAGATGCCTTTGTTTGACCGTGTGAAACAACTTGATGCACGTATCCAAACAATGGATGGCCGTGCAGACCGTTTCGTAACGTCTGAGAAAAAAGACGTTATCATTGATACCTACGTGAAGTGGCGTATTGAAGATTTTGGTCGCTACTACCTCGCGACTGGCGGTGGTAACTCGCTAACGGCAGAGGCACTACTTGAGCGTAAAGTGACGGACGTGCTTCGTTCTGAAATCGGTGCTCGTGAAATCAAACAGATCGTATCTGGTCCACGTAACGATGATGTGCTACCAGAAGACGCAAGTGCCGATGTTGTCGCAACTGAAGCGGCTCGTGAGGCGCTTGAGATTGATGGTGAACGCGACCTAATCATGTCTGAAGTATTGAAAGACACGCGTGAAAGCGCAATGAAAGACTTGGGTGTTCGTGTCGTTGATTTCCGAATGAAGAAAATCAACCTGCCTGATGAAATCAGTGAGTCTATCTACCGTCGTATGCGTGCGGAGCGTGAGTCCGTTGCTCGTAAGCACCGTTCTCAAGGTCGTGAAAAAGCGGAAGTTATTCGTGCTCAAGCAGAACTAGAAGTAGCAACTATTCTAGCTGAAGCTGATAAAACTGCGCGTGTGACACGAGGTGAGGCGGATGCTGAAGCTGCGAAGATTTATGCTGAAGCATACAACAAAGACCCTGAGTTCTTTAGCTTCCTACGTTCGCTACGTGCGTATGAGAAGTCCTTCAGCTCTAAGAGCGATATTCTGGTGCTTGATCCGAAGAGTGAGTTCTTCCAATACATGAACCAGTCGAAGGGCAGCATGGAGAAATAATCTCCGCGTCTCATTGAAATAAAAGGCTCCTTAGGGAGCCTTTTTTGTATCTGATGCTAAGTGCTAGCTCATCATGATGGCGATGACGGCTCCAGCAACTACTAGGCAGCCACCGATGCGTCGTAGCTGATTGTTGGGTTGTTCACTTAATTGAGCCACCATATTCCGCCAACCGTTAGGAGCAATCAGTGGCCCAATGCCTTCCACGATCAAGACGAGCCCAATCGCCAACCATATGGATTCAGACATAGCGCTTTCCAGTCGAATAGAGAAAGCTAAATACTATCAGTGATATGCTGATTTCAAAATGAACAAAGCGGCAAGATGACATTCTGGTAGCAACTCTGTGAACAAAAAATGACTGCAAGAAGCGTGATTCGGTGCTAGAATCCATTTTTAACTAGCAATCAGACTTGGAAAGATGGGAAATAACGTAGTCGTTCTAGGCACCCAATGGGGTGACGAAGGTAAAGGTAAAATCGTAGACCTTTTAACTGAAGATGCAAAATACGTGGTACGCTACCAAGGCGGTCACAACGCAGGTCACACTCTCGTAATTGACGGTGAAAAAACCGTTCTTCACTTAATTCCATCAGGTATCCTTCGCGATAACGTAAAATGTGTTATCGGTAACGGTGTTGTACTATCACCTGAAGCTCTACTTAAAGAAATGAAGCCTCTTGAAGAGCGCGGTATTCCAGTACGCGAGCGTCTTTTCATTTCTGAAGCATGTCCGCTAATTCTTCCTTACCACGTTGCAATGGACCAAGCTCGCGAAATCGCTCGCGGTAAAAAAGCTATCGGTACTACTGGTCGTGGTATCGGTCCAGCATACGAAGATAAAGTTGCTCGTCGCGGTCTACGCGTTGGCGACCTATTCGATATGGCGACTTTCGCAGAGAAGCTAAAAGAAGTCATGGAGTTCCATAACTTCCAACTAGTTAACTTCTACAAAGCGGAGCCAGTAAGCTACGAAGAAGTACTTGAGCAAGCTAAAGGCTACGCTGAACTACTAACGTCAATGGTTATCGACGTAACTGACGAACTAGACGCAGCACGCAAGCGCGGCGACAAGATCATGTTCGAAGGCGCACAAGGTACACTACTTGATATCGACCACGGTACTTACCCGTACGTAACGTCTTCTAACACGACAGCTGGTGGTGTTGCTGCAGGTTCTGGTTTTGGTCCTCGTCACATCGGTTACATCTTGGGTATCGCGAAAGCGTACTGTACTCGCGTTGGTGCTGGTCCATTCCCGACTGAACTATACGACGGTTTAGATAAGCAAGATCCAATTGGTAAGCACTTAGGTGAAGTTGGCCACGAGTTCGGTGCGACAACTGGTCGTCTACGTCGTACAGGTTGGTTCGATGCTGTTGCTATGCGTCGTGCAATCCAAATCAACTCTGTATCTGGTTTCTGTCTAACTAAACTAGACGTACTAGATGGTCTAGAAGAGCTAAAAATCTGTACTGGTTACAAGATGGAAGATGGCTCTGTGCTAGAAGTTTCTCCGATGGCTGCTGAAGCATTCGAAAAAGCAACACCAATCTACGAAACAATGCCAGGTTGGTCTGAGAATACATTTGGTGCTAAGTCACTAGATGCTCTACCACAAGCAGCTCTTGACTACATCAAGCGTATTGAAGAGCTAACTGGCGTTCCAGTAGACATCATCTCTACAGGTCCTGACCGTAACGAAACTATCATCAAAGTTCACCCATTCGAAGCTTAATTGATAGCCGTTAAAGATTGCAAAAGCCGACCTTATGGTCGGCTTTTTTGTATCTGAACAAAAACAGCGTGACTCTCATATGGCAAGCTTTTGCCGCTGAGCCTAAATCAGAGGCAAAAATTGTCTAAAGCTTAGCTGTTTTTTGCCGATAAGGTTATCAAGCAGAGGAGATCCTTCACCGATCTTTGGTTTCTTAGATACCTTAAGGGTACGTTTATGAAGTTACGAACAGTGGCTGCTTCACTGTTGTTGACCTTGGTTGCTACCACAGGGAAAGCCAATGTTGCTGATGTGGGGGCACCAGTTCCGATCTATACCGAAGCAGAGCTGATAAAGCTTATTGAGCAAAATAAGCACTTACAACGTGTGCGCGCTGATAACTGCCAGCTGGTGGAGGATATCGTAGCTCGTGCGACTCGAATTAACTTACCCGCTTATGAGTTTCTATACGGAGATATGTTGGCTTGGGGTGTGTGTGTCGAGCAAGATGTCGAACTGGGTCTTTACTACATCGAAAATGCAGCGCATCAGGGGTTACCTGCTGCACTAGAGCAGATTGGCCGATACTATTCGCGTGGCACTTTAGTACAGCAAGATAAAGAACGTGCAATTCCATATTTGCGAGAAGCTGCGTCAATGGGAAACCTAAACGCGCGTATTCATCTGGCCGAGTTGCTTTTACGTGATTATGGCAGTCCACTCGATTACGAAGATGCGTATCGTTGGTTATATAACTCTGTCACAGCAGATAAGCGGCAGCATAAGCGCATAACTGTATTGAGAAACGGCCTTGAACAGCGCATGCCACAAAACGTTATTGCTCGAGCTAAACGGCGAGACACCTTTTGGTAACGCTTCAATATTGCAAACAACTTCATACAACAAAGCCCACGTCACGTGGGCTTTGTTGTTTTCCCGATAGTTGGTAGCGCTTAAACCACTTTGTGTGGACCGAAGCATTCGTAATGGAATTGCTCTTCTGGTACACCAAGTTCTAATAGCTGTTTCGCTATGTGCTGCATAAATCCTACAGGGCCACAGAAGTACACCTGCACGTTATCTTGCTTTAATGCAGCTTCAATTTCATACAGATTGACCAAGCCCGTGAAGTGGAAGTCTTCACCTAGTTTGTCTTCTGTCGTTGGTTGGTTATACCAAACGAGCGCGTTCATATTTTCTTTTTCTGCAACGAGTTGGTTTACGTGTTGCTTGAAAGCATGCTGTTGGCCATTTTCTGTTGCATGAACCCAAGTTACAGGTGCTTGATGTGCTGAGAGACTTTCTAGCATTGACAGCGTTGGAGTAAGTCCCACACCAGCAGATATTAGAACAACGGGTGTTTGTGGTTCGGCATCCATAAAGAAATCACCGGCAGGGGCCGCAAGCTGCACTTTTTCGCCAATGTTCAGGTTATCGTGCAGGTAGTTCGACACTTTTCCGCCTTCTTCACGTTTTACCGAGATACGGTAAGTGTTCTCTTGGACCGCAGAAGACAGACTATATTGGCGAATTTCTTGGTTTTCTAACTGGTCACTGTTGATGTAGATGCCAAGGTATTGTCCCGGTTTATACGGCGCCACTTTTTGGCCATCGGTTGGCTTGAACACAAAGCTGCAAATGTGTTCGCTCTCAATCTTTTTATCGACTAATTCAAATTCGCGTAGACCGCGCCAGCCGCCTTCCAAAGCTTCATTTTGTTGGTAAATTTGTTCTTCGCGCTGAATAAATACATTCGCAAGTACGCCGTAAGCCTCAGCCCAAGCATCCAACACTTCTTGACCTGGATTAAAAAGCTCATCGATTGTCGCAAGTAAATGCTTACCAACGATTTGGTACTGATCTTCTGTGATCAAAAAGCTCGTGTGCTTATGCGCAATTTTCTCTACTGCGCCAAGCAGAGCTGGCAAATTTTCAATATTGGCAGCATAGGCACAGATAGCGTTGAATAATGCTTCACGCTGATCGCCGTTACGCTGGTTACTCATGTTAAAAATATCTTTCAACTCAGGGTTATGAGTAAACATACGCTCGTAAAAGTGCGCGGTCAGTTTTGGTCCTGTTTCGGCGATGAGTGGTGCGGTCGCTTTGACGATCTCGATAGTTTGATTGCTGAGCATAAGGGCTTCCTACTTTAAGTTGTATTTATAATGCATGTTTAAAGTTGTATCTCAAATGTATCTTTCGATCAAGAAAAGATTTACACTTTTATCGATAGCTCAAGTTTGGGGTTTTAGCATCACCAGCGGGTTATTGAGTCGCACTTTGGGAGATAATATGCAGTTAACTAGTTTCACTGATTATGCGTTGAGAACCTTAATTTTCTTGGCTTCGTTGCCGGAAGATGAGTTAACCAGCATTACCGAAGTGACGGATTTATTTGGTGTGTCACGTAACCATATGGTTAAAGTTATCAATCGGTTAGGGCAGTTGGGTTATGTCCATACCGTGCGCGGAAAAAACGGTGGTATCCGGCTGATGAAGCCAGCGTCTGAAATCACAGTCGGTGGTGTTGTGCGCGATTTAGAGCCGTTAGATTTAGTCAACTGTGGTGTGGATTTTTGCCATATTACCCCTGCTTGCCGCCTCAAAGATAAATTGGCGAAAGCAAAAAGTGCCTTTCTGGCGGAGTTGGATGACTGCACGATTGAATCCTTGCTCAGTGACAATTCTGAACTTTTGATCTTGCTGGCTCGTCCTTAACTCATTTGCATGCCTAGAGTCGATCTCGATCATTCTTTTTTCAAAGCAATTCTGTAGCTTATCGAGAGACTCAGATATACTAGCCATATACCTTCCTTGCTAGATAGGCGTGCCTATGTCAGACAATATTCCAAACGATCCTTTTGCAGATCGTGAATCCAAAAATTACGAAAATCCAATTCCAAGCCGAGAGTTTATCATCGAGTTTCTAGAGCAAGCGGGCGTTCCAATGAATCGTAACGACTTGTTTGAGGCACTAAAGCTTGAGGGCGAAGAGCAATACGAAGGGTTGCGTCGTCGGCTACGTGCGATGGAGCGAGATGGCCAACTGGTGTTTACCCGCCGTCAGTGCTATGCATTGCCTGAAAAACTTGAAATGGTGAAAGGTTACGTGATTGGTCATCGTGATGGCCATGGTTGGGTACGTCCAGAAGGCAGCGTCGGCAAGGATGATGATATTCTGTTACCGCACCATCAGATGAAGAACATCATCCACGGTGATTTTGTCTTAGTGCAACCTACAGACAACAGCAAGCGCGGCCGCCGTGAAGGACGTTTGGTGCGTGTGCTAGAGGAGCGTAATGATCAAATCGTCGGTCGTTTCTTCCTTGAATATGGATACTCCTACGTTGTCCCAGATGACTCGCGTATCAGCCAAGATATCCTGATCCCAAATGAGCACAAAGCGGGTGCACGCATGGGTAACGTAGTCGTAATTGAAATTACTGATCGTGGCTCACGCTCACGCGGCATGATGGGTAAAGTGGTTGAAGTCCTTGGTGAAAATATGGCACCAGGTATGGAAACACAAATTGCGATTCGTACACACCAAATTCCTCACGAGTGGCCAGAAGCCGTCGATAAACAAATCGAAAACTTGGGCGAAGAAGTACCAGAAGAAGCCAAAGTTGGTCGTGTGGATCTACGTGATTTGCCACTAGTGACCATTGACGGCGAAGACGCACGAGACTTTGATGATGCCGTTTACTGTGAAAAGAACAAAGAAGGTGGTTGGCGTTTATGGGTAGCGATTGCTGACGTCAGTTACTACGTTCGTCCTGACTCTGCGTTGGACAAAGAAGCGATCAATCGTGGTAACTCAGTATATTTCCCGTCGCAAGTTGTGCCGATGTTGCCAGAAGTACTGTCGAACGGTCTATGTTCGCTTAACCCGCAAGTAGATCGCTTGTGTATGGTGTGCGAAATGACCATTTCCGATACCGGTAAGCTGTCTGGTTACAAGCATTACGAGGCGGTGATGAACTCGCACGCTCGTCTCACATATAGCAAAGTGAGCGCGATTCTAGAAGGGGATGAAGAACTACGTGAGCGCTACCAGCCGCTTGTTTCTCATCTAGAAGAGTTGCACAAGATGTACAAAGTGCTGAAAGAAGCACGAGATCAACGCGGTGCAATCGAATTTGAAACCGTTGAAACCAAATTTATTTTCAATGCGGAACGTAAAATCGAAAGTATTGAGCCAGTAATTCGTAATGACGCGCATAAGATCATCGAAGAATGTATGATTTTAGCCAACATTGCTTCGGCATCGCTGGTAGAAAAAGCGAAAGAGCCCGCGCTTTATCGTATCCACGAATCTCCAGGTGAATTACGTCTGCAAGGTTTCCGTGACTTCTTAAGTGAACTTGGTCTTGAGCTAAAAGGTGGTTTAGAGCCTTCACCAACGGACTATGCTGATCTCGCACGTCAAATCTCCGGGCGTCAAGATCAAGAGTTGATTCAGACCATGCTGCTACGCTCAATGAAGCAAGCGGTATACAACGCAGATAACGCGGGGCACTTTGGGTTGGCATTGAAACGCTATGCGCACTTTACGTCGCCAATTCGTCGTTACCCTGACTTGTTACTTCACCGTGCAATCAAGTATCTGATTGCTAAAGAAGAAGGTCGTAATCAAGATCGCTGGACACCAACAGGTGGCTATCATTACTCGTTTGACGACATGGATTTTTACGGCGAACAATGTTCGATGACAGAGCGCCGTGCTGATGATGCAACACGTGATGTTGCGGATTGGCTGAAGTGTGAATATATGCAAGACCACGTCGGTGACGAACTAGACGGTGTTATTGCTAATGTCACTAGCTTTGGCTTCTTTGTACGTTTAACGGATTTGCACATCGATGGTTTGGTACATATTTCTACCCTTGCGAACGACTACTATCAATTTGACCCGATTGGTCAACGACTTATTGGTGAAAGTTTCGGTAACATCTACCGCTTAGGTGATGCAGTAAAAGTAAAAGTACTGGCTGTTAACCTCGATGATAAGCAAATTGACTTTGAATTGGTCGAAACAAGTCGTAAGCTACGCGGCGAAGGTAAGACTGCGAAGAAACGCGCAGCGGAAGCAAAACGCAAAGCGAAAGATAAAAAACGCGCTGCGACTCGCTCTTCATCGAAAGAAGGTGGCGCGGCTCGTGCAGTTCCTGCGATAGAGCCAACTAAACGCCCAGAAGAAACGGGCGCAACGAGTAAGCGTAATGGCCCAAAACGTGGTGACGCCGAAGGCAACGAGAAGCCTAAAGTGAAAAAAGCACGTAAAAAGAAGCCGCACAGTAAGCCGAAGAAAACCAAGCGCACTAAAAAAGAAGCGCAGTAGGTTGAAGCGCCAACTTAGTTCAAACTTGGTTGGCGCAGGCAATACGACCAGAACAACAGGTTAAACAATGAGTAACGAATTTATCTACGGCATTCACGCAGTGAAGGCGGTATTGGAGCGCGAACCAGAGCGTTTTATCGAGGCGTACGTTTTAAAAGGTCGTCAAGATGATCGCCTAATGCCAATCCTAAATGATCTTCAGGTTTGTGGTGTTTCTATTCAGCAGATGACACGTAAAACCTTGGATGACAAAGCGCGCGGTGCAAATCACCAAGGCATCATCGCTCGTGTGAAACCAGCGAAGCAGCTGAATGAGAACGATATAGATGACATCCTGGCGCAGCACGAATCACCACTGCTATTAGTGTTAGACGGAGTGACCGATCCACATAATCTTGGTGCGTGTTTACGTAACGCAGATGCGGCAGGTGCTGCGGCGATCATCGTACCGAAAGATCGTTCTGCGCCAATGAATGCGACGGTAAGTAAAGTCGCTTGTGGTGCAGCTGAAGTCGTGCCATTGATCCGAGTGACTAACTTGGCTCGTACTATGCGTACATTGCAAGAGAAAGGCATCTGGTTTGTTGGTACTGCGGGTGAAGCAACGCACGACATCTACCAAGCCAAACTGACTGGCCCCCTTGCTATCGTAATGGGGGCAGAAGGTGACGGTATGCGTCGTCTAACTCGTGAAACCTGCGACGATTTGATTAAGATCCCAATGGCTGGTAGCGTTTCAAGCTTGAACGTATCTGTGGCATCCGGCATCTGTTTGTTTGAGGCAGTTCGTCAGCGTATTGCTGCAAAGTAACGACGAAACAAACAGTTACTGTAGAATCAGACATAATGATAAAAACAAAGGATGGGGTGCCATCCTTTGTCGTTTTCACCGATTTATAAATAAAAATCCTCAGGGAAGTTATGACTCAACAAGACATTAAATTCATCGCCTTCGATCTAGATGGTACTTTGCTTGATAGCGTGCCCGATCTAGCTGTCGCGGCAGACCAAGCAGTACAGGCGCTTGGCTTTCCATCGGTTTCAGAAGAACAAGTTCGTGATTACGTGGGTAACGGCGCAGACGTGCTTATTGGTCGCTCATTAAGCCAAAGCCTGACCATCAACCCGGAGCTGAGTGAAGAGCTTCGTGCTAAAGCGCGTGTATTGTTTGATGATTACTACGAGCAAAGCGGTCACAAGCTAAGTCATCTTTACCCAACGGTAAAAGAGACACTAGCAGAGCTGCACAAAGCGGGCTTTGTTATGGCGTTGGTGACCAACAAACCTTCAAAGTTTGTGCCTGACGTTTTGGAAAAGCACGACATCGCAAAATACTTCGTTGATGTCCTTGGCGGTGATGCATTCCCAGAGAAAAAACCAAACCCAGTAGCATTGAACTGGTTGATGGAAAAGCACCAAATCCAACCAAGTGAAATGCTGATGGTTGGCGACTCGAAAAACGATATTCTCGCAGCAAAGAATGCAGGCTGTGCCTCATTTGGTCTGACATATGGTTATAACCACGGTGAACCTATTTCAGCATCAAATCCAGATTTCGTCGCTGACAGTTTGGCAGAATTATTGGACGTTGTAGCGGTTTCTGCATAACGGCTACAAAAGAGCTTCCAAAATACTCGTTAATGAGTACACTGAGTAAACCGTGCACCTATTACTGCACGGTTTTTTTCATTTAATTAGATTAAGAAGTCAAAGGAATCATTCTAATGAGCAAACCCATTGTATTGAGTGGTGTTCAACCTTCAGGTGAACTAAGTATCGGTAACTACTTGGGTGCTCTACGTCAATGGCAGCAGATGCAAGACGATTATGATTGCCAATATTGTGTGGTAGACCTTCACGCGATTACGGTTCGTCAGGACCCTAAAGCGCTGCATGAAGCAACTCTAGACGCACTGGCAATTTGTCTGGCAGTTGGTGTTGACCCGAAGAAGAGCACGCTATTTGTTCAGTCACATGTACCAGAGCATGCTCAATTAGGTTGGCTTCTTAACTGCTACACTCAAATGGGTGAGCTGAGCCGTATGACTCAGTTTAAAGACAAATCGGCACGTTACGCGAATGACGTAAACGTCGGTCTATTTGACTACCCGGTGTTGATGGCGGCTGACATTTTGCTTTACGGTGCACACCAAGTACCTGTAGGCAGTGACCAGAAGCAACATCTAGAATTAGCGCGCGATATCGCAACGCGTTTCAACAATATTTACTCGCCAGAGCAGCCAATCTTCCAAGTTCCAGAGCCTTACATTCCGACAGTAAATGCGCGTGTAATGAGCCTTCAAGACGCAACGAAGAAGATGTCTAAATCTGATGACAACCGTAAGAACGTTATCACGCTGCTGGAAGAGCCTAAGTCGATCCTTAAGAAGATCAACAAAGCGCAAACCGATACCGAAACGCCACCAAGTATCCGTCATGATATCGAGAACAAGGCGGGCATTGCTAACCTAATGGGTCTGTACTCCGCGGCGACAGGTATGAGCTTCGAAGAGATTGAAGCGAAGTACCAAGGCGTAGAAATGTATGGCCCATTTAAGAAAGATGTTGGTGAGGCAGTTGTAGCAATGCTTGAGCCAATTCAAGCAGAATATCACCGTATTCGCGCTGATCGTGCTTACATGGACGAGGTAATGCAGCAAGGCGCTGAGAAAGCCTCGGCACGAGCGGCTGAAACGCTTAAGAAAGCATACGAAGCAGTAGGTTTTGTAGCTCGCCCATAGTTGCTAAGAACGAATACGAAAAAGCTCCACTTTGGTGGAGCTTTTTTTATGCCTGTATTACTGAAATGGTGTGTCTTTCATACAGCGTTCCATGTCGTAATATTCAACACGTCCTCGAGCCCCTAGAAAGGCAGACTTCACAACCATGCCTCTATCAATGAAGTAACTAAGCTGTACGCATGATATATCGTAGCTGAGTTCTTTAATTCTCGCTGGAATCCAGTAGGTTCCTGGCGTTCTTAGACGCTGAGTAAAGGTAATAACACCCTCGTCACTGACTTCTAGCTCTTCAATACCATCCAGTTCATTTTTGGCTGATTCGATGATGTCTTGATTCGCCGTAGGTTGAAGTGGCTCACTGGCGGTCAACTGACACCCCGCTATCAAGCCAAGTAGGGAGAGAGCTAGCACACTGCGTTGAATTTTTTTCATTTGTCGTTCCTGGGTTTACAGCTAATGAGATCTTATTGTCTCGCGCAGGTGTTATATCTTTTGTGTATGTTTTTGGCTAGTGAGTAATGAAAAGTTATTGAATAAATCATGAAAACTTTGAAGTATGAGGGGCCTGTATAAGAGAGAACGAAGCGAGTAATAGATTCTTGGGCTTGAACAGTGATACAAGTGAAAATTAAAGCATTCTAAATTAGTGACTAATTATATTTTTTATTTGTAACAGGAACGGTTGGGTTAATAAGCAACTCAACAAGTGATGTATTTTCTACTCCTTAACATGAAGTGAAAAAGTAAACTGAGTAATCAATCTAAATTCTGATTTGTTTATCAATAGCGCTCTGTATTTATTACAAAAAATGTTTGAATGGGATGCTCTGGCATATTTTCTTATATTCACATGTGATTCATTTCACGGCTTTAATTGCTCATTCTTATTTATTTCATAAATAAACCTGATAGTAGACGCAAATGGCAGGCTCTAACCAGAGCTAAGTTTGCATTTACATAAATATCAGGTACGACAATGGACACGTTAATCAAACCCTCAATACTCGCATTAACCATCGCCAGTGCACTTAGTGCAAACGCGAACGCAGAGATTATTATTTCCCAATACGTAGAAGGCGGCGCTTATAATAAAGCGGTAGAGATCGCTAATACGGGTGATACTGCGGTGACACTCACTGGCTACGAGTTGGCGAAATCATCAAACGGTGGTGGTACTTGGGGTAGCACATTCGACCTTAGCCAAGTGACGCTACAAGCTAACCAAGTGTATGTACTGGCGCATGGTGACGCGAGCGATACCATCAAAGCTGTCTCGGATATCACAGATAAAAGCGTTGCGAACTTTAACGGTGACGACCCGATCGCACTGCTTAAAGATGGTGAAGTGCACGACATCATCGGTGTGATGGGTGACGTAGATTTTGGTAAAGACACCACATTGGTTCGTAACCGTGATGCACTAATCCCTTCTGCTACCTATGATGCATCTCAGTGGACGGCATTTGAGAAAGACAACATTGACGGCCTTGGTGAGCTGAATGCGACTGAGCCACCAGCCCCATTCGCCTGTGAAGTAGACGGTCAGCAACCTAAATTCACTACCATTCAAGATATTCAAGGTGAAGGCGACACATCTCCATTCATTGATGGTTACCCATACATTACCGGCGAAGATCACTTCGTAACGGGTGTCGTGACTGCTGTTACTACAGGCTTAACCAAAGGTTTCTATCTACAAGCATTGGAAAGCGACAACAACGACAAGACCTCAGAAGGCTTGTTCATTCATACCGACGCGGCGGACACGGCGCTGAAAGCTGGTGATGTTGTTTGTGTGAAAGGTAAAGTTCAAGAGTATTACAGCAATACTCAGCTTGCTTCTGATGCTAACAGCTATGTGAAAACAGGCACCTCTGAAACCCCTCGAGTTACCGATCTTGTTATCAAAGAAGGTGAGACACTACGTGATGCGCTAGAGCGTCATGAAGGGATGCAAGTTGAGTTAACCTCGGCAAGTGACTTGTTTGTAACTCGCAACTTCTCTTACGACTACGATTCACGTCGTAACAATATGATGCTTTCTCATGAAGCGCCATTGTTAAAGCCGACTCAATTACACGCGGCAGAGAGCGATGCAGCCGTTGAGCTAGCAAAAGACAACGCAGCAAACCGCGTATACCTAGAATCAGATGGCAAAGCACCAAACGGCCAAATCCCATACTACCCAGATTTTGCTAAAGATGCAGACCAAGATGGCTCTTCAGAGCAGCACATTCGCCTTGGTTCTCGAGTAGAAGGTCTTCAGGGTGTCGTGGCTTACAGCTACAACGAATACCGCCTTATTGCGACCAATGAAGTCGATAACACCAACTTTGTGACTTCAGGTGAAGGCTTCGATGTGGCTCGTAAAGATGCCCCAGCGATTGCGGACTCAGATTTGCGTATTGCAAGCTTCAACGTACTGAACTACTTCAACTCCGTGGCTGACAGTGGCCATGAAAACCCAACCGGACAAAACCGTGGTGCGACTAACCTAGATGAGTTCCTGATCCAACAAGCGAAAATCGTTGCGGCGATGAACAAGATGGACGCTGACATCATTGGTTTGATGGAAGTGGAAAACAACGGCTTTGGTGATGGCAGTGCTATCCAAAACTTAGTTGATGCCCTAAATGCTGAGATTGATGACGCTGAAGATCATTACACGTATGTCGAAATCGAAGAGCAAGACAAATACCAAGACGAATACTTTGGCAGTGATGCGATCATGGTGGCGATTTTATATCGTGCTAACGCAGTAACGCCAAAAGACGCTGCAAAAGTGATCATCACGCCAGAGCAGCACATTGCAGAAAACACAATTACTCGTAAAGAGGGCACAGAAAGTAACCCTGCTTACGATAAGTACCAACGCCACAGTCTACTTCAGACCTTTACGGTGAAAGAGACGGGTGAAGATTTGTCTATTGTCGTAAACCACTTTAAGTCGAAAGGCTCTGAGTGTATTGAAGAGTGGATTGCTGGTGTAGAAGATTCTGAGCCAGCGGATCTGCAAGGCAACTGTAACAACTTCCGCGTTTCTGCTGCGCACGCAGTGGGTGAAGCGTTGAAAGAGGTGAAAGGCGATGTATTGCTCATGGGCGACCTCAATGCTTATGGCATGGAAGACTCACTTCTGACACTGACTGATTACTCGAAAGAGAAATACGGCCGTGACATTTATACTGCTGCTTACACAACCATTGGTGATGGTGAACTTCAAGTAGAGAAGACCAAAATTGAAAAAGGTTACGGTCTGCACAACTTAAACACGTTGCTGCACGGCACTGATACGTTTTCTTACACCTATTCGGGCGAGCTGGGTAATTTGGACCACGCATTGGCAAGCAGCAGCCTAGCGCAAAAAGTGGTAGCAATTGAAGATTGGCACATCAACTCACTAGAGAGTAACTTGTTCGAATACAGCAGCAAGTACACAGGTGATATGCCGAAGTACAAAGATGCGTTCTCTGCCTCTGACCACGATCCAGTGATCATCGCGATTGATTTACCAGATGATGACATCGATTTACCGAAAGCAGGTGACAACTTAGCCGTCGATGTCCGTTTACCACCAACGGCGGTTGTGGGCGATATTGTTACGGTGAACTTAACGCCATCCACACAAGCGGCTGCGGCAAGCAGCGATACGAAAGCTTACTCGGCTAGCCAAACTTTAGTTCAAGCTGATATTGATGCGCGTAGCGTGAATATTGAGTTTGAACAAACGCCAGAGCAAGGTAATTATCAGTTAGAAGAGAAAGTGACTGACTCGACAGGTAATATCGTGAAGTTTAGCTCTGTTCGTGATGTTTCAATGACGCAAACTGAAGCTGGAACAGAAGTGTCGAAGGATTCAGATGGAGGTTCGTTTGGTTTTGGCGCGCTATTTGCGCTGCTAGGTCTCGGCTTATTCCGTCGTCGCCGCTAAGCGAATTTACTTCCTGACAAACAGTTCCTAAATAACTGTAAAGACCAAAGGCCAGCCTATGCTGGCCTTTATGTTCAGAAAAAATATAGAAATGGATAATCATATTGACGTATTAGTTACCAAGTTTGGGTATACTTTTTCAGCAGAGCAAAGGGTGAGACTACTAAATGGACATTAGCTATCGTCAGCTCAAAGCTTTTATCGCCTTGGCTGAGGAACAAAATTTTACTTATGCCGCTGAAAAGGTGCACATCACCCAGTCTGCGTTGAGCCAGATGATGAAAAAGCTGACCCAGCAACTTGCCAGCGAACTCTATCAGCGCCAAGGCAGGAAAATCATCCTCACCGAAGCGGGCGAGCAGTTGTATCAGGAAGCGCGATTTATCGTTAATCGCTTGGATAAACTAGTTCAGCAAAACAAAGACCGCCAACACGGCTACAACAAGTCGCTGGTGGTTTCGTCGCTATATACGTTGTGTGCATCCTTAGCGCCGAAAACCCTCAATGACCTGAAAAAGCGCTATCCAGATTTTACTTTTCGCTTAATTGAAGAACGGGTTGATGACATTACCCATTCAGTACTACAAGGGCAGGCAGACATCGGCATCAACACCAATCCGAATCACCCAGAATTGAACTTTGATTTACTGTTTCGCGATTACCTGTGCTTTGTTTGCCGGCAAGACCATCCGCTCGCCGAGCATAAGCAAGTCAGTTGGGAACAGGCGCATCAATACGCGTCGATTGGTGTCAGCCCTGGGAACAGTTTACGCACACTTGCTGACGAAGCGTTTCAACGCATTGGTTTAACCTATGATCCGGAGTTGAGCGCTTCGCATACCTCAACACTATTAGGGATGATTTCCAGCGGACTAGGTTCGACGATTCTGTCTTCCACTATCGGTGAGTTGAGCAACAACGTGGAAGTTCGCTTTATTCCGATTGTTCAACCGGTTCAGTACCGCTCAGTAGGGCTCATTACACGTAAAGAAACTCATCGAGAGTTAGTCGATGAGTTCAGTTTGATTTTGAAAAAGCATGTCAGCGACTGGGGCTTTGCTGAGTTTATCCCCAGTCGTTAAGCGACGTTACATTGGCCCGACGGGTAAACCTGTCAGCATGTAAATCAGGAATAGCCCGCCCCAAACACTAAATAGCACCAGAGCGTATGGCACCATCATCGCGAGGAAAGTACCAAATTTCACTTGCGGGTTATATTTGGCGATCAGCGCCAGTACCATCGGAATATATGGATTGGTCGGTGAAATGATGTTGGTGGTGGAGTCGGCAATACGGTAGCCCATTTGCGTAATTTGCGGGTCTACGCCAAGTAACATAAAGAGTGGGATAAATACCGGGGCCATGATCGCCCATTGCGCCGAACCACTAAACACAATCATGTTCATCACGCCAGCAAGCATCATAAACAGCGCCATCATCGCCAGCTTTGGCATCTCGACAGACGAAATCCATTCCGCACCATTCACCGCAATAAAGATAGCTAAATTAGACCACTTAAACCAAGCAATGAACTGGGCAATCACAAATACCAAGACAATGTAGCCGCCAACGCCCTTGAGCGCTTTGGACATCAAGTCAGGAATATCACTGGCTTGTTTGATCGTACCCGCTTTGACGCCGTAAACCACCGCATTCATAAAGAAGAATGCCATGATGATCGGGATAATCCCTTTTAGGAAAGGTGAAGGTACCAAACCGCCGTCTGCATTACGCAGAGGTGAATCGGCTGGCAGCAGGGCGGCCAAAAGCAAAGCGATAAACACCAAAGACGCTGCTCCAGCCCATTTCAACGCACTCTTTTGCTTAGTGGTAATTTCAAAAGACGGTTCACTATCGGCGTGGTTGGTTGTCACTTTATGCGCGAATTTAGGCTCGATGTATTTGTCGGTGATGAGCGTCCCTGTGACGACTAAAATCGGAACGGAAAGCAACATAAAGTACCAGTTTGCTGCCGGGCTAACTTCGACGTGTTCAACGATGGCAGACGCTTCGGTTGAAATACCGGAAAGTAATACATCGGTGCCAGCAATAAATAGGTTGGCGGTAAACCCAGCCGCGACCGCGACAAAACCTGCGGCGATGCCGACAATTGGGTTGCGGTTGGTTGCCGCAAAAATCAGACCTGCGAGAGGGGGAACCAAAATGAACGCAGCGTCTGAGGCGAGGTTACCGATGATACCAGTGACGAAAATCGACGCGGTGACAAACTGACGCGGCGCGTTGAGCAATGATTGTTTGATTGCACTGTCGGCCAAGCCTACTTCTTGCAATAGCCCCACCGCTAGCATCATACATAAGACCAATCCGAGTGGTTTAAACGAGACGAAGTTATTCACCGTCGATTGCAGGATGTAAACCAGACCTTCACCACTGATTAGGCTCTTAACGTGCACTACTTCACCCGTAGATGGATGGGTCACGCCGCCGCCAATAAACGAGAATAGGCAAGAGAGCAGCATGACGCTGAGGCACAGGAAGATAAACAAATAGAAGGGATGAGGGACTTTATCGCCCAGTCGCTCAATGCGGTCGATCATTGACGCGCCTGAACTCGATTTTTGCGTAATTGCAGTCGACATTGTTAGAACACTCCTTTGTGTAAAAAGGGGAGTCACTTCCCCTCATTTGTTGTTATTGCTGTTCAATCAAATTGATAAAGTAAGCGGCGCCAATCGGCAGCAGCCGATCGTTAAAGTCGTAGGCTTTGTTGTGCAGGCCAACGCTGCATCCTTGCTCCTCAGTGCCGTTGCCGATAAAGCCGTAGCAACCCGGTACTTTGTTGAGGAAAAAGGCGAAGTCTTCGCTGGTTAGCATAGCTTCACAGCTTGGGTTAACGCGCTCAGCTCCAACGGTTTGAGCCGCTGCGTCGATCGCTCGCCGAGTTTCGTTTTCGGTGTTAACCGTCGGTGGGTGAGAAATTGGTCCGAGTTTAAATTCTGCTTGCATCCCGTGCGCCTTGGCGCTGTGAGCTACTAGTTGCTCGAGTCGTTCAACCAAGCTATCTCGTGTTTGTTGAGACAAAGTACGGAACGTACCGCTCATATGAGCTTGGTCGGCGATGGCGTTGGTTGTTTCTCCACAATGCAGCTGTGTGACCGAAACCACTAGTGGATCAAACGGGTCGTAGTTGCGGCTGACCATGCCTTGAATACCTTGGTAAATATGGGTCGCGACAAGTAATGGATCTTGGGTTGTGTGTGGTAAGCCAGCATGACCACTTTTTCCGTCGACAGTGACAAACAGACGGTCAGAGCTCGCCATTATTGGCCCCGTCTTAAATGCGAAATGCCCTTCAGGAATGCCCGGCATATTGTGCAGAGCGTAGCATTCGTCGATCGGGAAGCGCTCTAACACGCCGTCGGTGATCATGGTCTCGGCGCCACCGCGACCTTCTTCTGCCGGTTGGAATATCAGCACCGCTTTGCCTGCAAAGTTACGCGACTGGGCCAAGTAGCGCGCAGCGAGTAACAACATAGTGGTGTGACCGTCATGGCCACAAGCGTGCATTTTACCGTCGTGGCACGAACGGTGGGCAAATGTGTTGGCTTCATGGATGGGTAGCGCGTCCATGTCGGCGCGAAGACCGATGCTCTTTCCGTCCCCGAGCGAGCCGTGAATCACACCCACCACGCCCGTTTTGGCGAAATCAGTACAGATTTCATCGACGCCGTACTTTTCGAGCTCGGCAACCACTAACGCTTGAGTGTTATTTTCTTCAAAACCTAATTCTGGTTGTTTATGAATGGCATGACGGAGACTAATCGCGTCGGCTAACCAAGGTTCTAAGACTTCAATAATGTTCATACATCTCCCCTTTAATTGAGAATAATTTAACACTATTGAAACAATTCAAACAAACCGGATTACTACTGAAACTATTAGCGTTGCTAATAGTTGCTTGGAGAGAGGTTAAACTAAACGCCGCCCAATACTGAGCGGCTTAAATGACGATTACATCCCGTAGGTGAATGGTTTACCAAGCGGCAGCATGTCCTGATGCACTGGTGCTAATGCGCTCGCGTAACAGCTGAGCAGTTTCAAGGTGTATTGGGTGCGAGCGACAAAATCACTGTCATCGCTATTCGCATCTTGATCGATGAGTTTATCGCTGTTGCGCACAATGAGGTGGTCAGGCAAAAAGCACACGTGGTTATTTTTGCTGCCGGTCATGCGCAATTCGCTGATCGGGTAAACACCGTTGATACTCACGCTGACACTCACCAATAGTGCTGGTTTATGTGCCAGTTCGTTTGCTGTCGTCAGCAATAGGAAGTTTTTCAGCGCAGGGGTTGCCATCCCGTGCCATTCCGGTGTGATAAAGACAAACGCGTCAGACTCTTGCAGTTTTTGCGCGATTGGTGTCCAAACATCCCACTCTTGGATACCTTGCCAAACGCCTTCATTCCAAAATGGCAGGTTCAGTTCATGCAGGTCGAGGATCTCCACTTGGTCGAATTCTTGCAAACCGTGCTGTTTGAGAAAACGAGCTACGTTGAGACTTTGTGAATTTGCCCTTTGGCTGCCAGAGACAATCGTTAGTTTCATAATCATTTCCTTTTGAATTTTATATCTTGTTTATTGGAGTTATGCATTTGCAGCTTTAGGACTATGGGAGGCCAAAAAGATCGAAACCAGTATTGCTCCTGCACCTAACAATTGCAGTGGTGTGAGTATTTCATCTAAAAATACGTAGCCCAACACGCTCGCCGAGACGCTACTCAGAAATCCTAGAAACGCGACGTTTGTTGCAGGAAGACGCTCGATTCCTTTAAACCACAGTGCGTAAGCGAGTACCGCGCCCACTATGGTTAGGTAGCTGTATCCGGCCAAGTTTTTTAGCGAAATGGTCTCCGGTAGACCTTCAAACCATAGCGCTGCAGGTAATAAAAGGATGCCTCCGACGAGGAGTTGCCAGCCAGTGAACGCCAATGTCGACATATTCTCCGGACGTCCCCAGTATTTGGTGAGCACCACGCCACTTGCCATGCTTAATGTACCTAGTACCGCCAGAACAATTCCTTGCGCGCTGATCTGCACCGTTTCGTTGATGACGATAAGCGCTACACCAAGCACCCCGAAGATTGCTGCGATGCAGTGGCTCAAGGCGATCTTACTTTTTAATACCAGCCCACTGAGTAGCATCACGATGATCGGTTGGCTCGACATGACCAATGCCGCCGTTCCTCCGGGCAGGTAGCTCGCCGCAAAAAATAAACAGTAGAAAAACAGCCCGATGTTGAGCGTTCCAAGGCAAGCGAGTTTTCCCCACCATTGCTGGTTCGGAAAGCAGCGTGTATACGCGATGAGCAGTAATCCTGCAGGCAGTGCGCGTATCGCAGAAGCGAGCAGGGGACTGTCTGCGGGTAGCAACTCAGTAGTGACGATATAGGTGCTGCCCCAAACGGTGGGAGCAATCGCGGTGAGCAGTATTGCTTGAATCCTTTCTGCGCTGGTCATAATAACTCCTGTAAAAGTATCTTTTGTGAAAGATTGTTTTTTAAAAGTAATGGTGTTTTTTCTTTTGGTCAAGTATCTTTTTGAAAAGATTTTTAGTTAGTGATGATCGTGAGGATGATGTAATGGACGGTGTAGATAAGATTCTTCAGCAGTGGCAGCAAGCACGACCTGACTTAGATTGTTCTTCGATGGGCGTGGTTGGGCGAATTCGTCGCGCGGCAAACTTCTGGGAACAGGCCCATGGCCAAGTGTGCGGTGATGCTGGGATCAGCGCGATTGAGTTCGATATTCTGGCGACGTTAAGACGTAGCGTCGAACCCGTCACTCCGACAACGTTGTACAAAACGTTGATGATTTCGTCTGGTGCGGTAAGTACCCGATTAGAAGGCCTAGTACAAAAAGGTTGGGTGCACCGCGTAGCGAGCGAAAGCGACCGCAGAAGTAATCGAGTGACATTGACGGAAGACGGTGTTGCCTTTTTAGATCAGGTGCTTGAAGCGCATGTCGCGAGCATGGAACAGCACTTAACTTGTCTCGACTCTGAAGAAAGAAATGCGTTGGAAAGCCTGCTGAGTAAGTTCCTGCAAGCCGAGGTGGAATAACTGATCGTACTTGCGTTTAGATAAAAAGGCGGCACAATACTCGCTTTCAGGTTTCCACGATGTAGTCCCATGCTGTTAATTATCGATAATTATGATTCGTTTACCTACAACCTTTACCAATACTTCTGCGAGCTTGGTGCAGACGTAAAGGTGGTGCGTAACGATGAAATCGATATCCAAGGCATTGAGGCGCTCAACCCAACTCATTTGGTGATCTCGCCAGGGCCATGTACGCCGAACGAAGCAGGTATTTCACTGAAAGCGATAGAACACTTCGCTGGTAAGCTTCCAATATTGGGTGTTTGTCTTGGCCATCAAGCGATAGCGCAAGTGTTTGGGGGCGAAGTGGTACGTGCACGACAAGTGATGCACGGTAAGACCTCACCAATTCGTCACAACGGTCGTAGTGTGTTTAAAAATCTGAATAACCCACTCACGGTAACCCGTTATCACTCTCTTGTGGTGAAAAACGGTACTTTACCCGACGTGTTTGAACTGACTGCATGGACAGAACTGCCTGACGGAAGCATGGATGAAATAATGGGTTACCAACATAAAACCTTGCCAATTGATGCGGTGCAGTTCCACCCAGAATCAATCAAAACTGAGCAAGGTCACGAGTTGCTTGCGAACTTTTTAGCACGCAAAACGATCTGATCGCGATCACTTTTCTTAACAAATCATTCATCTTTTTGCTGAGGTGAGCGGATTGCAAAACTATGCGATTCTCTCGAGTCTCTTTGTCTATTCATGTCTTTTTAAACCTTCTATCCCCTGTATTACATAACATTTATAAAAAATCACTTCTCTATTTTACTTTCTTGATGCATAAATAGTCATAAGCAGTGATTAATGGAAGTTGCTTTCGAGAACGAAAAGAATAAATCACTATTGAAATGGTTAATTAAATGTAAATACAATGCCGCAATAGCTTAAATGCAAAACATTATTTGCTGGCAAAGAGAGCCGGTTAAATTCGCTTATCTGCTACGCATGCGGTATCAAGAAGGAATGTGCAATGACAACGGAAATTAAAGTAGAGCGCGGTTTATTCGATGAGGTAATGGTACCTTGCTATAACCCGATGGAAATGATCCCTGTTAAAGGTGAAGGTTCACGTGTTTGGGATCAGGAAGGTAATGAATACATCGACTTTGCTGGTGGTATTGCAGTGAGCTGTCTTGGCCATTGTCATCCAGTAATGGTAAACGCGCTAACAGAGCAAGCTAACAAGCTTTGGCACTTAAGTAACGTTATGACGAACGAACCAGCCCTTCGTCTGGCGAAAAAGCTAACAGAAGTGAGTTTTGCTGAGCGAGTGTTCTTTGCTAACTCTGGCGCAGAAGCAAACGAAGCCGCTTTGAAGCTGGCACGTCGTTATGCAGCAGACGTTCATGGCACTGAGAAATCTGAAATCATTGCATTCAAACAAGGTTTCCACGGTCGTACATTCTTTACCGTAACGGTTGGTGGCCAAGCGGCATACTCTGACGGCTTCGGTCCTAAGCCAGGCGACGTGACACACCTTCCTTACAACGATATCGAAGCTTTACAAGCACACATGTCTGATCGTACTTGTGCGGTCATGATGGAGCCACTACAAGGTGAAGGCGGCATCGTGCCACCAACGCCTGAGTTCGCTCAAGCGGTTCGCGAGCTGTGTGACAAACACAACGCCTTACTGATCTTCGATGAAGTGCAAACTGGTAATGGCCGAACAGGTAACTTCTACGCTTACCAAGGTTTAGGTATCACGCCAGATATTCTAAGTACTGCGAAATCACTTGGTGGCGGTTTCCCAATCGGTGCAATGCTAACGACAGCAAAATTGGCAGAGCACATGAAAGTGGGCACTCACGGTTCTACATATGGCGGTAACCCACTAGCGTGTGCGGTTGCAGAAGCGGTTGTAAATGAAGTCACTAAGCCAGAGGTGTTGGCTGGTGTACTAGAACGCGAAGCAATGTTCCGTGAAGGTCTAGAGAAGATCAACGCGAAGTACAACATCTTCTCAGAAGTGCGCGGTCAAGGCCTATTACTTGGCGCTGCACTAAATGAAGAATGGCAAGGCCGTGCGCGTGACGTGCTGGTTGCGGCAGGTAAACAAGGTCTCATGGTATTGGTTGCGGGTGCCAATGTCGTACGTTTCACACCATCACTCGTTATCACACAACAAGAAATTGAAGAAGGCTTGGCGAAACTGGATAAAGCGATCGCGACTTTAGTTTAAGCGCGATATCAGTTTAAACGTCAACGCAGACACCCCCGTCAAGGATCTCTGATGGGGGAATTGTTCCTACAATATAGTTAGGATCTTCTTGCATCTGGAGGGAGTATTGATGCTAGTAGTTCGCCCTATCGCGATGTCGGATTACGACGCACTGCACACTTGTGCGGTGGAGTCTGGTCACGGATTTACATCTCTACCGGTTAACGAAGAACTGTTAACCAATCGAATCAAACATTCAGAGTACAGCTTTGGTAAGCCTGATGTGGCAGAACCAGGCGATGAAGGCTACCTGATGGTTGGCTTTGACTCTGAAACGGGTGAGGTTGCGGGTACCACCGGAATCGAAGCATCTATCGGCTGGGATGTCCCATTTTACTCATATCACATTAGTAAAGTTGTGCACTCGTCGCCAAAGCTTGGCGTTAACAACGTCGTTAAACTGCTTACTTTTGGTAATAACTACACGGGTAACAGCGAAATTTGTACCTTGTTCTTGCGTGAGAAATTCCGCCAAGGTCTGAATGGTCGTCTAATGTCGAAGTGTCGTTTCCTAATGATGGCAGAGCACCCAGAGCGCTTCTCTGAAACGATCTTTGCGGAGATGCGTGGCGTTTCAGACGACGAGGGTAATTCACCATTCTGGCAATGGCTCCAAGAGCATTTCTTCTCTATCGATTTTACGCTTGCAGATTACCTAACAGGTATCGGCAAGAAAGGCTTTATCGCCGACTTGATGCCGAAACTGCCTATTTACATCAACCTGCTCAGCCCAGAAGCGCAAGCCGTGATTGGTCAAGTACATGACAACACGCGTCCAGCGCTGAAGCTGCTCGAGCGTGAAGGTTTTACCAACCGAGGCTACGTCGACATCTTCGATGGTGGCCCAACGGTTGAGTGTGATCTGCGTAATATTGAGTCGGTACGTCATTCATTCCGCGCGCAAGTCAAAATCTCTGAACATTCCAGCACACAAGACTTCTTGATGTGTAATTCATCTTTCGAGAACTTCCGTGCGACAGTCACTAAGGCGGCGTATGACGCAGAGACACAGAGCGTAATGATCGCACCAGACGTTGCGGATGCACTTTCGGTTGAAGAAGGGGATTTCGTCCGCCTTCTTCCGCAGTAACAGACGACAGAATTTAAGGATAGAAACAATGACACATTGGATTGCAGGTGAATGGGTACAAGGTCAGGGTGAAGCATTTACGTCTCTGTCGCCGTACAACCAAGAAGTGATCTGGCAAGGCAAAGGTGCAACGGCAGAGCAGGTGAACCAGGCGGTATCTGCAGCGCGTGAAGCGTTTATTGACTGGAAAAAGCGTCCATTTTCAGAGCGTGAGGCAATCGTGTTGGCTTTTGCGGAGAAAGTAAAAGAGAACAGCGAAAAAATCGCCGAAGTGATTGCCAAAGAAACCGGTAAGCCGATTTGGGAAACGCGCACTGAAGCAGCAGCCATGGCAGGTAAAATTGCCATTTCGATTCGCGCTTATCATGACCGCACTGGTGAGGCGAGCCGTGAAGCAGCAGGCAACCAAATCGTATTGCGCCACCGCCCATTGGGCGTGATGGCGGTGTTTGGTCCTTACAACTTCCCAGGCCACCTACCAAATGGTCACATTGTGCCTGCGCTACTGGCTGGTAACACGGTAGTCTTCAAACCGTCTGAGCAAACGCCATGGACGGGTGAATTGGCAATGAAGCTATGGGAAGAAGCCGGTCTGCCGAAAGGCGTGATTAACCTTGTTCAAGGCGCGAAAGAAACTGGTATCGCCCTAGCTGACGCAAAAGGCATTGATGGCGTACTGTTTACGGGTAGCGCGAATACGGGGCATGTATTACACCGTCAATTTGCGGGTCAACCGGGCAAGATGCTCGCACTAGAAATGGGTGGTAATAACCCTATGGTGATCTCTGATAAATATGGTGATTTGGATGCCACGGTTTACACCATCATCCAGTCAGCGTTTATCAGTGCTGGGCAGCGTTGTACGTGTGCTCGTCGTTTGTATGTGCCATTGGGTGAAAAAGGCGATGCGCTTATCACCAAACTCGTTGAAGCGACACGCAATATTCGCGTAGACCAACCATTTGCAGAACCTGCGCCATTTATGGGACCGCAAATTTCGGTCGCGGCAGCCAAGTTTATTCTTGATGCACAAGCTAATCTACAGTCTCTTGGCGGTGAAAGCTTGATTGAAGCGAAAGCAGGAGAGGCGGCGTTTGTTTCTCCTGGCATCATTGATGTAACGAACATTGCTGAGTTACCAGATGAAGAATACTTCGGCCCACTTCTGCAAGTGGTGCGCTACGAAGGATTAGATAAAGCCGTGGCGCTAGCAAACGATACGCGCTTTGGCTTATCTGCTGGTTTGGTTTCAACCGACGACCAAGAGTGGGAATACTTCGTTGACCACATTCGTGCAGGTATCGTGAACCGTAACCGCCAGCTCACTGGTGCAAGCGGTGATGCGCCATTTGGTGGTCCGGGGGCGTCGGGTAACTTGCGCCCAAGCGCTTACTACGCAGCAGATTACTGTGCGTACCCAATGGCATCAATGGAAGGTCAAGAAACTGTCTTGCCTGCAACATTGAGTCCAGGTGTAGCGCTATAAGTTTTTATTATAGAGTCGCAACTATGCATTGCGGCTCACCTTGCCGGCGCATCATTTAGGTATGGGTTGTAGTGATCGTTGGCAGAACACGAAAAGTGAGCAAAGACTCGGAAAAGCGTGTTGACTGACTGGCATTTACCGTCACAGGTTGATGGTTGCTCGTTCATTATTCTGGACAACTCTTGTTGTGAACGAGCAGCCAACTTCCGCTTACCTTTAAACTCTACATCTCGTAACAAGGAGTCGTTATGACGCCCGATGTGTTATTTGAATCGCTATGGCAAGATTACATTCAACGTCTTTGCCCTTCGGCTGCTAAAGTGCATCAGCTGCTTCAAGAAGATGAGCCTCTGATTAATGATCATATAGCTTTACGTACCTTCAATATCGCGCCTCTTGGTATTGAAACTCTAGCTAAGCCATTTGTAGCTATTGGTTACAAGGCGTGTGGTGATTACGTTTTCGAAAGCAAAAAGCTGGTTGCTAAGCACTATGAGCACCCAGATCCGAAGCAACCTAAAGTATTTATTAGTGAGCTAAAAGTTGAAGAGTGCTCGTCTGAGCTACAAGAGATTGTGAAAAATTTGGTGGCACAAGTCGATGCTGACAAGCTGAACGATAGCGCATTCTTACATGGTGGACGCTTGTGGGATTTAAGCTTTGCTGATTACCAAACGTTGGCTAAAGAAAGTGAGTACGCATCTTGGCTTGCGGCGCATGGTTACGGAGCAAACCACTTCACGGTGAGCGTTAACCAGCTCAATGAATATGAAGAAGTGAAGCAGGTAAACGATCATCTGCGTACCGCTGGGTTTACCATTAATGAAAATGGTGGTGAAGTGAAGGGCACTCCTGAGGTGTTGCTAGAGCAGTCATCGACCATGGCAGATAAAGTAGCGGTTCGTTTTAGCGAAGGCACTGAAATTATCCCTGGCGGGTTTTATGAATTTGCTAAGCGCTATCCGATGGAAAATGGTGATTTGTACCCAGGTTTCGTGGCCGCTTCAGCTGACAAAATCTTTGAAAGCACGAATGGCTAAGTTTTAGGGTTAACCTGTTAAGCTTACTCATTAGTGTTCGCTGCACCCTATCTCATTTGGTCATGAGTAAATAAAAAGCCACCAATGTTGCCATTGGTGGCTTTTATAATTTTGTTCGTGTCACTCTAGTTCGAGATTAACGAGTACCGTAAACCACGATGGTTTTACCGTGAGCAGAGATTAGGTTCTGCTCTTCTAGCATCTTCAAGATACGACCTACTGTCTCACGAGAACAGCCAACAATTTGACCGATTTCTTGACGAGTGATCTTGATTTGCATGCCGTCTGGATGAGTCATTGCGTCTGGTTGTTTTGCAAGGTTCAGAAGCGTCTGAGCGATACGACCAGTTACGTCTAGGAACGCCAGGTCACCCACTTTTTGGCTAGTTACTTGAAGACGACGAGCCATCTGCGCAGAAAGACGCATTAGGATGTCTGGGTTTACTTGGATAAGCTGACGGAACTTCTTGAAAGAAATTTCAGCAACTTCACAAGGAGATTTAGCACGAACCCAAGCTGTGCGCTCTTGGTCTTCCTCGAATAGACCAAGTTCACCAATAAAGTCTCCTTGGTTTAGGTAAGAAAGGATCATCTCCTTACCTTCTTCGTCTTTGATAAGAACCGCAACAGAACCTTTAACGATGTAGTACAAAGTTTCTGCCTTTTCGCCCGCGTGAATTAGCGTGCTCTTTGAAGGGTACTTATGAATATGACAGTGTGAAAGAAACCACTCTAATGTTGGGTCGGTTTGAGGTTTACCTAGAACCATAATATCTCACTTCCTCTGCAGGGTACGCTTGCGCTATCCATATTTTAGCTAAGCCTGAATTAGGCCTACTAGAATAAGAGCACTTTTTATATGCTGCAAGCTCTCTTGTGTTTCGGTAAGAAATAGTATCCTTTTTCGAAAACGATTTCTTGATTTTAATCGTGCCATGATTGAGATTTTGTAAGCAAAACTGTGCACATGATCACGGTATGAAAAGTAAACATCTTCGCAGGCAGGTTTTTAGCCAATTTTCCCTGTTTCGATGAGCTGTTGTAGGATAGGCCGAACTATGAGCTCCATTGCAAAGCTCATCTTACCGCCGGGCACGACAATCGTGTTGTGGCGTGACATGAATGAGCCATCAATCATGGCCAGCAGATATGGGAAGTCGACATTCTTGATACCGCGTAGGCGAATCACCACAAAACTCTCATCCAAACTAGGGATGCCTTTTGCATTAAGTGGGTTGGAAGTATCAACGGTCGGTACGCGCTGGAAGTTGATGTGAGTACGAGAAAACTGCGGAGTGATATAGTTGAGGTAATCGTCCATGGATCGCACGATTGAGTCCATTACCGCTTCACGCGAATGGCCGCGATCGCGAGTGTCACGTACGAATTTTTGGATCCACTCTAAGTTCACAATCGGCACCATGCCAATTAAGAAATCCACATGTTGAGCAACATTAACATCGCCATCGACCACGCCACCATGTAACCCTTCATAAAACAGCACGTCGCTGTTTTCGGGTAAGTCTTGCCACGGTGTAAACGTGCCTGGCATTTGATTGTAGGGAACCGCTTCGTCAAACGTGTGCAGATAACGGCGCACGCTGCCAGTGCCGTCATGCCCGAACTTACGGAAAAACTCTTCTAATCCCGGGAAGTCATTAGCTTGTGGGCCAAAGTAGCTAATGTGTCGACCTTGCTCGCGGGCTTTGCGGATTTCGATGTCCATTTCTGGGCGAGTAAAGCGATGGAAGCTATCGCCTTCAACCCATGCGGGTTTAACGTTCATCATATTGAACATTTTACGGAAGGCTTCAGATGTAGTGGTCGTGCCGGCACCGGACGAACCAGTAACCGCAATAATTGGGTGTTTAGCTGACATGACAAACCTTGTCGAAAATTACTTACCTGTAATGTGCAGTAGAGTTACTACTGCACGGTCGATATCCCACTATAGCACGTAACAATACCTTGTCATCGAGTGGGATACGGTAAAATGTGAAGGGTCTAAAATTTTGTTTTATGCTGAATATCGACGGTTTCGTGTAGCTCAGAGAACACGATAACCGCTTCACCTTTTTCCAATTGAGCTTTAACTTGATCAATTTTGTCATGCAAAGAAACCTCGACGGTTCCGTAATCCGTTCCTTCGCGTAAGACGAATTCACGAATTAAGTTTTCCAATGTTTCCGGCGCAATGTCTTGCCATGGAATGATCATAAATACCTCTAACTTTTATGATGAGCGGCTAGTTTACTGCGTTCGTTGCTTGGATACAGCAGAAAGGTAATCTGCGGCGATACTTTCGTAATACGCGGGCAGCGCTTCCTCCAACCAAAACTTAGGTTTTAACGCCGTTCCTGTCAGGAAGCCAACATGGCCACCGTGTTCAAAGAGACGGTAATCAATGTTATCTGGCAGAACAAACTTCGGGATCACATCGTCGGTCATGAACGGATCGTCTTTGGCATGGATGATCAGTGTGGGTAGCGTGATTTGCTGTAGTTTACTTAAGCCAGAGCATTGGTCGTAATAATCTTGTGCGTCTTTGAAGCCATGCAATGGTGCGGTAATCAAATCATCGAATTCATACAATCGTGTGACACGTTTTATTGAGTTGTAGGACAGCGCAAGCTCACCATGCAGTAGATGATGCTTTTGTAACGCGTTACGTTTCAGTGAAGAAAGCAGGTAACGGCGATACACTTTTGAAAAGCCTTGTTCAATACGGTTTGCACACGCAGCTAGGTCTAAAGGCGCTGAGATAATAGTCGCTGCATTCAAAATAGGGTGGTCTTTATATTGGGCTAAATAATTCGCCAACATGTTACCGCCAAGAGAAATACCAACTGCAACTTTGGGATTATCAGGAAAACGTTGTTCAAGGTGCTCTAGGAAGTAACGAGCATCCGTCACTTCTCCCGAGTGATAAGCTCGTGCTTTTTTGTTTGGTTTACCGCTGCAGCCACGAAAATGCATCATCACCGACAGCCATCCAGATTGAGCAAATGCATTCATTAGCCCATTGGCATAAGGGCTATAGAAGCACCCCTCTAACCCATGAAATAAAACAAAAATCGGCTTTTTTTGTGCAGGCTCTTGGGTTGGGTCCTCGCTCCACGCGAGATCGAGAAAGTCGCCATCGGATGTATCGAGGGTTTGCCAAATCGGCGTAAATAACGCTTTTTTGCGAATAAAACGCGGCAAAAGCGTTTGGAGATGCGGGTTTTTGATCCCGGCGGCTGCGAAAAATTGTGTCATACCTAACTGCTCTTATGCGGTCCTTCGGTGTCCGTTGAAGAACTTATTAATATAATCCTTTATAAAGATTATAGGTATTCTACAGATTTATGGGTGTTTTGGTGGTTGAATGTTTGGCACCGGAATAGCAAAGGCTTGCTGCAAATGCTCCCCACCGAGTTGACGACAGTATCTCAACGTCAGTGGGTCACCATCATTTTTGAGTAGTGCAAGTGAGTTAATGCAGTCCACCAAATCCGCTTGTTGCTGCTTTTCTAGTTGCAGCTCAAACTGCAAGGTCTCACGATACAAAGCGTCATTGACTTGAGACTTAAGGTGGCGACGAAGGTCGCGAAAGGAGTGAAGTAAAGTTTCGCTTCTACCTAGACAGTCTTGCACCAAGGGCCAGTCTTTTTCTTGGAAAATGAGTTGCTGCTCATCGAGCCATCTGAGCAGCAGGAGTAGGTTCACGTTACCGTGGTAGTTGTTTTGCAATGATAAGCACGCCTCTTTCACTTCTCGCACACCATAAAACTGCAGACTAAACTGCCAAAGGTGTTCTAGGGTGAGTGTGTATTCAGCGTGTTGATTACTCATTGATTAAACTCTAGCTCCATCTGCTCCAACGTTTCTTGAGCAGACATCCATTCCATTTCAATTTCTTCGAGCTCAGCCTTACTAGAAGCTTGAAGTGCCAGCACTTGGTTAAGTTTAGCTTTATTTTCGGCCGCATACAGTGAGTTGTCCGCCAATTGTTCTTCAGCTTCGGCCAGTGCAGCACCTAACTTATCCATTTTATTTTCTAGTTGTGTCAGCGTTTTGCGAATTGGCGCTGTCTGTTTTCGAAACTCTGCATCGCGACGTTTTTGCTCTTTTTTCGCTGCCGCGCTGTTGGCGCTATCTTTGGCTGGCTGTGCGGCTTGTGCTTCTTTGCGTTCCGCTCTTTGTTGTTCGGTTAACCATTTGTAATAGTCATTTAAGTCACCGTCGAACGGAGCAACTTGTCTATCATGCACTAAATACAAGTCATCGGTTGTAGCACGCAATAGGTAACGGTCGTGCGAAACAATCACCATTGCACCTTCGAACGTTTGCAGTGCCATCGTCAATGCCTGACGCATGTCCAAATCCAAGTGGTTGGTTGGTTCATCAAGTAGCAACAGGTTTGGCTTTTGCCACACAATTAAAGCCAATACCAAACGGGCTTTTTCGCCACCAGAAAACGGCGCAACTTTTTCTAGTGCTTTGTCACCTTGGAAGCCAAAGCTACCTAGGTAATCACGTAGCTGCTGTTCGGTTTGATCGGGTGCGATTTGCATCATGTGTTGCAGCGGCGTTTCTTCAGGATGAAGCGTTTCTAACTGGTGCTGAGCGAAGTAACCAATTTTCACGCCTTGTGAGTAAGTTAGGTCACCACCTTGCGCGTTAAGTTCACCAGAGAGCAGCTTGATTAAGGTCGATTTACCCGCACCATTACGGCCGAGTAAACCAATACGACTGCCAGGAACCAAGTTCAAGCGGATCTTCTCTAAGATGAGGTTGTCACCGTAACCTGCAGATACTTCATCCATCATCATGATTGGGTTTGGCAGCGCAGCTGGCTCACGGAATTGGAAGCTAAATGGGTTATCGAATTGAGCTGGCAGTACTTTTTCCATTCGCTCCAAAGCTTTGATACGGCTTTGGGCTTGGCGTGCTTTTGATGCTTTGTAACGGAAGCGGTCGATGTAACTTTGCATGTGCGACATCTGCTTCTGTTGCTTTTCAAACATCGCTTGTTGTAACACCATTTTTTGTGCACGTTGGTTTTCGAATGACGAGTAGTTACCCGTGTATTCGTTCAGCTGCTGATTCTCGATGTGAATGATGCGACCAACGATCGGATCCAAGAAGTCACGGTCGTGCGAGATCAGGATCAGTGTGCCTGGGTAGTTTTGTAGCCAACGTTCAAGCCACATCACTGCGTCTAAGTCCAAGTGGTTGGTTGGCTCATCGAGTAGCAATAAGTCAGAACGGCACAATAGCGCCTGGGCTAAGTTAAGGCGCATACGCCAACCACCTGAGAATTGAGTCAAACTCCAACTCATTTGCTCTTGGCTGAACCCTAAACCGTCGAGCAATTCTGCCGCGCGAGCGCGAATGCTGTAACCACCAATGGTTTCAATTTTACCGTGGATCTCGGCAACCAAGGTGCCGTTGTCTTGTGCTTCCGCTTCAGCCAACTGCTTTTCGAGTGCTCGGTACTCGCGATCACCATCAATGACGTATTCCAGTGCAGTGCGCTCTAGCGCAGGCGTTTCCTGTGCGACCCAGGCCAACTCCCAGTGTTGAGGTTGGCTAAATGAGCCAGCATCAATTGACAGTTCATCTTTCAGTAGGGCAAACAGCGTTGATTTACCGCAGCCGTTTTTGCCCACAAGACCGACTTTATCGCCAGGGTGAATAGTCGCAGAAGCTTGGTCTAAAAGAGGTTTACCGCCACGCAGTAACTGAATATCAGAGAAGGTAATCATAAAGTTTTCATTCACTTTGCGCAGTGCGCGTTGCTTGGTTACATAGCGAAGTGGTTTCAATCGTTTTTAAAGCCACTTGGGTATATATCTAGCGGTGAATAGTAGGGGTATTGGCCGGAAAAGTCGATTGATTCGCTTTAATTGCATTATGCTGTACAAAAAAGTATAACAATTTGATAACGGATAAAAATAACCACAAGGACGACCATTTGGCTGTTGCACCGTCTATTCTCCCAAAAGTTCTGGTCATTTATGCTCATCCAGAGCCACATAACTCGATTGCCAATCAAGTGATGATAAAAAAAGCTCAGTCGCTTGATCACGTCACTGTGCACGATCTTTACGGTGTTTACCCTGATTTCTTTATTGATGTGAATTACGAACATGAGTTGTTGCTCGCTCACGATGTGATCGTATTTCACCATCCACTTTATATGTATTCATGTCCAGCCCTATTAAAAGAGTGGCTAGACCGAGTGTTAGGTAAAGGCTTTGCGTTTGGCGGAGGTGCGGCGCTAGAAGGAAAATACTGGCGCAGTGTCATTACAACAGGTGGTAAAGAAGAAGCCTTCAGCGCGAAGGGGTACAACAAATACCCACTTGAGCAAATCTTGCAACCGTTTGAACTGACGGCAGCCCTATGCCAGATGCACTGGATTGAACCACTGGTGTTGTATTGGTCAAGAAATGTTTCAGATATTGAACGCTACGAACATGCCGAGTTATACCGTGGATGGCTGAGTAACCCACTTGAAAACTGGCAAGCGGCAGATCGAGGAGGTCAGTATGGCGATCACCAGTGAGTTTCTTCAAAGCAGTGTGGTCTTTCTTTCGGCTGCGGTTATTGCGGTGCCGATTGCTCAGCGCCTTGGGCTTGGCTCGGTTTTAGGTTATCTACTCGCTGGTGTGTTGATTGGCCCATGGGGGCTCGGCTTAATTAGCGACGTTGATGCCATTTTGCATTTTGCCGAGCTTGGGGTTGTGTTGTTACTGTTTTTGATAGGGCTGGAATTAAACCCTAAAAAATTGTGGCAGATGCGAGGGCCGATTTTAGGTTTAGGCGGTGCGCAGGTTGTGGTCACGACCGCCGTGATTGGTAGTGTCGTCAGTATGTTTGGCGTAAGCATGCAAGTGAGTTTGGTGATCGGGATGGGGTTGGCGCTGTCCTCGACGGCGATTGCGCTTAAAGTCATTGAAGAGCAAGGGCTTAATGGTACCGAAACGGGGCAATCTGGTTTTGCGGTGCTGCTCTTTCAAGATATTGCAGTGATCCCGATGCTGGCGATGTTGCCCTTGCTAGCAGGCGGGCATAGTGGTGGAAGTTGGTTGGATGTCTTCACTATTTTAGGCAGTGTGGTAGCACTGTTGATTGGTGGTCACTTTTTACTACGTCCGCTATTTCGTTTTGTCGTGATGAGCGGCGTTCGTGAGCTCTTTACCGTTGCTGCACTTTTAGTCGTGCTTGGCATTTCGGTCGTGATGCAAAAGCTCGGCCTTTCGATGGCATTGGGGACTTTTTTAGCAGGCGTTTTGCTGGCAGAGAGTGAGTATCGCCATGAGTTGGAAATCGCTATCGAGCCATTTAAAGGTCTGTTGTTGGGGTTATTCTTTATTGCGGTGGGCATGGCGGTAAACTTGGGGTTATTGGCATTACATCCTTTAGAGATTCTCGGTGCGGTGGTGGCTTTGGTCGTGGTTAAGGGTTTGGTTTTGTATGCATTGGCGAGAGCTGCCCGTGTCGGAGCCAAAGCGAGAAGCCGTATGGCTGCAATTTTGAGCCAAGGCGGTGAGTTTGCCTTTGTCATATTTACCGCGGCGAGCCAAGAGGGCATTTTGTCCAAAGAGCAAGTGGCGTTTCTGTTGGTGGTGGTCAGTCTATCCATGGTGACGACTCCTCTTTTGCTGATGGGACAAAAGAAGTGGTTTGCTCATACCCTGAATCAAGAAGAAGAGGGCATGACCACGAAAGTCGTGGATCGCCGACCACGCGTTATCATTGCAGGCTTTGGACGTTTCGGTCAGATCGTCGGACGTTTAATGTATGCCAATAAAATCAAAGTGACAGTATTAGAAAGTGATGCCAGCCAAATCCACCTATTACGTAAGTATGGTTACAAAGTGTTTTATGGCGATGCTACACAAATTGACCTATTGAGGGCTGCTGGCGCTGATAAAGCGGAAGCATTGATTATTTGTACTGATTCACCTGATGAGGTGATGGCCATCGTGGACATTTGTCGCGTGCACTTCCCGAAACTTAAGTTGTTAGCCCGAGCAAGAAGCCGTGTCGAGGCTTACCAGTTAATGAGTCATGGTGTAGAGAATTACTCTCGTGAAACATTTTTAGGGGCGCTAGATCTCGGTCGCCAAGCGCTCGTAGAACTGGGTATGCATCCTTATCAAGCAAAGCGGGCAGAAGCACATTTTCGCAAGTTAGATAATGCTATGCTTAAGGACTTATTGCCTCAACACAATGAAGATAAGAAATTAGCTCAAAGAGCGAAAGAGGCCCGCAAAGAGCTAGAAGAAATATTTGGTCGTGAAATGGAGAGCGACCATCAGTCACCTAATCATTGGAAGTAGTACTTGAGCCAAGACTCAAGCTAAGGAAATAGCGTGAAAATCAAGAAACGTTTTATTGCCGGCGCTAGCTGCCCAAATTGCAGCCAGCAAGATACCCTGCGCTGGTGGATTGAAAATAACATCGAATTAGTTGAGTGTGTCGAGTGTGAGTTTACAGAGCAGCGTAAACCACAATCTGTAGAGAAAAATAAACACTCAGATCAGGAAATGATCGGAATTTTTAAGCCGGAGTAATTGAACTTCGATAATTGATCCCCATAATACACCCAGATATCTCAGTACTTAACCCCATTCAGGTTAAGTCAATTAATCTCCCTGGAGTTAGTATGAAAATTGAAAAGAACGTTGTTGCAAGCCTTGCATACAAAGTAATGATGGAAGACGGTGTCGTTGTTGATCAATCAACAGCAGAAGCACCTCTAGATTACCTTCACGGTCACAACAACCTAATCACAGGTCTTGAAAAAGAACTTGAAGGTAAAGTGGCTGGCGACAAGTTCTCAGTAACGGTAGCTCCTGAAGAAGCTTACGGTGAGCACAACGATGCGCTAGTACAGCGCGTTCCTGCGGACGTATTCCAAGGCGTTGAGCAAATCGAAGTGGGCATGCGCTTCCTAGCTGACACTGACCAAGGTCCAATCCCTGTTGAAGTAACAGAAGTTGACGGCAACGAAGTGGTTGTTGACGGTAACCATATGTTAGCTGGTCAAACACTAACTTTCGAAGTAGAAGTTATGTCTACACGTGAAGCAACAGCAGAAGAGATCGAACACGGTCACATCCACCAAGGTGGTGGCTGTTGTGGTGGTCACGATCATGACCACGATCACGAAGAAGAAGGCGGCTGCTGTGGCGGCGGTAGCTGTGGTTCTCACTAATCATAAGCTCCTTCACTAGATAATCTTATCTAGCAAAGCTTTGAAAAGCGCAAGTTGAGTTTTCAACTTGCGCTTTTTGTTTATCTAAGGTGTAGTGCCAACCATACAAGGAATAACAGTTGGACAAAGTGATGACGAAACCTTTCTCGATTGCCATTCATGGCGGTGCAGGCACCATCTTGCGTGAACAGATGAGCGATGAGCTGCAACAATCCATCTTGGCGGATTTAGAAGCTGCGGTAAAAGCGGGACATCAAATTCTAGACACGGGCGGTGAAGCCTTAGATGCCGTCGTAGCGGCAGTGAAAGTATTGGAAGACTCTCCTAACTTTAATGCGGGTAAAGGCTCAGTGCTGACCAACAACGAAATGGTTGAAATGGACGCTTCTGTGATGGATGGGCGAAACCTTGCAGCAGGCGCGGTCGCTGGGGTTCGTCATATCAGAAACCCAATTGAGCTCGCTCGTGACGTGATGCGAAACAGCAATCATGTGTTGTTGGTGGGTGAGGGCGCAGAGAAGTTTGCTTTTGAGCAAGGCCATGAGTATACCGAGCAAGATTACTTCTTTACTGATCGCCGTTATGAGCAGTTGCTGTCTATGCGTGAGAAAGGACTGTTTGCTTTGTCGGAATCTCGTTACCCAGATGACCGTAAGCACGGTACGGTTGGTGCGGTAGCGTTAGATCAACAAGGCAACTTAGCCGCTGCCACCAGTACGGGTGGCGTGACGAATAAGAAATACAACCGAGTCGGAGATTCGGCTCTTATTGGTTGTGGTACGGTGGCCGAAAATGGCGTCGTGGCAGTTTCCACTACGGGTGTCGGCGAGTTCTTTATTCGTAAACGTGTTGCGGAAGACGTTGCAGCACGTATGCGTTACTTACAAGAAGATATTCATACGGCTTGTGAACACATTATCCAAGGTGATCTCAAACAGATGGGCGGAGAGGGCGGTTTGATTGCCATTGATGCTAAAGGTGAGATGCACTTTGCGATGAACAGTTCTGGCATGTACCGAGCAGGCATTAATACGCAAGGCGAGCTGAGCGTTAAAATCTACGCCGACGAATAGCTTCCTCTTGAGTACCTTCTTAAGTAATTAATACAACAAAGCCCAGAACATGTTCTGGGCTTTATGCTATTTGAGCCTGCATTTTAATAATGCGGTGGTGGGGTTTCTTCTGACGGATCGGCTAAATTCGACGAGTCCATATTTTTTACTTTACCTACCACATATTTCATCTGATCGAGCATCTTGGTAATTTGCAGTTGTTGCTGCGATAAAGCTCCGTTCAGATCTTCAATAGTCTGTTCTTGGAACGCAAGCTGACATTCTAAGTCATTAATGCGTGCTTCCAATTGCTGAATGATTTTTTCTGTCATGATCCGTTCTCTAACTGCCAAGCTTGGGCAATACCTGCTGAAGTAGCAGTAATTACGCGTTGTTTTGAATCAAAGGCTGCATCATACACGACCGCACGGGGAGGGCGAGTGTCTTTTTTGGGCTCCACTTCAAATCCACTCATTCGTTTTCCGGTTTGAGTATCCCATATCGACACACGGCCAGAAGGGCTTCCTGTGACTAGTTGAGTCCCGTCGTCAGAAAATCGTGCGGTAGAGAAAATTAATTGGCGTGACCAACTGCTCAACTGTGTGACTTCTTGTCCAGTTTTTAAATTCCAAACAATCGCTTGGTTTCCGCCATCAGATGTCATTGCTAATTTTCCATCTCTTTGCAGGGCCACGCGAACAATTCGTTGTTCATGTTCGAAGGTTCGTAGTACTTGTCCGGTTTCGGTATCCCACAGATACGCTTTATAGTCATTACCTCCGGTTAGGGCGAAGCGCCCATTAGGAGAAATGGCCACGGAATTGACTTTTTCACGATGCGCAAGGAACTCCATGCGACGCCCGGTGACTAAGTTGACATAAATTGCTTTACCGTTGGATAACCCAAGCAGAACTTGTTCACCATTACTGGTGATATCAACGTCGCGAATGAGCGCATCAGAGATAGACCAAAGGCCTTCGGATTGCGTCCAGCCTAGGTCCCAAACTGCGAAGTTCATTTGGCTTGCTGTAATTGCGTAGCGACCATTGTCAGATATGCGGATATGGGAAACCACATTGGCATCGGCATCGAGTTCACCCAGATTGGCTAGTTGTTCATTTTGCTCTAGGTCCCACAACATCAAATGACGTTGTTGAGAATAGAGCAGAGCAAACCGTCCATCTCTGCTAAGTGCGAAGCTCGTCGCACCTTGAGGTTCTATCGGCCAACGCTGCACTTCACGCTCGGCGAAAAAGCAACCATTTAACGTGGTGATGACAATTAAATATAGGAATAAATGAAAAATTCTTTGCATCACATCTAATAATCCGGTTTGTGTCTTAAGACATATAGCTAGTATATTGGTATAACGATTGTCTTCACTAGTCTCATAGAAGATTTGTGCACAACAACCAATGGCAGAGCCATTATTGGGAGAATTTAATGAAATCAGTTTTAAAAGTGTCGCTACTTGCTGCAACAGTTATGCTAGCGGTAGGTTGTCAGAAAGAAGAAACTAAAACAGAAACCGCACCTCAAGCAGAACAAGTTCAAGCAGAAACCGGTAAAGCGGTTCACTTTAAAACCGACGACGACAAAGCGGCATACGCAATCGGTGTTTCATTTGCTAACTACCTAAGCACAAGCATCGACAAGCCAAGCGAAATCGGCATTAATCTTAACAAAGATTTGGTACTAAAAGGTATCGAAGACGTCTTCAAAGGCAATGCTGAATTGAATGAAGAAGAAACACGTGCAGCACTAGAATCTCTAGACAAGCGTGTTGCAGAAAAGATGCAAGCACAAGCGGCTGAGAAAGCAGCTGAAGCGAAAAAAGCTGGCGATGATTTCCGAGCTGAGTTTGAGAAGCAAGAAGGCGTAGTGAAGACAGATACAGGTCTTCTATACCAAGTAATGACACCAGCTGAAGGTGAGAAGCCAAAAGACACTGATACGGTTCAAGTACACTACAAAGGTACTCTGATCGACGGTACTCAGTTCGACAGCTCATACGATCGTGGTGAACCTGCAACGTTCCCACTTAACCGTGTAATCCCAGGTTGGACAGAGGGTGTTCAGCTAATGCCTGTGGGTTCTAAATTCAAATTCGTTATCCCGCCAGAGCTAGCATACGGTGACCAAGACACACCAAGCATTCCTGCTAACTCAACGCTAGTATTTGAAGTTGAGCTGCTAAAAGTTGAGAACGACAACGCAGAGCAATAACAATAAGCTGCGATAAGTTATTGAAAAAGGTCCGTTTAACGGGCCTTTTTTGTTCTAGGTCACTAGTTGGTGAGTTTGCTAGGTTGCTTTTCAAATTTTCTGATAAACTTACACCAATTTGTTGATTTTTCGCTCGAAGGCTTATGACAACTACAGAAACAATAAACGCGGAGATGTTGCTCGAAATGGAATCCGTTAACGTGATGCCGTTTACCGAGCACGACAAAATCATTTTAAGATCTTATGAGGCGGTCGTGGATGGTATCGCCAGCCTGATAGGTCCATTTTGTGAAATCGTTCTTCACTCTCTAGAAGACTTAAATACCTCTGCAATTAAAATCGCTAACGGTGAAAACACGGGGCGCCAAGTCGGCTCACCAATCACTGATTTAGCGCTTAAGATGCTAAAAGACATCGAAGGCTCGGAGCGCAACTTCTCACGTTCGTACTTTACCCGTGCAAAAGGTGGCGTGTTGATGAAGTCGATTACTGTCGCCATTCGTAATGGCGAAAATCGCGTGATTGGTTTGTTGTGTATCAACGTCAACTTGGATGCGCCTTTCTCGCAAGTCCTTCAGTCTTTCATGCCGACGCAAGAAGCGAAAGAAGCGGCTTCCTCGGTCAACTTTGCTAGTGACGTAGAAGAGCTGGTGGACCAAACTGTTGAACGCACCATCGAAGAGATCAATGCGGATAAATCCGTGTCTAACAACACCAAAAATCGCCAGATCGTGATGGAGTTGTACGACAAAGGTATCTTCGATATTAAAGATGCCATCAACCGTGTCGCGGATCGCCTTAATATTTCAAAACACACCGTTTACTTGTACATTCGTCAACGTAAAACCGAGGATGATGAAAGGTGAGTAAACTGACTTACACGTTAGTGGTGAATGGTCCCGTTTATGGCAGCCAGTCAGCGCGCAGTGCTTATCAGTTCGCCAAAGCGGTGATAGAGCAAGGCCATCAGCTAGTGAGCGTCTTCTTTTATCAAGATGGTGTGACTAATGGTACTGCTTTGAGTGTGCCAGCCAACGATGAATTTGATCTCAATAAGGCGTGGCAGTCTTTGGCTAAAGAGCATGGTGTTCGCCTAGAAACTTGTGTCGCGGCCGCTTTGCGTCGCGGGATTGTAAGTGAAGAAGAAGCGAATCAACATGGTTTGGTTCAGAACAATCTAGCCGATGGTTTTGAACAAGCAGGCTTAGGTAGCCTAGCTGAAGCGATGTTAACCCAAGACAGAGTGGTACAGTTTTGAGTCAGTTAACTTATCTATTTCGTAGTGCGCCACATGGCTGTGCAGCTGGTCGTGAAGGTGTGGATGCACTGTTAGCCGCGTCGGCTTACTGTGAAGATATCAGCGTCATTTTCATGGGTGACGGGGTATACCAGCTTCTACTCGGGCAAGACCCCAACAATATTTTGAGTAAAGATTACGCGCCGATGTTAAAGCTTTTCGATTTATACGACATCGAACAAGTCTTTGTGTGTTCAGAGTCGTTAACCCAGCGAGGTTTGGCGCAAGCGGATTTAGTCATTGAAGCCCAAGCGTTAAGCTCAGAACAGCTCAAAGATAAGTTACAACACGCTGGCAAGCTACTGTCTTTTTGAGGAAGTTATGTTACACATCATAAAAACAGTCTCTGCTCTAGAAGACGCTATGCCTTTATGCAGTGAACAGGATGACATCTTACTTATAGAAGATGCAGTGTACGCTGCTAACTCGCAACATAAAGCATTTTCCCATCTAAAAAACCGCAGCGTATTGGTGTTAGAGAGCGATGCGCAAGCTCGCGGTATTGCAAATCGTATCAGTCCATCGCTGACGATTGTGAATTACTCAGGCTTCGTTGAACTAACAGCAAAACAGGATAAATCCCTAACTTGGGATTGAACAAGATTTGCTGTCGACAAAGCTTTACGGATGAATTGTTCTAATTGAACAAAAAAGATCCGTATATTTCTTGACACACCTCTCACTGCTGCATAGAATTTTGCGTCCCTAACTGCATTGGCAGTTGGGGATAGATTTTTCACAAAGCTTACTTTCAAGTAAATCAGGAGCTAGTTAATGGCAACTATTAACCAGTTGGTACGTAAGCCACGTGCAAAGCAAGTTGTTAAAAGCAACGTGCCTGCACTAGAAGCGTGCCCACAAAAACGTGGTGTATGTACTCGTGTTTACACTACTACACCTAAAAAACCTAACTCAGCACTTCGTAAAGTTTGTCGTGTACGTCTGACAAACGGCTTCGAAGTTACATCGTACATCGGCGGTGAAGGTCACAACCTTCAAGAGCACTCAGTTGTTCTAATCCGTGGTGGTCGTGTTAAAGACCTTCCAGGTGTGCGTTACCACACTGTTCGCGGCGCACTAGACTGTGCTGGCGTAAATGACCGTAAACAAGGTCGTTCTAAGTACGGTGTGAAGCGTCCTAAGTCTTAATGGATTCCGTTAAGTAAGGCCAAACACTAAATTATTTTTAATTTTTTGAAAAAACTGAAAAGTTTTGGATAAAACCTGAAGAAGACAACGGAGATAAATCCATGCCACGTCGTCGCGTCATTGGTCAGCGTAAGATCCTTCCAGATCCAAAATTCAAATCTGAATTGCTGGCAAAATTCGTTAACATCCTAATGGTTGACGGTAAAAAATCTACTGCAGAGAAAATCGTTTACACTGCACTAGATGCTATGGCTGAAAAGTCTGGTAAAGACCACTTAGCTATTTTTGAAGAAGCTCTTGAAAACGTTCGCCCAGCGGTAGAGGTTAAATCTCGCCGTGTTGGTGGTTCAACTTACCAAGTACCTGTAGAAGTACGTCCGGTTCGCCGTAACGCACTTGCTATGCGTTGGTTGGTTGAAGCTGCGCGCAAGCGTGGTGAAAAATCTATGGCTCAACGCCTAGCTGCTGAAATGCTAGACGCGTCTGAGAACAAAGGTACTGCGGTTAAGAAACGTGAAGACGTTCACCGCATGGCTGACGCAAACAAAGCGTTCGCTCATTACCGTTGGTAATACCTTCTGTGCTGCGAGGTTCTCTCGCAGCACTTTTCTATACTCTAAGGTACACCTTAGTAAGAGGATACAATCGTGGCTCGTAAAACTCCTATTGAGCTATACCGTAATATCGGTATCTGTGCTCACGTAGATGCAGGAAAAACAACCACAACTGAGCGTATTCTGTTCTACACTGGCCTTTCTCACAAAATCGGCGAAGTTCACGATGGTGCAGCAACCATGGACTGGATGGAGCAGGAGCAGGAGCGTGGTATCACTATCACATCCGCTGCGACTACTACATTCTGGCGTGGTATGGAAGCACAGTTCCCTGAGCATCGCGTAAACATCATTGATACCCCTGGACACGTTGACTTTACTATCGAAGTAGAGCGTTCTCTTCGTGTACTTGATGGTGCTGTGGTTGTGTTCTGTGGCTCATCTGGTGTTGAACCTCAGTCTGAAACTGTATGGCGTCAAGCAGACAAATACCACGTTCCACGTTTGGTATTTGTAAACAAGATGGACCGTGCGGGCGCAGACTTCCTACGCGTTGTGAACCAAATTAAGAATCGTCTTGGTGCGACTCCTGTTCCAATCCAGCTGAACGTTGGTGCGGAAGATGAGTTCAGAGGTGTCATCGACCTTATCAAGATGAAAATGATCAACTGGAATGATGCCGATCAAGGCACTTCGTTTACTTACGAAGACATCCCAGCTGACATGATTGAACTTGCTGAAGAGTGGCGCAACCACATGGTTGAATCCGCTGCTGAAGCTAGCGAAGAGCTGATGGACAAGTACCTTGAAGAAGGTGAATTGACTGAAGCTGAGCTCAAACAAGCTCTACGTACTCGCACACTAAATAACGAAATCGTACTGGCTACTTGTGGTAGTGCGTTTAAGAACAAAGGTGTTCAAGCGGTACTGGATGCAGTAGTTGAGTTCTTGCCATCGCCTGTTGACGTACCTGCAATTAAAGGTGTCGACGAAAGAGAAAATGAAGTTGAGCGTCATGCTGACGACAACGAACCTTTCTCAGCGCTAGCGTTTAAGATTGCGACTGACCCATTCGTGGGCACGCTAACTTTCATGCGTGTTTACTCCGGTGTTGTAAACTCGGGTGACGCTGTTTACAACTCAGTAAAAGAGAAGAAAGAGCGTTTTGGTCGTATCGTTCAGATGCATGCGAATAAGCGTGAAGAAGTGAAAGAAGTTCGCGCTGGTGATATTGCAGCTGCTATCGGTCTGAAAGACGTAACAACAGGTGACACACTGTGTGATCAGAACCACAAAGTGATTCTAGAACGCATGGAGTTCCCTGAACCAGTTATTCAGATTGCTGTAGAGCCTCGTTCTAAGGCAGACCAAGAGAAAATGGCTATCGCGCTAGGTAAACTAGCCGCGGAAGATCCATCATTCCGCGTGGAAACGGACGACGAATCAGGTCAGACTCTGATCTCAGGTATGGGTGAACTTCACCTAGACATTATCGTTGATCGTATGAAGCGTGAATTCAGCGTTGATTGTAACGTTGGTAAACCTCAGGTTGCTTACCGTGAAACCATTCGTGGTAAAGCGGAAGTTGAAGGTAAGTTTGTTCGTCAATCAGGTGGTCGTGGTCAATACGGTCATGTTTGGGTCAAACTTGAGCCTTCTGAGCCTGGTGAAGGTTTCGTATTCGTAGACGAAATCGTGGGCGGTGTGATTCCTAAGGAATACATCAGTTCGGTATCGAAAGGTATCGAAGAGCAAATGAATAGTGGTGTTCTAGCGGGTTACCCTGTACTAGATATTAAAGCTACACTATTTGATGGTTCTTACCACGATGTAGACTCAAGCGAGATGGCGTTTAAGATCGCTGGCTCGATGGCATTCAAGAAAGGTGCACTAGAAGCACAACCTGTGATTCTAGAACCTATGATGAATGTCGAAGTAACCACTCCGGAAGACTGGATGGGTGACGTTGTTGGTGACCTAAACCGTCGTCGCGGTATCATTGAAGGCATGGACGAAGGTGTGGCTGGTCTTAAGATCATCCGTGCTCAAGTACCACTATCCGAAATGTTCGGTTACGCAACTGATCTACGTTCTGCAACTCAAGGCCGTGCGTCTTACTCTATGGAGTTTCACGAGTACGCTGAAGTGCCGAAAAACTTCGCAGATAAAATTATTGCAGAGCGTGGTTACTAATTGACGATTGAACTGCAAAAAGTTTACGACTTTTTGCGAGATCAGGGCGTCCAAATATTGCGCTAACGGGCGTTGGCGCATAAAATAACAATTTCTGGCGCGTCGTCGATCAATAATGATCACGACGAATCATAACTAGGAAGGAACACGATCGTGTCTAAAGAAAAATTTGAACGTACGAAACCGCACGTTAACGTTGGTACTATCGGCCACGTTGACCACGGTAAAACA
>NZ_JAWOUX010000019.1:0-54172 GCF_033339595.1 Vibrio sp. 2096
AGCGTTCAATCTGAGCCATGATCAAACTCTTCAATTTAAGATTTTGTTCGGCTCAATGAATACTGAACATTACATAAGTAATGTTTGAATTGACTGTGCTGAATCTTTCGATTCAATGGTCACTTCGTATCATTGAAACCTAATTTGATACCAAGGTATCGAATTGGATTATCATCAACGAGTGCCCACACAGATTGATAGGTTCTTATTTTTAAAGAGCTTTTCTAACGTTTTCAGCAACTTAGTTGCTCGTCGTTAGGGGTGCGTATCTTACTTCACACCGTGAGAGAGTCAAGCATTTTTTTCAAATTCTTTTTTCTCTCTTCTCGACTCGCTGTGTGACTTTCGTCTCACTCCGTGTCGGTGGATGCGCAGTATAGGGGGTTGAGAAATTAGTACAAGCGTTTTTTGCAAATAAAAAACCAACCGGTCACAAATTATCCAAAAGTGCGATATTTGCATATTTCTTCGTCACATTTGAGACATATCACAGCAATTGGTTGGAAAAACACCAACCATATACGTAAGATTCATGTGTCTATTCTGTTAATGGACAATCGATCTCTTTATCACTATGTGTAGTAATTAAAATGACGTCTAAAAAAAATCTGATTTTATGTGTTGGGCTGGCCATCGTTGGGGGAATCATCTTCTCTCAATTCATCATCCCACCAGCCTTGAGCTTCCTCATTGGTGTTATCGCTACTGCTTTTCTTTTTTCATTTTCTAGCAAAACACCTGTTCTTCAATCTTCGGATCCTGATCCTTCAACTAAAACGCTGTATGTCGGCAACCTTCCTTATAAGGCCAATGAGAGTCATGTTCGCGATTTGTTTGCTGAATATGGACAGGTCTATGCGGTACGCTTAATGAAAGATAAGCGTACAGGAAAAAGAAGAGGGTTTGGTTTTGTCGTGATGGCTGCGGCAGATGCCAAGCCAGCTATCGCTAAACTTAATGAAAAGGAATATATGGAGAGAACGCTAAAAGTGAGAATTGCGAACGATCCTAAACATCCGGATGGTGGTAAACCTGAACAGGATTAAAACCTAGCTTCTTTAAACAAATGTTCAGTGCATCTTCCTGCCAAGGAGTTGCACTGGCATAAATCGACTTACTTCCCTCTTCTGTATCCTCAATTTCATCACTTAATAGCAATGCTTTTACTCGACGTGCAATCGCTGCGCCTGAATCAATTAAAGTAACGTCCCCACCCAAAGCTTGATGAATTTCCTCTTTGATTAAAGGGAAGTGAGTACAACCGAGCACCGCAACATCGACTTTATCGCGAAGGGGAAGCAGGATATTTGTCAGTTCGTCGAGAGAAACGCTGTTGCCCCGCAACTTCTCTTCGGCCATATCTACCAAGCGAGTTGATCCCACCAGCTCAACTGGTTTGCCTTGCGCAAAGTCCCGTATTAACTCGTGAGTATATTGGCGTGTTACTGTCGCCGGAGTGGCGATCAGCCCTACCCCTTTTGATGCTAAAAGCGATGCGGGTTTAATCGCAGGGACAACACCAACAACGGGAATCGATAAATTTTCGCGTAAGGAAGGAAGCACTATGGTGCTCGCCGTGTTGCAAGCAATGACGACAATGTCGACTTGGTGTTCTTCGACTAAAGAAGAGACCAGTTGGTTAACTCGTGAAACGAGTACAGCCTGATCGAGTTCACCATAAGGGTAAGCCTGATTATCGAATAAGTATAAGTAGTCTAGCTGGGGCAATAGGCGATGTATCTCTTGGAATACAGAAAGACCACCAACACCAGAGTCAAAAACTAGGACTTTTTTCTTACTTGCTACTCGCACGAGTCTTACCTAAAGAACAGAAACGTTGCGATCATACTGCGTAGATTTGTTTTGGCAATGCTTTAGCATGGTATCTTTGATGGCTGAATCTATCTCCAGATTCTACATCTCGCTTCGTCAACTCAATATGTCCTTGAAAAGATGGCGAAGACGTGACCAATGTGTGAAATTCACCATTTTCCCCACAGGGATCAATTTGACTTGGTAATGACTCTATTAGGGCTTTGTCATACCAGCGACCACACCATTCTGGAGGGAGAACTCTTCCGTCGATGGTGATTAACATAGTTTGAATACCACGCTCTATGATTTCCATCGCTAGTTTTTCGCTGCTCTCCCCTAATAGAGGAAAGACGCATTCCCAGCCAACAGGTTCAATATAGCTGCGTCGGTAATCGGCAATGCCATTACAAAACATATCACCAAATGCGACAGCTTCTATGTTCAGACCACTACTTTGTAATGCATTAACGATGGTCGATTGATAAATGTCGTTACTTGGAAAGATTTCAGGTAGCTCGATAGTAATGAGCGGAAGCGCAAGTAAGTCTGCTTGCATTTGTACGACTTCAAGCGGAGTTGCTTGGAAAGGGACTTCTTTCCCTACGTAAGTCGTGTACAAACCGACAACTTGATAATTTGGATTCTCGTTAAGGCGCTCAAGCGTTAATGTCGAATCTTTACCACTGGACCAACTGATCACCACTCGCTTGGGTTTCTTCATTCGATTTTCCACCACAAAATATTAAAAACCGCCCGAAGGCGGTTTGTGCTCATTCACGATTAGAATTCGTAGCCAACGTTGATATAGTACGCTCGCTCTGCAGCGGGGTAACCTTTTGCCATCTCATACTCTTCATCAAGTAGATTATCGATACGAGCGCTCATAGAGGTCGACTCATTCGGATAGTAAGTCACTGCCGTATCAACCAACGAGTAAGAAGAAAGCGTGATATCTTGTGAAGGCCAAGTGCTGTAATCCACATCTGGACGCTTACCGACGTACTGATAGCTAACCGACCAGTCCACTTTATCGAAGCTCACTAAAGCATTCCACTTATACATTTCTTTAGCGCGACGCTGCAACTGATGCCCTTTATCGTCTTCAGCATCTTTGTAATCTGCACTCAACTGGTGCTGCACAATCCCTGTATCAAACTCAGCAACAAGCTCCACACCTTGGATATGTGTTTCACCATCGACATTCAAATATTTGTACGTGGTTGGATGGTAATCGATAAGATTCGTGATTTTATAGTCATAACCCGTGACGGACCAAAAAACGCCTTGGACATCACCGCTGAATGCTAGCTCCCAAGCATCTGACTCTTCCGGCTTCAGATCTTTCTCACCGTATGTCGGGTCATACTGCTGATATAGGTTTGGAGCCTTAAACGCAGTACCAAAAGAGGCTTTAACCCCAAACTCTGGTACAAACTGGTAACCAGCCGCTAAACTGTAAGTGAACTCACTACCGTATTCTTCATTATCATCAAGGCGAGCACTGCCCTCGAGCATTGCTTTATCAATACTAGTGGTTGCCATACCAAACAGAGCGCCATTGGTACGATCAAACGTTTTATTCGCACTCTTGTCTTTATAAGACTCGTTGCGCCAATCAATACCACCAGCCAACGTCGTATTGTTGTTTAGCAAGTAACTGTTGGTCCACTGGACATTTTGCTGCTCAAGTTCATCTTCAGTACCTGAGTGTTTGCCTTTTGCTTGCTCATAGTTCCAAGACTTCTGTTTCTGTGCTGTTACTTGTAGTTCTGACATCACATTATCAGACTGATACTTACCGCCCAGAGTGACAGAAAGATCGTCTTTTTCTGCTTCGTAGTAACCGCGACTACCGTAGCTGCTGTCATATTGATAAACATTTTCGTAAGCACGTAGGTTACCAAATGCAGACCACTGGTCATTGAAGTTATGCACGTAACCTAGCAGACCATTCTTTGTATCAAAGCCATGGCGATCACCGTCATTAACTCCCGGTACAGGACGAACGTTATAACCATCATCACTTTCACTACCAAGCGCGATATTTAGCTGGCCGCTCTCTGTGACTTTAATACCAGATGCCACACTCAATTCTTGATAATCTAAACTACCTAAACCCGCACTTAACTTCGTTCCTTCTTCGTCAGCACGCGCAATGGTGATGATATTGATCACGCCACCAATCGCTTCTGAGCCGTAAAGTGACGCACGCGCACCACGCACGTACTCAATACGTTGAACGTAAGTAAGTGGGATTTGGTTAAAGTCCACAGCGCCCTTCGCTGCTCGTGCAAAACGTACGCCATCAACCAGTACTAAAACTTGGTCGGAACTGGTTCCACGAACAAATAAAGACGCTAACTGACCACGACCACCATTTTGTGAAACTTGAATTCCGGTAAGGCGACGCAATACATCTGGTAGGGTTTTCGCTTGAATGCGATCGATGTCTTGTCGAGTAACTACTTCGACATCTGCCAACGTACGGCTTTCGGCTTGCTCAAAACGGTTTGCCGTAACAACGATGGTTTCGTCAGTGGAGGTTTCCTGGGCCTGTAGATAAGAGACAGGTGAAAGCAGCGATGCCAAAGTGATCGCCAGTGCGGATTTTCTCATTGTATTGTCCTAAATCGCGTAATTCCTTCCGAGCCCTGTCGTCATGACAGTCCAGTGCTGTGGCTCAGTTGTTGGCAGGTATTCGGACTCAAGAGCACGGGTGTACCGCCTACTTGCTCGACTTCCCACATAAACTAATGCAGTGTCTGATGAGCGTTCGTTCTCTTTTACCGCTGCGCGTCAGTTCTGGATTTACACCAGATTCCCATTTCAGCCATCTAGATTGCTAGATAGCACCAACTTGAGGCAAATATTATTCAGCTATTGATTATTTGTCCAGCCAATATTGCCCTTAGAAGTTGTAACGTTTTGATTGATTTTGCTTTCTACTCTGCCTGTACGCACTATCTTTAAATCAATTCCAGTACAAAACTGGACATCCTATTGAGATTGAATAAAATCTGCGCTCTTAAATTGAATGCACCATAAAAGGTAAGATCATGGCTACTCTTGATGTAAACCCACAACGCTACCAAGAACAACTGGCAGAAAAAGTCGAACGTCTCACGGATATGTTCGCGCCATACAACATGCCAGAACTGGAAGTGTTTGAATCACCAGAGCAGCACTACCGCATGCGTGCTGAGTTCCGTGTTTGGCATGAAGGCGAAGATCTTTACTACATCATGTTCAACCAAGAAACTCGTGAGAAATACCGTGTTGACCAATTTCCTGCTGCAAGCCGTCTGATCAACGACCTGATGCCGCTATTGGTTGAAGCGATGAAAGACAACGACTCACTACGTCGTAAACTGTTCCAGGTGGATTTCCTATCGACACTAAGTGGTGAGATTCTGGTTTCACTCCTTTACCATCGCCAACTTGATGAAGAGTGGATTGAAAACGCGAAAGCCCTTAAACAGCGTTTAAATGATGAAGGCTTCAATCTAAACATCATTGGTCGTGCTCGTAAGATGAAGATTGTCCTAGACCGCGACTACGTGATCGAGAAGCTCGATGTAAATGGTCAAAGCTACATCTACCAACAAGTAGAGAACAGCTTCACTCAGCCGAACGGCAAAGTCGCAGAGAAGATGTTGGAATGGGCTGTCGACTGTACCCAAGAAAGCACTGGTGACCTACTAGAACTTTACTGTGGTAACGGTAACTTCTCGCTGGCGTTGGCACAGAATTTCGACCGCGTACTGGCAACTGAGCTAGCGAAGCCATCTGTGGTATCTGCACAGTACAACATCGCTGCCAATAAGATTGATAACGTACAAATCTTACGTCTATCAGCAGAGGAATTTACTCAAGCGATCGAAGGTAAGCGTGAATTCCGTCGTCTACAAGATGTAGGTGTGGATCTGAAGAGCTACAACTGCAACACGATTTTTGTCGATCCACCACGTGCTGGGATGGATGTCGATACTTGTAAAATGGTGCAAGGTTACGAGCGCATCATGTACATCTCTTGTAACCCTGAGACTCTAAAAGAGAACTTGGACATTCTATGCGAAACACACAACGTGACGCGTTTTGCTCTGTTTGACCAATTCCCTTATACCCACCACATGGAAGCTGGCGTGCTATTGGAACGTAAAGCTTAGTCCACCAGCTTCAGACAAAAAAAAGCGAGCTCAATGGCTCGCTTTTTTTAATTTGATTCGTTTGCTTATTCCGCAGAAGTCTTCTTGCTGACAAAACCTAGCTTCTTACCAATCCATGCGAGTAAGATCATTGAAACCATGATCGCGAAGAAGTTTGAGCCTGCTTCTGGGTATTGCGCTTTAATAAACGCAGAGTGACCAAACGCACCTACGAAGAAGCACGCCAAGCCAACTAATGGGATATCTTCTGATACCGGATTATTTAGGTACTCTTGGTAAAGAGCTTGTACAGCCAGTACGAGTGCAATCAATGGGAAGATTGAAAAAGACACTTCACTCATGGTCAACCATGACAACAAAGCATCACCACACATACCTGCAACCAGTGCCAAAATCAGCGTTTTCTTTTCAGATTTATTTCCATTCGACATTATTCTATCCCGCCTTTTAATCGGTTACGTTCACGTTCTTTGCGATACCAATAGGCCCCTTTGGCTATCATTCGCAATTGCATGATCAATCGCTCGGCGAGTTCATCGCGCTCACGTCGATCTAAATCTAAAGCTTCAGCCCCCGAACTGAAAACCAAAGTCACAGACGCTTCTGCTTGAGTATACGCCTCTTCTCTGGTCACGCCGGTGCTCATTAAATACTCGGTTAATTCTGCCGCAAAATGCTGTATTTCTCGAGCAACAGCGGTACGAAATTCAGCAGAAGTGCCGGAGCGCTCACGCAACAACAAACGAAAAACGTTCGGACTACTTTCAATGAATTCCATAAAGGTTTCGACCGAGGTACGAATTACGCTACCTTCTTTCACAATACGTTGACGCGCCTGACGCATCAGTTGACGTAGTAGCAAACCGCCTTCATCGACCATAGTTAAGCCTAGCTCATCCATATCTTTGAAGTGGCGGTAAAAAGAAGTCGGTGCAATCCCTGCCTCTCGGGCGACTTCTCGCAAGCTAAGGCTGGAAAAGCTGCGATCCGCACTTAATTGACTAAATGCCGCATCGATCAATGATCGACGTGTCTTCTCTTTTTGCTGTGCGCGGATTCCCATCGATTTCATTCTTAACTTGCTCTTTTTCTGTAGGGTACAAGAGCCTCAATATAACGCAATTTGCTCCTACGGAGAAAGATATGTTGCTTCGCTCGCTCTGAGCGCCGAGAACGTTACTATTGGCATGCATCTAATTGCAATGTTCTCGATGCAATTTATAGACATACAACATACCAAATCATCCTTTTGGTCGATTCTGCGTGATCACTTCCACTCTCTAACAGGCATGACGTGTACCAATAGAGTAAATGAGTTAAAATCGCGCTAAAGCAATGTTAAGCAAATATAACAAGGAAGGCATCATGGCGCATGTTAATCACTATGACGTGATCGTAATCGGTAGTGGCCCTGGCGGAGAAGGGGCTGCAATGGGATTAACCAAAGCGGGACTGAATGTTGCCATTGTCGAGAAAGAAAGCAGTGTCGGCGGCGGTTGTACTCACTGGGGTACTATTCCATCAAAAGCACTGCGTCATGCCGTTAGCCGCATCATCGAATTTAATAGCAACCCGCTATTTTGTCGAAACAACACCAGCGTTCATGCAACATTTTCTGACATTTTAGGTCATGCTAAATCGGTCATTGATAAGCAAACTCGACTTCGTCAGGGCTTTTATGACCGTAACTCATGCACACTTTTGTTCGGAACCGCGCGATTTATCGATAACTACTCAATTGCAGTGATGCAAAGCGACGGTACAGAAGAAATCTATTCTGCAGATAAGTTTGTCATCGCGACGGGTTCTCGCCCGTATCAGCCTGACGACGTAGATTTCTTGCATGAGCGCATCTACGACAGTGATTCCATTTTGAGCCTGAAACACGACCCTCGCCATATCATCATTTACGGTGCGGGCGTTATCGGTTGTGAATACGCTTCTATCTTCCGCGGCCTTGGAGTGAAAACCGACCTTATCAATACCCGAGACCGCTTGTTGGAGTTTTTGGATAACGAAGTGTCGGATGCGCTGTCTTACCACTTCTGGAACAGCGGTGTGGTAATTCGTAATGATGAGACCTATGAAAAAATCGAAGGCACAGAAGATGGCGTGATTATTCACCTACAATCTGGCAAGAAGATGAAGGCGGACTGCTTGTTGTATGCGAATGGTCGAACAGGTAACACCGATAAGTTGAATTTGGGGGCTGTGGGTCTGGAAGCGGACTCTCGCGGACAACTAAAAGTAAACCGTAACTACCAAACCGATATTGAGCACATTTACGCTGTAGGCGATGTCATCGGTTACCCTAGCCTTGCAAGCGCCGCTTATGACCAAGGGCGATTTGTCGCACAAGCCATTACGAAAGGTCAGGCAGAAAACTATCTGATTGATGATATTCCAACGGGTATCTACACCATCCCAGAGATTAGCTCTGTGGGTAAAACCGAGCAAGAGCTAACAGCTGCGAAAGTACCGTATGAAGTAGGACGCTCTTCGTTCAAGCATCTAGCTCGTGCACAGATCGCAGGGAAAGACATCGGTAGCTTGAAGATATTGTTCCATCGTGAAACCAAAGAAATTTTAGGGATTCACTGTTTTGGCGAACGTGCCGCGGAAATTATCCACATCGGTCAAGCCATTATGGAGCAAAAAGGCTCAGCGAATACCATCGAGTATTTCGTCAATACCACCTTCAACTATCCAACAATGGCCGAAGCGTATCGTGTCGCTGCGTTGAATGGTTTGAACCGCTTGTTCTAATCTATGCTTCTTGATAGCAGACAGAAAAACAGCAGGCTTGGACCTGCTGTTTTTATATCAACATTGTGCGAGGAAGGTATCCTTGTGCCATTGGTAGAGAAAGATAACCCCTAAACCAATACCCCGCATCAACATAAAGCTCGTCATTGCAAACCACAGCGCGTGATTTTCCCACTCGGCGAATAAGTAAAAGACAACAAAGAAACTGCTGGTCGCGACAAACATACTATTGCGCATGTCTTTGCCTTTGGTTGCACCGACAAAAATGCCATCCAATAGAAAGCACCACATCGACGCAAGTGGCATCACCACCAGCCAAGGTAGATACACCGCTGCTTGCTGTTGTACCGCCTCAATTGAAGTGATCATGGCGATCAACTGCGATCCCGCCAAACCAAAGAGCGCGGTCAGTCCTAAACAAATAACCAAACTCCAAAAGAAAGTGCCGACAAGCGATTCACTCAATTGTTGCCTATCTTTGGCACCAATCGCCTTCCCGACCATGGCCTCCATTGCGTAAGCAAAGCCATCCATGCCATACGAGATAATCATCAGGAAGCTCATCAGAACCGCATTTGCAGCGACAACCTCATCACCAAAGCTCGCACCTTGGAACGTCATAAAGCTAAAAGCCGCTTGCAGACACAAAGAGCGCAAGAAAATATCGCGATTCAATTTCACGAAGCGCCCTAAACCGTGTTGAGTGCTGGCTAGCAACTTTTGAGGTGATGGTAATTGTCTCTCTCGCCAGGTTTTCCAGACACACATGAGACCAAAACCCATGCCTGAGTAGTCAGCAATCACTGATGCCAGCGCAGCGCCTTCTACTTTCCACCCCAAACCAATCACAAACAACAAATCGAGGGCAATATTAGTCACGTTGGTGATGATCACCATCCACATTGGTGCTTTGGAATTTTGCGTTCCGAGCAGCCACCCCAACAACACAAAGTTCATTAGCGCTGCGGGGGCACTCCACACACGGATAGAGAAATATTGCATGCCGTAGTGTTTTACCTCTGCGCTGGCGTCACTCCAGCCAAAGATCAAATCAGCAATCGGGTTATGGGCAATAAGGAAGACTAACGCAAACAGCAGCGCCATAAGTGAGCCTTGCATAAACACCAAGGCAAGTTGCTTTCGGTCTTCACCGCCAAAGGACTGCGCCGCCAACCCAGTAGTCGACATACGCAAAAAACCAAGCAGCCAAAACGTCACGCTGATCATGGTGCTGCCCAACGCAACACCACCCAAATACCAAGCGTGGTCTAGATGACCAATCACCGCAGCATCGACCAAACCGAGCAATGGGACAGTAATATTCGACAGCACCATAGGTATCGCTAAAGCTAAGACTTGGCGATGAACTTTTGGGTTAGATAAAGGAGAGAAGATTGAATTTGTCACAGGCACCTCATCAGTAAGATCGACGAGTGTACCTGAGCGCTTAACGACTAGCCAATTACCACTTGATGTGAACGAGGACTGGCGTGAGGCGATGCTTCAACATTGGAATCTTATTAAGCCAACGCTGCCAAGCTTTCCAACGAGAACAGAATCTATCGAATGGCGAGAAAGCTTTCGCCCATTGTGCCCATGGTAACCATTGCAATATCTGTGCTGCAGGCGCTTCAAAGCCATGAGCATAACGATCAGAGCCAAGCTTTTTCCCCCACTTGGTTTCCGTTAAATCTCCTGCCAGCACCATACACAGTTCAGCAGAAACAAAATGTCGACCTAAGGTTTGAATAAATTTCGCGACTTGACGCTCTGTGCAATCGAGCAGTGCCATTTCACATAAAATGAGTACCGGTGCTTGCTCTGGAATAGCTAACGTCTCTAGCCACGACATTTCATCCACACTGCCACAGCGATGTTCATAGCGTTCATTTTTGTGGAACAAGCGCTGACGCCATACCAAATTTTCCGTCACATCCAGCTCTATCCAATGGCAGCGTCCATTATCCAAACGATAAAAGCGGGTATCCAACCCCGCTCCGACATTGATTATCCAAGCATCGGGATACTGCTGTAAGAAGTGACTAACCTGCTGGTCACAAAGCTGAGTCAGCGTCACGTGCAGCAATTGCTTCTGCGCAATATCACCACTCAAACAATCCGGCGCCATCTTACAGCTCAAACACGCTTTAGCAGCTATCGGATCGTACACCAAGCCATTGTCGACCATGCTTTCACGGCTACGCAATAACAGTGGCTTTAATAAATGGTTAGGAACTTGATGTTTAGACTGAGACATGGGCATTTCCTGCGCCAGAGAGAAAACATAGACATTGATAAAGATGATAATGAATATCAATTACATTATCAAGCTTATAAATTGGTCTAAACAAACAAGGTCAAGATGATGAGCAAGCTTTTGGAGGAAGTAGAAAAAGAGAAAAGACAAAGCAGCCCAGATGAACTGGGCTGCTTAAACACACTTACATCCAATCGGTATTGCGAATAATACCAACGGCTAAGCCTTCAATCGTAAGGTGCTGAGACGTTAAGTCCACTTGGATTGGGGCAAACTCTTCATTCTCAGCATGCAGTAATATGGTTGAACCTTTGCGCTCCAAACGCTTCACAGTCACATCATCATCAACACGCGCAACGACAACTTGACCGTCTCTCACGTCTTGGGTTTTATGCACCGCGAGCAGATCGCCATCCATAATCCCGATGTCTTTCATACTCTCGCCATTTACACGAAGTAAGAAATCCGCTTGCGGTTTGAACATCGCAGGATCGACTTGGTAGTGCGCCTCTACGTGCTCTTGAGCCAAGATTGGCTCACCCGCTGCGACTTGACCAATCAAAGGCAAACCCTGCTCATCATTGGCTGCGTCTTCAAGCAGGATACGAATCCCACGAGAAGCGCCTGGAATAATTTCAATTGCTTGCTTACGAGCAAGCGCTTTTAGGTGTTCCTCTGCGGCATTCGCAGAGCGGAAGCCAAGCTCACGCGCAATCTCTGCACGAGTTGGTGGCATTCCGGTGTCGTCGATTTTACTTTTAATCAAATCGAAGACTTGTTGTTGGCGTGGCGTTAACGGCTTCATGTCTCACCTGTCTTTTTATACAGTTAACTGTGAGTATATCCAGTAAATGCTCAAATGAAAACCCAATTGGTTGTTTTTTAATTTATTTGTGGGGAGCTTTCAGCTTACCGATTAAGTTCATTCTTTATTCGTTTAAAACACCGACTTTTCAGTTAATCAAGTCAAAGCAATAACTTAGGGGTTCGACTAATTTACAGCCAATAAAATTAAAAGGTTTGACCAGTTTCTGGTATCCTTGCAGCGCTTAAATTTTATCGCCTAGGCTTATTTCTATTGCCCTACTCATCTCTTTTTATAGAGAAGACATGCAAAGCGGAAACTGAAATAAGGTTAGGCCTGTTTGAATACCTATTGAGGCTGTGAACTTTATGTCTTCTGGACAATCATTTTCACGTTCATTACTAAAACTACCTTTATCGGTACTGGTAAAGGGCACCACAATCCCGTCGAACCCGATTGAAGATCTGAACATCGACCTAACTAAACCGATTGTATATGCCCTGCCGTTCCGCTCGAACGTGGATTTGCTGACACTGCAAAAACAAGCCATGAGCCTTGGTCTACCCGACCCGCTCAGCCCGCTGGAAATCAATGGCAAAACGCTGAACCGTTTCGTCTTTATCGCTGCGCGTCCAACTGTGATGAACAACGATAATGATGTCCCAACCGATTCTGTTTCTCTGTTCACTGACTTACTGGAACTGCACAAGCTGGATAGTGAGTTGGATGTTCAAATGATCCCTGCAACCGTGCTTTGGGGTCGTAAGCCAGGTAAAGAAGAGAACCAAAAACCTTACCTTCAACCGATGAATGGTCCGCAAAAAGCCAAAGCAGTAATAGCGGCGGGACGCGACTGCTTAGTTCGCTTTAGTCCCGTGGTATCTCTGCGTTATATGGCAGACTCTCACGGTACCGACAGCGCAATTGCGCACAAACTGGCTCGCGTGGCGCGTATCCACTTCTCACGCCAGAAACTGGCTGCTTCAGGCCCAAACTTGCCACAACGCCAAGTGTTGTTTGCTCGTTTACTAAAATCTCCAGCTATTGAACTGGCGATTGCTGACGAAGCCAAGAGCAAAAACATCTCGATTGATAAGGCACGTAAAGAAGCCCACGACATCATGGATGAAATCGCCGCCGACTTCTCCTACAGTCTGGTGAAAAACGGCGACCGCATCCTGAGTTGGTTATGGACAAAACTATACCAAGGTTTGCACATCAATAACGCCTCGACTGTGCGTCGTTTAGCGCAAGACGGCCACGAAATTGTGTACGTTCCGTGTCACCGTAGTCACATGGACTACCTGCTGTTGTCTTATGTTTTATACCATGAAGGCATGGTGCCTCCGCACATTGCGGCAGGCATTAACTTGAACTTCTTCCCGGCCGGTCCTCTTTTCCGTCGCGGTGGGGCGTTCTTTATTCGTCGTAGTTTTAAAGGCAACAAACTGTACTCAACCATTTTCCGTGAGTATCTAGCTGAGCTGTTTGCCAAAGGCTATTCAGTCGAGTACTTCAGTGAAGGTGGTCGTTCACGTACAGGTCGCTTACTGCAAGCGAAAACGGGTATGCTGGCTATGACCATCCAAGCAATGCTACGTGGTCTAAACCGCCCAGTAACACTAGTACCGGTCTACATCGGTTACGAGCACGTAATGGAAGTAGGCACTTACGCGAAAGAGCTGCGTGGCAAACGCAAAGAGAAAGAAAACGCAGGGCTTGTACTGCGTACTCTGCGTAAACTGCGTAACTTTGGTTTGGGCTATGTGAACTTCGGTGAGCCAATTCAGCTCAACCAATACTTGAACGAGCATGCTCCTGAGTGGACGAAAGACATCGACAGCATGGGTGGTAACAAACCACAATGGATGAATCCTGTGGTCAACGACCTTGCTAATAAGATGATGACGCACATCAATGATGCGGCGGCAGCAAACGCGTTGACCTTGTGTGCAACCGCACTGCTTGCTTCTCGTCAACGTGCACTTTCTCGTGACTCGCTGATCAATCAGATCGAGTGTTACTTAAAGCTACTCAAAAATAATCCGTACTCAAGCACCTCCACTATCCCTACCGAAAGTGCTGAGGAGTTGGTCGATCATGCAATTTCGCTTGATAAGTTCGTGATTGAAACCGATAGCATGGGTGACATCATTTCGCTGGACCGTAGCCAATCGATCCTGATGACTTACTATCGCAACAACATCATTCACTTGTTCGCTCTGCCGTCATTAATTGCCCAAATGCTCATTCGTCAGCGCAACCTTTCGGTAGCCAAGATTCAAGCGAATGTCGCGCAAATCTACCCATTCTTGAAGAAAGAGCTGTTCTTAAGTTACCAGGAAGACGAGTTAGATGAATTGGTCGTTAAAACGCTGCATGAATTTGCCGATCAGAAAATGATTAGTCTTGATGGTGATAAGCTAGAGATCAATCAATCGAACAACCAGCCTTTGGTTCTGCTAGGTCGTACGATAACTGAAACGCTGCAACGCTACTCTATCGCGATGAACTTGCTTGTTGCTTACCCTGAGCTGGGTAAATCGGACCTAGAGCAGAAGAGCCAAGATATTGCTCAGCGCCTAGGGCGTTTGCACGGTATTAATGCGCCAGAATTCTTCGATAAAGGTGTGTTTACCGCGATGTTCAATACGCTCAAACAGCAAAAATACCTCGATAACGATGGTAACTGTGACACGAAGAAAACGCAGCAATTTGCACGGCTACTGTTCACTCTGCTTTATCCAGAAGTGAAACTGACGATCGAAGAGAGTATTCACCAACTTCGGTCGTAACCGTTTTACCTTCGTCCAATAAGAAAAAAGGCATCCAATCGGATGCCTTTTTCTATTTCTTCGCTTACCAAAATGCGACCAGTAACCCTATCGCTATCACCATGCCAACATAATTGTTGTTAAGGAAAGCCTTAAAGCACAACTCACGCTCACGGTGACGAATTAAGTGCTGCTGATAAACAAACAACGACGCTGCAATCAAAAGGGTCCAGTAGTAACTTTGTCCCAATTGGTAGAACTGCCCTAACCAAACCAACATCGCGAGTGTAATCAGTTGCAACACACCAATAATAAGCTTGTCATGACGACCAAACAGAATTGCCGTCGATTTAATGCCAATCTTTAGATCATCATCTCGGTCTACCATCGCATATTGAGTGTCGTACGCAATGGTCCACAAAGCATTAATGAGGAACAAAAACCAAACAATTAATGGTAATTCCCCAGTTTGTGCAGCCCACGCCATTGGAATCGCCCAGCTAAAAGCCAAGCCTAAAAATAGCTGTGGAATATGAGTGTAACGCTTCATAAATGGATAGATGAACGCCAACACAATGCCAGCGAAGGATAGCTGAATCGTCAGCGGGTTCATGGTCAGCACTAACAAAAACGAGCTGATACCCAAAACCAAAAATAATCCAATCGCTTCTTTTGCTGTCACTTTCCCTGATGGCAGTGGACGTTGCTTAGTACGCTTTACATGGCCGTCGACTTTGCGATCTGCAAAATCATTAATCACGCACCCCGCACTACGCATTAGGAAAACACCCAATACAAACACGATGAATACATCCCAACTCGGCATCCCTTGGGCTGAGATAATTAGCGCCCAAATCGTTGGCCACATCAGTAACAGTGAACCAATCGGGCGATCCATGCGCATCAGTTGCCAATATGCTTTGGCTTTTTCTGCGGACATTTACACTGTCTCCTTAGCGTAAACTGGTGAATTAGATAAGAATAACTCGGCGACTAGCATCGGTTTGTGATTCATCCACAACCTTGAGCGTCGTGCTAACAAACGTCCTTCTGGTACGGCTACCCATCCCATTTGCAAAGAGTCCCGCTCAACGTTATCTGCGCTAAACACAGTTAGTCCTAATGGGATATCCCCTTGTTGAGCCAAATCATACTGCTGATCAACTAAGGTTGAACGAGGAATCAATGTCCGCCCAATAACCCAGTTATTATTGTCACCGCACAAAATTACCTCTCTCAGTAAGCAATCTTGTTCGGACAATAACTGGCTTTCGTCCTGTTTTAATGTCGCTGCAGTGACGATCTGATTTTGTAGCAATTCTACCGTTAACGCTTGGCAGTGCTGTTTTAAACGACGTGACAAAGACCCTTGCTCTTCAAGCCAATGCTTGGCAAATTCATTTGGAAATTCGAATTCTTCGGGGTTTTGCCACTCTACTTCCAATAAAGAAGCAAGATAGAGTGATGTTGGCTGATTCATACTAGTATTCAATTGGAGGCTTTATGCGTACAATAAAGCAACAACTTACCGTCCATAGTAATGTATGTAACCGTAAGTTCCGTTATTTGTTATAGACGGCCCATTGTATCAAGACTGAAGCGATTCGAATATCGCGATCCAGAGAAAGAAAAGTTAGAAATATGTACAAACGTTATATAGCCCAAATTATTTTTGCGTTAACCATACTATTCGCCGCACCAAGTTGGGCTGAAACGGAAGAAGCTGGACCTAAGTTGGCATACTTTACCCTAGAGCCTGATCTCACTACTAACTTTTACACCAAAGGCAAAAAGTTAGGTTATGTGCAAGTGCGCATCGACATCATGGTAATGAGTCAACAAGATTTATCAGTTGTTGAGCATCACCAACCTTTGATTCGCGATGCAGTGATTGAATTATTGGGTAAGCAAACAGAAGATACGATTAAGTCCCTTTCTGGCCGAGAAGATCTGCGCAAAACTTTAGTGACGACCCTCAACGAAACGCTTTTGCCTGAAACAGGTAAAACCATCATTGCCGATTTGTTGTTTACAAAATACCTTTATCAATAAACCCAAATCCGTTTTGAACATAAAAAAGACCGCTCTTGAGCGGTCTTTTCATTTCATCTGCTTTAGGCTTGCTGTTGGTATTTCATCTTGCCTGAATCAAACAGCGCAATCGCCATCCCCGACAGTAGCCCAACTAAGTGAGCGGTGTTTGCAATCGCCATAAATGGCTGCACAAAACCAAGAACTAACCATACCAACATAAAGACGATGATTGGCTTGGGTAGCGTAAGGCCTAAATGTGGCAAGCGGTAACCCAGTATCCACAAATAACCAAGCAGTGCATAGACCACGCCAGACAAGCCGCCGAAGTTAGCCCCTTCAACATAGAACTGGCCTGCCCCTGAAAGCGCTGCCGACACCACAAAGAGTTGCAATAGCTTACCGGAACCGAGACGACGTTCGATGTCGCCACCCAACTGCCACCACCATAGTAAGTTAAACACGATGTGAGTTACTGAAAAGTGCAGTAACGCATGACTTAGCCATCGCCACACTTGCCATTGTTGCCCCTCAAAAGCCGGGAAGTGCAACAACTTAAACACGCCATTGCCAAAGCCAAACATTTGTAACAAGTAGATGATGATACAGACTGTCATGATCAGCAAAGTCATGGGGCCAGCTTTCGCTTTGACCATGCTTATGATACTCGGGCTGGAATAATGAAATGTGCTCTTACGAGTATCGGCAACGTCCCACGAGGCGGCGCTGTATTTTGAATCAGACGGATTAGCAAGGAACTGCTTAAGTTCGGCTTCCGCTTCTATTTCATGCTGGCTATCAGTCAGCCACAGCGCAAACTGCCCATCTCCTTCTGGCATCATTTCGATGTCAATTTGGCGAGAGGCCATATAATCAATAAAGGCTTGCGCCATACGTGGATTATTTAACGTTACCAATCTCTTCATTAACTTCTCACTATCGGTAGTTCTGCTCGATGCCAGGCTTCAAAGCCACCATCTACACTGTACACCTGTTCAAAGCCTTGGTTAACCAAATATTGCGCTGCACCTTGGCTACTAATGCCGTGGTAACACATCACTAGAATAGGTTGTTCGAACTCCACTTCATCCATAAACGCAACGATCGTATCGTTAGTTAAATGATACGCGGACTCCGCATGCGCAACGGCAAACGATTGAGGGTCACGGATATCTACAAGCTTCGCATCACCCTGCTCGAGCAGCGCTTGCGCACCTTGTACATCGATATGCTTAAACTGATCCATTTACTTTCTCATTGTCTTATTAATATACCCAAGCAACCTCGAACCTAACGTACTAATCAGCACCCGTGGTACAGCATAAAATCCATATTTGAAGTTGCTTGGGTATACTGCCGCTATTGTAACCTATCCAACGGCAAACTTAGACACATGGATAATCAGGGTTTTCAAAAGTGTACACATTCCAACCATTTGTGGATAAAGCTGTGAATTGCGTTGATAAAGTGTATTTGGATCTTTTGATCCACAATATGTAGTGATGATCCTGATCTAACTGTGTGTATATCTATAACTATCCCCAGATGGAAAAGTGCTTGAATCCCTTATTTTGTCCGGGTTTCGAACAGTTGATAAATAATTACTTCACAGAGTTATGCACAGGTAGCACATAAAATCCGGATCGCAAACGCTATCGATTTTCGATCGACAATAAAAAAGCCGAGATCACATGATCTCGGCTTTCTGTGAAAATCTTACTTTCAATTAGCAGTGGAAATTAAAATTCACCCACGGCCAATTTTAGTTTCTTCATTGCATTTTTTTCTAGCTGGCGAATACGCTCGGCAGAAACACCGAACTCATCAGCTAAGTCTTGCAATGTTGCTTTCTCATCATCTAACCAACGAGAACGCACGATGCGCTGACTACGCTCATCCAAACTCGCTAATGCATGACCCAAGCGATTGTTGGTGTGCATTTCCCAGTTGGCGGCTTCAATGTTGTCGGCCACATCAGACGATTTGTCTTCTAGGTATAGCATCGGCGCTGTGTAAGCGTTTGAACTGTCGTCTTCATCAGTTGGCATATCAAAGGTTGAATCCACCGCCGCTAAGCGTGATTCCATCTCGCGAACTTCAGAAGGCTCAACACCTAACTCGCGCGCAACGGTTTCCACTTCACCGTTGTTAAACCAACCCAAGCGCTTTTTCGACTTACGCAGGTTGAAGAACAATTTACGTTGCGCTTTAGTGGTCGCAATTTTCACGATACGCCAGTTACGTAGCACGTATTCGTGGATCTCTGCTTTGATCCAGTGGACAGCAAAAGAAACCAAGCGAACCCCTACTTCTGGGTTAAAACGCTTAACGGCTTTCATTAGACCGATGTTACCCTCTTGCACAAGATCCGCCATCGGCAAACCGTAGCCAGAGTAACCACGAGCAACGTGAACAACGAATCGTAGGTGCGAAAGAATTAGACCTTTTGCAGCCTCAATCTCACCTTTATAGTGTAATCGTTCTGCCAGCTCACGCTCTTCGTCTGCAGTCAGCATTGGGTAGCTGTTTACTGAGCGAATATAGCTATCAAGGCTATCTTGCGTGACTAGAGCCATCGGATACGCTTCTTTTGTCATTCAATTCCTCATCAATCTCTGATCTGGAGCATTACATTGCAATTTAGCTTCGATATCTTGAACTCAAAATGAACAAGTTTCAAGAAGGGGAAGCAATTATCCATAAACATTTGGTCTAAGCAAGGGTTCAAAATTAGCTAGTGCTAATGAAATCCAAGTAATAAGACCGCCATCACTTAAACTGGTTCAATTTCTTTTAAATGTCGTTGCGCAGAAAAACGCGCCGCAATACATCCCAAAAGACTCCCAATGATGATTAATAACAAAGATTCATCCCAACTTAGACCAATCAGGCGGAACTGGCTATCGTACAACGCAGCAAGGTCTTCCACCGCACTATTCATGACAATGGTCACTAAAGCCGTTACCAACCACGCAATAGTGGCACCTAACACGCCAAACCACATGCCTGTGTACAAGTAAGGGCGCAGAATAAAACTGTCCGTCGCACCGATCAGTTTCATGGTTTGAATCTCTTCTTTATTCGCCAGCACATTAAATCGCAATGTATTGCCAACGATTAAAAATACCGCACCGAGCATCAGTACTGTCAGGGTAATGACAATAATACTCGCGAGAGTTTTGATGGCATCAAGACGCGCCAGCCAGTCTTCGTCAAGTCTCACGTCGGTCACATCTTGTTGCTCTCGAACGTCTTTGGCTAATGACTGAATATCACTTTTTAGCTCCGAATCTGGCGTAATCACCAACACACCAGGTAGCGCATAGCCACTTAAAAGACTGATAGCTTGGTCGAACCCTGCATATTGGCTTAAATCAGATAGACCTTGTTGCGGTGAAATATATTCTACCTCTTTTACCAAAGGCCAAGTTTCAATTTGATCTTTGAGAACCATCACTCGCGCATCCGGCATGCCTTCAACTAAGTAAGCACTAACTTGTGAAGGAGAAGCGACATCTTCCGCTGCCCCCGCAACGTTTTTCCCCAATAGATACAAACAAGCTGGCATGGCAAGTGCCATGGAGATGACCGCTAGGGTCAGAATGTTGCCTAGTGGTCGTTGCCATAAGGCGCTAAAAGAGGATTTAGCTTGTTTTGCGTGGACAGAGAAAAAACCATCGGTATTCGCACGCTTGGCACTACGGCCTTTCCCATTCTTTTGGGAGTGCTTGTTACCTGCCATAGTCTTCTACCTCACTTAGGAAGCCTTGGTTCAATTCAAAATGACGATACTGTGGGCGAGTGTTTACTAACCCCACATCGTGCGTGGCAAGTAAGATTGTCACGCCCGCACGGTTAAATTCTTCGAATAGACGCAACACACGGTTGGATAATTCTGGGTCAAGGTTACCCGTAGGCTCATCAGCCACCAGCAACGTTGGTCGATTAACCACAGCACGGGCAATACCGACGCGCTGTTGCTCACCACCAGAAAGTTGACTAGGTAGACAACGAGCTTTATCGAGTAAGCCCGTTTTATCTAACGCCGCAGAAACACGGCGTTTGATTTCGTTTTCAGAAATCGATTCGATACGCATTGGCAGAGCGACATTGTCGTACACACTGCGATCCATCAATAGGCGATGATCTTGAAAAACAATCCCAATATTGCGGCGCAAAAAAGGGATGTCTTTGCCTGGAATACGCGTGATGTCGTGGCCATTAAAATGGATTTTGCCATCGGTTGGTCGCTCTATCGCGCAGATCAATTTCAGCAAGGTACTTTTACCAGCCCCGGAATGTCCGCCTAAAAACGCCATTTCACCGCGCCTCAGGTGAAAATCGACTTTTTGCAGTGCTTGTCGACCACCTCGGTAAGCTTTGCTTACTTGCTGAAATTTGATCACCGTTGATTTCCTCTAACTCTTTTTATTCTTCACGACTAAACAGTGCGTCAATAAACTCTTGAGTTTCAAATGGACGCAAGTCTTCGATACCTTCACCCACACCAATGTAACGAATTGGAATACCGAACTGATCAGCAATAGCGAAAATTACGCCGCCCTTGGCTGTACCATCCAGCTTAGTCAAAGTAATCCCGGTTAGAGGGGCAACATCACTGAAAAGTTTCGCTTGGCTAATGGCATTTTGTCCTGTACCTGCATCAAGCGTTAGCATGATCTCATGTGGTGCAGAGTCATCAATTTTCTTCATCACACGTACAATCTTACGCAGCTCTTCCATTAGGTTCGCTTTGTTCTGTAGACGACCTGCTGTATCAGCAATCACCACATCCACACCACGTGCTTTTGCCGCTTCAATCGCATCATAGATAACAGAGGCACTGTCTGCGCCAGTATGTTGAGCAATCACAGGAACATTATTACGTTCACCCCACACTTGTAGCTGCTCAACCGCTGCGGCACGGAAAGTATCGCCCGCTGCAAGCATCACTTTTTTGCCTTGAGTTTGGAACTGCTTCGCTAGCTTACCGATGGTCGTGGTTTTACCCACGCCATTTACACCCACCATCAAGATGACGTAAGGCGTTTTGTTGCTATCGATTTCTAGTGGCTGTTCGACTTTAGAAAGAATTTCAGCCATTTCTTCTTTCAACAAACCATAAAGGGCTTCGCCGTCTTTCAGATCGCCACGTGTGGCTTTTTCTGTCAGGTTGTTGATAATTTTTGTTGTGGTATTCATGCCCACATCAGCAATAAGCAGTTGCTCTTCTAGCTCTTCAAATAAGTCTTCATCGATTTTCTTACCACTGAACAGACCGAAGAAGCCAGCACCAATATTTGCTTTTGTTCGGCTTAAGCTGCGTTTAAGACGAGCAAAAAAGCTTTCTGTTGGCTTTTCTTGTTCTTGAACACGAGGCGCGGCCGATACGACTTCTGGCTCCTCTGCCTCTGCTTCTGCTTCTGCTTCTGCTTCTGCTGGGGCAGCCTCTGATTGTTTCGCTTCTTCTTCAAGTTCTGGCGTTGCTTCCGCTTGCTCAGCAACCGCTTCGGTTTGCTGCTCTTCAGAAGGCGCTTCCACTGCTTCTTCTTTTACTGTTTCTTCAGTTTTTGGTTTTGGGCTTTGTTCTTCGTCACCAAAACCTAGCCACGAAAGTAATCCGCGCTTCTTTTTTTCCGTCATCTGGGGCTATCCTAGATTGTTCTTTTATCTATTAATGACTCTTTTTTGACAAGATTATTATCTGTCTAAAAAAGGCTAATGACAAAGTTCTGAAAACTTTCCGATTAGGTAATTCTAATCTTATTAGTGTTACACTCTGTCATCTTGAATATTCTGGGCTGTATCCAAGCTCCAAGCTTATTGCTTGGGCGATTAGATATAGTATCACTTTATTAGCGGTCAAAAAATCTATGGTAAGACGTCGCCAGCAAAACTCATCACAAAAAAAGCCAACAACGGGCTTTGTTCGCATTATTAGTGGCTTATGGAGAGGCAGAAAACTTCCTGTACACGATGCTGAAGGCTTACGCCCCACGACAGATCGCGTCAAAGAAACGCTGTTTAACTGGTTAGCTCAAGATGTACCACAGGCAAAATGTCTCGACTTGTTTGCTGGCTCTGGCGGCTTGGGATTTGAGTCAGCTTCGCGCCAAGCAGAGCAAGTGACCATGGTTGAGCTAAACCCACAAGCTTTCCAACAGTTACAAAAGAATGTTGCCTCTCTTAACGCGAACAACATCCAAGTGGTAAATACCGACGCACTGAGTTTTTTGAAGCAACCGGGTTCTGCTCACCATGTGGTGTTTATTGACCCACCGTTTCGCAAAGGTCTATTGGATGAGACCGTGGCTCTGCTAGAACAAAATGGCTGGCTCGCGGAAGATGCGATGATTTATATTGAAACAGAAAAAGAACTCAATATTGCCGACTTACCAGAAAACTGGCAATTACATCGAGAAAAAACAGCAGGCCAAGTGAGCTATCGTCTTTACGAACGTACCTCCGCATAACGCCTCGATTTAAAAGGATACTTAAATGAAAGCACTAATTATGCTGGCCAAAGCGGCTATCGCCTTTGTTTGGTTAGTATTAATCCTAAATATTTTTATGCCCTTTCCCGGCAATGCCGCGATTGCGCTTTACATCATGACCGCTTTTTTGTTCATCATGCACGGTTTACAAATGGCCATCTTCATTGGTGCATTTGGCGACAAAATAAAAATGAGCAGTTGGGAAAAATATTCAATCCTGATTTTTGGTATTTTTGCCCTACTCGATATTCGTCGTAAACACATGATGTAATCGCTAAGATACGAAAAAGCCGCTCTTGTGAGCGGCTTTTTTTCTGCGTTTCGTTCGTCACCCAATGTAACTTTTTACACCATCCAAGAACATTTGAGTGGAGATCATCACCAGTAACAAGCCCATTAAGCGTTCTACCGCCTTCAAGCCACGTTCACCCAACAAGCGATTAAAGAAGCCATAAAACATCAGTATAAAAAATGTTGCGCCCCACGCAATTACGACTGATGCTGACATTTCCAACATTTTCTCTGGATGTTGCGAAGACAGTAAAAGCAAGGCTGCAATCACTGAAGGGCCCGCGATCATAGGAATGGCCATCGGAACAATAAAGGGCTCCTCGCCTGCTGCCAGTCCAGTGATGCTGCCAGCACTCGGGAAAATCATCTTAATCGCAATAATGAAGAGAATAATGCCACCTGAAATGCTGAGCGTTTCTGGCTGGACATGCAAAAAACTTAAGATGCTTTGTCCTGCAAACAGAAACAACATCAAAATCAGTAAGGCAAACAGTAGTTCACGAATCAATACCTTACGACGACGCTTGGGATCGATATGTTTGAGAATAGACAACACAATCGGCAAGTTACCGAGAGGGTCCATGATTAGAAACAGCATGGTCGCTGCAGAAAGAATGTCCATATTCTGGCCTCACCTCAAAAATGGCGGCCAGTGTATAGCAAACTGACAACATGAGTATATGACTGAGGGCGAAAACACCATAGTCACCCTCGATCTTAGCCGCCGTTTAGTGATTGCAAACTCGCGCCATATTGACCACAAACTTACCTTCAAGCTCACGAATTTTGTCGCGCTTGAGCAAAAATGCTAGTAATGCATCTAAGTCTAGATCATTCAGTTTACAGGTGTGAAAGCGAACGCTAGCACCAAAGTGCTGTGTGAGGGCTTCGCGATCCATTGGTGTTTCTCTAAGTAGGTTTAGCAGCTCGTGAGCATGGATTTCACTCATTATTGACTCCAGTTATTAAGAACAATGCGTTCAGTTTACTGAAATCCTCAAGAGCTGCTTTGACTTAAATTAGTAAATGATTGAGGCAACAATGAGGGCATGAGCAAAAAAGTAACTGCCACTCACCCACAAATAGGCGTGTTTCATCGGTTTTCGATAACCGTGTATCGCGTATGCCAGCGCCGAATAGATGAGAACTAAGGTTCCGCTAAAGCCGATAGCATTGGCGTAACTCGGCACTTGTAACCAAACTTCACCGGCTGCCCAAGCAAGTTGAACCAGCATCATCCCCATGATCACAACAGGGAATACTAGAGAGTCGAGTTGAGGTAGCAACAAAAAGAACGCCACGATACTCGCTGCAAGCAACAGGGCCAACAGCCACCAGACAATCTCACCATTAAGCTGCACCCAAAATGACTTGCTGTAGCATACCTGGGCAACCAGATAAGCCGTAAAATAGATTAGCTTACGAGTTTTAAACGAGTGCAGCGTATCTGCCACCATAGACACAATAAGCCCACCCGCAATCCAGTAGGTATATGTTGCGGATGCACCTTGAGTTAACACCAACACAAGAAGAAGTAGCAGAGTAAAGATTTTAAACACGAGGGATTGTGTCGGGTTAGCTTGCTTTGCTCCCAACACGGAATACACACCTGATAGCCCTATCGCCAGCCAACTCCACATGCAGTATACACCTTTTACTTAAACTCGCCGCTAGTCTAGGTAGACCAGTTTTGATGTAAAGACACAATCTACGAAAGTTGGATCTCGCTAGCGATTCGAAACATTTTGTAACCCTCAGCCTACGTAATAATAAAGCCGATGAGCCTGAATGATGCCACTAAACATTGGGGCCAAGCTTTGCTCATCAGCCGAACCCATCAAATCACACGACAAAATAACCAACGCTTTCTAAAACTATTTAACTGAAAAACAGATAAGTGCTCCAGGTAAGCCGCCATTTCACAAACTGACGATTAAACCACCAGGATGTATGTAATGCAGGCAACAAGAATAAATAACAGACACAAAATAGAAAATAGTCTTAGTAGCGCTCTAAGAGAGGAGAAACCACTGATGACTAGGGGTAAAAACTAAGAAAACCGACCTTAATTCAGTAAAAAAAACATCAGACAAGAAAAGTAAGTCAATGATAAATAAAACCATAATTTCAATAACAGATAAAAGTGCGGACTTCATAAACCATAAAATCACTAAACACTTTTGAAGCCCATATTTTCTCATAAGGTAAGAAAATCTCACTCCATGCTTTCGATTTGACGATGCAACCTCATAGCACATTTTTTAATTTTCTCAATTTTTGAGAAATACAGACAAAATAAACACCCAACATACCATTCGAAACAAAAAACAATTACAAAGCCAACATCACAAACCATTTAACATTATAAAATCATACACTTAAAACAAAAAAGGATAGAAATAAAACAATGTGAACACTTTAAATACAGCACAAAAAACATAGTTTCATTAGTCATAATCATGTAAAACCAGACAAGTTAAGTGTGGTTTTTGAAAAGATTAACGAGCATATGTTGATCAAACCCCAAAAACAGTGCTATATTAAATTCATCGAGTTCATCAAAGATTAAGGGGTAGTGTTATGATTTCATCTTCTCAAAAACAAGGGCTGGTTATGATTGCAGTGGTTGTGGGTTTAATGACACTGCCAATGATGTACTAACCCAATGATTTAAAATAAAAAAGGACGCAAATGCGTCCTTTTTTATTTATCTGTATAGCTCTACTGAATGTGCTTAGACAAAATATCCCAGTGCATATAGTAGAAACCAAGAGCGGCCAGCGTAATCAACGTCATTAGCAAAATTGCTGTACGCCAAATAAAGCGAGAGCTTCTTGGTGTCAGCTCTTTTTCACAAGCATCACATGCCGCCATAAAGCCTTTACGATCATCCAGCTTGTAATCGTCTTCGTGCACCACTTTGTTACGCACGGTTGCGATGAATCGAAGCTTTGCTATCACGTCATGCGGTAAACGTTCTTCACAACTATTAATAAGTTGGTGCAACCCTTTCCCTTCTGCATGGTACTGAGTACGCAAAAGTTTTTCGATCGTTCGGGTACGCATGACTACTTTTTCAATATCTGACATCGTAACCCTCCTTACCAGACCCTTCCTATGTTCATTATTTTTATTCTTCTATAAATTTAGAGCTTTTTCGAGCCGTTAAGTGCAATTTTACTTTCAATTTGTGCCCTTGAGCTCATATAGCCTAACAAGTGAAAGCCGCTTCGTTCAGCTTTAGTGACTTAGCTTGCAGATGAAGCGACGATTTCATCGTGCATCATTAAGATAAATCGTGAAGTGCGCCGAATAATCTCCATATCCCTTTCATTAGATTATGAATAAGCTACCTCAACTCATCGTTTCGTCAGCGAGTTCTGTAGAATGGGACCCGATAAAACATTGGAGGTTAATATGCCAATCTCACTTATTGTCGCCCTATTCGCCCTTATTGCCTTGGGCGCGTGGGTGTTTTTCCGTTTTTATAGTAAGCACTATGTGGGCGAAGACGCTCCAGAGCAAAGCGCGCAGGTAACGGTTTTAGATAAACAAGCGATAGACATACCAAACGCACCACCAGGTCAAGACGATCAAGAGTATTGGATTTACGTTCAACGTGGTTCTATCGGTCCAAAGCGTGAATTCCAAATTGGAGTGCATTACTACCATGCACTCAACCCTGGAGATAAGGGAACACTGACCTATCGCGGCAACAAGTTCCTTCACTTCGCTATCAAACGTTAAGGCAGTAACCAACGAGTCTTGGCAGAACGAGAAAAGAGATAGCTCATCGCCAAGGCTCCAGCTCCACTTAGAACGATCCAGACTGGAATCACCCACGCAGGATGTCCTGTGTACCAACCGAACTCTTTCATCGGCCATAAGAAAATAGGGTGAAGTAAATAAATCCCCAAGCTGTGCTGACTGATCACACTTACCGCTTTTTGTACTTTTGGTGATAAGCCTTCACCAAAGTAACGCCCGATCATAAAAATCATCGAAGCCGCTAGAATCACATTCAGTGTTTTATAAGAGAGCCAGCGCCCAACCGTATACTTCTCCGCCTCTAAGCTATTTGTCACAACCATCGTAAAGGTCACTGCCAACGCCACGAGTCCTAGCCCAACAAATAAGGTCACCATAGAGCGATTCAAAGGTACCTTTTGAAATAAAACATACCCCAGTGGAAGGTAACCCATATAAAGCCACATCTGATTACTCCAAGGGCCATCAATCTTGAACAAGAACAGAGTGCTGGTGAAAAGCCAAAATGCGAGATAGGTATACAAGACGTTGTCATCCACGTTGCGTACTATCCATTGAAACAGCGGAATCACAAAATACAGTGGTATAAAGTAATAGAAAAAGCCGAGATGGTAATACGTTGCGTGGAATGGGCTATTGCTTAATACCTCTTTTACGGTTTCAAAATCAAAGCCTTGAGAAGTCCAGCCTGAAAGGTATGCATAAAACATCGACCAAATAAGAAATGGAACTAAAACTTTGCCCAAACGCCTTTTGATATAATACTTACCGTCAAATGGTCGAGTGTCACTGAGCATTAGCGCTCCGGTGATCAAAATAAAAACTGGCACTGCCCAGCGGGTTACGCTATTCACGCCTACCGCTGTCAGCCATTGGTCAAATGGAATCACTCCTAACTCATTTCGATACGGTGCCAAGACGTGAATGGCGATCACTGCTACCGCTGCGAAGCAGCGCAATAAATCAAAAAACAGAACCCTTTCTCTCATACCTTTCCCTACTTTGAGTCGCTTATCGTTTATAGCATAGGGTAAATCTCAACCAGTGAAATAGTTAACAATCTGTTTTTGCTTATTTTTAACTCAACAATGACCTACAACGGGGATTTCATCACCACTCTAATCACTTAACGAGAACCAAAAACCAAGCATCAGTATTCACTCTCGATGCCAAACCGAAACAATCTGATTACAGCAAACGGCGCATAAGAAACAAAAATGGCTCCGATTTGGAGCCATTTATACCATCTACAGATAGCGATACTGGGGGTAGTTACGCAGTAGCAACATTAGCTTTTGGCAACTTAATTGAAATCAGCGTCGTCAGTGCCAAGAAAGCAAAAGAAACCCATAAGCACGCTGCAAGACCAGCCTCTTGGTAGATCCAACCCGATAATACCGTGCCAATCAAACGTCCCATCGCATTGGCCATGTAGTAAAAACCGACATCCAACGAGACGCCATCGCCTTTAGCGTAGCTCACTATCAAGTACGAGTGCAGCGAAGAGTTAATGGCAAACACAGCGCCAAAAATCATCAAACCTACCACAATCACCAATTCAGGCTGCCAACCGATTTGCACACCATAAGCAATACCAGCCGTAATTAACGCTAGGATTCCTGCCCACACCAATGCTGCACTACCATCAGGCACACGACCTTGCGCTTTGCCAGTAATACGCGGCGCAAAGCCTTGCACAAACCCATAAGCAATGACCCACGCTGCGAGAAAGCTACCAACCCACAAGTGATCCCAGCCAAACACGCTACCAAGATAAATAGGCAGAGCAACGACAAACCACACATCACGAGCACCAAACAAGAACATGCGTGCTGCGGATAAAATGTTTATCGATTCAGACTTGGAGAATATTTGGCGAAACTTAGGTTTACTCTTTGCTTTACCCATGTCCGCTTCTAGCCAGATCATGCTGCAAACAAACACTAATGTAAGTACACCCGCCATAATAAACATCGAGTTTTGAAAACCCACCCAAGACAGCAGCAAGCCACCAACAAAAAAGCCCGCTCCTTTGAGTGCATTCTTCGAGCCAGTCAAAATCGCTACCCATTTGTAGAGCGCACCTTGCTGTTCGTCTGGTACTAGCGTTTTAATCGCGCTCTTAGCACTCATTTTGTTCAGATCTTTGGCAATCCCCGACAGAGCTTGCGCTGCCATCACCCAAGGAATGGTCAGCCATGCATTTGGTACTGCGAGCATCAGCAACGCAAACACTTGCATCGCTAAACCAATGTTCATGGTTTTATTTAGGCCTAACCTTGCGCCCAACCAACCACCAACCAGGTTTGTCACCACACCAAAAAATTCATAGAAAAGAAACAGTGAGGCAATAGCTAACGTGGAATAACCTAAGTCATGAAAATAGAGCACCACCAGCATACGCAGTGCGCCATCGGTCACCGTAAAGTTCCAATCGTTAAACGTCACTAACATGTACTGACGAATACTTTTGCTTAATTGAGAAATCATATTGACCTCATATGTACAGCGATAGAAGCATTTAGATCATCATGTTCTAAATACTTCCTAACCTGTACAGCAACATTGACCAATATAATGTTGCTGTGATTTTTAAAAAATGCCCCAACATCAATAAAAAGCAAAATACACCTTAAAAACAATGCATTAGTTAATATTAATGGCATTTTTTGTAAACAGTCGTATCCTGAAGAAGCTCGAATTTAGCTTTTGGATCATGATGAACCAAAAGCTATTTAAGCTGATCAAGCGTCTTGAGCCACACGTTCGATGTACTCAACTTGCACAGGTTTTGTAAATGCACCAGGGCGCAATGCCTGCACTTCTCGCACGATATCTTCTAACTGCCATTCCTTTTCTAGGAGTAGGTGAGCAGCGAACAAACCTGTGCGCCCCGAACCACCCATACAATGCATCGCAACTTTGCCACCTTGAGCAAGAATCGCGTGCAGTTCCGGACTGGCTTGTTGCCACTTCGTCGCAAATTCTTCATTTGGTGCGCAGTCGTCTTCAATCTCGATCTGGAACCATTTCATACCCAGTTGCTGAGTGGCTTCACCCAATGCAGAGACATTCTTCGCAGCTAATTCACTATCATCTAATGCAGTAACGACCGCTTGAACACCCTGCTCTTTCAACTGTTCTAACGACGCATGCAAATCGACACCTTTCGTTCCTGGGCACGGTGTTAAGATTAAAGCACCGGAGTCCAAATCTAATTGCCATGTAGGATGAGACATTGTGACCCCCTTTTTAAGCCAAACCAACGTTACGAACCAGCTCTGCTGTGCGCGTTGCATAACCCATTTCGTTATCGTACCAAGCGTAAATCTTAACCATACGAGAACCCACAACCATGGTTGATTGCGCATCAACGATGGTTGAACGTTGGTCGCCTTTATAATCGATAGAAACTAAAGGACGCTCTTCGAAGCCAAGGATGCCTTTCAAATCACCTTCAGATGCTTCTTTTAACAGTGCATTCACTTCTTCTGCTGTGGTATCACGCTTCACATCAAAAATGATGTCTGTTAACGATGCGTTTGCTAGAGGTACGCGAACCGCATGACCATTAATTTTGTCTTTTAATTCTGGGAAAATTTCGACAATCGCCTTCGCGCTACCCGTCGTGGTCGGGATAAGGCTCATGCCGCATGCTCTTGCACGGCGTAGATCTTTGTGTGGCGCATCCAAAATAGTTTGCGTATTCGTCAGGTCGTGAATGGTCGTAAAAGAAGATTGTTCGATACCCAATTTCTCATGAATGACTTTAACCACAGGTGCGATACAGTTAGTCGTACACGAAGCTGCTGTCACGATACGATGTTTTTCAGGGTCGAAAATATGGTCGTTCACACCCACCACAATGTTCGCAATACCTTCTTCTTTCACAGGTGCGCTTACCACGACACGTTTCACGCCTTGCTCTAGGTATTTGTTTAGGAATGATGTTTTGCGATGTACGCCTGTCGCTTCAATCACAACATCACAATCAGACCAGTTCACCGCATCGATATCGCGTTGTTGAGTCGTGGCGACACGCTTGCCGTTGATGACGAGCTCACTGCCTTCGACCTGAACTCCATGATGCCAACGACCTTGCACTGAATCGAATTCTAATAAGTGACCAAGCGTAGCTGCGTCACCTGCGACATCGTTGATTAACACAAACTCCAATTCTGGCCAATCAAATGCCGCTCGCAGCGCTAAGCGACCAATTCGGCCAAAGCCATTAATTCCTACTTTAATTGTCATAGTTTTACCCTCTAATCTTCTACCTTGAATCTCTATTCGCTGTTAACAGCAAGCCTCACGACTTTTATCGTGTAAGCGTGTGATGTCGTCTTGGTATTCCTGCTTCAAACAGTTTGATGCCACTAAGTCTTCAATTAACTTTCGCATCCAACCTGGTAATTGCTGTGATAACTCGTAATACACCCATTGTCCTTGGCGTTTATCCACCAAGATGCCACTGGATCGTAACTGAGCAAGATGACGAGAAACTTTCGGCTGGCTCTCTTGTAGAGCAAACGCCAAATCACCAACGCAAGTTTCACCTTCACGGGCCACGAGCATTAAACAACGTACGCGTGTTTCATCGGATAACAGCTTAAAAAACTGATGTGGAAGCATAATGAACATACCTATATATGGATATGCGTATATGTTTATTTAATTAAGATATATCGTCAAGAGGAAACCGTCCATCGTCATAAAAGTTTCACATCTAACGAACAGCTTGATTGTAAAGAGAGAGATTCAAAGAGATAAAAGATAAAACCAGAAATTATGCAGTCGCGATGCTTTGACTCCAGCGAACCGCTTCACCTAAGGAGAGCTTCACTTCCTCTAAAGGCAACCCCAATTGCATCGTGATTTTTTCAACCCCTGACCAATCGGCACGCTCGTAGCACTCTTCGAGGGAAATAAGTGCACCATAAACCCCTTTGCGATGTAATAGCGCTTGTTGTACTGAATGACTAAGCGGTAACTGCCTAACTAAAGATTCCACCGAAAGATCCAACAGCGCATCTAGAATCGACAGCAAACCAACCATGAAACCTTGTTCGTTGAGATGAGAGAATGGCTGATAGCGCGACATCAATTGGCAAAATTGAGCTCGTTGCAATGAAAGGTGATACAGCTCTCGAGGCTTGTTACTGGAGATATACGATGCCACAACCAAAGAGACAAACTGCTTAAGGTTATCCTGGCCAAGATAAATCAATGCCTGACGAAAAGAGCTGATTTCGACAGCCAAATTCGGCGCTTGCGTATTTACAAAACGCAATAATTTATATGACAACGCGACATCTTGCGTAATGATGGACTCGATACGAGTAAAGTCAGGCTCAGGAGCACAAACTTCACGAAACAGTTGCAATGCCAACACTTGCTCAGGACTGACGTATTTAGTCTGCGAGACGAGTGGCTTGCTAAAAAAATAACCTTGGAAAAATTTAAAGCCAGCCGCTTTCGCTTGCTCAAACTCTTCTGCGGTTTCAACACGTTCTGCTAAAAAGTGGTATTTGACGCGTTTGGCAAGGTGTGTTTTGACCAGTTCACAGGCCTTTTCGAGCCCCATCGCCATAATGTCGAGCTTCACAATATGCACATATGGCAAAAAACGACGCCATTCTGGTGTTAGGGTGAAGTCATCCAAAGCGATCAAGTAACCTTCTCGATAAAACTCACGAATCGCATCAAGAAGCTCATCCGTAGGTTGGCACGTTTCCAACACTTCGATGACAATTTTGTTTTTCGGCAAACTGCGCGGCAAACGTCGCACCAAGCTTTGATGAGGAAAGTTAATAAAGCATCTTGAAGAGGCAATCACTGGGTTAGTGCCCAGTGATAGGAAGTTTTCGACGATCAGTCGGTATGTCGCTCGATTTGAATCAATATGTGAAGGGTATGCGTTACTCTCCCCGTCTCGAAACAACAATTCATAACCCAGCGTCTGTCTTTTTCGATTAAAGATCGGCTGGCGAGCGACATACGTTGTATTCATGCTAAAGAAGGACCTATAAATGGCTTATGACTTTGCAGCTGCTAATAATGCACCACAACCCATGAACATTGAACCGAATACTTTGTTTATTTTTCCCATGATTTTATCGGAGCGAATAAAGCGTCCCATTTGTGCTGCCAAGCTCGTGTAACCCAACATTACACACGCATCAATCACGACCGTAGTGACGCCAAGCACCAACAGTTGCGTGATTTGGTCTTTTGCCGGGTCAATAAACTGCGGGAACAACGCCACCAGAAAAACAATCGATTTAGGGTTGGTGAGGTTAATCAACACTGCCTTGTACAACAGCGCCGTGCCTGACATCTCGTTGTGGTTTTCAGCTGCGACTAAGCTTGATGTGTCGCGCCATTTCTGAACCCCCAGCCAAACCAGATAAGCGGCACCAACCCATTTAATGACAGAAAATGCGGTTGCTGACTGCGCGACAAGCGCACCAATACCCGCCCCCACCAGCGCGATGTGGATAACTAAACCAATTTGTAAGCCAATAATGGCACCCAGTGATTTACGGGTACCGTAACTCAAACCATTACTGATTGAGTTCACCGTGCCAGAGCCCGGAGCCAAACTAAAAACGATTGCTGTTACTACATAAGCTAACCAGACATGGGTATCCATTGCATTTCCTCACTAATTCTTCGATGATACATCGCGTAAACAACGTATCTTCAGGTAATCAACTAATGGCGACTAACCATTCACCTTTGACTTATACTCAAGAGACATTATTTGAGCAAGCAATTGGTGGTCCGATCGCAGCACTTTGGCAAACTCGCCAAGAGGGCTTTGTTAAAGGGACTGAGAAAAAGAACATTTACTGGTGCAAGCTAACCAACCCAGAGCATAAAAAAGCCGTGCTCATCGTAAATGGACGCATTGAGTCTTCCTGGAAATACCAAGAGCTGTTTTACGATCTCTACCGCCAAGGTTTCGATGTCTATTCCTTTGACCACCGCGGTCAAGGTTTATCAGATCGTTTATTATCTGACTCAGATATGGGTCACGTCTATGACTTTACTGATTATATTGATGATATGGACATCGTCGTAAAAAAACACGACCTTAGCGAATATCAACAATGCTTCATCATCGCGCACTCTATGGGCGGCGCGATCGCCACACGTTACCTGCAAACTCACCCAGAACACCCTTTTACTGGTTTGATTCTAAGTGCGCCCATGTTTGGCATTAACCTGCCATGGTACCTATCACCAATAGCGATTCCGGTCACACAAATTATGTCAGCGGTATCGACTTTGCCACGCTATGCACCAGGACATCAGGCCTACTTCCCTAAGCCCTTTGAAGATAACCCACTTAGCCAAAGTTACGGCCGCTACCAATGGTTCCGAAACCTATATACGGAAAAACCGGAACTGCAAGTCGGTGGGCCAAGCACTCGCTGGGTTTGGCAAGGGCTCATGGCCGCTAAGCAGTGCTTTTTATTAACTCGCCAAGTCAAAATACCAGTAATCCTAATCCAAGCCGGAAACGATCGGATTGTTAGCAACCTCGCGCAAAAGCGTTTTATTGATAAATTGCGGAAAACCAACCCGCACGCGGATCTGCTTTCCATCGAAGGCGCACAGCATGAAATCTTGTTCGAGACCGACAAGTATCGTAATCAAGCGCTCGATGCGATTTTCCGCTTTATGAATGACCCTAAATCGCCATCAAACGAACAAGCACAATAAGAACTCTAGGCGACCATTTCACGACTAAGATTAAAGAGGAAATGTCTACACATCGATTTACCCTCTTTTTCATCCTCATTTTGGCGTACACTGCTTGAACTTGGCTACTTTGACACAGTGTTTAACCGCATAGTGCTACGGGCCCAAGTTCCCCCGCATTCGGAGCAGTACGATCTAGTCAGTCTGCTGTACTCCGTTTGCAATTCACCTGTTCCACACTATCCAAACCGTTTACGAGGACTTCATGAGCACATCGCTACCTTGCAAAGAGATCACCAAAATCGTTGCCTCTGATCTGGATGGCACGTTACTCGCACCAAACCATCAGCTCAGTGCTTACTCAAAAGAGACGCTAAAAGCGCTGCATGAAAAGGGTTATACCTTTGTCTTTGCAACCGGCCGTCACCACGTAGACGTTGCGAGCATCCGTCGCCAAGTTGGCATTCCAGCTTATATGATCACGTCGAATGGTGCCCGAGTGCATGACCAGGAAGATCAGCTAATGTACAGCGAGAATGTCCCTGCGGAACTGGTACAAGGCGTGATCGACACGATCAAACATGATCAAGAAATACTTATTCACATGTATCAAAATGATAGCTGGTTGATGAACAAGGATGATGAAACGTTACGTGACTTCCACGATGAATTCACTTACGTCTTATTTGATGAAGACCACGCCCCAACTGACGGTATTGCGAAAGTTTTCTTCACGCATCCTGGAGAAGACCACGAACGTTTGGTCGTATTTGAAAACAAACTACGTGAGCAGTTTGGTGATAAGCTGAACATCGCATTTTCAACGCCTTGGTGTTTGGAAGTAATGAGCGCTGGCGTGTCTAAAGGTCATGCTCTTGAAGCGGTAGCGAAAAAACTCGACCTCACGTTAGAAAACTGCGTAGCATTTGGTGATGGCATGAATGACGTAGAAATGCTGTCGATGGCAAGTAAAGGGCTAGTTATGGGTACATCACACGAAAAAGTGATGAAAGCTCTACCAAATAATGAAGTAATTGGCAGCAATGCAGAAGATGCGGTTGCACACTACCTACAAGAACACTTGCTGTAAGCTTCAATACTCCAAATAATGAAGGGCTGCACATTCGCAGCCCTTCTCTTTTATCGCTGACTTGGCAGCTTCTCTTTGCCAAGAATCGCGTCCCATTCTTCTTCTGTCACGGGCATAATCGACAAGCGATTTCCACGTTTCACCAACGGCATGTTCTCAAGTTCTGGCATCGCTTTCATCACCGACAACGGAATCACTCGCGCCGTTTTACGTACAAACTCGACATCCACCATAATCCAACGCGGGTTGTCTGGGTCTGACTTTGGATCGTAATAATCGCTTTCGGGATCGAATTGGAAATGATCGGGATAGGCTTCTCTCACAGCTTTAGCAATACCTGCCACGCCAACATGTTTACAAGAAGAGTGGTAAATCAGGACTAAATCGCCCACCTTCACTTGGTCACGCATCATATTGCGCGCCTGATAATTACGAACTCCCTCCCAACATGAAACCTTTTGGGTTCGAAGCGTGTCAATAGAAAAGGTATCTGGTTCAGTTTTAAATAACCAATATGCCATAATGCCATCCGATGCCGATTGAGTAACAATAATGAGGAAGATATAACATGAAGGCTTTGAAAAACCCAGTGGCGCTTGCCACCCTGCTGGTTCTGCAAGCATGTAGTTCACAGCCGCCACAATCTGGTGCTGCTGACCCAACCTCTCCACCAGCAACCTTAGATAAGCCTGAAACCATTCAACCTCAAACTTTTATGCTACGCGGAAAAGTGATCGTCGGTCACGAGAGCCAATACATCATGCCTTGTGGCAGCGACAAGCAATATTGGTTGCAACTATCACCACAGCAAATGCAACGAGCAATTCAGTTAAATAACGAGCCTTACCAGACTATGTATGGCGAGGTTATCGGCCACCTCAACCCACCGGGCATCGATGGGTTTTCTGCTGATTTCGATGCTAACTTTGTAGTGGAACAAGTGAACTTCCTCACAACGGAAAACCCAAACCGTTGTCAGCAACCAAACAAACCAACTCGCGTGTTTGGTAATGAGCCTTCTTGGTCGGCAAGCTTTGAGGCTAATGGACTAACATTCCAGCAAATCGGCAAACAAACCACAAAATTAGCGATTAACAGCAGTCAGCTTCAACCTCGCCAGCGCACTTATCAACTGCAAGGTGGTGAGCTTCGCTTAACAGAAAACCTCTGCTCAGACACAATGAGCGATTCTTTATATGGCTGGAAAGCAACACTAAAACATGATGGCGAGACGTATCAAGGTTGTGGTATGGCTGCAAACGTCGATGCAACGCTTGGCTGGGCTAATACCTATGTCGCGACCTCAACCCAATCACAAGGCTTTGAAGTACAAATGACCTTAAACCCAGACCACAGCGCCACAACAAAATACCGTTACGCCAATGGACAAGCACCATTAATCGAGCGTGGTTACTGGCAACAGTTAAGTCCGTCTCAGGTTCAAGTTGTCATGACGCATCATCAACAGCAAAGGCTAATGTCAGAGCGACTGTTTACTCGAGAAGGCAATCAGCTCAAAGCGACCAAAGAAAAAGTCGGTAACTTGGTATACCCAATCGCCGATGGTGGTTTAGTCCTTTATCCTGCCACCGTTCGTGATGAAGGCATCATGCAACCAGCCGAAAAACGCACCAACAACCCCATCGGTAGTGCTGACGTCCCTTCTAGTGCAGAGTTTGATTCAAAAGTAGATGCCGCGGTGCGCAACTACTTCTTTATCCATCAAACCAACCCCAACAATAACCAATACCGTTGGCTAACTTACGACCTCAACAGCGATGGTAACGAAGAGCTATTGGTACAGTTGGATTGGTGTGGTTCCGGTGGCTGTACATTGCTAATATTTGAACATCACGAAAAGGAATGGCGCTTTAATAGCCGCATTACACTAGTGCAAAGCCCGATTATGCTCGGCCAACAAACCTCTCATGGTTGGCGAGATCTGATTTTTAATGTCAGCGGTGGCGGAGCTAAAGCGGCTCAACATGTTATGCAATACACTGGGGTTAGCTACCCACTCAACCCAAGCATGGCGCCAACGGCAACGCCAAACCAAGTCAGTGGTGTGCGTCTGTTCTCTGATGGGATAAGCCCGGTGCGAGAAGGAGTTCGTCTTTAATGTCTCAACCGTGTCCAACCTGCGGTTTTCAATTCAATTGTATGTGCTCGCTGATGCCGAAACTTACCAGTGAGCACAACATCCTGCTGTTAATGCATCCGAATGAACTGAAGCGTGATACTAATACCGGCCAGCTACTAGAGCAGTGCCAACTCAACATTGAGCGAGTAATCTGGGATCGCAAACAGCCACCAGCAGAATTACTCTCTCTATTAGCTGATCCGTCGCGGTATCCGGTGTTGCTCTTCCCCTGTGAAGAAAGTATCACACTCGAAGATGTGGTACTCCAAAGCCAGCAACAAACCAAAACTCCGCTGTTTATTATTTTGGATGCCACCTGGCAAGAGGCGCGCAAGATGATCAATAAGAGCCGTTGGTTAGAAGGTATCCCTACTATGGGATTGTCCGCGTCGGCGGACTCACAATATCAGCTGCGACGCAACCAACAACAAGGTAATTTGTGTACGTTTGAAGTCGCTGCACATTTGCTCGGGCAACTTGGAGAACAAAACAACCAACAACAAATGCAGCGCTTTTTTGCCCATTACCTCGCTCTGTTCCAAGCTGAAAAGAGTGGACACGCTCTTAAGCGTTAAACATTAAGCTCAGTAGAAGGACCAAACACAAAACGCAGCCTACGCTGCGTTTTTTACGACAAGAAGTTTCACGTGAAACATCATTAAAACAGTCGAGTCGGCTCGCCAAGATAGTAACCCTGCAAATAATCCACCCCCATGTCTTGTGCGATGGTACACACCTCCTGATTGTGGACGAACTCCGCCACCGTCTCCGCGTTAAACACCTGGCACAAACGCACCAACTGGGAAGCGATCTTGCGCTGTTTTAAGTCTTTATCAATATCACGAATCAAGCTGCCATCGAGCTTTATGACTTCTGGCTCCAACTTTAGGATTTCATCGATATTCGAATAACCGGACCCAAAGTCATCAACAATGATACGCGCCCCTAAGCTTCTAAAATGACTGCACACTTCTATCATTCGGCCGTAGTCTTTGATCTGCTCAGATTCCAGCACTTCTAAACCAATTCGCCTTGGGTCATTTAGCTGGCTAATTTCATGCTCTAAAAGCATTAAAGTTTTATCACTGAGCAAATCTTGCGGCGATAAGTTTATAGAAAAGTCACCTTGCTTATCTCGCATATAATGCAACGTAGAATGAATCATGTGCCGACTTAGTCGAGTGTAAAGATGCGTATCAGAGATAATTGGCAGAAAACGCCCTGGCGCAATCACCGTTCCATCGGCTTCCAGAATACGAACCAAACATTCTTGGCTTGCCAATTTGTGGCTACCCGCATGCACAATGGGTTGGCTATAAGTGATGATGTTCTGTTTGAGAATGGCTCTACTGACGCAACTTAGCCATCCAAGTTGCTCTTTACGCACATCCTCACTGACTTCAATATCTTTCGCATTACAGATATGGGTATTACTGCGTACACCGGAGCGCCTAGCTTCGATGCCTTTGAGTAAGAGCTCATCTACTGAAGCGGATGGAAAATCTCGACGACTCACTAAGCCGCCGCATAGCGAGATAGAAAGATAATCTATTTCACGTAGGCCAATTGGCTCAAAATTAGTTTGTTCTACCGCGTCAGCAAAACGCGCAAAGTGCTGTTTGATGGTCTCGCTGCTTTGATCAGCTTTAAATATGAACGCCCATTCACCAACCCCAATACTATAAAGCTGCAAAGCCGTTGGCATGCCGAAACGCTTTCGTAGTCGATTCGTAAAGTGCATTGAGAGATCTTTGAGTAATTGATCTCCCACTCGGTAGCCGTATTTTTCGTTGATATGACTAAAGTTAAGTAGCTTTAGAGTCAACAAATGCTCATCCAAATCGATGTTACTCAGCCGCTCTTGCAATGCGACCCGGTTTTGTAACCCCGTACGACTGTCGCGTCGATAGCTTTCTTGTAACTTGCGCGTTTGGCGATCGAGTTGATATCCCATATGCGCGTTCATATGGTTGAGATCGCCGATCGCATTTCGAATCAAGCTAAACAACGGTGAAATAGAGGAGCTAACGGGCGACTTAGGCAAGTTCAATGTTTGCACTTCGTCTCCCTCTCGCATCGCTAAATACGTCAGGCTGTGATGAAGAATTTCGGGCTGACCAATACCACCATGCAGTTCCCCCATACAGTAACTACCAAACGTCGTCGCAATATCTTTGAAGGCTTGGACTTCGTCGCTGCTGTCAATAAAGTCTAACCGTGACGCGCAGTTAAAAATCATCACGACTTCAGGTTGGTGCATGGCTAACTCAACCACACCATGCCGCACTTGCTCGAGCGTTAACGAGGGATGGTTATAGCAAAATTGCACTTCGTCACCAAGACACCAGGGCCTGTCGAAGCTCATACTGCCATCAGCGTGCAGCTCCGTTACCGTACAAACTTCCTTTCGCCCTAAGCTTTCTCGATACAAAGGAAAGCTGAGCAGTTGACTCAGCGTCACGTCATGGCCATCCGCCAAGTAACGCTTGTATACGTCCAGCGCTTTCTTCTCACCTAGACAATACAAGCGCGTTCCTTTTGCATGAGTGACTTTGTGTGGCATGCCAATCGGGTTCCATTCCGAATACGCATCAGTCCATAGCTTCAAAGTATCACTGTGCAAAGCTACGGCAACCACAGCGTTATCGTAAACTCGGTTTTGATATAGCACCCAGCAGCCATCGTCAATACTCTGCGCCAACCCTCCAGAAATCACTACTTCTTCACTGGCGAAGGTTTGAAACAAGGGATAGTCACGTCGTTCAATTTGCACAGCAAAGCTGAGGATCACCTGTGAATTATGCTGCATTAGAAGAGAGCGCTTGAGTTCCCCGCCATCAATGTCAGGAGAGTAAGAGTATGTTTGTACCGCAGAAGTCAGCGTGGTTTGCTCAAATTCAATCACACTCACTAGGCAACCAGAGGTAAATATCTCCCCTTCCAGAATCACATTACGCGTACTATGCCCCATAACATGAGCATTCGGCAGCGACGACAAAACGGCGTCTGCAAGTGTGGTCGTAATTTCGCGCGATTGCGTCGACAATATTTGTACTAAATATTGTTTATCTGAGGAAGTCGGAAAAGTGACTAAAAAGTCATTCAGTTGACTGACATCGTGAACCAGTTTTGAAAAAGCTCGCATGGACCTACCACTGCCGTAACACTATCTTCACCACGACGTGTGGCGTTACTATTTTTATTTAATAGAGAATAATTTACGTGGCTTTGCGCTGCTTTTCTAGACACAAAATGAGATTAGAATGGATTAATGCGAAAGCAATTAAAAAAGTGTGAGTAACGGCTGCAAACTATTGATTTCAATATCAGGTAAAGTACGTGTTTTTGAATGGTTAATGACATTTTTATTCATATCATTAAACCAACAGGCTGCAAAACCAGCCAACTTTGCACCATGCACATCCGTGGTTAGGTGATCACCGACATGCAGAATATTCTCCGCAGGAATATCCAAGAATCGCTTCGCTTTAGTAAACATATCGGTTGCGGGTTTCGCCAATCCATCTGGTCCTGCTTTAAGTACCTGTTGGAAATAAGGCGTAAGACCGATGCGGTCTAAATCCACATTACCGTTGGTGATTGCCACCAACGGGATGTGCTGCGCGAGTTCCTCCAGTACATCGAGGCTTTGCTGCGGCACTTCAAAACGGCTACGCCAGTCCAACGCAACGTCTACTGCGGCTTTCGCGGCGGCATGTGCTGCGTCTTCGTCGTAGCCTACTTGGGAGAAGGCTTGCTGAAGTTGCACTAAACGCCATAAAGTGACATCGCTCTTCAGCTCGGGTTGTTGCTGCACAACTCGCTGTTTGAGAGCAAACCAATCCGCTTTGTTCATATGAGCAACCGCTGGATGATGGTGCTTGAGCCAAGATAGCAACTCACGCTCCATGCGAACGATCACAGGATAGTTGTCATAGAGGGTATCATCTAGGTCAAAGGTCATTGCCTTAATAGGCTCGATACGGCGATAAAATTTCATACTTCGGCTCACTCCCCGTTCTTTTTGCGTGCGCGTGGGTGGGCTTGGTCGTAGGCTTGCGCCAAATGTTGGAAATCCAAGTGCGTGTAGATTTGGGTCGTCGAAATGTTCTCGTGCCCTAAAAGCTCCTGCACCGCACGTAAGTTATTGCTTGATTCGAGCATATGTGTCGCAAATGAGTGACGCAATTTATGCGGACTAATATGGCTTGCGACAGACTGTTTCTGCCCCCATTCAGCCATGCGCTTTTGCACGCTACGATGCGAAATACGCGTTCCGAGCTTAGATACAAACAAGGCGGGCTCACCTGGAGCGGCTAAATCACCACGAACGCGTAACCACTTCCCGACCCACTCGGTTGCCATCCCAGAGAACGGCACTTTACGTTCTTTATCGCCTTTACCAATAACACGAAGCTCACCACTACGCAGTTGTACATCACGTACATCCACACCCACCAACTCAGCCAAACGTAAACCGGCGCCGTACATCAGCTCCATCATGGCACGATCGCGCACAGCCAACGGGTCGTCCTCGTTGACTTCAAGTAATTGGCTCACTTCGTCAACATCGAGGTTTTTGGGCAACGGGCGTTTTTTGCGAGGTGCTGAAACCCCTTTGGCTGGGTTAGCCGACATCTCGCCACGCAGAATAAGGAAATCGAAAAAGCTACGCAGCGATGAGAGTCGCGTTGCCAAACTGCTGGCTTTCATGCCTTCTCGCATGCCCTTACCTGCTAATTGGCGCACCCAACCAGCATCCACTTGAGACCAATCTTTGAGTCCCATTTCAGCTAAGTGCTGCGCCATTGTTTCTAGCTGCTGTTTGTAATTGCGCTGAGTATGTAGGCTAAGCCCCTTTTCGCTTCGTAAGAATTCATAGAAGCGCTCAAGAGGCTTTTGCAGACTATTTGGCAGAGGAGTGTTGGGAGTTGTCGTCATCGTAACTTTGCCATACCAGTGTTTGAGCGAGATGTGCCACTACTAATGATAGGTGACGCAAAAACAAGGTATCCATATCTGGCTGAAAATGGCCGCCATCTTCACTAGAAAAAGCAAGCACGCCCAGTGTTTGCTGTTTCACGAGCGGCAGTACCACATAGGACCCCATTTCCGGCACTTCCATGTTGCCAAACAAAGCTTCACGATCTACTTTGCGAAGACGTCCTAAGTACGCATCTTTGCCATTTAAGTGAGTGGTCGCAAAGCGTTGATAACTTTCCTTACTCAATTGAATCGATGCGTCGCATTGACTAAACAATCGAACAAACGCACGTAAGCCCAGCGCCTTGGCTTTCGCTTCGATAGAATGAATGACTTGTTTAAAGTCACCACACTTTAGAATCTGCCCCTGCAAATCCATAAATTCGTAAAAGGTCCGATCATTGTTCGCCGCAAGCGACATTAGTGTAGTGATCTCTTCCTCTAACTCTTCAATGCGCTGACGTTGGCGATTCATTTGGATGTGCACCAAAGATACCGCGCCTAAGTCTGAGTGTGGGAAAGATAAGCGATCCACAAGCTCCGGACGTTGCACAAAAAAGTCTGGATGATCTTTGAGGTACTCGGCCACTACTTCAGCCGTTAAGGCATCTGCTTCTACTTGAGACAAACCGTTTCCTTTTTCTTCAACTAGCAAGATAATTGACCATCAAATACATGCGTTGTAGGTCCGGTCATAAACAACGGCTTGCCAGGACCTTGCCATGCAATTCGCAATTCACCACCAGGTAGAGAAACCTTAACGTTTTCATCCAACAAGCCCTGCAGAATCCCAACCGCGACTGCCGCGCATGCACCACTACCACAAGCTTGTGTCTCTCCTGCGCCTCGCTCGTAAACTCGAAGACGAATATGGTCACGACTCATCACCTGCATAAAGCCAGCGTTGACGCGCTCTGGGAAACGCTCATGCGACTCAAGCAGCGGACCGAGAGTTTCCACTTCTGCCGTATCCACATCGTCGACCACGGTCACTACGTGCGGGTTACCCATGCTCACAGCACCACAAAACAAGGTATTGTCGCCTGCTCGCATGATGTAAGTTTTCTCTTTTTGCTTCGCTTTGAAAGGAATTTTGTTCGGTTCAAACTCTGGCACGCCCATGTTGACCGTCACTTCCCCATCATCTTCGATGTTGAGAATCATCTTTCCTTTCTTGGTGCTCACGCTGATGCTGTATTTATTGGTCAGCCCCTTCAAGCGAACAAAGCGGGCAAAACAGCGAGCACCGTTACCACACTGTTCAACTTCACTACCATCGGCATTAAAAATCCGATAATGGAAGTCGGTTTCAGGGTCGTAAGGGGCCTCTACCACAAGCAATTGGTCAAAACCAACGCCAGTATGACGATCCGCCAAGCGGCGGATCAGGTCTTGCGAGAAAAACACGTTCTGGGTAATACAGTCGACGACCATGAAGTCGTTGCCCAAACCGTGCATTTTGGAAAAGTGGAAATGCATTTGTTGTGTGTTACTCCGGTAGAATCTGTTCCAGCTGCCACAAACTGGTCAGCTCCTCACGCTGGCGAACTAAGTGGCTTTGTTTACCGTCCACCATCACTTCTGCTGCTCGGGTACGAGTATTGTAGTTCGAAGACATCACAAAACCATAGGCACCTGCTGAACGAACCGCGAGTAGATCACCTTCTTGCAAAACGAGTGCGCGATCTTTACCCAAGAAGTCGCCGGTTTCACAAATAGGACCAACCAAGTCGTAAGTCTGAGCTTCACCCTTTCGCGGTGAAACTGGCACAATATCTTGCCATGCTTGGTATAGCGCAGGACGCATCAAGTCGTTCATTGCAGCGTCGATAATCGCAAAGTTTTTATGCTCAGTATGTTTTAAAAACTCAACACGCGTTAGCAATATACCTGCGTTCGCAGCAATTGCACGGCCTGGCTCAAAGATCAGCTCCAAGTCTTGGTGATTTTCAAGACGGCCTAGTAACGCTTTGGCGTAATCAGAAGGCTGAGGTGGTAATTCATCACGATAGACCACACCCAAACCACCGCCGACGTCAAGGTGACGAATGTTAATGCCTTGCGCTTTTAAATCATCAATCAGGGCTAATAAACGGTCTGTCGCGTCGATAAATGGGTCTATATTGGTCAGCTGAGAACCAATGTGGCAGTCGATACCTTGCACATTCAAGTTCGGCAGGCTTTGCGCGAATTTATAAACATCTGGCGCACGATCAAACGCAATGCCGAATTTATTGTCGCGAAGACCAGTCGAAATGTAAGGGTGTGTTTTCGCGTCGACATCTGGATTGATACGCAGAGAAATTGGCGCAATCACACCAAGCTCACCCGCAACCTTGTTCAAACGTTCTAGCTCTGGCTCAGATTCAACGTTGAAACATTTGATACCTAGCTCAAGAGCGCGCTTCATCTCTGCCGGTGTTTTACCAACACCAGAGAAAACGACTTTTTTCGGATCACCGCCTGCGGCAATCACACGCTCAAGTTCACCACCCGACACGATGTCAAAACCCGATCCCAAACGCGCTAGCGTGTTCAATACGCCTAAGTTTGAGTTGGCTTTCACCGCGTAGCAAACCAGGTGAGGATGCTGACCCACAGCACTATCAAACGCCTTCCAATGGCGCTCTAGCGTGGCTCGAGAATATACATAAAGAGGAGTGCCATATTGCTCTGCAAGAGCTTGAAGTGGGACGTCTTCGGCCCAAAGCTGGCCATCATCCTGATAGTTGAAGTAATCCAAAATTCGCTTCCCTTATTTTATTCGACTGCTGAACCCTAATTTCACCCTAAGGTGCGGTTATTTATTGTGATTGCTCATTCTGTTGAGTGTCATCTGGAATGTATAGTGAGCCAGACTGACCACACCCCGCTAAGGTCGCGGCAACCATCACAAACAACACAGTAACTAATTTTTTCATTTCGCATATCGTGATTATTGAATCAATGCCCCCTATAATCGCACCACACTCAGGAAAAGCAATAGGATAGACGGATGAACGATACTGAATTTCATCAACTGGTGGATGCGCAGATGCAAATCATCGAAGAATCCATCGATGATTCAGGCGCAGACATTGATTACGAAGTCACTGGCAACGTAATGACATTGGAATTTGAAGACCGCAGCCAAATCATCATTAATCGCCAAGAGCCGATGCATGAGATCTGGCTAGCGTCCAAATCTGGTGGTTTCCACTTCAAGCTTATTGAAGGTAAATGGACCTGCTCAAAAACGGGTATGGAGCTATTTGAAATGGTGAAGAAAGAGTGTGAAAAGCACGCAGGCGAAGCCATTGATTGGGCATAATTCTGGTCAATCGTCACCAAAACAAAAAGAGCACCGAAGTGCTCTTTTTGTTTATTGATACGGGTTTAATTACGCGTTCACAGTTTTGGTCGGGCGACTCGGTGAACAACCGTCATTACGGTAAGGAATGATATACGCATTCCCCTCTTCAGGGTGAATAATTTGATAGTACTGAGGCAGGTTAAAGTTAATAAACTTCGACGCGACGCGACTATCGTCTTTTACCGACGTGTAGAAGCTGTTTACAGACGAAATCATTTCATCTTTGGAGCCACTAAATTGGTGATACACTTCCACTTGATTTGACTCATCCAAAACATAAATATTGAAGCCATCTTCGTTATCTTCAAAGAAGAACTGCACCAGACCTTCACTGGCAAACCCATCCACCGCCTCCGGCATTTGATATTCTTGCTCACGATCGAGCATTAACAGCGGCGAGCCTTTGAGTTTGTTAGTAGAAATGCTGCGGTAGAAATCGATGGAATTTTCTAGCTTCTGCACCGACACACCACGACGTTCAAAGAACAACCCATAAGTCTGGTTACCAAGACGCATCGCTTTAAAGCGGCGGCGTTTCTCTTGCTCTACTGGTTTCAAGCGTAAGTCGATACATTCAGCTAAAAGCTGGTAAACCATATTACGCATCACACCACGCATGTTCTTCGCATAGCAGAACACATCCACTGATTCTGGTGGCAACGCATCTTGGTGCATTTTGCCCAAAATGGTTTTCAGTGCATCCAGCATCGCCGTTTCCCCTTTGAAATGCAGCGTACGCACTTCATGCCAAGAGTTACGGTAAACAAGGTCAACACTGCCGACTAAATTTTTATGTTCTGGACCAAAGCTAAAAATATCGGTGTTCTTAACATCCACTTTCAACGAACGACCAGAAAGTTCAGACGTCGGATCATTTTCGAAGTTGATGAACATCGCAAGCTGGCTTATTTCACAAGGACTCGCTAGCGCCTGCATAGATGGACGACGCTTACGCAACGCAAAAGTATTTCGTAAGTCACTCACCATTTGGTAAAACTTATCAATATCTAGCTGCGCTTCACGTACCACGGCATGTAAACGAGTCGATTCAGTGATCAAGCCATTGAAGAATGCCCAAGCAACCAACTTACTCAAGTATTCATGATGCTCTAGATATGGTTGCCCCAAAATGCGGTGCGCAATAAGCGGTTGTTTATAGAGGTACCAACCAGACTTGTTTACCCCCCCTTTTTTCACTTCGATAAAGCTCAAGTCAGGCTCGTGCAGATCAGGTGAAATCTGTGGGTTTAGTAACGTTACTTTGCCCGGCAATACTTCAAAAGCCGCGTAGAGTTTACGGGCCAAAATACTGATGTCTTGCGGACTGATAGCAGAAGTGATGTCGTTACGACGCGCAAATTGAATCAAGTTACGGTAGCTTTGCATCAACGCATCCAGCAATGCATGATGTACCACCTTTACTTGTTCAACCTTCCAATTACGGCGGTCATCGAGCTCTGCAACGACACTGGCATCCCAATTCCATTTTGCAATCATATCGCTCAGTGCTTCACGACGCCAAGCTACTGAGCCAATATTCGGCTCACGAGATAGTTTTTCATGGGTTTTGAGATAGAAACAGCGACGCACCAAATCCAAACGTGTATCGTCTTGAATTCGCTCTAGGTAACGGGTTACTTTTTCCAACATTAAGTAGTACGCATCCATGCCATAGAGGTCAGGCTCATGGGCAAAGAAACGACGCTTAGTGTCGATACTTAACAATTGAGTATGCGGGTATTCCCACGAGTAAGCTTCTAGCAAGATGGCTTTTAATACCGATTTGTAGGGAGAGTCGATGCTTTTGTATAACTGCCACAAGTTCGAGCCGAAGTATTCTTCAGCAGGAATGCAGTTCAATTTACCAAAGTCGATCCATTCACTACAGTCGATGTAACCATCACTGCACAGTTGAGAAACGTACTCGTCGTAACACTCTTCCATTTCTGGCGGCACGATTTGCCATAACAAACGCTGTCCGGCAATACGCACCGCACTACGATAGAATTCATCTAGCAAAAGTAAGTGCTGAGATGAACCACAGTTATCACCTGTCATCTCCTCAGAATGATTGCTTCTAAAGCGCTCTTTATCCATTAAGAAAAAGTTCGCTTCCACGCCTTTGCTTTGTGCCCAATCCGTGATGAGTAGGCATTTATTGGTCAATAACTCGCGTTCGTCACAATCCATCTCTGGTGAGATACACACCCAAATATCCAAATCACTGGAAGTACTTTGACCAATCGAGGAGGTACTGCCCATGGTGTACAAACCCAATATAGCGGGCTTTTCTACCGTCTTGAGCGGCTGACCAATGGCAAGTTGAATATCATCTATGAATTGTTGCTGAATGCTATTTAGTTCAAGCCCATGCACACCAAAAGGGACATCGGCATCATAATAGCCAGGAATTACAGGATGGTTGTAATTCAACAAGGCAGGAATCAAATGGAAGACTTGCTGGCTTTGCGAATCCATAAGCGCCAGCGCGCGATCAACTCGCTGCTGATTCAAATTATCTAGTCGCTGGATGATTTTTTGGGTGTAAGCCTGCAAGGGGAATTCCTTGGTTGAACAATCACGAAAATCTGCTGACGTTTTAAACCAAAATGGCTTAAAAACGTGATCAATTTAACACTTTTATTGGTGCGGGTAAAGCTTCACGCCCGCGTATCACTCTGGATACAAAACCATACTTTAGTCACAAAATTAATCGCGCGGTAGTTTCGCTCTTATTACCTATTACTAATAATAGTCCTTAGTCTAATTGAGAATCCAGTCACACTATTTTCATAACGTCATGTAATTCCATTCATAGCCTTCAGAGATAACGAACTAACAGTAAGCATTTCTTGATGAGAATGGTAGGATAAACCCAAATCCAAACAGCATTGAGAAGATCATGACACAATCCACACCGATTCGCATTGCAACTCGAAAAAGCCCTCTTGCTTTATGGCAAGCTTACTTTGTTAAAGACGCCCTTCAAGCCGCTCACCCTGGCTTGGAAGTCGAGTTAGTAACCATGGTGACCAAAGGTGACGTGATTTTAGATACACCACTAGCAAAAGTTGGCGGCAAAGGCTTGTTCGTAAAAGAGCTTGAAATCGCGATGCTAGAAGGACGTGCAGACCTCGCCGTTCACTCAATGAAAGACGTACCCGTCGATTTCCCAGAAGGCCTTGGCCTCGTGACCATTTGTGAGCGTGAAGATCCTCGTGATGCCTTCGTCTCTAATACCTATAGCCACATTGATGAGCTCCCTCAAGGTGCCGTGGTTGGTACTTGCAGTTTGCGCCGTCAATGCCAACTGAAAGAATATCGTCCGGACATCATCATCAAAGAGCTTCGCGGTAATGTGGGCACTCGCCTTGGTAAGTTAGATGCGGGTGAGTATGATGCAATCATTCTTGCTGCGGCTGGCCTCAAACGATTGATGCTTGAAGAGCGCATTCGTAGCTTTATCGAACCAGAGCAATCACTACCAGCGGTAGGGCAAGGTGCTGTCGGTATTGAGTGCCGCCTTGACGATGAAAGACTGCTTAAGCTGCTTGAGCCACTTAACCACCAAGACACCGTAGACCGCGTTTTGTGTGAGCGCGCAATGAACCTTACGCTAGAAGGCGGCTGTCAGGTACCTATCGGCAGCTATGCCCTGCTAGACGGCGACAACATTTGGCTACGCGCATTAGTTGGCGAACCAGATGGCAGCGAAATTGTGCGTGGTGAAATTCGTGGCCATCGTAAAGACGGCGAAGCATTAGGAGTGCAGCTAGCCAATGAGCTGCTAGATAACGGCGCTCGTGAAATCCTAACTAAGCTGTACGCAGATCACGAATAACCATGGCAGTGTTGGTCACTCGGCCGGGAGAGCAAGGCAACGCGCTTTGCTCTCTGCTCGAAAGGCACGGCATTTCCGCATATCACCATCCTCTGATCGACATTGTCGCCGATCTCACGGACACGCACCTCTCTAAACATCTACATCAAGCTCAAATTGTTATCGCTGTTAGTCGACATGCAGTGCAATGTGCACAGCAAATCTTAGCCAGCAACGGGATGTCATGGCCGAAACAAGCTATTTACCTTGCCGTTGGTCAAAAAACAGCACACTATTTAAGCAAATGTACCCAACAGAAAGTACACTATCCCCAAGTCAGTGATAGTGAACACTTATTGCGACTGCCAGAGCTCAACAATGTGGCACAACAACAAGTTCTTATCCTTCGTGGTAACGGCGGAAGAGAGCTGATCAAAGATGCATTGGTGAGGCGTGGCGCAAAAGTTCACTATAGTGAGACTTACAAGAGAGAATTCATCCCATTCGATCCAGTAAGCTGTATCTCACTATGGAAAAACCTACAAATTAACCAGATTATTGTCACCAGTGGTGAACAACTGGATTATTTGTGCAGCCAATTGACGTCGGAGCAATTGACTTGGCTTAATCAACAAGAGTTGTATATCCCCAGTCAGCGTATCGCTGACATCGCAATTCAAAGGGGGTTCACTCGCGTGAGATGCACGGGAAGCGCATCCAACCAAGAATTACTGGCGGCTCTCCAGCCCTAGCTACACAGGATATAGGCATGACAAGTAAAAATAACGACCAAAAAAATAACGATAAAAACCTTTCCGAAGAAACCTCATCGACACCGCTAGTCGAAAAAACCACATCGCAGCAGGATGCGGACCTTAAAAAAGAGCAACCACAAGCGGCCGAGCCCCCAAAAACAGCAGAGCCAACCAAAGTCGAGTTTGAAGAAAAACAAGGTAAACGCGGTGTCAAACTAGGCACGGTCGCTATCATCTTATCGATTATTTTTGGCGGTGGCCTCGCGTACAAGCTGCATCAACAGCAAGCCGATTACCAAGCGCAGATCGCCCAACTAAAAAGTCAGCTAGAAAGCACTCAAGCTTCCATGAAGCAAGAGCTCAGCCGGGTACAAGAAGAAACCATCGAGAAAGCAACAACCGTGACACACAAAGCGGAAGTGGTACTTGGACAGCAACAGAAGAGCATTGAAAGCTTACAGCTCGCCGTTGCCGATGTGAAAGGTCGTCGACCAAACGACTGGCTATTGGCGGAAGCCGATTACCTCGTCAAATTAGCCGGCCGTAAATTGTTCTTAGAGCACGATGTAGAAAGCGCGACTCAACTGATGGAAAGTGCAGACCAACGCATTGCAGCGCTGAATGACCCTAGTCTCGTCAAACTACGTAAAGCAATGGCAAACGATATCACCAAACTTCGCACTATCCCGCTAATTGACCGTGATGGATTGGTACTACGCTTAACTGCCCTGCAACAGCAAGTAGACAAGCTCCCTCTCGCCAATGCACTGCTACCTGAAGCTGAAGCCGTAGAAAACACTGAAGTGTCTGAAGATATCGCAAACTGGCAAGATAACTTAATGACCTCTTTGAAGGACTTTTCAGAAAACTTCATTACCTTCCGCACGCGCGATGGTAACGTCATTCCACTGCTTTCTCCTGAGCAACACTTTTACCTGAAAGAAAACATCAAAGCCAAATTGGAAACGGCAATAAAAGCGGTGTACCAAGAACAAGGTGAAATTTACACCACATCTCTAAAAACAGCCGACAAATGGGCATTAGCTTTCTTCAACCAAGACGATAATTCCGTTAAAGAGTTCAACAAAACGGTTAACCTGCTAAGTCAGCAAAATATTCAAGTGGAATACCCAACAAAACTGCAAAGTCAGTCTCAACTATCAGATGTCATCCGTGAACGCCTACGTCGTGAAGTCACAACGATGACAGGCATGGAGGATAAGTAATGTTTCGTCTTATTTTCCTATTTGTTGTACTAGGCGCAGGACTATTTGTTGGCACCCAGTTTTCTGGTCAGCAAGGCTATGTACTCATCTCCATTGCCGAGAAAACGATCGAGATGAGCGTAACGACATTAGTGGTTTTCGTTATCGCTGCACTCGCAGGTCTTTTTCTGCTTGAGTACCTGATTAAGAAGTTAGTTTATGCTAGTTCTACAACATGGAACTACTTCAGTGTTCGCAAAATGCGCCATTCCCGCCGATACACCAATGAAGGCATTATTAAACTTCTAGAAGGTGACTGGAAAGGTGCTGAGAAGAAAGTAACTCGCTGGGCAAATCATCACGATATGCCGCTGCTTTGCTACTTGGTTGCGTCTGAAGCCGCACAAGGCCAAGGTGATAAAGCAAAACGAGATCACTATCTAGAGCTAGCGAGCCAACAAGAGAACGCCCATCTCGCAGTAGAACTGACTCGAGCGAAACAATTTATCCGCGACAACGAGTTCGAGTCCGCTTTCGATACCTTGCAATCGTTAAAAAGTCAGTATGCGAGTAACTCTATTGTATTGAACTTGCTGAAAACAACGTACATGCAGCTAAAGTTGTGGCAACCTCTTATTGACCTCTTGCCACAACTAACCAAAGCAAAACTCATCACGGAAGAAGAACATGCAGAGCTGATTCAAAAGGCGCAGTGCGGCTTACTCCATGAAGTAGCGCAACAACAAGGTAGCGAAGGGCTAATCTCCCATTGGAATAGTCTCTCACGTAAAGTGAAACAAGACACAAACCTCGTTGCCTGTTTTGCTCGAGAACTCATCACACGAAAAGCTGATGCAGAAGCCTTTACCGTGCTAAAAGAAGCATTAAAAAAACAACCTGCCCCAGAGCTTTATCAACTTCTGCCAGATCTAAACCTGCCAGATACCCACCCTGTCGTGGTCTTCTTAGAGGGAGTAGTGAAGAAAGAACCGGATAACGCCGCTGCCCATAGCGCATTAGCGCACTTCTATTTCCGTCAAGAGAGGTGGCAAGAAGCCCAGGATCACTTTGAGATCGCCTTAAAGCTTCGCTCTGACGTCTCTGACTATGCATTCCTAGCAGACACACTAGAGAAGCAAAATCTAACCAAAGCTGCTCACGAAGTCTCTCGTAAAGCTCTCACGCTCGTACAGAATGACTAACTTAAGATGACCTAACCAAGCCGACAGCTTACCTGTCGGCTTTTTTATTGCCTGCTATTAACCCTTCAGTCCTTAGTCATCAATATGTTTATCCAATTCATTGGCTCCCAAGTAGTTCTCAACTTCCTAGCAACTCACTATCGTTTCACTTTCCTCTTCTCTTTTGACTACTCTGATCCTGTCATTCCAGCAGAATCCAAAACAATTTTAAAAGATGCAGGAATACGTAACTTTAGCCTGTTGATGTATGGTTTTAAGACGTAGCTAGATTTAGGCAATAGAGCACACGCGTCGCTAGACTGAGTAAAACAAAAAGATACATCAGTGAAACAGTGGCTATTTGAGTATGCTTATTTGTTCGGTCTATCCGGTAAAAGGGGCTAGAGAAGCAATGGTAGTGCTTTAAGAGAACGATAAGACAATAGATGGTTCAACACCTTAACAAAGCATCTCCAACAACCTTATCGGGACAGCATGCAGTGATGAGGATGAACAGCTTTAGAAGCAACTGCACTTCTTAGCAAAAATCAAAATGTCACAACCAATACCGATACCAATATTACTTTGTCGAAAAGTAGATCGCATATGGAATTGATTTTTGGCAAGCACAGATAGAGTAATAAAGATGTACGGAAATGAAAAAAGCCTCGCTATTTCTAGCAAGGCTTCTTAATAGTGGCGGAGAGATAGGGATTTGAACCCTAGATACGCTATTAACGTATGCCGGTTTTCAAGACCGGTGCTTTCAACC
>NZ_JAWOUX010000020.1:0-51662 GCF_033339595.1 Vibrio sp. 2096
ACTTTTGAAAAAGTAAAACAAAACAGCTCAAGGCTGCTTCCCAATTCGAATGGTCACTTCGTTTCATTGAAACCTAATTTGATACCGAAGTATCGAATTGGATTATCATCAACGAGTGCCCACACAGATTGATAGGTCTATATTGTTAAAGAGCAACTCTTCTTTGTGATTGACATCACTTCGGAAGAGGCGGCCATTCTAGCGAGATAATTTATCGTGTCAAACACTTTCTTCAAATTATTTCGTTTTTCTTTTCAGCCTTATCAACTTCGCTTAAACCCTTCTGAGCCCTTGCCCTGTCGACGAGGAGGCATTATAGAGATCGCGCTCACATTGGCAAGTGTTATTTTTCAAAAATTGCAAAAACAATGGTTAAACGATGAGTTTTCGATCAAACCTTTATTTATTCAACTTTACCCCAAACTCTCACACAACTTATCCACAGAGTTGTGCTTTGAGACGTATTTTTCAAGTACCATAAATAAAGAATAGCTGCTTTATTGCAGCTATCTTTATTAAACTTAACCTAAACTCTATTTAAAGAGTATTATGGCTATATGCCAGACCCATCTTGTTCAGAGCCATCATCTTCGTGTAGGCCACATTCTCGCTTTAAGCCAAAGAATCGAGTTTCTTCCTCTGACATTCCCGGCTCCCATTTACGAGTGGTATGTGTATCACCAACTGAAAGGTAACCTTCATCCCACAATGGGTGGTATTTAAGGCCGTGTTGTTCTAAGTAGTAATGAACGTCTTTATTAGTCCAATCAATTACTGGTAGAAATTTAAACACACCGTTCTGAATTGATAGAATCGGTAAACCTGCACGAGATTTACTTTGCTCTCGACGCAGTCCAGAGAACCACGTTCCAACATTAAGCTCTTTTAACGCTCGACGCATCGGCTCAACTTTATTGAGCTTGTTGTATTTTTCAATTCCCTCTACGCCTTGCTCCCATAATTTTCCATATCGAGCTTCTTGCCAATTCGCACTTTCCTTGGCTCGATAAACTTTTAAATTTAGGTTGAGAGCATCTGTCAGCTCATCGATAAATCGGTACGTCTCAGCAAACAGGTAACCAGTATCGGTTAGAATGACGGGGATGTCCGCTTTGGCGCGAGTAACTAAATGAAGCATAACCGCGGCTTGAATACCAAAACTAGAAGAAACCGCGAACTCGCCTTCTAGATTATCTAAAGCCCACGCTACTCTCTCTTGTGCTGAAAGCTTTTCGAGCTCGACATTAATTTGAGCAAGACGGAGGATTTGCTCCGTCTTTGTTAATGTCAGTAACTCTGTGAGCTCCAGCTTGGATGCTACAGAATCAAGCATGAAAGTCCCTCTTTGATACGAGCACTTCTTGGATAATGCCAGCACGAATAGTGAAATCGCCAAAGGCTTCGCCTTCTTCACGCTCTTTCGACCATCGAGCCACCAGCAGATCAATCTCTTCTAAGATTTGCTTATCCGTGATGTTCTCTTTATACATTTTTGGTACTCGAGTACCGGCACGGTTACCACCTAGGTGCAAGTTGTAACGACCCGGCGCTTTGCCAACTAGACCAATTTCAGCCAACATTGCGCGACCACAACCATTTGGACACCCAGTTACACGCAAAATGATGTTGTCATTTTCTGGTAGGTTGTGCTTCTCCAGAATCCCCTCAACATCAGTAACAAACTGAGGAAGGAAACGTTCAGCTTCTGCCATCGCTAGCGGACAAGTTGGAAAAGCAACACAAGCCATTGAGTTCTTACGCTGTTCACTTACGCCGTCGTCCATTAAGCCATGTTCACGAGCGATCTTTTCAATCTTCGCTTTTTCGTTTTTAGGTACACCCGCAACAATTAGGTTTTGGTTTGCTGTCATGCGGAAATCGCCTTTGTGGATTTTGGCAATTTCAGCAACACCCGTCTTAAGTGGTTTACCTGGAAAGTCTAATAAGCGACCATTTTCGATGAAAAGCGCTAAATGATATTTACCATCAATTCCTTCTACCCAGCCAATACGGTCACCACGTTCTGTGAATTCATATGGACGGCTTTGCTCAAACTTAACACCAGCACGTTTCTCGACTTCCGCTTTAAAGACATCGCTACCTACACGATCCAATGTGTATTTGGTTTTTGCGTTCTTACGGTTTGAACGGTTACCCCAGTCGCGCTGAGTTGTTACTACAGCTGCGGCAACATCAAGTGTCTTGTCCAGCGGAATAAAGCCAAAGTCGTCAGCGCGGCGCGGATAAGTTGATGTATCGCCATGCGTCATCGCTAAGCCGCCGCCGACCAGGACGTTAAAACCAACCAGCTTGCCGTTATCTGCAATCGCTACGAAGTTGAGATCGTTAGCGTGTACATCTACGTCATTTTGCGGTGGGATAACCACTGTGGTTTTAAACTTACGTGGTAAGTAGTTCTTGCCTAGAATCGGTTCGTCTTCTTCTGTGCTTTCTACTTTTTCACCGTCTAGCCAAATCTCTGCATAAGCGCGCGTCTTTGGTAATAGATGCTCACTGATCTTCTTCGCCCATTCGTAAGCTTCTTGGTGTAACTCTGACTCCACTGGGTTAGTGGTACACAACACGTTACGGTTTACATCACCCGCGGTTGCAATCGAATCAATGCCAATACTGTTGAGCGTTTGATGCATCAACTTAATATTCGGTTTTAATACCCCATGAAACTGGAACGTTTGGCGAGTCGTCAGACGAATACTTCCATATAAAGAGTGCTCCGTTGCGAACTTGTCGATCGCTAACCATTGCGTTGGCGTGATGATGCCTCCAGGCATACGAGCACGAAGCATCACATTATGTAATGGTTCCAGTTTTTGCTTTGTGCGTTCATTACGGATATCACGATCGTCTTGTTGATACATACCGTGGAAACGAATTAACTGGAAGTTGTCGGCAGTAAAGCCACCTGTAATAGGGTCCTGTAAATCTTGCTCAATAGTGCCACGTAATAAGTTGCTTTCTCGCTTCAGGCGCTCGTTATCAGATAGCGGCCCTAACTCTTCACCTAATACAACCTGCTTATTATTGTCCGTAGAAAAAGTCATTAGTAAACATCCCTCTGATAACGTTTCGCTTTACGTAGGTCATTAATAAATTGTTCTGCATCGTCACGCGGCATCTTGCCTTCTTGTTCAGCAACGATAACCAATGCGTCGTGCACATCTTTTGCCATACGCGTTGCATCACCGCAGACATAGATATAAGCGCCTTCTTGGATCCACTGCCACACTTGAGCTGCGTTTTCTAAGATGCGATGTTGTACGTAAACCTTTTCTACTTGGTCACGACTAAAGGCAACATCCAATCGGCTTAGTACTCCTGACTTGAGATACTTTTGCCATTCCACTTGGTACAAGAAGTCTTGAGTGAACGTGCGATCACCAAAGAACAACCAGTTTTTGCCTTCAGCATCGCGGTTTTCACGTTCCTGAATAAAGCTACGGAATGGTGCGATCCCTGTGCCAGGACCAACCATGATAATTGGAGTACTATCATCTTCCGGCAGTTTAAAGTTGTTGTTATGCTCAACAAATACTTTAACTTCATCTCCCTCTTCGAGACGCTGAGCTAAGAAACTAGACGCACCACCATATCGTTTTTCGTCGTTTTGTTCGTACTCAACCAAAGCAACCGTTAGGTGTACTTCTTCATCGACCTCTTCTTGGCTTGATGCAATAGAGTAAAGGCGTGGAGTAAGACGACGAAGCAAACCAATCAACTCATCTGCGGTTAACTTGGTTTTCTTTTCTGCCAGTACATCAACGATTTGAGTATTTGCAGAGTACTCGCGAAGCTTATCTTTATCTTCAACTAACTTTTGTAGCTTCTTGCTACCGGATAACTCGGCAAACTTTGTGATGAGCTGCGGGTTAGATGTTGTGATTTCATATTTACTCACGAGAGCACTGTGGATTGACAAGCTTTCACCATCAACGTCAACAGTCTCAACCCCAGACAAACCGACCTTACCAAGAATGGCATTTGCAAGTTCCGAGCTATTTTCAAACCACACACCTAGTGCATCACCTGGCTGATACGTTAAGCCCGAGCCTTCTAAGTCGATTTCTATATGACGAACGTCTTTTCCAGAGTCACGGCCCGTGATTTTTTGACTGGTCAGTAACGTCGCAGTGTACGGATTTTGTTTATTGTAAGGAGAGTGCGCAGTCGCAGCTTGACCCACAGGAAGTTGAACCACATCCGCTTCAGAGCCAGAAGAAAGTGTATCTTTTACCTTGTCTAACGCATTCTTACGCCATTCAGTTGCGGGGGCTTCATAATCCACATCGCAATCAAGACGCTCGATAAATGGAGTCGCGCCTAGCTTTGATAGGTAAGTGTCGAAGTCTTTACCGGTCTGACAGAAGAACTCGTAGCTAGAATCTCCCAATGCAATAACACCATATTGCAGGTTTGGCAGCTTAGGAGCCTTCTTCGATTGCAAAAACTCATGTAGCTCAATGGCATTGTCTGGCGCTTCGCCTTCGCCGTTAGTCGATGCCACAATAATGACATGCGTTTCTTTGGCTAAGTTTTTACCTTTGTAATCGCTTGCATCAAAAAGTTCGACTGCAATTCCTTCTGCTTTTGCTTCCTGTTCCAGAGCTTCAGCAACACCTTTAGCATTGCCCGTTTGGGAAGCAAAAATAATACTCAACTTACCTGCTGGCTTCGCTGATACGGCTGCCGTTGCTTGTGCAATTGGAGTTACCGCTGTGTTTGGTTGATTTTGAGCTAATCCCCAAAAATACCCACTGACCCAAGCAAGTTGCTGTGAAGACAACTCAGAGACAGTTTGTTGGAGTGAGCTAATTTGTTGGTCATTCAGAGGGCTTGCGATTGGAGGATTTCCTCCTTGCCCATTATTATCTTCAGACACATTCTTGTGAGAATACTCATTCTTTTGAAAAGACATTATCACGACATCCCTATTCATTGCGTGACGATAGAGTACCCACTCTCCTTAATAACAAGAAAGAATAGAAGTGAATGTTTTATAACTTTTTGGAAGTAAGAACGGCTTACTTTTTGCTCATCGATCTTCAATGCGGACTTGTTGAAAGCCTACTGCCATTGCCGATTTTGACGCAGTATCCAAATCTTCATAAAGACATTCTTCGCCGTGACTGTCCGTTAGAAAAACAAAACCACCGCGCGCATGTCTGAACTCTACAACCCAACCACCCTCTTGGATTGCAGGCTCAATAATCGCTTCGATAAGCTGATTTTCACGGAATAGATGTCTTAGTTCATTTATTGTCATCGCTATCCCTGCTTTAACTTTCACATTGCTCCTAGGTAAGCATGGTCTAAGTCAGCCAAATAGGGAGAAATTTCGATTAGATATAATGAAGTGATATAAAAAAACGCCGCTTATAAAGCGACGTTTTAAGTAAATCGAATATCTAACATGGCTGAATTTAGAACGCGTATTCCGCACTCACAAAGAAGCCGTTAGCAAAAATAAACTCTTTCCCTAGATCCGACATGAATTTATCGGACTCTAAATCAATCACACGGTAACCTCCACGAAAAGCCAGTCGAGCTTTTTCGAGCGGTACATTGTATTGAACACCTGCCATGAAATCGGTGCTTTTGATACCTTTGTTGTCACCAAAGTTTATCTCACCAATCACATCAAAGTTTGTATCCGGAACTTGAATTTCTGCGTAACCATACCAAGCCCAAATCAGCTCATCAAATTCTTCTACACGCCTGCTTGAGCCAGCATCAATGTATTTAGTGTCACTTAAATTACTGAACGTGAGACCCGCATCAAAGTGCAATAAATCATGCTCTAGAACGTGGTAATACAAGGTTAAATCGAGCTTATCGAACCCCATGTAATCCGCATCAACACTTGAGTAACGAAGGCGCGCATTAGGGACATATTTAACATCATGTTCAATCGCCGCGTAAAAAGTGCCTGCAGTACTGCTATCTCGTCTCACTTCATTAACTTTAGTGTCGGCAACCCATACCTCTGCGCCGACTTTTGTCGATACAGAGTACTCTGCAAAAACAGGAAAAGATACTGCCAACGATAATGCCGTTAAAGCGATGTTCGCTTTATTTGTCATGTAGTATTTACTCCGAGATAGCTGATATTCACGTAGAGGACGTGAGAGGAAATATACCATATTCTCACGCCTCTCCATCAACTAAATGATGTTACTCATTATTTATAGCGGGGCTGAGCGACGTAATTCTTGAAGAACCAAATACCCAATGCAATCACGATTAACCATGGTAATAGTTTAAGTACCGCTCCAACCATTCCCAGTAAAAACATCACAACTAACGCAATACCAGTTGCTGCGAATACGGTCATCATTGTGATACCCGTAACCAACAAGGTCGCCGCAAAGACTAAAATAAAGATTAGCTCCAACATAATCACTTCTCCATTTGTTTTCAATAAACAAAGCAGTTTCCATACCAACTTATAGAGAAGAATTTAAGATTATGATTTTTAATAAAAAAACAAAACCAGAGGCATTTCTGCACTCTGGCTTTATCATTCTTTAGTTGGTAATTTTAGCCATTCACTGGCGAATTTTACACATTCAATTCTTTTGGAATCTTAGCTAGCGCGTCTTGCAATACTTCTAGACCAGAACCTGGTTTGTGCGCATTTTCACTGATATGACGACGCCATTGACGAGCACCGGGCATGCTTTGGAACAAACCTAACATGTGACGGGTAATGTGACCAAGGTACGCACCTTTCGCTAATTGCGCTTCAATGTATGGGTACATCTCTTCAACAATTTCGCTGCGTTTCTTCACTGGAGCGTTAGAGCCAAACAACTCTTGGTCTACCGATGCCAGTAGATATGGGCTTTGGTATGCTTCACGACCAATCATCACACCGTCAAGATGCTGAAGATGTGCTTTTGCTTCTTCTAATGACTTCACGCCACCGTTAATCGCAATCGTTAGGTGTGAGAAGTCTTGCTTCAATTGGTAAGCGCGTGGGTAATCCAATGGTGGGATCTCACGGTTTTCTTTTGGGCTTAAACCACTTAACCAAGCTTTACGAGCATGGATAGTGAACTGCTCACAGCCACCCTTTTCTGAAACAATAGAAACGAAATCCGTTAAGAACTCGTAAGAATCTTGATCATCAATACCAATGCGAGTCTTGACTGTTACAGGGATATCGACCACGTCTTTCATTGCTGCGACACAATCCGCAACTAACTGCGGTTCAGCCATTAGGCAAGCACCAAATCGACCGTTTTGTACGCGGTCAGATGGACATCCCACATTTAGGTTAATCTCATCGTAGCCACGCTCTTGCGCTAGCTTGGCACACGTAGCCAAATCTGCTGGGTTTGAACCACCAAGTTGAAGGGCTAACGGATGCTCTTCTTCGTTATAAGCCAGGAAATCTCCTTTTCCATGAATGATCGCACCTGTCGTCACCATTTCAGTGTACAGCAGGGTTTCTTTGGTCATTAAGCGATGGAAGTAGCGACAATGACGATCAGTCCAATCTAACATTGGTGCTACGGAGAGCCTGCAAGAATGAGTCATGATATAAACACCCGTTTTTATGTTGCCAAGGTCGAGCGCAGCAGTACGCTCAAAAAATAAGTCGGGTATTGTATACCCAAGCACCTCTGGGTGCTAGTTTCAGCGAGAATGATTTGGTTGGCTGACTAGCCAAGTGCTTAGGAATACGCAGAAGTAATACGAATCTGTCATTCGTTGATTCATTCTGTGATGATTATTCCGCCTTCACACCACCACCGACTTGCTTTAATTCATGATTTTCGTTCTGATAGTGGGTAAAATGAAGCATTTCTAAACGAACTTCGTATAGAAATGATTTATCATAGAGCACGTCCGATAGTTATGGTGAAAGGTTTGAACCCAACAATCATTGAACAAATTGAAAGTATCTGCGCAGAGCGTGGAGTACGACTGACTCCGCAACGCCGACGCGTATTTGAACTCATTTGTTCTAATCGCCGCGCCTCAAGTGCGTATGAGCTATTGGAGCAACTAAAAGAGAGTGAGCCTCAGGCTAAGCCGCCCACTGTTTATCGAGCATTAGATTTTCTCCTAGAACAAGGCTTCATCCACCGAGTGGAATCGACAAATAGCTTTATTACTTGTTGTTCTTTCAATACTCAGCAGCACTTTTTCCAATTACTAATTTGCGATAAATGTGGTGATGTCGTTGAACTCGAAGATGAGACGCTGATATCCTTGTTAGCCGAAAACGCCGAGAAGCATGGATTCAAACTGACCAACCAAGTTATTGAAACTCATGGTGAATGCCAGGCCTGTTCCTCCGAGACGAAAGAAAAAGTATAGAAGAACGTTATGCGCGCTGAATTTGTAAACCCGTTTTTAGCTTCTTTAATGAACGTGCTAAAAACTATGGCTTCTCTTGAGCTGAAGCCACAAAAACCGCGAATCAAAAAAGATGAGATCGCACGAGGTGACGTTTCTGGTCTGATTGGTATGGTAGGCCCACAAACTCGTGGTTCAATGTCGATCACCTTTGATGAAGCACTCGCCCTAGAAATCATGCAGAACATGCTTGGTGAACGTCCAAATGGGCTCAATGAAGAAGTGACCGATATGGTGGGTGAGATCACCAACATGGTTACTGGTGGTGCGAAACGCATTCTGGCGGAAAGTGGTTTTGACTTTGATATGGCAACACCGGTTGTGGTTTCGGGCCGAGGTCATACGATTCGCCACAAGTGTGAAGGCTCAATTATTATCATGCCTTTCTCTTCCCAATGGGGAAATGCCTTTATCGAAATTTGCTTCGAATAAAAGAGAAAAAATAGGTTGGCACTGGCCAACCTATTTTGTTTTTGCCTCAGGCAATAAAAAGGTCAGCATTTGCTGACCTTTTCTTTATCTATTCAAACATTAAGCTTTGAACGCTTTAAATGCATTGATTAGACCGTTTGTTGAGCTGTCATGCGAGCTGATTTGAGACTCGTCTGCAAGCTCAGGTAGGATTTGGTTAGCCAGTTGTTTACCTAGCTCCACGCCCCACTGGTCAAAGCTGAAGATATTCCAGATAACACCTTGTACGAAAATTTTGTGTTCGTACATTGCGATCAAGTTACCTAGCGTACGAGGCGTGATTTGCTTCACTAGAATAGAGTTTGTTGGACGGTTACCTTCAAACACTTTGAATGGCGCAATCGCTGCCACTTCTTCAGCATTCTTACCTACTTTCACCAACTCTTCTTTCACGGTTTCTTCATTTTTACCAAACGCTAGAGCTTCAGTTTGCGCGAAGAAGTTAGACATCAGTTTTTGGTGATGATCGCTAGCTGGGTTGTGGCTAATTGCAGGTGCAATGAAGTCACATGGGATAAGCTTAGTACCTTGGTGAATTAGCTGGTAGAACGCGTGCTGACCGTTGGTACCTGGTTCACCCCAAATGATTGGGCCAGTTTGGTAAGTTACAGCATTGCCGTCACGGTCAACGTATTTACCGTTTGATTCCATGTTGCCTTGCTGGAAATATGCTGCAAAACGGTGCATGTATTGATCGTAAGGTAGGATAGCTTCTGACTCCGCACCGTGGAAGTTGTTGTACCAAATACCAATCAAAGCAAGAATCACTGGAATATTGCTTTCTAGATCTGTTGATACGAAGTGCTTGTCCATCTCGTGAGCACCATCAAGCAGCTCAACGAAGTTGTCGAAACCTACTGCTAGTGCAATTGATAGACCGATCGCAGACCATAGTGAGTAACGGCCACCAACCCAGTCCCAGAATTCAAACATGTTCGCTGTATCGATACCAAATTCAGACACGGCTGTCGCGTTTGTTGAAAGCGCAGCAAAGTGCTTAGCCACATGAGCCTGATCACCCGCCGATTCTAGGAACCAATCACGAGCAGTGTGCGCGTTAGTCATGGTTTCTTGTGTTGTAAACGTCTTAGACGCGATCAAGAATAACGTCGTTTCTGGGTTAACTTTCTTCAACGTTTCAACGATGTGTGTACCATCAACGTTAGATACGAAGTGAAGGTTTAGATGATTTTTGTATGGCGCTAGAGCTTCCGTCACCATGTAAGGGCCAAGGTCAGAACCGCCGATACCGATGTTCACAATATCGGTAATTGCTTTGCCTGTGTAACCTTTCCATTCACCGCCGATAACGCGCTCAGTGAATGATTTCATTTTTTCTAGAACCGCGTTCACTGCTGGCATTACGTCTTCGCCATCTACCATAACTGGAGTATTAGCGCGGTTACGTAGTGCAGTGTGAAGAACAGCGCGACCTTCTGTTTGGTTGATCGCTTCACCACTGAACATCGCTTCAATTGCAGATTTCAGCTCGGTCTCTTTCGCAAGAGCAAACAGGTGCTTCAGAGTTTCCTCATTGATGAGGTTCTTTGAGTAATCGACTAGGATGTCTGAGCCGAAACGTGCAGAGTATTTGTCGAAACGCGCTGCGTCTTGAGCAAACAGCTCTTTAAGATCCATATCTTGTGCAGATTCGAAATGCGCCGTTAGCGCTTTCCAAGCTTGTGTTTGCGTTGGATTGATATTTTTCAACATGGTCTTTATCCCGATGTTACAGTAGGTTCCATTCCTTACAGTCTAGCGAAAACTGTGGAATCCCCGATTTAGCAAATAGAATATAAATTAGATGTTTGGGCAAATTGCCACAAAACAAGTCTTTGTAATTTTTTTTCAGGCGCCAATTATGACCGAGAGCTTTTACACTCACATTGAGTTAGGTCACGTTCCCTGCCCTGAAATTGAACATTCATTTACGATGACAAGAATCATATCATTTACTAATGACAGGCTCTAATTGGAATAGGATAGACGCCAATTTATAAATTTCCAAAGGAACACGTATGTGGGCACAAAAAACACTGCAATTAAAAGCGAGAAGCCGCGGTTTTCACCTGATAACTGATGAAATTGAACAACAATTACCACAAATAAACGAACTTTCAGTAGGTTTATTACACTTATTTATTCAGCACACCTCCGCCAGTTTGACCTTAAATGAGAATGCTGATCCAACCGTGCGTATGGACATGGAAGCGCACTTCAATAAGTTTGTGCCAGAGCGTGCTCCTTATTATCAGCACACCTATGAAGGTGACGACGACATGCCGGCACATATTAAAGCATCACTGCTTGGCAGTAGTGTGACGGTACCAATCCAAAATGGTCGATTAGCTTTAGGAACATGGCAAGGTATTTACTTGGGTGAGCATCGAGACTTTGGTGGCGGCCGCCGCGTTATTGCTACGATTAACGGTGAGTAGATAAAACAAAGGCTAACCTTGGGTTAGCCTTTCGTTGTTTATTTGGAGTATTCCATCTCGACGCGAGGCGTTAGCTTAGTCACGAGTTCATACGCAATCGTACCAATGTGACCCGCCACTTCTTCTACTGGGAGCTCTTTCCCCCAAAGAATCGCTTCGTCGCTGACTTTATCCGTTGCGTCTGGTCCCAAATCGACCGTCAGCATATCCATGGAAACTCGACCTGCAATAGGTACTTTACGGCCATTAACCCACACCGGCGTACCGTTTGGAGCACTTCTTGGGTAACCGTCGCCATACCCTACAGCGATGACCCCAACTTTTGTATCTCGCTCACTGGTCCAAATACCACCATAGCCAACACTTTCGCCCTTCTTCACTTCACGTACCGCAATAAGGTGGGATTTAAGTGTCATGACAGGCTGATACCCAAGATCTTGCGCCGTTTTGTCATCGAATGGCGACACACCATACATGATAATACCCGGACGAACCCAATCTAAATGGCTTTGAGGCCATGCCAATAACCCCGCAGATGCCGCCAGTGAACGTTCCCCTTGGCAACCAGAAGTCAACGATTTAAACAGCTCAATCTGTTGTGGGGTAATATCGCTATCCAGCTCATCTGCACAGCCAAAGTGGCTCATGTAACGCAACGGTTTCGCTACATTTGGACACTCCTTCAGCCGCGTTACAAAGTCGTCATATTGTTCAGGACGAACCCCAAGGCGGTGCATGCCACTGTCAATCTTCAGCCACACGACAACCGGAGTTTCAAGGTCTGCTTGCTCCAAGGCGATAAGCTGCTCTTCACAGTGCACCACGGTTTGGATGTTGTTCGTCACAAGAACAGGTAAATCACCAGGAGAGTAAAAACCTTCTAGCAATAGAATCGGCTTTACTACTCCACAAGCGCGCAGTTGCAATGCTTCTTCAATGCGAGCCACGCCAAACGCATCCGCATGGTTAGCATGTTTTGCGACATGACGTAATCCGTGACCATAACCATTGGCCTTGACGACAGCCATCACTTTACTTTGTGGCGCTTGAGCTTTTACGCGCTGTAAGTTGTGCTGCAACGCAGACAAATCAATGCACGCCTTGGCCGCTTTCATATAGCTCATGGAATTACTCATCATCAATATCGAATGCAGGACCCGCGTAGTTGTCGAAACGCGAATGTTGACCTTGGAAAGTGAGGCGAACAGAGCCGATAGGACCGTTACGCTGTTTACCAATAATGATTTCGGCCGTACCTTTGTACGGACTATCTGGGTGATAAACCTCATCACGGTAGATGAACATGATCAAGTCGGCATCCTGCTCGATGGAACCGGATTCACGCAAGTCCGAGTTTACTGGTCGTTTATCCGCACGTTGCTCTAGGGAACGGTTTAGCTGCGACAGTGCCACAACAGGCACATTTAGCTCTTTTGCCAGCGCCTTAAGAGAGCGAGAGATCTCAGCAATCTCAAGAGTACGGTTATCGGTTAACGAAGGCACGCGCATCAACTGAAGGTAGTCGACCATGATCATAGATAGACCGCCATGTTCACGAGCGATACGGCGAGCGCGCGAACGCACTTCGGTCGGAGTTAGACCAGAGCTATCATCAATGTACATATTTTTCTTCTGCATCAGGATACCCATAGTAGAAGAAATACGCGCCCAATCTTCGTCATCTAGCTGACCCGTACGGATCTTGGTTTGGTCAACACGAGACAAAGAGGCCAACATACGCATCATCAACTGTTCAGCTGGCATCTCTAACGAAAAAATAAGTACGGGCTTTTCTTGTTGCATGGCCGCATTTTCACACAAGTTCATCGCAAAGGTCGTTTTACCCATCGATGGACGCGCTGCGACAATCACCAAATCAGAGCCTTGCAAACCTGCGGTTTTCTTATTGAGATCTGTGAAACCGGTATCGACCCCCGTAACACCATCTTGTGGCGTTTTATACAACAACTCGATACGTTCTAACGTCTTTTCGAGGATGTTGTCGACGTTTTGTGGTCCTTCGTTTTCACTAGTTCGAGACTCGGCGATAGCAAAAACTTTACTCTCCGCCATGTCTATTAAATCTTCAGAACTACGACCTTGAGGGTCATAGCCCGCGTCCGCAATTTCATTCGCGACACCAATAAGGCCACGAACAATCGCACGCTCAGCGACAATATCAGCATACGCATTGATGTTAGCTGCACTTGGCGTATTCTTCGCCAAGTCAGCGAGGTAAGCAAAACCGCCTACATCTTCTAACAACTCGTGACGCTCTAGATATTCCGATAAAGTAATAAGATCGAGAGGTTTACCCGCTTCAAGAATGGTTTTTACACCTTCAAAAATCAGGCGGTGTGGACGACTATAGAAATCACTGCTCACAACACGTTCGGCAACGGTGTCCCAACGTTCATTATCCAGTAAAAGACCACCAATTACTGATTGCTCGGCTTCTAGTGAGTGAGGTGGCACTTTGATTGCGTCGACCTGACTGTCTGAAGGTTTGCGATTTCTGTTTTCCGCCATGACTTTGCTCGATAACTACTATTGACCCACGATTATAACCTTAACCTAGCTGAGATGCTTCCCCGAAGCGACAATTACTTGTTAAGAAATCATCATGTGAACCACCCGGGTAATAGCCTGGTTCTTCCGCCTAGCTCTAATAAAAATTAACCTACCATTGACCCAACCAAATATCTGTATCAGTATCATGCCCCTCCTTTTTGATTACGTTCGAGGTTGATGTGTCCCGATACTGGTTACTTAGCTTTAGCCTACTGTGCGCTAGTGCATCGTATGCTGACGAATCAGTACAGCCAGAGCAAAATATTGATGTACCCGACCCACTAAAAACCGAGGTGGAGTTCGGCTATCAAGCTCACACAGGTAACACGGACTCTCGTTCCCTGAATGCTCGTTTGAGTGCTGAATATACGTCAGGTCGACACCGTTCTAATGGTGAATGGAAGTACTACAACTTGTACAAAGACGGTGAAGAAGACAAACGCTCATCCACCTATTCCCTGCAGAGTGACTACAAGTTAGGCCCTAAGACGTATTTGTATGGCAGCTTTAAAGGAGTGGATTCTCGCTACAGTGCTTATTTTAAAGACTATACGTTGTCAGGTGGTTTGGGTTACCAGTTCTCCTACACTGAGAACTTCATTTTAGAGGTAGAAGTAGGCCCTGGTTTTCGCTATCAAGAGCCAAACTTAGACGAAATAGATGATGACGATATTGTCTTTCCCGATATCGTTAGAGAAGGCATTTTTCGAGGAAATATCAACACAACTTGGCATGCGTTGGATAATTTAAGTTTCGCAGCTGATATTACGTTGGTAACAGGTAGAAGTAACACACGTACTGATAGTGAACTCAGTGTAACCAATGATATTACTGAAGATATTGCACTGAAACTGGCGCACTCTCGTCAGTATCACGATAAAGTGCCTGAAGGCTTAAGCAAAGCGGACAGCGTATTTTCCGTTAATTTACTTTTCGCTTTTTAACCCTTTTTCTCTCAGTTTTAGAAATAAAAAAAGCACCTCCAAGGAGGTGCTTTTTAGTATTTCGTCTTGATACTGAATTACTCAGCAGCAACAACTTGTAGGTTAACTGTCGCGAAAACTTCAGAGTGAAGTTGAACGCTGATCTCGAACTCACCAGTGTTACGTAGAGCACCTTCAGGAAGGCGAACTTCGCTCTTAGCAACTTCAACGCCTGCAGCTGTGATAGCGTCAGCGATGTCACGAGTACCGATAGAACCGAATAGTTTGCCTTCGTCACCAGCTTTAGAAGCGATAACTACCGCTTCTAGAGCGTTAACTTTCTCTGCGCGAGCTTCTGCAGCAGCTAGTTGCTCAGCAACTTTAGCTTCTAGTTCAGCACGACGAGCTTCAAACATTTCAACGTTAGCTTTAGTTGCCATAACTGCTTTACCTTGTGGGATAAGGAAGTTACGAGCGTAGCCAGATTTAACGTTTGCAGTATCGCCAAGACCACCTAGGTTACCAATTTTATCAAGTAGAATAACTTGCATTGCTTAATCCTCTTTCTTAATAAAATGAACCGATTACTGATGCTTGTCAGTGTACGGTAGTAGAGCTAGGTAGCGTGAACGCTTGATAGCACGTGCTAGTTGACGCTGGTACTTAGCGCTTGTACCAGTGATACGGCTAGGTACGATTTTACCAGCTTCAGTGATGTAGTTTTTAAGAGTTGCTACGTCTTTGTAATCAATCTCTTGTACGCCTTCTGCAGTGAAACGGCAGAATTTACGACGACGGAAGAAACGAGCCATGGGCTATCTCCTGATCTTAAATTTGAGTAATGTTGTCGGCGTGTAACACTAATTTTCCCACGCCATTTCGGCCGGTTTGATAAGTGACAAAACCACTTACCTTAATGTTACTGCCTTGAACTAAATTCTGAGTTAGTGCTTGTGACCCAAGCCCGCTGACGACTACCGGCATACGACAATAAACTTGTCGAGGTAAGTCAGCTTCGATAATAGTAGAGCGATGCTCCAGCCAAAACCGACAGTGTTCAATGCCACCAGGGCTTTTACTACGAATGGGCGGTTTGGCAATGGTGCCGCTCAGCTCCATTCGATTGGCCATAAGAAAACTTACTCAGCAGCTTCTGACTTAGCTTCAGGCTTAGCTTCAGAACGCTCTTCACGACGTGGAGCACGCTCTTCTTTTTGCTTAAGCATGATAGATTGCTCAGTGATCGCTGCTTTAGTACGCATGATCATGTTACGTAGAACTGCATCGTTGAAACGGAAAGCAGTTTCTAGCTCATCAATTACAGCTTGGTCAGCTTCAACGTTCATAAGAACGTAGTGAGCTTTGTGAAGCTTGTTGATTGGGTAAGCCAGTTGACGACGGCCCCAGTCTTCTAGACGGTGGATTTTACCGCCAGCTTCAGTGATTGAACCAGTGTAACGCTCGATCATGCCAGCAACTTGCTCGCTTTGATCTGGGTGCACCATGAATACGATTTCGTAATGACGCATTGGTTGCTCCTTACGGATTATTCAGCTTCCACAAATGGCTCAGTCGTCCAGAGGAAGCAAGGAACTAAAGATAATTGACTGAGTTTAAGGAGCACGAATAGTACAGAAAGGGCGTAAAATAGGCAAGTGATTATTTGCTCAGCGCAGTGGATATTTAATTTCTTCTAATACTAGAAAACACAAAGGCTGCCAACAAGCTGGCAGCCTTTAAAATCAGCGTGTTATTGCGCTGGCTTATCGGTGCTTATTTAACTTCAGCCAGTTCAGCGCGCATTTGATCGATCACTTGTTTGTAATCTGGCTCACCGAAAATCGCCGAGCCTGCAACAAACATGTCTGCGCCCGCTTCTGCAATTTCACGAATGTTGTCAACCTTCACACCGCCATCGATTTCTAAGCGGATATCACGACCAGACTCGTCAATCATCTTACGAACGGCACGCAGTTTATCTAGTGTATGAGGAATGAATGATTGACCACCAAAACCAGGGTTTACCGACATCAGTAGAATCATGTCGACTTTATCCATAATAAATTCAAGACTTGCAAGTGGCGTTGCTGGGTTTAGTACCACACCAGCCTGACAGCCGTGCTCTTTAATTAACTGCAGTGTACGGTCTACATGATCAGAAGCTTCTACATGGAACGTAATCATCGACGCACCCGCTTTTGCGAAATCAGGAATAATACGGTCAACGGGTTTCACCATTAGGTGAACATCGATTGGCGCTGTGATGCCATAATCGCGTAGTGCTTTACACACAGGCGCACCAAAAGTCAGGTTTGGTACATAGTGGTTATCCATAACGTCGAAATGCACCACATCCGCACCCGCTGCGAGTACTTTTTCTACATCTTCACCGAGACGAGCAAAATCTGCCGATAAAATGGATGGAGCAATAAGAAAATCTTTCATACCTGACCTCAGTAGTAATGAGCAAACAATCTGCGCGCAATTCTACCGAAGCCAGTGGGGAGATCCACTATTTAGATATAATAGTGTGAGAATTAAGAGTTTGATTTATCCATGTCTGGGGCATGAAAAAGCGCAAGTAGCTCATCAACTTTATTACGACCGTTACCATTACGGCTAATGGTACGCTTTACTTTTACCACATTAAGATCCGCGCCGTGATACAACCGACGTGTCAAGGTAGTGTCGTGGTTAGAAATCAACACAGGAATGCCACGTTCAGTCGCTGTTCTTTCAGCAATGTCGGCTAATGCAGCTTGGTCGTCCAACGTGAAACCATTACCTGCGTATGAGGTGAAATTTGCCGTATTTGAAAGCGGCGCATAAGGTGGATCGCAATACACGACGCTCCCTTTGCGCGCACGACGAAATGTTTCAGGATAACCTTCACAAACGAACGTAGCTTTTTTGGCTTTTTCTGCAAAAAACTCCAATTCCGCCTCAGGGAAATACGGCTTTTTGTAAGAGCCAAACGGTACATTGAAGCCACCTTTTTTGTTGTAACGGCATAGGCCATTAAAACCAAAGCGGTTCATGTACAAAAACGCTAAAGAGCGGTACATCACGTCATCGGTTTTATTAAATTCAGCGCGAATGTGTAGGTAGGCTTCTTTGCGGTTGTTCTCAGCGACAAACCAACGCTTCGCTTCAGAGATATACTCTTCAGGGCGTTCTTTCAGCAGGTTGTACAGATTGATCAAATCTGGATTGATATCTGCAAGTAGATAATGGTCATAATCGGTATTCAGAAACACTGAGCCCGCACCAACAAAAGGTTCAACTAGCTTTCGAGCCGGCGGCAAATGACGTTGGATGTCTTCAACCAGTCCGTATTTTCCTCCTGCCCATTTAAGAAAGGCTCGTTGCTTTTTCATCTACTGCTCTATCTATCGACCAAAAATTAAGGCTGCGGAATGTAACATATTTTTCAGGGAAGCTCAGGTTTATTTCACTCGTTCAATTTCACGGTGAACCTGACGGAGTGATTTTGCCCAAGGACTCACCGACTTAACCGAATCTGGCAAGCTTGCGACGGCATCACGAGCCATTTGAATTGTCGGATAATCTTGATATGTGATGATATACCACTCGGTGTCATTACGAACGGTAGGATAAATTCGCACTTGATTATTCAGTTTATGCTCATTGAGAAAGGATTGTACATCTTCCATTGAGGTCATAGCTGCGAGTTGTAAAGTATAAGCTCTTGGCGATAGCGCTTTTAGTTCTTCACGAGCAAATGAAAACTTCACAACAGGTTGGTTTGCCTCACCCTCTTCTGACTGAGCAGGTGCTTGCGCCATATCTTGATTCGGTTTTACGACTTTAATCAAAGGAGAGCTAGTTTCATCGGCGGTTTCTGTTTTCTCAGTACCTACGACGTCATCAATCGCTTTTGTGTCTGCTGAATCAGTTTTACCTTCAAGCAATGCATCGACCACATTCGACTCAATCACCACTCTTTGTTGATTGTCATCACTGCCTACGCTCGCTACTTCTTCTGTCACTGCTGGCGGTAATGAATCAGAATCATCAACCGCACCAGACTTATCAGGACTGCTAGAACCATCGGTTACAGGTTGCAGTGAAGACTGCGCTGCACTGATTCCTGACTCTTCAAAAGTTGGAATAGCCGTTTGCTCTAAACTGCCAGCGATTTGCTGCGCCTTATCATCAGGACTTGGTTGACTAAGCATCCACCAATAGCCACCAGCAGCAAGCAACAGTAATACTAATACCACCAACGCAATATTCAGGGGTGAACCGACAATCGAGCGGATAATGATCCTTTTTTCCACTTTCATCTCTCCTAACGCCATGATGTCACCCGGTACTGGGTCGACTTTTTTAAATGCATCTCGAACCCGTTTCTCAGACTCATCATCGACGTAGCGCGCAACAAGTGACTCAAAGAAACGACGAGCTTCCACTTCGGACAACATATCAATATCAAGCTCAACAGGCTTTATCTCTTGTCCATAACTGAGACGTGCTAGCAAACCTTCTAAACGTCCAGACTGTGTAAACAGTAAGACATTGATGGTCCAATTTGGCTTATGGTGCGCCTCTAAGACCAGCATCCAAAGCTCAGAGATAAGTGTCTCACTCAATAAATGCGCATCATCTACAACAATTGCAATGTCACACGCCTCATCACCTAAAAGCCTTTCAAGGCTATCAAGTAAAGGCTCTTGCTGATTAAACAATGCGTCTGAAACCAGTTGACTCAAAATAAGGACGCGATGCTGCACATCGTCTTGATTAGAATGACAAAGTAACAAACATTGATTCTTGTTACTGGCACCCACTTCAAGGTATCGCTGCGCTAACCAAGATTTCCCGTACCCATCATGACCATTAATCGCAATGAGATTGGAACCAAAGTTAGTCAGTAGACCTAATCTATCAAGCAACTCGATTTGAGAATCTAATTCCAGTACGTGAGCAACACTCATCTAATAACCTTAATACACTACAAGAATGACGCCCAAAGGCGCCATTACAAGGTTAAATATCGCGACCGAAGTCTATTGCCTGCTTGAGTACGTCTTGCGTCGTATCAGCAATTACCTCGGCAGTGCCAATGCCTGTAGGCAAAACCAATCGTAATTGACCAGAGAGGACTTTCTTATCTCGCATCATGTGCTTGATGAAGTCATCGAAATTCATACTGTCTGGAGTATGCACAGGCAGTTTTGCACGACGCAAAATCGCAACAATACGCTCAAATTGCTCTTCCGAGATCAGACCGCGTAGATGCGACGTTTTGGCCGCCATAACAGTGCCGGAAGATACCGCTTCACCATGCAGCCAATTGCCATAGCCAAGTTCCGCTTCAATCGCATGACCAAAGGTGTGACCTAAGTTAAGCAAAGCACGGATGCCCGATTCTTTCTCATCCTGAGCCACCACTTCCGCTTTTATTTCACAGCAACGTGCGATCGCATAAGTTAGTGCTTCTTCATCCAACGCATATAAGCGCTCAAGATTGTCTTCTAACCATACAAAAAAATCTGCATCGTAAATAATGCCGTACTTAATGACTTCGGCGATACCCGCAGCGAACTCACGTTCATGCAACGTCGACAGGCAGTTGGTATCAATGATCACTGCTTTAGGTTGGTAAAACGCACCTATCATGTTCTTACCCAACGGATGGTTAACCGCGGTTTTTCCACCAACCGAAGAGTCCACTTGGGATAGTAATGTGGTCGGTATTTGAATAAAGTCGACCCCACGCTGGTAACAGGCAGACGCAAAACCCACAAGGTCGCCAATAACACCACCACCTAACGCGATGATCACAACATCACGAGCATAACTCCCTTCCAGTAAGAAGTTCATTACTTGATTAAATACATCCAAGTTTTTGTACTGTTCACCGTCAGGCAATTCTAACAAGGATGCACTACAACCGAGCTGCTCGAGTTGCTTTAAAATTTTGTCTGCATACAAAGGCGCCACTGTGACATTACTGATCACAACAACTTTTTGTTTTGCATTTTTGTTTGAGAGAACTTGAGAGAGGTACGCCGGGTCCTCAAATAACCCGGCGCCAATAGAGATTGGGTAGCTACGCTCAGCTAGGTTGACCGTAATCCGTTCCATCGGTTTGCTCCAATTAAAAAAAAGATAAAGACTTATCTCTCTTCTAGCATTTTTACGATCTGGTTGGCTACCACTTTTGCACTTTGATCGTCAGTGCGAACAGTGTAATCCGCTACTTCTTCATATAAAGGATTACGTTCTTCAGCTAATTGCTCCAATACTTCGCGAGGGTTATCCGTTTGAAGTAAAGGACGCTTCTTGTCGCGGTTTGTACGCGCAAGTTGCTTTTCAATCGTCGTTTCTAAGTAAACAACAACACCACGTGCCGAAAGACGATTGCGGTTTTCTTTGCTCTTAACAGAGCCACCGCCAGTCGCAAGCACGATGCCTTGCTCTTGTGTTAGGTCTTCAAGTACCGCTTCTTCACGCTTGCGGAAGCCTTCTTCACCTTCTACATCAAAAACCCAAGAGATGTCTGCACCAGTGCGTTCTTCGATCACTGTATCGGAGTCAACAAACTCCATATGCAGTTGCTGTGCTAGATGTCTACCAATTGTACTTTTGCCGGCGCCCATTGGGCCAACAAGGAAAATATTACGTTTCTCAGCCATGTTTAGCAGTAATTTACAACATTGATTCAATAAGATCGCCACAAGAAAACACAGCTAAACTGCTGTTCTACAAGGCTTGTGGCACCAGTTCCTCACAGATAATTCGTGATAAGACCCGAAATTATCCAAGCATGGTGCCACTATTGCAACTTTATTTTTGATTTAATCAGTTTTTCCCGAGACAGAACTACTGAATCACCACCTTAGGCGTGACGAAAATTAACAGCTCACTTTTGCCAACATTCTCATAACTTCGACGAAAAAGAGCACCTAATAGCGGCAGGTCGCCCAACAAAGGCACTTTGTCCACCGAGTTAGTAATGCTGTGCTGAAAAATACCACCAAGAACGACCGTTTCACCGTTATTCACTAACACTTGCGTCCCGATACGTTGAGTATCAATCGCAACAGCTTCACCAGTGCCTGTCTTCACGACTTGTCCAGGTCTATCTTGCGTGACACTTAAATCCAATACTAAGCGGTTATCCGGTGTGATTTGCGGGGTTACCTTCAAACTTAATACCGCCTTTTTGAACGTCACCGTCGTTGCACCACTTGATGATGACTCTAGGTAAGGAATCTCTGTACCTTGTTCGATATAGGCAGGTTTCTTATTGGTAGTGATCAAACGTGGGCTCGAGATAATCTCAGCTTTAGACTCTTGTTGCAGAGCAGAAAGCTCAAGATCCAACAAGGTGTCTGAACCTAACTTTGCGACCTGAAAAGCAATGCTGGTCGCATTCGGACTGGTTGCAGCTAAGTTTACATTTAGGAAGTCATCGATCCCCACTCCATCACCGTCACCACCGTCGTCGCCCCCTTCTCCATTATAGAGACCGATCGTGGCAAGGTTGTTCTCAATAGAACCGCCCACTGTATTACTGCCATTAATAGACGTAAAACCCCAACGAATCCCTAACTCATCCATGTTACCTTCATTGATGGTCACAATACGCGCCTCAATTTGAACCTGTTTAACTGGAATATCCAAAGACTCAATAATTTCTCGAATCACCTCGATGTTTTCAGGTAACTCTCTAATCAATAACGAGTTAGTTCGCTCATCAATGGTCATACTGCCGCGCTCTGACAGCATGCTGATATTTCCTTCACCATTGATCATCTCCGCAATGTCTGATGCTTTAGCAAAATTAACTTTGATGATTTCAGATGAAAGCTCTCCCATTTCTTCCGTCAGTTTTTGTTTTTCTAACTGCTGCTTCTCACGCAAGTCCAGCTCATCAGTCGGAGCAACTAAAATCACGTTGCCATCAACACGCTTATCTAACCCCTTAACTTGCAATATAATATCCAGCACTTGCTGCCAAGGGACACCATCAAGACGAAGCGTGAGGTTGCCTTCGACAGAGTCGGAGACAACCAAATTGAATTGGTTGTAATCAGCAATAAGCTGCAAGACGTTTCGCACAGGAATATCTTGGAAGTTAATCGAAATAAGCTTACCTTCTCTTTCTAAAATGCTTTTATCTGGGGCTTTCTCATTGGGTTTGATCTTCGCTACTTTGATTTCCAAAAAACGCCCCGTTAAACGGTAATCATGCATGTATTCTTCATTGATGTGCGCAACCAAGCGCGTCGTCGAGGTGTCGCGAAACACTTCTACGCTCTCAACCACAGTCGAAAAATCTTTCACGTCTAGGAGATACAATTGCTCGTCTTTTACTGAAGTGTTAAGCAAATCGATACTTAACCCTTCCTGTACACGCTTGATATCTACAATCGCGGCCGGTGACGCCAATTCGACGACAATCACGGCGTCTTTATCTTTATTAGTTCGAAAGTCGATACTTTTTAGGGCATTGGACGAAACTTCTTCAGCTGCCGCTAAAGGGGCTAAAAATACAAACAACCATAAGGAGAAGAGCCCAGTAAGTATCCTTGGTGTACGTGTTAATCCTTGTCTCATTTTCATTACTCAATATCAAAAATAAATGGGGCTATCTCAAAGCCAACTTAACTTTACGTTTTTGCCAACATCCTAAGCCGTCGGGCAACGTTTCATTAATCAACAAATAGGAGTGGCTGACATGGGTCACTTTGCCATTATTGCGTCCGAGGTATTGACCCGGCTTAACTTTATAGACGGTGCCATTGGGAGCCTGAACGAGGCCAGAAACCGTGTTATCCATACCCATGACACCTTTCAAACGTAATTGGCTTAATGGGAATTTTTCTAATTTGCCAGTTCGCCTTCTTGAGGGCGGTTGCCAACAATCTTTTCTTGCAACTGGCTGAGTCGCGATGGTGGCTTCTTTGGGTAATTCAAAGGGTGCACGCTGTACTTCCGGTGCGTACGTGACTGCAACATACTTGTCTGCGGGCTTAAGCTTCTCGACCTCTCGACGCGCCTGTGTTTCCACTCCTCGAATAAAATCCGTCAATGATTCATCATTCGCCTGGCAGCCCATCAATAGAGAACCCATCAGTACCAGCAACAAAGACTTACTTGTCATTTTTCGTCTCCTCCGGCTTAAACTGATAGGTGTTAGCGCGCACCCGAAAGTGCAGAGTTTCGCTCTCTTGGCTGACACGTTGCCAAGTCACATCTTTAAACGTGATGATTCGAGGTAGCGTCGCTATCGCCTGAGAAAAATGGCCGATGTCATGAAAGTCGCCCGTTAACTCAATGTTTAAAGGGAGACGATAAAGGAAGTGCTCTGATTGTTTTTCGCCCCAGTCGATTCGGGTGAAAGTCAGCTTATTGTCGATGCCAAGTTCATTCACTGAAGCGAGCATTGTAGCCAGCTCTTTTTGCGCAGGCAGTTGCTGCAGTAATAACTCGTAACGGGTGGTAAGTTCATCCAATTGAGATTGAAGCTGAGGCAACGCTGCCACTTTGTTCGCTTTGATCTTCAATGCCACCTTGAGTGTCTGCTCCTGCTGGATCAAGTGATTCAACTGTTCGTCTTTCGGTTTAAGGTAAAACCAATAACCTAAGCCTTGAATCACCATGATCAGAAGCGCGATTACTATAATCTGGGGCAACAATGGCCACTCGGCCATTTCATCGATTTCGAGATCCTGCCAATCAACCACGTTGAGCCTCCAATTTCTTCTCCGTTACCTTGAACATGAAAGACACTTTGAATGTTTGAAACTCTTTCCCAAAACGGGCTTTGCCGTGAACGATGGAATGCATTTCTACGTCGTTCAACTTGGCCGAGCGCTCCATGTTGTCTAGCATCGTGGCAAGTTTTGGAGTGCTATCTGAGATCCCAGAGATCTCAATTTCCAGATCATTCATTTTGATCTTGTCGACATATACACCTTCAGGGATAACGGCAGGCATTAAGTTCATGAACTCGGTCGTTTTGTTTCGTCCGTTTTGTAAACCTTCAACGACCTTTAGACGTTCGAGGATTTTGCTGTGCTCTTGCTCTGCAATTTTCATTGCTTCAATACGCTGGTCGAGTTCGGCAATGTAGTGAGTGAGGTAATCGAGCCGCTCCTGTTGTTGATCTTGTTGGTACTCAAAAAACTTTCCAATACCCCACTGGATGCCAACAGCAACCAACATGCCTAATGCGACCAAACTGATGAAACGACGTCGGTGCTCTTCTCTTTGATTCTCTCGCCAAGAAAGTAAATTAATGCGATAAAGCACGGGCGCCTCCTAGCCAATGAATGCCACGAACGGCCAGTCCGGCTGCTGTTGAGAAATGCTGCCAATCCACAGCACGACGCTTACGCTTAGACACCTTCATCTCAAATAGCCCTAGCGGATTTAGCAATTCACACTCTAACGACAATTGTTGAGACAACTCCTCTGCGAGCATGGGAGTGGAGGCCCCTTCCCCTGATAACCAGATACCCTTGATGTTTTGTGAGCCATTGATTGAGGTATAGAGCTGCATCTGGCGCTTTACTCGCTCTATGATTTGACGGTTAAACAGCTCTGTTTTCTCCTGAGCATCATCGGACAGAAAATCGACTGGAGAAGCGCTGTTTGCTCCGCGTGTGCCGTAAGCAAACTCTTTGTGAAACAGTTCACCTTGTTCGGTAAACATGGTGAAGGAGCTCGATAAGGTGCCAATATCGAGTAAGCAGTATTTGTTTTTGTCAGGAAAGCGATCGGCGGTGAGCTTCCAGATATGACCAAGGCTTTGCGAATGCACGTCCACTAAAACAGGTTTTAGTCCGGACTTTTGTAATGCATCGACTCGGCCTTCTACCACATCTTTTCTTGTCGCAAACACTTGATAGCTATCACTGCCACTCTGCCCGCCCTCAGCGCGAAGACGAACGAAGTCTAAACTCAGCTCTTCGACAGGGAATGGCGATTGATGAGAAAAGGCTTGTATCACTGCAAACTCAACTTCACTCTCTTCAAGATTTTGTTCTATTTGCAGTTTCTTGCTAATTACCGAGTTATCAGGAACTGAGATCGCAACTTTTTTAGCGCCAAAAGGCAGTTCTTTTTTTATCTGCTTGAGGGTCTTTACAATTTCTTGATGATTTATGGTGTTATTTTCAGCGACAATACCTTCCTTTAGTAATATTTCTTTGTAACCCAACAGAGCGTAATTGTTGCCTGTGGGTTTAAGTACTACGGCTTTGAGGCTGTTATGGCCTATATCGATGCCGGTAACGATTAGCTTATCCATCTCTTACTCTCGCTCCGAAATTTCTTCGTGCAAAGGTTGTTATTAGCATCCAAATAAGAGTTAATATCTCTTATGTGCTAAATTTTTGACCTAAGAGTACAAGGGTTTGCCGTTACACAGCCTCAACCAATCAGGGATTCTCCGGTGAAGTTCATAAAGCGTTTATTATTTTTAACATTGATTTGCATAATTCTTGGAGTCACCACAATATTTGGCTTCTATCAGTACGTGAAGCCTGAATTGCCAGATGTTGCAACTCTAAAAGACGTTGAATTACAAACACCTATGAAGGTGTTTAGTCAAGACGGGAAGCTGATCGCACAGTTCGGTGAAAAGCGTCGTATTCCTGTTACTTATGACGAAATTCCTCAAGACTTAATTCACGCGCTCATCGCAACCGAAGATAGCCGTTTCTACGAGCATCCCGGTATCGACCCTATCGGCATCACTCGTGCAGCTGTTGTTGTTGCGGTTTCAGGCTCGGCTAAACAGGGTGCAAGTACGATTACGCAACAGCTAGCTCGTAACTTCTTCTTATCTAATGAGAAGAAGATCATGCGTAAGATTAAAGAGATTTTTATTGCTATCCATATTGAGCAGCTTTTAAGTAAGCAAGAAATCATGGAGCTTTATGTCAATAAAATCTTCCTTGGTTACCGCTCATATGGCTTTGGTGCTGCCGCTCAAGTGTATTTTGGTAAGAGCCTTGATGAATTGACGTTAAGTGAGATTGCAACACTCGCTGGTATGCCAAAAGCGCCATCAACCATGAACCCAATTTACTCTCTTGAGCGCGCAACAAAACGCCGTAACGTTGTATTAATGCGAATGCTTGATGAGAAATACATTACACAAGAGCAGTATGACGAAGCACGCAATGAACCTATCGTGGCGCGTTATCATAGCGCTGAGATTGAGCTTTCCGCACCTTACGTAGCAGAGTTGGCTCGTGCATGGGCAGTAAAAGAGTACGGTGAAGAAGAAGCTTACACCTCTGGCTTGAATATCTACATGACTGTGGATTCTAAACTGCAAGATGCTGCGAATACGTCTGCGGTAAATAACCTCTTGTCATACGATGAACGTCACGGCTACCGTGGTGCAGAAAGTGTGCTTTGGAAAGAAGGGGAAGCGGCCTGGGGCAATGAGCAAATAGAAAAGCACCTGAAGAAACAGCCAACTTATGGTGACCTTTACCCTGCGGTTGTGACGAAAGTCGATGATAAGACGGCGCAAGTATGGGTTAAGAACCATGAAGAGCAAACCATCCCTTGGACTGGAATGCACTGGGCGCGTAAGTACATTACTGATAACCGCCAAGGCTCAACACCAAAGTCAGCGCATGATGTGCTAGCGACAGGTCAACAAGTTTGGGTTCGCGAAGTAAGTGAAACCGATGAAGATGACAACACAACACTGAGCTGGAAACTGAGCCAAGTGCCGACAGCAAACACCGCGTTTGTTGCGATGAACCCAGAAAATGGCGCGATATTGTCGCTGGTTGGTGGTTTCAACTTTGTTCACAGCAAGTTTAACCGTGCAACCATGTCAGTGCGTCAGGTTGGTTCAAGTATCAAGCCTTTCATCTACTCGGCAGCAATTGACAAAGGGCTGACTCTAGCGACTTTGATTAACGATGCGCCAATTAACAAGTGGGATGCAGGTTCTGGTTCAGCTTGGCGACCAAAAAACTCACCACCAACTTATGGTGGCCCAACGCGTCTTCGCCTCGGCTTAGCTCAATCAAAAAACGTCATGGCAGTGCGTACACTCCGTGAAGTTGGCCTCGAGGAGACACGTCAGTACCTTACTCGTTTCGGTTTTGATATTAACCAAGTACCACGCTCTGAGACCATCGCACTCGGAGCTGGCAGCTTAACACCAATGAAAGTGGCACAAGGTTACTCTGTGTTTGCAAACGGTGGTTATTACGTTGAACCATTCTATGTAGAACGCGTGGAAGATGCATTCGGTGAAGTACTGTTTAAAGCCAATCCAAAGAGTGTTTGTCATAAGGATTGTCCGCAAATGAGCGAGCAGCCAGAAAATCGCTACGCTGATGAATTTGGCGAACAAGACGTCGCGATTGATGGCCTAGCAACAGACAATGCCCTTGAAAATGATGAACCTCAATATGCACCGCAAGTTATCTCCGAACAGAATGCATTCTTAATGCGTGAGATGATGTACAGCAACATTTGGGGTGGCGGTAACTGGCGTGAAGGCACAGGTTGGAATGGTACAGGCTGGCGCGCGCAAAAACTTGGTCGTCGTGATATCGGGGGTAAAACGGGTACAACGAATGATTCCAAGGATGCTTGGTACAATGGCTATGGACCTGGTGTCGTTGCGATAGCTTGGGTTGGCTTTGATGATCACTCACGTGCACTTGGCCGCACCACTGTTAACAGCAACCTAGGGCAAGGCCAAATTTCTGGTGCCGAGTCGGGTGCGAAAACCGCAGAGCCTGCTTGGATTGACTTCATGCGTGTTGCGCTAGAAGGGACGCCGGAGCAAGGTAAAAATATTCCAGAGGATATTATTCGAGTTCGTATTGATCGCAACAGCGGTATGCTAACGCATAAGGTAGATAGCACATCAATGTTCGAATACTTTGAAAAAGGCACGGAGCCTACCGAATACGCTGGCGACCGTTTAGAAGATAGTATTTACTCTTCAGGCTCTGGCGCAGAAGAACTGTTCTAAATCACAAAAGCACAAGGGAGAGCATCAAGCTCTCCCTTTTTTATGTCGGCTTTTACGCCGCGGCGTTCAATGAAGGATAAGAAGCCAATACTTCTTTAATCTTCGCCGCCAAAGCTTCAAACCTAGCTCGTAATGGTGAGCCCGGACGGTATACGAGAACGATATTACGCGAGGGGGTTGGGTTAACAGCTGGTACGTAGCATACGCCATCTTTTTGCTTCTCATTAGGGATAGAAAGCTGAGGCAATAACGTAATCCCCGCACCGGCAGCAACCATGTTGCGTAACGTCTCCAAGCTGGTGGCTTTAAAACGCTCATCGTCTTTTGCACCAGCGGCAAAACAAAAACCTAACGCTTGATCTCTCAGACAGTGGCCGTCTCCCAACGCTAAAACGGTTTTACCATTCAGCTCCAACATATCAACATGGTCGAGAGAGGCCCACTCGTGGTCACATGGCACTGCGACACTTAATGGCTCTTGATACACTTCGATCTCTTTAAATGGCGCAGTTTCATCAACCGAAGCTAAAACTAAGCAATCTAGTTTGCCTTCTTCCAATTGACGCACTAATTGATGTGTTTGAGCTTCGTGCAGAAATAGCTCCAGCTCAGGAAATGCTTCTTTTATCTGCGGCAGAATTTTGGGTAGTAGATAAGGCCCAACCGTCGGGATGAAACCAATATGCATCGGTCCAGTCATGGCTCCGCTTTGACCGCTTGCCATATCTCTGAAGGTTTTCACTTCACTTAAGATGCGTTTAGCCTGCTCCACCAGCTGTAACCCTGAATCGGTAAACAAAACACGTCGGCTGCTTCGCTCTAAAAGCGTGGTCCCGAGTTCATCCTCTAGTTTACGAATTTGCCCACTCAATGTTGGCTGGCTAACAAAACATGCCTCTGCCGCTTTGCGAAAGTGCTTATGTTCCGCAAGTGCAACTAAGTACTCAAAATCTCGAATATTCATAATTCACGCTTCGCTTCTTTAACAATAGCTAATACCTATCAAAACCATAACACCAAACGATTAGAGCTATCAAAGGATTTTTACAATAATGGGCTCAACAAAACGAAACAGAGCGACGAAAAACGCTAAGCTCTATACGCATAATTTAAAATAGTTAAAGGAAATCATTATGTTTGTATCTAAAGAAGGTCAACAAGTCCCTCAAGTTACTTTTCCAGTTCGTCAAGGTGACTCTTGGGTGAATGTAACGACCAATGAGCTATTTAAAGGTAAGACCGTTATCGTATTTAGCTTACCGGGTGCATTTACTCCAACCTGTTCATCAAGCCATCTACCTCGTTACAACGAATTGTTCCCTGTATTTAAAGAGCACGGAGTGGATGAGATTATTTGTGTCTCGGTCAATGATACGTTCGTGATGAATGCATGGAAACAAGACCAAGAAGCAGAAAACATTACCTTCATCCCGGATGGTAATGGTGAATTCACCGATGGCATGGGTATGTTAGTGGATAAAAACGACATCGGCTTTGGCAAACGTTCATGGCGTTACAGCATGCTAGTAAAAGATGGCGTAGTGGAAAAAATGTTCATTGAGCCAAACGAACCAGGTGACCCATTCAAGGTGTCAGACGCAGATACGATGCTGAACTACATAGCGCCTGACTACAAAACGCAAGAATCCATCACGGTGTTCACTAAACCAGGCTGCCCTTTCTGTATGAAAGCGAAACAAAATCTGATTGACCACGGTCTTCAATATGAAGAAGTGATTCTGGGTAAAGACGCAACAACAGTTAGTCTACGAGCTATATCTGGTCGCACGACTGTTCCACAAGTCTTTATCGGTGGCAAGCACATCGGCGGTAGCGAAGAGCTAGAAGCGTATCTAGGCTAAGCTGTCCATAGCCTACACCCTCGGTCTCCGGTGCCTTTTGGCTCGGAGGCCAACCCTAAACCACTTCTTCTACTAGTCTAGATAAGTAGTTATCTGCCAATAAGGTGACTACTTATCCAGATTCAACTATCCAATTCACTCTCCAAGCTCAATGTAGCTAGCTTGGCTTAAAACAAAAGCGAGAGTTCACGATGAAACAAGTTAATGTCGACGTAGCGATTATTGGTGGCGGGACGGCTGGTCTTGGTGCTTATCGAGCAGCAAAAGCTCATACCAACAGCGTGGTAATGATTGAGGGCGGTCCCTACGGAACAACCTGTGCTCGTGTCGGATGCATGCCGTCTAAGCTGTTAATTGCGGCAGCAGAAAGTGTTCATCAAATCGAAAAAGCACCTGGATTTGGGATACACCCGCAAGGTCAAGTACGAATTAACGGACGAGAAGTTATGGATCGTGTAAAGCGCGAACGCGATCGTTTTGTTGGCTTTGTACTTGAAAGTGTCGATGATATTCCCGCTGAAGACAAACTATCGGGCTACGCGAAGTTTGCCGATGACCACACTCTCATCATAGATGATCATACTCAGGTCACCGCACAGCGCATTGTTATTGCGACAGGATCTCGTCCAGCATATCCGGCAGCTTGGAATGAACTAGGTGATCGCCTAGTGATTAACGATGATGTCTTTGACTGGGATGACTTACCAGAGTCCGTGGCAGTATTTGGCCCAGGAGTCATCGGCCTTGAATTGGGTCAGGCTTTACACCGCCTAGGAGTAAACGTGAAGCTCTTTGGCCTTGGAGGACAAGTGGGCCCACTGACAGACCCAGAGGTGATGGCGTATGCAGATAAAGCCTTTAAGGAAGAGTTCTACCTTGATGCAGATGTAAAAGTCGAAAGCATGAAACGCATTGCTTCGTCAGACAATGACGGCGAAGACAAGGTCGAAATCCAATTCATCAACCATGATGGTGAATTAGAAACTTTCGTTGTCGATTACGTATTGGCCGCAACGGGTCGTCGTCCAAACGTCGATAAGCTGGCGATCGAGAACACCAATGTGGCTCTCGATGAACGTGGCGTACCAACGGCGGATCACTACACATTGCAAACTTCGGTAGAGAGCATCTTCATCGCAGGTGATGCAAGTAACCAAATTCCACTGCTGCACGAAGCCGCTGACCAAGGCCGTATTGCTGGAGACAACGCAGGCCGTTTCCCAGATATTCGTGCGGGTCTGCGTCGCTCACCAATTTCAGCCGTGTTCTCCGACCCTCAAATTGCTATGGTTGGCGAAACATATAAACAACTAGAAACACGTCTAGGCACATGTGGATGTTTCGCAACCGGTGAAGTCTCGTTTGAAAATCAAGGACGTTCGCGCGTCATGCTTCGTAATAAAGGCATTCTGCATGTCTACGGAGAGCAAGGCACTGGACGTTTTTTAGGTGCAGAAATGATGGCCCCGAATGCAGAGCATCTTGCGCACCTTTTAGCGTGGGCGCACCAAAATAGGATGACGATTTCTGAGATGTTAGATATGCCCTTCTATCACCCAGTGATTGAAGAAGGCGTCCGCACCGCTCTACGTGATTTGAATGCAAAACTACACTTAGGGCCAGAAATGGTGAAACATTGTCTTGACTGCGGCCCTGGCTGCTAACGCTTTCAGGCTTCTATCTAAATATAAAGCAAAGCCTCGTCATCAACGAGGCTTTGCTTTACTACTTCGGCGCAATGAAATCTCTCTTACGCTGCCATCATTGCATAGCGGCTGACCATACAAATCGCGACAACACCGATCATAAAGAACCCACCAGCGATACTCAGCGCAAGTTTCAACTCTGTCGACATCATTATATTTCCTGTTAAAGACTGACAGCGCACCATACATCAATTACGTGCCACAAAGCTTTTACAAAGCTAACTTTCCATTTTTGGTTGTGTCATGGCGATCTAAGCCCGTGTAAGAAACGCTTTCCACCATTTAGTTAGATATATAATCTGAAGCAACACTAATGGTTTGGAAAACACTATGACTTGTCGCCGCTGCGAGGAACATTGGTTTTGGAAAAAACTTGGACGTTGCCAACGATGCTTGGATCAATTGACGGTACTTTCTGTACTGTGTTGGATTGTGTGGTGGTTTAAGCTCAAAGATGATCCACAAAGCATCGAGTCGATCGCTTTGATCTTTGCCGGCTTCGCTTTCAACATTTTGTTGTTTCTACACTTATGGATGCGTTTTGTCATCTTGCCTTGGCAGCGTCGACGGGGACAAAAAAAGACGAATAAAAAAGAGAAAAGTGACAGATAGAAAAAAGCCCCAAAACCAATGTCAGTTCTGGGGCTCTCTTAGATTCTTCTAAGAAAAAGCAGTGGTACTTTAATAGACCGGGCTTCCTCTCAAAGGTTCCAAATTTTTTCGATTTTTTTAGCGAATACTGATGTAAGTAAGCAGGAAAATGACTATGTCATTGAATGCTAATAAAATCACTCCACAACTTCAGTTCATGCCACATGCGTTTTTTGGATCACTTGCTCCATTAAATTGATCTCAAGCGCTACCTCATCACATGCATGTTGACGTGGGCACTGATCGCAATCTTTCAGAACTTTCTCCGGCAGTAATGACTTCGATGTCGGTAAAAAGCTTTGCTTCATAAAGAACTCAGGCGTTCGCGTTAGAACAAAGACTTTCTTGATCGCCATCTGGCGCGCTTTCTCAACCAAATAGTTCACAATCGCACTGCCCTGCCCTTGGCCTTGCCAGCCCGCTTCGATACCAAGAGAGCGTATTTCAGCCAACCCTGAGTCATACACATATAGAGAAGCGCAACCCGTCACTTCACCATGATGCTCAGCCACCGCGAAAGAGCCAATATCTCTCACGAGCTCATTACGAGAGCGCGGAAGATTCTCACCAAGGTTCGCCCAGTAAGCAACCATACCTTCCAACGTTTCAATGTCCGTCAAACGTGCAGGACGCACTTTCACCGCCGAGCTGTCACGCTGGCTCAGGCGCTTATCCGCTTGTTCTACCGCGTAAGCGACCTGGTGAGGCGAAACACCACCCAAAGCACAACGCTTTTCCAAACACGAATCGATAGTCAGGATGTCATACACATCCGCTTCAATGACCTCTGAGAAGGCTTTTAACTCTTCGATAGACAGTTCTTCTAGCGCACAACCTTTAGCAATAGCACCAACGACCGCGACACCGACGATGTGGTGAGCTTCACGGAATGGGATGCCTTTCGCCACTAGGTAATCAGCTAACTCCGTCGAGTTTGCGTAACCTTGTTTCGCCGCTTCTAGTGTGCGCTCGCCATTCACTTTAATACCGTCAAAACACAGAGCTGCCATTTCCATGCAGTCGTTCCATGTATCTAAAGCGTCAAACAACCCTTCTTTATCTTCCTGCATGTCTTTGTTGTACGCCAATGGCAAGGCTTTAACTGTCATCATCATGCTCGATAATGCGCCATAGACACGCCCTGTCTTACCACGGATCAACTCAAGTGCATCTGGGTTTTTCTTCTGTGGCATTAATGACGAACCAGATGTCACCGTATCCGCTAACTCAATGAAGTTTGACTCGCCTGAATTGTAGAAGATCATATCTTCTGCAAGACGAGAAAGGTGAAGCATAGAAATCGACGCCACCGACATCAGTTCCATCACATGATCACGATCTGAAACCGAATCGAGTGAATTACGCGTAGCACGGTGGAAACCGAGATTATGTGCTAATTGTTCGCGATCAATCGGATAAGCCGTTCCCGCTAAAGCACCCGAGCCAAGTGGACAAGTGTCGAGACGCTGTAAGGCATCATTCAGACGAGAGTAGTCACGCTCGAACATTTCAACATAAGCCAAGCACCAGTGAGCAAAGGTTACAGGTTGAGCACGCTGAAGATGAGTATAGCCTGGCAATACGGTGCCTTGGTGCTGTTTAGCAACGTGGACCATTTGTGCTTGTAGGCGATCTAAAGCAATCAATAATTGCTGACCTTGCTGACGACACCAAAGTTTCAAGTCTGTGGCGACTTGGTCATTCCGAGAACGCCCAGTGTGGAGTTTTTTACCTAAATCTCCCACTTTACTGATTAGCTGCTGTTCAACCCAAGAGTGGATATCTTCTGCATCAGAGCGAAGAATTTGGTGAGGGTCTTCCATCACTTCTAACTTCAGCTCATTTAAAGCAAGTTCCAGTTTTTGCTGTTCTTCTGCCGATAGCACATCAACAGAAAGCAGAGCTTTAGACCATGCGATTGAACCTACGATGTCTTGCTCAGCCAATCGGTAGTCAAAACGCAACGAATCATTGAACTCTTTAAATCTGGTGTCTGCCGCTTGGGTAAATCTTCCGCCCCATAATGCCATTGCGTCTCTCCTGATGACTATTGCTTACTCTAACGTTCTCGAATGAGTAGTAACCAATTTGATGGTCATTTGCTCACTTTTTCTTATGGGTCAACGTTACGGCAATTTCGATAAAAAATAAAGTATAAATTCAATATTTTTACATATATATTCAAGGCAAATTTAGGTACCCGCTTTTAGAAATCAAAAGACCCGCCTATAAATGGCGGGTCTTTATTCAATCCAAGATGGATGTTAAGGGATTATTTCTTCTGGCTGTTCAATGCACGAATACGGCTTGATAGCGAGTAAAGACGGATGAACCCACCTGCATGGCTTTGGTCGTAAACTTCATCTTCACCAAAAGTCGCGAACTCTTCTGAATACAAGCTGTTGTCAGAACGTTTTTGCGTGACTGTCGCTTGACCTTTGTAAAGCTTAACAACCACTTCACCGTTAACGTCTTGCGCTAGCTCTTCTGAAGCAGCAAGGATCGATTTACATAGTGGCGTAAACCAACGGCCATCGTATACAAGGTGAGACGCTTTTAGACCTAGCTCCTCACGGAATTCGAATGATGATTTGTCTAGCACAAGCTGCTCTACAGCACGCAGCGCTTCCATCATGATGGTGCCTCCCGGTGTTTCATAACAACCACGAGACTTCATCCCAACAAGACGGTTTTCCACGATATCGATACGGCCAACACCGTGCTTAGCGCCCTTCTCGTTTAGGTAAACCAGTGCGTTGTATGGTGTCATCGCTTCACCATCAACTTCGACCACTTCACCTTTTTCTACTTTCAGCGTGACGTATTCCGCTTCATTTGGCGCTTGCTCTGGGTCGACAGTCCACACCCAGCAGTCTTCGTTTGGTGCGTTCCACGTATCTTCTAAAACGCCGCCTTCCGTCGAAATGTGCCATGCGTTTGCATCACGTGAATAGATCTTAGTAAGAGACGCAGAGCAAGAAATATTACGCTCAGCGAGGTAATCCAAACACTCTTCACGACTCACTAGGTCCCACTCACGCCAAGGTGCAATCACTTGTAAGTCCGGTGCTAGTGCTGCGAATGCGCCTTCGAAACGTACTTGGTCGTTACCTTTACCTGTACAGCCATGACACAGAGCGTCCGCGCCCACTTTACGTGCCACTTCAACCTGCGCTTTGGCAATGATTGGACGCGCCATTGATGTACCTAGCAGGTACTTACCTTCGTAGTACGCGCCAGTTTTTAGCGTTGGGTAAATGTAGTCTGCGACCATTTCTTCTTTCAAGTCAGCGATGTAGCACTCAGAAGCACCAGAGGCTTTTGCTTTCGCTTCAATGCCTTCTAGCTCTTCGGCACCTTGACCAACATCGGCAACGAAAGCCACTACTTCACAGTCGTAGTTCTCTTTTAGCCACGGGATAATTACTGAAGTATCTAGACCGCCTGAGTATGCGACTACCACTTTATTTACGTTCACTTTGCTCATGTTTTTTCTCCAAACTTAACTGGCGCTGCGCTCGGCGGTCAGTGCCAACTACGACTTCCTAATATTGAATTCTTTTGCTGATGCTTATTGAGGCAAGAATTGAGTACCAATACTTTCACCAGCGAATAACTGTGCTAATTTTTCTGGGTAACGCCAGGTCGCGACTTCAATTGGACGGCCAAGATCATTGGCGGCCTCCAAAGCGGCTTTAACTTTGACGATCATGCCATCGGTGATCACATGTCCATCGATCAACGAGTTAGCTTGCTGCTCTGACAGGGTTTTGATCAAATGGCCTTTTCCATCTAGTACACCACTCACGTCTGATAACAGGACTAACTCCGCATCTAATGCGCCCGCAACCGCGACTGCTGCTTGATCAGCATTCACATTCATCATCTGGCCATCTTTGGTTAAACCAATTGAACTGATGATCGGCAGTGCACCTGTGTTTAGCACCGCTTGTAATAGTGCTGAGTCACCCGGTGATGCTTTGCCTACCGCGCCGAGTTCTGGGTCAAGTTCTTCAACAAGACACAAACCACCATCCGCAAGGCTAAGGCCCACAGCGTTAAGACCGTCCGCAATCGCTTGACCTTGAAGTAACTTATTCGCAGTGCCTGCAAGCGCGCCTGCAATCACAGGAATTTGCTCGTATGGCGTTACGCGTAAACCGTTTTTCTTTACGGTTTCAAGCTGAAGCTTTGCCATCAACTCATCAACTAGGTAGCCACCGCCATGAACGATGGCGATTTGTCGCTGTGCCGATTTTTGGTAAGCCGCAATGGCACCAAACAGTTGGCTTAAGGTTTGAGTGCATGATAGAGCTGCACCACCTAGCTTAATGACTAAAGGAGCTTGATTGGTTTGCGTCATCGCATTTCCCTCTTTCAACGACTACAGCAACGCTGTCAGTTCTGGGTAACCGTAATGAATATTGAGACATTGCATCGCTTGACTCGATGCACCTTTAAGTAGGTTGTCGATAGCTGAAATCACAATGATGTGTTCGCCTTGTACCTTCCAGCCGATATCGCAGAAAGGGGTATTTTCGACATCCTGAATACGTGGAATACCGTCGCCTTTAAGACGCACCGCAGGCTTGCCTTGATAAGCTTGTTCAAACGCCTGTGCCACTTGTGATTCTGTCACTCCTTGCGCAAGCTTCATGGTGATAGTGGCAAGAATGCCGCGTTTAAAGTTGCCGAGGTGCGGAGTAAAAATCACATCACAACCCAAGTGCTGAGCAATCTCTGGCTGGTGACGATGGTTAAAGACACCGTAAGATTGCAAGCTCACTTCACAGAAGCTGTTAACCATGGAGGCTTTACGCCCTGCACCTGATACACCACTGGTTGCGTTGATTACTGGCCATTGGTTGGTATCGAGCAACGCATGTTCTAATAAAGGTTTGATTGCAAGCTGTGAAGCGGTTGGGTAGCAACCTGCTACTGCAATCAAAGGAGTGGTTTTTATTGATTCTTGGTTCCACTCTGCTAAGCCGTATGCTGCTTTATCTAGCCAGTTGTTATGTTGATGTGCGAAGCCATAAAAAGTGTCGTAAAAGCCTTCACTTTTCACACGGAATGCACCCGATAAATCGAATACCTGACAGCCTGCCTCCAAGAAAGTTGGGGCTAAATCATGGCTGACTTCGTGAGCCGTTGCCAAAAACACCACGTCCGATTCTTGAGCGATTTGCAGTGGATCCGTTATTGGTAAAACTGGCATATCAATGATGCCCGCTAGCTTACCGTGCAGCTGCGCGATGCTCTTTCCCGCATCAACACTGTTGGCGGAAACGTATAAACCTGATAGCGTGAGTTGTGGGTGTTTATTAACCATTAACGCTAACTCTGCGCCGGTGTAACCGCTGGCTCCAATAATCGTGGTTTTTAGCATTGTGTGACATCCATATACTTAAAGGCTCAAATGACTATTCATATTTAATTTTTGCTTTATTTTGATTTTTTATTCATTAAATATGATTTAATATGTGTTTTACATTTTTGTGGTCTGTCTGTCAACAGGAGATTTGAAGAATCCATGCAATTACCAACTTTTCTAGAGGTCTATGAAGGACTCATCAGCACCTCTTCTATCAGCTCCACGGATCCGAGCTGGGATCAGGGCAATGCAAAAGTCATCGAAAAACTCGCATCTTGGTTTAAAGATCTGGGTTTTAGCGTTGAAGTGATCGAAGTCGAGCCAGGCAAGCACAATATGATCGCACGTATGGGTGAGGGTGAAGGTGGCCTTTTACTTGCTGGCCATAGTGATACCGTGCCATTCGATCAAGGGCGATGGAATTTCGATCCGCATAAACTGACGGAAAAAGACAACCGCTTCTACGGTTTAGGCACAGCAGACATGAAAGGCTTTTTCGCCTTTATTTATGAAGCAGTGAAGAAAGTCGATTGGAGCAAGCAGAGCAAACCACTCTACGTATTAGCCACTTGTGACGAAGAGACCACCATGTTGGGCGCGCGACATTTCACAGCAAACGCCCCATTTAAGCCGGATTACTGCATCATTGGTGAACCCACCAGCCTTGTACCAATTCGAGGTCATAAAGGGCATGTGGCAAATGCCATTCGCGTAACAGGCAAGTCCGGTCACTCATCGGACCCAGCGCTTGGCGTTAACGCTATTGAGATCATGCATGAAGTCATGTTCGCCATGATGCAACTGCGTGACAAATTGATTAAAGAATATCACCATCCGGGTTTTGCCATTCCAAGCCCTACCCTAAATCTTGGACACATTCACGGTGGTGACAGCGCTAACCGTATTTGTGGTTGCTGTGAGCTGCATTACGACGTGCGTCCTCTTCCTGGCATTAGCCTTGATGGTTTAGAGAACATGTTGCGCGGAGCATTAAAAGAAGTCGAAGCGAAATGGCCTGGGAGACTGGAGATTATTCCATTGCATGAGCCTATTCCGGGTTACGAATGCCAACATGACCACCCATTTATCGGTGGTGTTGAAGAGATCTGCCAAACCAGTTCAGAAACCGTGAACTATTGTACTGAAGCACCATTTCTACAACAGTTGTGTCCAACCTTGGTGCTCGGCCCTGGGTCAATCGACCAAGCCCATCAACCGGATGAGTTTCTATCCTTCGACTTTATCGACCCCACAATTGATGTGCTTTCAAAGGCAATGGTCAAGTACTGCTGTTAATACGCGTTTAAGCTCAAAAGTCTGTGCAGCTCGATTGAGCTGCATCTTTTTATCTTCACAATTTAGCGCTAGTCTTAACACTTATTTAACTTGTTATTTTGTAATTAATTTTCACTTCTTACTCTATGGCTGCCGTAAATTTGCTCTAAATCAGGAGACAGCGGAATAATTGCAAACTTAGTCTGCTTTATTTGACTATAACTGGTGCTTTTCGCTAGATTGGAGTCTTAACAAGGACAATGGATGTAGTTTTTTTACGAGGCAGGACGACAATGAACGAGAAATACGCCGCACTCAAAAGTAATGTGCGCATGTTAGGCCACTTATTGGGTAACACCATTCGCGATGCCCATGGCGAAGAAATCTTCGAGAAAGTGGAAACCATTCGTAAATTATCCAAATCAGCTCAAGCAGGGAATCAAGCAGACAGGGACAGCTTGATCGAAGAAATCAAACATCTACCTGATGAGCAGCTAACGCCCGTTACTCGCGCGTTTAACCAATTTCTAAACCTCACCAATATCGCTGAGCAATACCACACGATTTCACGCCATTGTGAAGAGCACATTTGTGAACCAGACGCGATTAACTCGCTGTTTTCTAAACTGGTACAAAACGATGTGAGCAAACTGGACACTGCCCAAGCGGTTCGTGATCTAAATATTGAATTGGTATTGACGGCTCACCCAACAGAAATTACGCGCCGTACGATGATCAACAAACTGGTCAAGATAAACGAGTGCTTATCAAAGTTGGAGCTAAGCGATCTTTCTTCTAAAGAGCGCAGAAAAACCGAACGCCGCCTAGAGCAACTGATTGCCCAAGGCTGGCATTCAGACGTGATTCGACAACAACGCCCTACTCCGTTGGATGAAGCAAAGTGGGGCTTTGCGGTCGTTGAAAACTCGCTATGGGAAGCGGTACCGGACTTCCTACGTGAGATGAATGACCGTCTAAAATCTTACCTTGGAGAAGGTTTACCCATTGATGCTCGCCCAGTGCACTTCTCCTCTTGGATGGGCGGTGACCGTGACGGTAACCCGTTTGTTACTCACAACGTTACGCGTGAAGTCTTACTATTGTCTCGTTGGAAAGCCGCCGATCTTTATCTCAATGACATCAACGAGTTGATCAGCGAGCTGTCTATGACAGTTTCAAACGATCAAGTCCGTGAACTTGCTGGCGAAGGTCAGCACGAACCATACCGTGCGATCCTGAAGCAATTACGCACTCTGCTCAATGAAACCAAAGATATTCTCGATGCTAAGATCCACGGTCAAAAGCTGGCTGTTAAAGCACCACTGCAAAAAGTCGAGCAACTTTGGGAACCGCTGTATGCCTGCTACCAGTCACTAAACGAATGTGGCATGGGTGTAATAGCCAACGGCTCACTACTGGATACACTACGCCGCGTAAAAGCATTTGGTATCCATCTTGTACGTCTTGATATCCGCCAAGAGAGCACGCGTCACTCAGACGTCTTGTCTGAACTAACTCGCTACTTAGGTATTGGTGATTACGAACAATGGAGTGAGCAAGATAAGATTGCTTTTCTAACTAACGAGCTTGCATCTAAACGTCCGCTTCTCCCTCGTGATTGGGAACCGTCTGAACCCGTCAAAGAGGTTTTGGATACCTGCAAGATTGTTGCAGCACAACCGCGTGAAGCATTCGGTGCCTACGTTATTTCTATGGCACGCACTGCATCAGATGTGTTAGCAGTCCACCTACTTCTGCAAGAAGCAGGCTGCCCATATCGTATGGATGTTTGCCCATTATTCGAGACGCTAGACGACTTGAACAATGCAGAATCGGTCATCAAACAGCTGATGGGTATCGACCTATACCGTGGCTTTATCCAAAACCACCAAATGGTCATGATTGGTTACTCTGACTCAGCGAAAGATGCGGGTGTCATGTCTGCAGGCTGGGCTCAGTACCATGCGATGGAATCGTTAGTAAAAGTGGCGGAAGAAGAAGGTGTTGAACTGACTCTATTCCACGGTCGTGGGGGCACAGTCGGTCGCGGTGGTGCACCTGCGCATGCTGCGCTTTTGTCGCAACCACCAAAAAGCTTGAAAGGCGGTTTACGTGTAACAGAGCAAGGCGAGATGATCCGCTTTAAACTGGGTCTCCCAGATGTCGCAGTAAACAGCTTTAACCTATACGCAAGTGCGATTCTGGAGGCCAACTTGTTACCGCCACCAGAGCCAAAACAAGAATGGCGCGACTTGATGGAAGTGCTATCAGAAGTAAGCTGCGAGTCTTACCGAAATGTGGTTCGTGGCGAGCCAGATTTCGTACCTTACTTCCGCCAAGCAACACCAGAACTTGAACTCGGCAAGTTGCCACTTGGTTCTCGTCCTGCAAAACGCAACCCTAAGGGCGGAGTAGAAAGCTTACGTGCAATCCCGTGGATCTTCTCATGGAGTCAAAACCGTTTGGTACTTCCTGCATGGCTAGGCGCAGGTGAAGCGATTCAATACTCGATCGATAAAGGCCACCAAGCATTGCTCGAAGAAATGTGCCGCGAATGGCCGTTTTTCTCTACTCGTCTCGGCATGCTAGAGATGGTGTACTCGAAGTGTAATATTGATATCTCTCGCTACTACGATGAGCGATTGGTGGATGAGTCGCTCCGTCCACTCGGTGAAAAACTTCGTGCTCAGCTTCAAGAAGACATCAAAGCGGTACTGAATGTCGAGAACAATGAAAACTTGATGCAGCATGACCCTTGGGGACTCGAGTCTATTCGCTTACGCAATATCTACGTTGAGCCATTGAATATGCTACAAGCAGAGCTGCTATACCGCACGCGTCAAACCGAAGAAGCTTCTGCAAACTTAGAAGAAGCGTTGATGGTGACGATTGCTGGTATTGCTGCAGGTATGCGTAACACAGGCTAATCGTTTCATTTTTAATAAAAAGCTGGGCAAATGCTCAGCTTTTTTTTATCACAGGATAATCGCACCAAAACAAAAGTAGTCAAATAAACCACTAAAGACCCAAAAAATACCAAAACAAAAGAATAAAAAACCACAAGTTAACACTATTGATTATTATGTTAGTTTTTTAGGGTAATTTTGTCCTACTATTCCACTTCATGCTTATTATTTATATACTACTTGCCTGCTGAGAGCTCATAAATCCAATCATACCTGCTCCAGCCTTGATGGGACTCCCCATCTCTCTAGGTGATAAACGGCTTTAAGGTGACAGGACCAACATTGTTGGTGCTACTTATACATTAAAAAACTCAAGTGCCAGTAAGAGCGCAGCTGAAAGTATAAGTAGCTTGTTTACAAGTTTATTGACCATTTGGATTGAAGACATGTCATTACCACACGTAATCTTAACTGTTCTTAGCACTCGCGACGCAACCGGTTACGATATCACTAAAGAATTCTCTGCTAGCATCGGTTACTTCTGGAAAGCAAGCCACCAACAGGTGTACCGTGAACTCAACAAAATGGCTGAGAAAGAACTGGTTACTTGCGTATTAGAACCTCAAGAAGGCAAACCAGACCGCAAGGTTTACTCCATTACAGACGCTGGTCGCAGCGCTTTAGGAGAGTGGTTTGATCAACCAACTGCACACCCAACAGTTCGTGATGAGTTTTCAGCGAAATTGATGGCATGTGCCGTTCAACCTGCGGCTCCATTCCGTGACCAACTCGCCGAGCTAGTTGAAGAGTCTCGCAAACTGGTTTCTCACTACAAAGAAATTGAAGCGGCTTACTACGCAACGCCGTCAACTTTAGATAAACAAGCTCGCCTAGAACGTCTAACGCTTCGCCGTAACCTACTGTTACGTGAAACTTGGATCACTTGGGCAGAAGAAGTTCTAACTGAACTTGAAGTGATTGGTTAAACTCCTTTTGCTTTGATAAAGCGAAAAAGGCTTGCCACTTGGCAAGCCTTTTATCTTTTTGAAACTAGGTTTACGCACCAACTACTGCGCGAGGACGAACACCCAACGTATGGCATAACGCGTAAGTCATCTCTGCACGGTTTAGTGTGTAGAAGTGAAAATCCTTAACCCCTTCACGACTCAGTACACGCACCATATCAATAGCTTGGCTAGCTCCTACAAGCTGGCGAGTCACCGGATCATCATCCAAGCCATCGAATTGTTTGCTCATCCATCCTGGTACTTTCACGTTGTTCTGTGCCGCAAAGCGAGACGCTTGCTTAAAGTTCGATACAGGCAAAATTCCTGGCACAATTTCTACGTCAATTCCTGCTGCGACACAACGGTCACGGAATCGCAGGTAAGACTCAACGTCAAAAAAGAACTGAGTAATAGCACGGTTTGCACCTGCATCTACCTTACGTTTTAGGTTCAATAAGTCAGACTGTGCGCTTTTAGCTTCAGGGTGAACCTCAGGGAATGCAGCAACGGAGATATCGAAATCGTGGCGTGATTTCAGCAGCTCAACCAAATCCGAGGCATACATATCAGGCGCACCGCCACCTGGAGGAATATCACCACGCAGAGCGACGATATTTTCAATACCATTGTTCCAATAATCATCGGCAATATTAATCAACTCTTCACGAGTCGCATCAATACAAGTGAGATGGGGAGCGGCAACCAATCCGGTTGTTGCTTTAATTTCTTTAATGATGGAGTGTGTTCTGTCACGCTCGCCGGAGTTCGCACCGTAAGTCACAGAAACAAATTTAGGTTGAAGCGTTTTAAGACGGTGCACTGAATTCCAAAGTGTTTCTTCCATCTTAGCGCTGCTTGGCGGAAAAAACTCAAACGATACATTGATGTTATCTGATAACTCAGCAATATTCTGGTTCAAGGCGTCGATATGGCCTGCGTGCGTATATCCCATCTTACTCTCCCTGCGGCACTCCGCCACGAAAACAAATCCTTAAAATCGACGTTTAGACGTCTATATGTCTACAGAATGTATTGAATACGATTTAATGTCAACCTTGTAATTATGAATTTTTCTCAAGTTAATAATGAAGATAGTTCAAGTTTCTACTTGAGCATCATCTCACCATTTTGCACGGGTTATGACTTCAGTATGGCACTGATAGGGGAATAAAAAACCCTGGATTAATTCCAGGGTTTTTAGGTCAATCGCAACTTTAAAATAAACCAGCCAATCGGTTGAGGTCGGATTGAATAGCGCCGGCTGTCACTTCTCTGCCTGCGCCTGGTCCTCGAATGACCAGAGGGTTATCTTTGTACCACTTGCTCTCTATGGCAAAAATGTTATCGCATGGCAATAAGTTGGCGAGCGCGTGCTCACGAGATAACGCTTCGACTCCCACCGTTGCTTTACCATTTTTTTCTAAACGCGCCACATAGCGAAGCACTTGATCGTTTCTCTGTGCTTTTGTCAGACGCTCTTGAAGTATTTCACTCAACAACGCTCCATTATCGAAGAAATCATCTAAGCTCAGTTCTCTTAATTCTTCTGGCACCAAAGACTCAACTTTAACGCTGTCTGGTTCTATATCTAGGCCCGACTCTCGAGCCAAGATGACTAACTTGCGCATTACATCGGAGCCATCTAAATCAGAACGAGGATCAGGTTCGGTTAAACCTTGCTGCCAAGCAAGATCGACTAAATCATTAAATGGCACAGAACCATCAAACTGTTGGAACAGCCATGATAGCGTCCCCGAGAAAATACCCGATAGAGCGACGATTTCATCCCCACTTTCACGAAGATCTCGCACGGTATGGTTTATCGGTAACCCAGCACCCACCGTTGCGTTGTATAGCCAATGACGACCAATTTTAGCGAATGCATCTTGAACCTGATGGTAGTACTGGCTATCTGCGGAACCGGCAACTTTGTTAGCGGAAATCAAATGAATGCCTTGCTGTGCGATTTCTACGTAGCGCTGAGCCAACTCTTTACTCGCGGTAACATCAAGCACGACGGCTTCATCGTAGCTTTTAAGCGCTCCCAAACGTGCCAGCCAATCCCCATTGTTTGCTATGCTTTCATCATCAAATCGTTCAGCAACACTCGCCGCCTCAATACCTTGCTCATCGAACCAATAGGTTTGGCTATCCACAACCGCGACAAGATCAAAGCTCATACCATGACGTTTTTCGAGCTCACTTTTTTGCGTCGCAAATAAATTTAACCAACTAGAACCAATATTACCCTTGCCACATAAAGCCACTGCCACGCGTTTTTGCGCTTGGAACAACTGGCTATGAATCGTTTGAACCAACGCCTCAGTATCAGTACGGCGCAAAACAGCGACTAGGCTCAGCCCTGAGTCTGTTTCAGAGATAAATTCTACCGGAGAGTGCTTTAGCTTCTGATAAAAGCCAAAGCAATGATTGGCGTTTTTCGTAACGCCTGCACCTACCGCAGCTAAGAGCGAGTAACCTTCTTTTAGCTTAATTTCAGCCTCTACCGCAAGCTCTTGCAAGTGTTTCAATGCACCACCGGCGATTTCTGCGGTGTAAGCCAAGCGTAGCGTGTGCTGATCGGATTGAGCTTCAAATGCCAGTGGCTCTAATTGCGCGCGCTGCAACGCTTGTAATACATCACTCTGTGTTTTTTCGAAGTCGTGCCCATGCATGAAAGACAACTGCACCAATAAAACATCATCCAGTGAAGTAATAATTTTAGCGCCACGACCAGATGCCAATACACGCTCAATACGAGTAGAACCCGACTCTGGCAGATAGCTACACTTGAGATTAAGGTCCATGGTACTTTGCGCCACAGGCTGAAGCGTACGACTGTGTAGCACTGGGGCAGCTAAGCGAGCAAGTTCACTGGCTTCATCCAATCGAAGTAACGGTAATAAACAAGCGTCAGACACCAAACGTGGATCGGCACTATAAACACCAGCAACATCACTCCAAATCGTGACAGTACTGACTTCAGCAAGCGCGCCTATGACCGTTGCAGAATAGTCAGAGCCGTTACGACCAAGTAGAATGGTTTCTCCTGCCTCGTTCTGAGCCATAAAGCCAGTAATTACCACACGTTTATGGTTATGCTGCGCGAGGATCTCTTTAATTAAAGGGTATGAACGAGCGCGATCAACCTCTGGTTGAGTTCCCGCTTCTGCACGTAAAAACGCTCGTGCATCTTGTGCAACCGCAGGGATAGAACGTTGAGATAATAACGCGGCCAATAGGCGAGCAGACCATACTTCTCCGTGTCCCAGTACCGCAGCTTTTTGCGCATTAGTGAGTGGTGCAGTCAGCTCCGAGAGAGTACTGAACTCATCATGTAATAAAGCTAACAGCTCTTCTTTTGCTTCACTCTCCAACAAGCTTTCTATTAGCTCAGTTTGGAACTGTCTCAAGCTTTGAAGCGCTTCATGCGCAATTCGGCCATCTTTACTTAACCCTTCCAAAAACTCAATCAAGCGGTTAGTGGTTTTTCCTGCAGCAGAGACGACCACAAGATCATTTTCTGTCGAATACTCCTTGAGAATACCCACAACGCGTAAGTAGCATTCTGGGTTTGCTAAGCTACTGCCACCAAACTTATGCAGCTGACGTTGTACAGTCATTGTTATCGTCTCCTATTACTGGGTAGCTTTAGCGAACGCTTGTTCTAAATCTGTGATGAGGTCTTGTGCATCTTCCAAACCGACAGACAAACGCAATAGTTGATGAGAGACCCCAGCCTCCGCCAGTGCCTCCTCACCCATTGCACGGTGAGTCATGGATGCCGGGTGGCAAATCAAACTTTCTACACCACCTAATGATTCAGCTAATGAAAACAGTTGGAGCTCTTTCACAAACACCTTTAACTGCTCAAACGAACCAGCAAACTCAAAACTCAACATAGAGCCAAAGCCCGTTTGCTGCTTTTTAGCAATGTCGTGACCTGGATGTTCCGGCAGGCTTGGATGATAGATAGTTTTAACTAACGCTTGTTTCTGTAGGTAAGCCAGTACCTGCTGTGAGCTCTCTTCATGTACTTTCATACGAGCACCAAGCGTACGAATACCTCGCAGTGTCATGTAACTATCGAAAGGTGTGCCCGTTGCACCAATACAATTGCCCCACCATGCAAGCTCTTCTGCATGCGCTTCTGTGTTGGTGATGATTACCCCACCAATTACGTCCGAATGACCGTTGATGTACTTTGTTGTGGAGTGGATAACAAAATCCGCACCTAGCTCTAAAGGTTTTTGGTACACGGGTGTCAAAAAGGTATTGTCCACCGCAACTAACGCGCCGACTTGTTTCGCTTTTTCACAAGTAGCTGCAATATCCACTACGCGAACCAGAGGGTTTGACGGAGTTTCTAGCAAAATGAGTTTTGGTTTTTGTGCCAATGCAGCATCTAAAGCCTGTTCGTCTGATTGATCGACAAACTGAACCTTAAAATCGCCTTTGTTAGCTCGGGTATTAAAAAGACGATAGGTACCACCATAACAATCGTGAGGAGCAATAATGAGATCATCTGGGCCGAGAAAAGCGGAAACCCATAAATTTAATGCCGACGTACCGCAGTTAGTAACAACCGCTCCTTTTCCAGACTCAAGTTCAGATAGCGCACTTTCCAACAGTCCGCGGTTTGGATTACCAGATCGTGTGTAATCATACTTGGGCACTTCACCAAAAGCAGGAAAACCATAGTTAGTGGAAAGATAAATAGGTGGAACGACAGCATGATATTGGCTGTCTGATTCAATACCAGTGCGTACTGCAATGGTCGCAGGTTTGCGAGTGCTCATGGGTGTATCCTTTCACGGGTAATGACTTCTAAATAGGAATGCGCTATATCTAATGAGTAACATAAAGTGATCAACACGCTTCCTTTGCTGTTATGTTCACTTTACTCGTCAAAAAATGAGACGTCAACACTTCTAGACGTCTATATGTCTTTGCTTGTGGCGGTAAATGCAGCTAAAATCAGCACCTAAATTATTTTTAACCGATTACATAAATGAAGGTGTGCAATGGCTGACTGGAATGGCGAATACATTAGCCCATATGCAGAGCACGGCAAAAAAAGCGAACAAGTAAAAAAAATTACCGTCTCTATCCCGCTAAAAGTTTTAAAGGTGCTAACTGATGAGCGTACTCGCCGTCAGATCAATAACTTACGCCATGCAACCAATAGCGAATTGCTATGCGAGGCATTTTTGCACGCGTACACAGGTCAGCCACTTCCGACAGATGAAGACCTTCGTAAAGACCGTCCTGATGATATTCCAACAGAAGTAAAAGCGCTGATGACGGAAATGGGCATCGAATTTGAGTCATTCGACGAAGAATAAAAAAGCCTGATAAAAGGTTTCAGGTAATAACTCTTGCCTCGAGCCAAATGGATGACATAAAAAATGGGACGCAATAGCGTCCCATTTTTTGTGTATCACATCTGAAAGATATATTACTCTGCCATGTAGTTTTCAGGCATCTCGATACGAGCTACACCTGAATTAACCGCCGCCTGAGCAACCGCTTTTGCAACACGTGGTAGCAAACGTGAATCCATTGGTTTTGGAATAATATAGTCCGCACCAAACTCTAGCTTATCAACACCGGCAGCCTTCAATACGGCTTCAGGTACAGGCTCTTTTGCTAGCTCGCGAATCGCCTCAACGGCTGCAAGTTTCATTTCATCATTGATTTCACTTGCACGCACATCAAGAGCACCACGGAAAATGAATGGGAAACACAATACGTTGTTAACTTGGTTAGGATAATCACTACGGCCAGTACCCATGATCAAGTCATCACGAACTGCGTGAGCAAGTTCCGGCTTGATTTCAGGATCCGGGTTAGAACATGCGAATACGATTGGCTTATCAGCCATCAACTTCAACGCTTCCGCTGGCAACAGGTTTGGACCAGATACACCTAGGAACAGATCTGCACCTTCAATTACGTCTTCTAGTGTGCGCTTATCTGTATTGTTCGCAAATAACTGCTTATATTCATTAAGGTCATCACGACGAGTGTGAATCACACCTTTGCGATCTAGCATGTAGATTTTTTCGCGCATTGCACCGCATTTGATCAGAAGCTCCATACACGCTACAGCGGCAGCGCCAGCGCCAAGACAAACAATTGTTGAATCTTCAAGTTTCTTACCTTGAAGTTCGATTGCATTCAGCATACCCGCTGCCGTTACAATAGCAGTACCATGTTGATCATCGTGGAATACTGGTACATCACAACGCTCAATCAAACGTTTTTCAATCTCAAAACAGTCTGGTGCTTTAATATCTTCAAGGTTGATACCGCCAAAAGTGTCTGCAATGCTCGCAACAGTATCCACAAATTCATCGATCGTGCGGTGCTTAACTTCAATATCAATAGAGTCAAGACCAGCAAAACGCTTAAACAGTAACGCTTTACCTTCCATCACAGGCTTAGATGCAAGTGGACCTAGGTTACCTAGACCTAGAATAGCGGTACCGTTAGAAATAACAGCAACCATGTTCCCTTTTGCAGTGTACTTGTACACGTTATCCGGGTTTTGTGCGATTTCACGCACTGGCTCTGCAACACCAGGGCTGTATGCAAGGGCAAGATCACCCGCCGTTTCCGCAGGCTTTGTCAGTTCGACAGCAATCTTTCCTGGAGTTGGATAAGCATGGTAATCCAATGCTTTTTGGCGATGTTCTTCTTCTGGAGTGGCTGCTTGGTGGTTGTCTTCAGACATGGACGTTTCTCTTTTTTATTTTTAGGTAAGGGGGCATAAATTCTATCGGATAGAAATCAAACTTCATAGGCAAGATTGCGAGCAATATCCTTAAAAAGCCGATAATAAAAGAGATTAGACCAGATAACGGGGTTAAGCACCCGATTTTCGAGTCAGGTGCTCTTTCTTCTTACTATTATTGGAGTATGCAAACTCAGAAAGTATCGTTACTCTTCGTCCACGTATTGCGCTTGGAGATAATTCTCAATACCAGACATTTCAATCAAGCCAAGTTGCGTCTCTAGCCAATCAACATGTTCTTCTTCATCTTCAAGAATATCTTGGAAGAGATCTCGAGACACATAATCTCGAATGTCTTCAGCGTAGGCAATCGCATCTTTTAAATCTGGAATAGCCGCCATTTCAAGCTTTAAGTCACACTCGAGCATTTCCTTGGTATCTTCACCAATCATCAACTTACCTAAATCTTGTAGGTTCGGTAAGCCTTCAAGGAACAAAATACGCTCAATTAGATGATCGGCATGCTTCATCTCATCGATAGATTCGTGATATTCCTTGTCTGCTAGGTGCTTTAAGCCCCAGTCTTTATACATTCGGGCATGAAGAAAATACTGATTAATAGCGACGAGCTCGTTACCGAGCACTTTATTGAGATGTTGAATGATGATTGGATCGCCTTTCATGACAAAACTCTCCTCTTTGGCTTCATTTAAATGTAGAAGCAAATGAGAAGGTGTCAAAATGTAAGGCAAATAATTACTGCATACTTACAGCAATTAGCTGGCTTGTTTAAATTCCGTGTAACTAGTTTCCGCTAAAATTTCCTTGGCCTGTCTGATGCACTTACCACATTGGCTGCCCAATGCCGTGCACTTTTTGATTCCTTTAATATCTGTTACGCCTTCATCTATCGCCAACTTCCTGATTTTTTTGTCGGAGACACCATGGCAAAGACAAACGTACATACTCAAAAAACCTATAAAACTAATCTGTGACAAACAATATAAACAAGAATAGTTCTTGTTACCAGTCGCATTATGGTGTCCGCTCAGAATATTTGGTTATAACGATTTTACCGCTGCAGGAAAAGATCAAAGGGTTAAGAGGGGTGAGTAAAAGCGTTAAGAAATAAAGTCGGTAAAACTCTGTTTTTAAATCGAAAAAGTGACGTCTTTTATTTCAACACTTATAACTAAATGTAATCTAGAAATGAAAAAGGGAAGCCTAAGCTTCCCTTTTCGATGCGCTTTCTTCAAAAAGAAGAACAGTGCAAGATTTCGTTTAATTCGTTATGAATTAGTCGAAGATCTTAGCAACAACACCAGCACCTACTGTACGGCCACCTTCACGGATCGCGAAACGTAGAC
>NZ_JAWOUX010000021.1:0-38435 GCF_033339595.1 Vibrio sp. 2096
TGATAGGTCTATATTGTTAAAGAGCTTGCTTTGCGAGAAGTTTTTCTCTCAAAGCGGAGGTGCATTCTAGCGATTTAATTGACAGTGTCAAACACTTTTTCAATTTTATTTTTCGTAGAAGCTTTCACCTCTCCGACCCTGCTGAAGCCTTATCGCGTCTGCCGTGTCGGTGGATGCGCATTATAGGGAACTCAGATCCGTTCGCAACCCTTTTTTGAAAAAAAATGCAAAAAACTGACTGTTCGATGACTATTTCATCAAAAAAGCACAAAAGAGGGTAAAAAACCCTCTTTTTCTGTATCAAAAGCCGTATTTAAATGAATGCGTACGCGTCTGCGAACATACGTTCGCTCTTCGCTTTCTTGTTCTGAGTGAACTGTTCACGTGCTGCGCCAGCCATTTCAAAACGACCTGCAATATAGATATCGTAGTTTTCTAAGCTTTCGAAATCTTCAGCTACAGCTTGTAGCACGTTACCAACTTTACCTTGCCAGTCTGCAGGAGCTTCTTCTACTACTGGCACAAAGTGAACATTGGCAAACTTGTCGGCAATCTCGACCAGTTCGTCTTTAGCATAAAGCTGGCAGTTATCGCGCGCCCCCCAATATAAATAGATAGGATTGGTTTTATTCTGCGCTACGCAGTGATCCAGAATCGAGCGAACGTAACTGAAGCCTGTACCACCAGCAATTAATAATAATGGGCGTTCGCTTTCTTCTTGAACCCAAGCATCGCCATGTGGCGCATCAATTTCAATCTGACCATCAGTTTCAAGCGCCGCTTGCATTGCTTCGACAACTTCTTGTGCATAAGCGTTGTGTTCCGCCGCACCGATGTGCAGTTCAAGTTCACCTTCATGACGACAAGGGCTGCTTGCGATAGAGAAAGGACGTTTGTCTTTTTCACCCATCACCACCATTAGGTACTGACCCGCTTTAAAAGGCACTGGTGATTCTGGATGAAGAAGGATTTGGTAAGTATTACAAGCTAACGGCTGAATAGACTTTACTTTACATTGGATGGTCATGGTGTTCCTCTCGCTTACTCGTCAAAAGTAAGCACTAAATTACTTTCTGTATAGGCTTGGCAAGGGAATATCCAACCTTGCTGTTGCTCTTTTTCGGTTAGCATCGGTTCGAGGTGATAGCTCACCTCGCCCGTTAGCTTTTTACACATGCACATGGCGCAAGCGCCAACTTGGCAACGGTGCGGGAAGCGAATATTGTTGTTGAGCGCAGCTTCCAACACCGTCTCCCCTTCTTTTACTTGGAACGTAACGTCCATTGGTAGAAGGTGGACTTGATGACTCATAGAATACCTAACTGGTCCCAAATCTCATCGACTTTAGCCACAAGTTTAGGATCTTTTTTGATAGGCGTACCCCACTCGCGCGTGACTTCAGATTCGAACTTGTTGGTCGCATCCAGTCCTAATTGGGATGAACTCTCAGTCTTACCAAGCACTTGAATCGTGTCTCTATCTGGGTCCATTCGAGTTGTCACCGCCCAAATGATGTCATTCCAATCTCGTGCATTAACGTCATCGTCGCACAAAATGATGAATTTGTTATCCGTGTACTGAGCAAAGAAGCCCCATAGATGTTCCATCAATTCTTGGGATTGACCAGCTTGGTCTTTCTTCATAGTCACGACAGCAAATTGGTTGTTTGCTGTAACTGGAAGATAGACGTCAACAATCTCAGGGCGTTGCTGTTTCAACTCATTTAGTTCTGCTTCGGTAATCGCTTTGCTGTCTCGCTCAGTGACCTCGGTTCGCGTCGCCAGCTCGGCATCCCATTTAATGGTCGCATCCAAGCCCATTTTGGAGCCAAGCCCAACCACTGGTGAAGCAAAGTCGAGCGAGTCGATTGGCGTGTTATCTATCATCAAGGTATCACGTACAGGATCCATATGCTCTGACATGGCTTTCACGACATCATTCCAATCTCGTGCGTTTACCGATTCATCGCACACAATAACAAACTTGGTATACATGAATTGACGTAAGAAAGACCACACGCCCATCATTACGCGCTTGGCATGTCCTGGGTACTGCTTCTTCATGGTGACGACGGCCATTCGGTACGAACAACCTTCTGGCGGAAGATAGAAGTCTTCAATCTCTGGGAATTGCTTTTGCAGAATAGGCACAAACACTTCGTTTAATGCCACACCCAATACAGCTGGTTCATCTGGCGGACGACCTGTGTAGGTGCTGTGATAAATAGGGTCTTTACGCATAGTAATGTGCGTAATAGTAAATACGTGGTGCTTTTCTTTTTCGTTATAGTAGCCAGTGTGGTCACCGTAAGGACCTTCATCAGCAAACTCGTTCGGGTCGATATAGCCTTCCATCACGATTTCCGCGCTCGCTGGCACTTCCAAATCGTTGCTGACTGACTTCACGACTTCCGTTTTGCTTCCACGTAGCAAACCTGCAAATGCGTATTCCGATAGCGTATCTGGCACTGGTGTTACTGCGCCAAGAATGGTTGCTGGGTCTGCACCAAACGCGACCGAAACTGGGAAAGGTTTACCTGGGTTGGTTTCCATCCAATCGCGCAGATCAAGCGCACCACCACGATGGGCTAACCAACGCATGATGATTTTGTTCTTGGCAATTTTCTGCTGACGGTAAATGCCTAGGTTCTGACGTTTCTTATTTGGACCTTTGGTTACGGTTAAGCCCCAAGTAAGCAGTGGCGCTACATCTTCTGCCCAGCAGCTCATTACCGGAATCTTATCCAAGTCGACTTCATCACCTTGCCAAACAATGTCTTGGCATGGTGCTTTACGTAAACGCTTAGCCGGCATGTTCAATACTTGTTTGAACACAGGCAGTTTTTCTAAAGCGTCTTTGAAGCCTTTTGGTGGCTCAGGTTCTTTTAAATAAGCCAGCAGCTTACCGACTTCTCTTAATTCTTTAACGTCTTCACGTCCCATGCCGATTGCGACACGCTCTGGTGTACCAAACAGGTTAGTCAAAACAGGTACGTCGTAGCCGATTGGGTTCTCAAACAACAGCGCAGGTCCACCAGCACGCAAGGTGCGGTCGCTGATTTCTGTCATTTCATAAGCGGGATCGACAGGGTGAGTGATGCGTTTAAGTCGACCTTTCTGTTCTAGGTGGTCGATAAATTCGCGTAAATCCTTAAAACTCATAGGCCTTCATGCTGGCTGATTAAACTGTCCGCAGTATAACAAATAGGAGGACGCTAAGATCCTCCTATTTTGTGTGGGTATGTGAGCCAGATTACTTTAATACTTGTTCAATCTGCCGAGTCTTTATCTGATGGTTCGAAGATACTAACTCTTCCAACCAGGTTTGATGCCCTTGTTGAGCAAGCTCTCGAGCAACCATGGTTGCTTCTTCTGATAACGCCATTTTTCTAACTAGAAACTGCTTTACTTGCGGAGATAGAGGGTTAGATTTTGTAAGTAGACTAATAGCTTCTGGCTTGAGTGATGGGTTAACTGTGGCATTCATCAATTGCTGAATGGAAAAAACGTCTCCAACCGCAGCTAAACGCTCAAGTTCGGACTGGCTGTTGTAATCAGCTTTCATCCGCCAGAGTAAGTTGTACACTTCCTCATCCTGACTAACTTGTGCCAACCTGACTATCACGGCCGTCGATGGTAACCAACTGGTCACATTTGCTTTGGTTAACTGGGCCGTTAATGCAGCAAGCGCATTGGGTGATAAGCTGTCTAACTCTCGAATCAAAAGCGCTTCACGCGCTTGAGCTTGTTGAGATGGCCCTGTAAGCCATTGCTTTAAGTTAAGCTCTCTTCGTTCAGCTTGTAAGACAAAGTCCAAGGTACTTTGGTCTTGTTTCCAGCGCTTAATCAAGCGACTCGCAATAACGGGAAAGTTAAAAGCGGGTACACTAAATTCATACCCATCACCTCGCTCTAACACTTGATAAGTCGGGGTCATACGGATCTGGGACTCAACAAACAGAGCCATTCGAGGCGTGAGAATCACATCTTGCTTTTCAAGCTTTTCCAATAATTGAAAGCGCACCACCTCTTGTTGAGGCAAAGCAAGTCTATCAAGGGCGAATTTAAGCGAGTCGACTTCATCTCTGACAGCGTAATCAAGCAGTTCAGAGACTTTAGTCTGTATTTGAGTATCCTGAAGCCACTGCTCTACTACAGACTCATGCATTTCCTTGGCAGATAATGTCGCAGGTAGAGTGATAAGTGACAAGCTCAGGAGTAATGACGACAACATTCCTTGTTGCATGTTAACCTCCCGATAACATTTCCTTCATTCTGATACTTCTATCGGGAGAAAGCAATAAAAAAGCCACCGATATACGGTGGCTTTTCGCAGAATGACTATTTGAGACTATTGACGACGCATCGCATCGAAGAACTCATCGTTGGTCTTCGTCATCGCTAGCTTGTCGATTAGGAATTCCATTGCGTCGATTTCGCCCATTGGGTGAACAATCTTACGCAGAATCCACATCTTCTGTAGTTCGTCAGTCTTCGTCAGTAGCTCTTCTCGACGTGTACCTGAGCGGTTGAAGTCAATCGCAGGGAATACACGCTTCTCAGCAATCTTACGGTTCAAGTGCAGTTCCATGTTACCTGTACCCTTGAACTCTTCGTAGATAACTTCATCCATTTTAGAACCAGTATCTACTAGTGCCGTTGCGATGATAGTTAGGCTGCCGCCTTCTTCTACGTTACGTGCAGCACCGAAGAAACGCTTAGGACGATGTAATGCGTTTGCATCCACACCACCTGTTAGTACTTTACCTGATGAAGGCACTACGGTGTTGTAAGCACGAGCTAGGCGAGTGATAGAGTCAAGCAAGATAACCACGTCTTTCTTATGTTCAACAAGACGTTTTGCCTTCTCGATCACCATTTCCGCTACTTGTACGTGACGAGATGCTGGCTCATCGAAAGTCGACGCAACCACTTCACCTTTAACTAGGCGTTGCATCTCGGTTACTTCTTCTGGACGTTCGTCGATAAGAAGAACCATCAACTCACACTCTGGGTGGTTGTACGCGATGCTTTGCGCGATGTTTTGCAGAAGCATTGTTTTACCCGCTTTAGGCGGAGCAACAATCAGACCACGTTGACCTTTACCGATTGGCGATGCCAAGTCTAAAACACGTGCTGTAATGTCTTCTGTTGAACCGTTACCACGCTCCATAACCATGCGCTCATTCGCATGTAGAGGGGTAAGGTTTTCAAATAGGATCTTGTTACGGGCGTTGTCTGGTTTATCGTCGTTAACGGTATTGACTTTTAGAAGGGCAAAGTAACGTTCACCGTCTTTTGGTGGACGAATTTTGCCAGCGATAGAGTCACCAGTACGTAGGTTAAAGCGACGAATCTGACTTGGTGATACGTAGATATCGTCCGGACCCGCAAGGTATGAACTATCTGCACTGCGTAGGAAACCAAAGCCGTCTTGCAGAATTTCCAGAACCCCATCGCCAAAGATGTCTTCGCCGCCTTTAGCGTGCGCTTTTAAAATCGCGAAGATGATGTCTTGTTTTCTTAAGCGAGCTAGGTTCTCTAATCCTAAGCTTTCGCCCAGTTTTACAAGGTCAGACACAGGTCTGTTCTTCAGTTCGGTAAGGTTCATGGTGGTGGATTCTTGTTTAGTCAAAATAAGATCTGTTTTCTAGTTAAGATGGATTTGGTCTCAGGATCGACCAAGAAGAGAAATTTGTTCAATTAACGCGCGATAAGTTAGCACTAATTAGTATTCTAGTCCAGAGTTAGAAAAACAAAACCGTGCATTGTAACTTTGCACGGTTTTATCTGTAATCACTTGGTGATTATAAGTTTGCGTCTAGGAACTCTTTTAGTTGAGTTTTAGACAGAGCACCTACTTTCGTTGCCGCTACGTTACCATCTTTAAATAGTAATAGCGTTGGAATGCCGCGAATACCAAACTTAGGTGGTGTACCTGCGTTATGGTCGATGTTTAGTTTACCGATAGTGAGTTTGCCTTCGTACTCGTCTGCGATTTCGTCCAAAATAGGAGCGATCATTTTACAAGGACCACACCATTCTGCCCAAAAATCCACTAGAACCGGGCCTGCAGCGTTGATTACATCGTTTTCAAAACCGTCATCAGTTAGCTGCAAAATCTTATCACTCATCTTCCACTCCAATGTGTTTTTCGAAACTGGTTGGATGATAACCAGTAATTAGATGCCCTATTGGAATGTATTTACTTTCGTATTGCAAGCTTTAGCTGATATTCTATAGCCATGAAAAAGACGCATATCACAGAGCAAAAGTTCGCCGATTTGGGCTTAAAGCCCCAAGTTATTGAAGGATTGGACAAAAAAGGGTTCGAATTTTGTACCCCTATCCAAGCCTTGGCGTTGCCGGTCCTGCTCACCGGCCAAGACATCGCAGGCCAGGCCCAAACGGGTACTGGTAAAACGCTCGCGTTTCTTACTGCTACGTTCAACCACCTTCTGACGACTCCGGAACATGAAGGTCGTAAGCCTACACAGCCACGCGCAATTATTATGGCGCCTACACGTGAGCTCGCTATTCAGATTTACAATGATGCAGAATCATTAACTGAAAGCACAGGTCTAAAAACCGCTCTAGCTTACGGTGGTGAAAGCTACGACAAGCAACTTGCGAAACTGCAAGACGGCGTAGATATTCTGATCGGAACAACAGGCCGTATCATCGATTTCTACAAACAGCGCGTATTTAACCTCAACAACATTCAAGCTGTTGTTCTGGACGAAGCCGACCGCATGTTCGATCTTGGCTTTATTAAAGACATTCGCTTCTTGTTCCGTCGTATGCCTGAGCCAAAAGAGCGTTTGAACATGCTGTTCTCAGCAACGCTGTCTTACCGCGTTCAAGAACTGGCATTCGAACACATGAATACTCCTGAGCATGTCGTTGTCGAACCAGAACAAAAAACTGGCCACCGTATCCAGGAAGAGCTTTTCTATCCTTCGAATGAAGACAAAATGGCGCTGCTTCAAACACTAATTGAAGAAGAGTGGCCAGATCGCGCTATCATTTTTGCCAATACCAAGCATAAGTGTGAATCGGTTTGGGGTCATTTGGCTGCCGATGGACATCGTGTAGGCCTTCTTACTGGCGATGTACCGCAGAAGAAGCGTGAGAAGATTCTTGAGCAATTCACCAAAGGTGATGTCGACATCTTAGTTGCAACTGACGTTGCAGCGCGTGGCCTGCATATTCCTCAGGTAACGCACGTTTTCAACTACGACCTTCCTGACGACTGTGAAGATTATGTTCACCGTATTGGCCGTACTGGTCGCGCTGGTGCGAGCGGTCATTCGATCAGTTTTGCTTGTGAAGAGTACGCGGTTAACCTACCAGCAATCGAAGAATACATTGAGCATACAATCCCAGTTTCAGAGTACGATTCGTCGGCACTGATTCAAGATCTACCGGCTCCGATTCGTATGCGTGCACCACGCAACCAACAGCGCCGCACGAATACTGGCGGTACCCGTTCTGGTTCTGGTAACCGTAAGCCGCAGGGACGTCGTCCACGCCAACCGCGTCAATCGGCACCAAAACAATCGTAATAGGAAACTGAGTTCGTTTATGAGTCAAGCAGGATCATCACCGCTATATGCCGCCATCGACCTCGGGTCGAACAGTTTTCACATGCTCGTTGTGCGTCACATCGATGGCAGCGTTCAAACAATGGCTAAAATTAAGCGCAAAGTTCGTCTAGCAGCGGGCTTAGATGAACATAATTCTCTTAGTATGGAAGCTATGCAGCGAGGATGGGACTGCTTAAGTCTATTTGCGGAACGCTTGCAGGACATTCCTAAACAAAACATTCGCATCGTCGGTACTGCAACATTACGTACCGCGACCAATGTAGATGTGTTTTTAGAAAAGGCTAACCAAATTCTAGGCCAGCCTATCGAAGTGATTACTGGTGAAGAAGAAGCTGCCACTATCTATAAAGGTGTCGCTCACACCTCTGGCGGTAGTGGTCGTCGCCTTGTAGTCGATATCGGTGGAGCAAGTACCGAACTGATTATCGGTGAAGGTTTCGAAGCCAAAGCACTGACCAGCTTAAAAATGGGCTGCGTGACTTGGCTTGAAAACTTCTTTAAAGATCGCCAATTGAATGCTCGTAACTTTGACGCGGCAATTGAAGGAGCGAAACAGACCATCCAGCCGATTTTAGAACGTTATACAGAAATTGGTTGGGATGTGTGTGTTGGTGCATCAGGCACTGTTCAGGCATTGCAAGAGATAATGCTGGCGCAAGGCATGGACGAAGTAATCACTCACTCCAAACTCAAGCGTCTACAGAAGCAAGCCATGTTGGCCGACCATTTAGAAGAGCTAGATATTGAAGGCTTAACACTTGAGCGCGCATTAGTGTTCCCTAGTGGCCTCTCTATTTTGATTGCCGTTTTTGAATTGCTTGAAATCGATGCTATGACACTGGCTGGCGGCGCACTACGCGAAGGCTTAGTGTATGAGATGGTTGAAGAGCTTCGTCAAGAAGACATTCGTGCCCGCACTATCGCTAGTGTACAAAATCGTTATCAGCTCGATCACCAATACGGCGAACAAGTCGCTACTCTGGCACACACGCTTTTACAGCAAGCTGGGGGCGATGAGTGGATTACAGAGCCTCAGGGCAAGATATTACTCGAGACCGCCGCAAAACTGCATGAAATTGGCTTAACTATCGATTTCAAAAAAGGCGGAGAGCATAGTGCTTACTTGCTACAGAATTTGGATCTGCCTGGTTACACGCGCGCACAGAAGTTCTTTATTGGTGAAGTGGCTCGTCGCTATCGCGAACAGCTCACTTCTTTACCTGAGCAGCATGCATTATCAGGCTCAAGTGCCAAACGAGTATTGAGACTGTTGCGTCTTGCGGTTCTACTCAGCCATCGTCGCAATCCTGATCTAGAGCCAAATGTGACTCTAACAGTTGAAGGCGACAATCTAACGTTACACATTGATGCGCAATGGCTAGAGAAAAACCCACTGACTGCGGCTGAGTTGGAAATTGAATCCAACCGTCAGACAGACATCGGCTGGCCATTAAATATCGTAGCAAAATAAGCGAATATCACTGCCTTACAATACTAAAGCCCAGGCGTTCGCTTGGGCTTTTTTGCATCTACTTCCCCTACAAAACGTGCTGCCCAGCAAAAATCTCAGCTTCTCCGCTCTACATCGAAAAACAGCCATGCTTTATTGATAAACACAATTTAGCCAACCAAGATGCACCATCATGAAAACCGTTTTAATGACTGGCTTAACTGGCACCCTCGCCCCAAAAGTCGCTCATCAGTTTCACCTACGCGGCTGGAACATATTGGAGTGGAATCACCACCAAATCCCGCCGGATGATCTACAGCAAAGTGAACAATTTTGGCAGCAACACCACATCAATGCGGTGTGCCATATGGCGATGGGAAGTGAAGAGTGGGCAGCGTGGCTTGGTGAGCAATGCAAACGCCATAATATTCCTTACCTCTTTGTCAGCACAGCAATAGTATTTGATGCCACAAAAAACGGGCCTTATGGCATCTTTGAAGAAAGAAACACCCAAGATGATTACGGCAAATACAAAGTTCGTTGTGAAGATGCAATCTGGCAAGCAAATCCAGATGCGATGGTTGCTCGAATTGGTTGGCAGCTCCATCACCAAGCAGAAGGCAATAACATGTTGGCGCATCTCGACCGCCAACATGAAGAGTACGGCGTTATTACCGCTAGCACAGCTTGGTATCCCGCGACTTCTCATATGGACGATACTGCACTCGCCTTTTTGCAGCTTATTGAGCGGAACGAAGCCGGTTTATATCACCTTGATAGCAACTTAAAAGATAAGTGGAATTTCTACGAACTCGTTTGTGCACTCAAACAGCATTACAACAAACCATGGCAAGTGCTGCCAAGCAATGACTATCACCATGACCAACGTCTAACCGATGAACGAATTGCCTTGCCGCCATTGAGTGAACGTTTCAACAAGCCAGAGCAAATCCAGCAAGCCGGCATCATAGGAATCAACTGGGGACGCACGCACATTCCCCACTATCGAAACAATGGTGTATCGGTTACAACGTTATGCGCCAACCAAATAGAACCGCTTCAGCAAGCGTGCAGTGAGGAAGCAATCCTAAAGGCAGAAACGAACATCAGCGCACTCAAACAACTCGATGTCGTGACCATCGCGACACCTGCGCATACTCATGCAGAGATCATAAAGACGTTAGGTTCAACCAAGCTGATTTGTGAAAAGCCATTGGTGGGATTGAATTCCGACATCACTCACTGGCAGCAACCGAACTCCAACCTATTGGTTAATTACGCCTTTGCTCAGCTAGAGACCGCCAAGACGATAGAGAAATGGCTCACCTCGCAAACCCAACCTTGTGTGGTCAATCTAATCACCCAAGTTAACCTACCGGGCACCTTCACACTCAAAGAGTGGTTTCTTGAAACAGCCAGTCACCCTATTTCTTGGTTGCTGCACTGCTTCGGAGACTACTCTCAGTCAACACTGATTGAGGAAAACGGCCAACTGATCGTTGAGCTGCAATGTGGCGACCACCAGCTAAGATTTGTATTTGAATTAACCGGTGAGCCGGGCATCGAGCACATTTTAACGATTCAATCCAACCAGACCTTAACCAGTAAAGGCTACTACCGTGTCGGCGAAAAATGGCGTTTCGAGCCCATTCTCGTTAATGGCAACGCGATAAATGATGGAGAGTACAGCGAATCTGATTGCTGGCAGGACGCCAATCAACGCAGTGTCGGTTTGATGCTGGCGATGTTCAATCAAAGCATCAGTTGGGAGAACGGCCTGCAACTTGGCGCCTTCGATGCGCAAAAAGCCATTTTGATTGAGAAGATGCTCCGTTAGCCATTTCACCAACTAGCTTCCTCTACGTTCCGTAACTTCGATAAAAAGGTCTCACTCGGGACCTTTTTTATTACTCCATTTTTACCTTCGTACAGCTCAGGGAGCTTTTGGACACCCATGATCTAATTGCTCCCCACGCTGTACAAAACCCTCTAAATCCCAGTAAGCAGGTACAAAAAAGCCGCTTGATTTAAGCAAGCGGCTTTCGGGGTTCCCACTGATATTAAGACTGAACGCTTGTCGTCACCTTAAAGTCAGGGTTCACCGCAGTCAGCTTCTTAATTAGGTAATTCAGTAATACGCCGTACATCGGAACGAACAAACCAAGACTGATAATCAGTTTGAAGCCGTAATCCACCAGCGCGATTTCCGTCCAATGCTCTGCCATAAATGGATCTGGGCTTTGATAGAACGCAATGGCGAAGAAAGCGATGGTATCAAGTGCATTACCGAAAAGCGTTGAACACGTTGGTGCCACCCACCATTGCTTCATTTGACGTAGGCGGTTGAACACGTGCACATCCATGATCTGACCAAGTAGGTACGCCATGAAGCTAGCAATCGCGATACGAGCAACGAATAAGTTAAATTCCCCTAGGTGACCAAAACCTTGGAATTGACCTTCGAAGAACACCACCGATAAGAAGTAAGACACTGCCAAAGCAGGCAACATCACTAAGAAGATAATCTTACGCGCCAACTGAGCACCGAAAATACGCACAGTTAAGTCAGTCGCTAGGAATATAAATGGGAAAGTGAATGCGCCCCAAGTGGTATGGAAACCGAAAATAGTAAACGGTAGCTGAACTAGGTAATTGCTAGATGCAATAATGACTAGGTGGAATAGAACCAGATAGATAAGGGCGTTGCGCTGCTGCGCAGGGGTAAAGTTACTCATGCGATACCTTTTTAGTTTGGTTTGGGGGTGAGGGAACCCAAATCGAGTCACTGAATAAAGTGGCTCTTACCAACAATGTAAAATGAAAAATAAACTGGCTTGGCTCATTCTGAGCGAAGCGGTGGGCGATTATACATTAACCACTTTTCGCCGCAAGTCGTCTGTTTTACGCAAACGTTTAAGCATAAAAAAGGGTGTTTCATGTGAAACACCCTTTCAAGAAAAATTCTATTTTTAGAAGCCGCGCTGGAACAATCCTGCAAGATAATCCAACTCTTCCCTGCTCTCTTCAATCGCTAACGCTTCAAACCAAATCGCTTCGCTGTAATGCTCTGCTTTCATAAACAGTCGGCAACCTTCAAAGTCGATCAGCCAAGAGTGAATGTCCGCATCCCACTGCTTTTCCACCACAGTAGCAGAAAGCAAGACAACTAAACGCTCACCTAAAGCAGGAAAGCTATCAAGGTCAAAGCTCGGCGCGGTAATGATTAAGCGCCCTTCTTGTGCCATGTAGTCCGCTAAGCCAAATTCCTTTTGCATCTTGGTTCCTTATCCGTGGTGAGTAATGTGTTCTTGAATCAAATCGAGGAATGGATCGGCGTACTTCTCCAGTTTGCGCTGACCAACGCCGCTGACTGCCAACATTTCGCCGTAAGACGTTGGCAAGATCTCCGCCATATCAATCAGAGTCGCATCACTAAAGACCACGTATGGTGGCAAACCATCTTCATCAGCAATCGACTTACGCAGCTTACGTAACTTAGCAAACAGCTTTTTGTCGTAGTTCTTGCTGGTCAGTTTGTCCGACTTCGCCGCACGTGCTGCAGTGTCTAAACGCGGAACCGCTAACTCCAGAGTCACATCGCCACGTAGCAGCGGACGCGCCTCTTCAGTAAGTTGCAGCGTTGAGTTACGCGTGATGTTTTGGAACAGCAGCCCTTTGTGGATTAACTGACGGAAGATACTCACCCAGTAATCGTGGCTGTGATCGCGCCCTATCGCGTAGGTAGAAATCTTATCGTGCCCGTTTTCACGTACACGAATGTTTTGCATGCCACGTAGCACTTCTACCACGTAGCCCATACCAAAGCTCTGATTAACACGATACACACAAGACAACGCCTTACGCGCTTCTTCCGTGGCATCAAAGTGTTTCGGTGGATCTAAGCAAATATCGCAGTTGCCACATGGCTTCTCACGATACTCACCAAAGTAATTCAATAGCACCTGACGGCGACAAGTCTGCGCCTCAGCAAAGGCACTCATCGCATTCAGTTTGTGGGTTTCCACCTGCTTCTGTGGACCGTCGTCTTTCTCATCCAACATACGACGCAGCCAACTGATGTCCGCTGGGTCATACAACATCATGGCTTCCGCAGGCAAACCATCACGCCCTGCACGACCCGTTTCCTGATAGTAGGATTCGATATTGCGCGGGATATCAAAGTGAACCACAAAACGCACGTTTGGTTTGTTGATGCCCATACCGAATGCCACGGTCGCCACCACGATCTGGATATCATCGCGTTGGAAAGCTTCTTGAACGTAAGCGCGCTCATCGGCATCCATACCTGCGTGATAACCAGCAGCACGAATGTGGTTGTTGCACAGCTTCTCGGTCACCATCTCAACTTTCTTACGGCTACCACAATAGATGATGCCGCAATTCCCCTTTTGGGTTTCAAGATAACGAACGATTTGCGAAACCGGCTTGTGCTTCTCAACTAAGTTGTAGCGAATGTTGGGACGGTCGAAGCTGCCTAGGTAAACCTCTGGATTATTCAGTTGCAGGCGTTCAAGAATATCTCGGCGCGTTGCGTCATCTGCTGTCGCCGTCAGCGCCATAAATGGCACATGGGAAAACTGCTGCTTAAGCTGACCAAGCGCGGCGTATTCTGGCCGAAAATCGTGTCCCCACTGGGAAATACAGTGCGCTTCATCGACAGCAATCATCGATAGCGGCAAGTTTTCCAAGCGCTCAATGAAATCACGCATCAATACGCGTTCTGGTGAGACGTACACCAACTTAAGATGACCAGTGTGCATGCGGTTATATACGCTGAGCAGTTCTTCACGAGGCATGGTCGAGTTAATGCATTCAGCCGCTACACCGTTGGCTTTAAGCTGGTCCACTTGGTCTTTCATCAGCGAGATAAGCGGAGAAATCACCAAAGTAATACCAGAGCGAACCAAAGCAGGGATTTGATAACACAGCGACTTACCGCCACCAGTAGGCAGGATAACTAAGCTGTCGCGACCTTCTACCGCAGCATCAATCACCAACTGCTGACCATCACGGAACTCTTGGTAACCAAACACATCCTCCAACACACGTTGAGGCGTTACAGGCGAATCAGATTGTTCGGCTAACAAGGTCGAGGTCATGAAAAGTCTCAGATTGGGTCTTAAAAAAGAGGTGCTTATGCATACCACTGGCACACAAAGTGAGGGCACATTGTAATGGGGTTTCATGGTGAATAAAACCGCAAATTGTTAGGTGTTTCGCATCACGACTCGTATACTGATTTTCTGCTCTATAAAACACACAATTAGGTGACACTTCATGACACCAGAAGACGAACAACAACGCGCGCGGCAAGGCATCTTGCTAGCGATTGGCGCGTATACCATGTGGGGCATTGCGCCGATGTACTTTAAGTCCATCGCACAAGTATCTCCTTTGGAAATTCTCAGCCACCGAGTGATATGGTCTTTCTTTTTGCTTGCTGCACTCCTCCATTTTGGCCGTCACTGGCGCTCGGCTTACCACATCGCGAAAGACAAAACGAAAATCGCTTACCTGATCGCAAGTTCCATGTTAATTGGCGGCAATTGGTTGATTTTCATTTGGGCGGTAAACTCGAATCATATGCTCGACGCCAGCTTAGGTTATTACATTAATCCACTGATCAACGTCTTACTCGGGATGGTCTTCCTTGGTGAGCGACTGCGTAAATTACAGTGGTTCGCGGTTGTATTGGCAGGTTGTGGCGTACTCGTTCAACTGATTGTATTTGGCTCCGTACCCGTTGTTGCGATGGCGTTAGCAATGAGCTTCGGCTTTTATGGCTTATTAAGAAAGAAAGTCAGTGTCGATGCAAAAACTGGCTTGTTTATTGAGACATTACTTCTACTGCCAGTGGCCGCTGTTTATTTGCTTTTTGTTGCCGATACACCAACCTCAAATATGCTTACGAATCCACTTACGTTAAATAGTTTGTTGATCGCAGCTGGGGTTATAACAACCCTGCCACTGCTGTGCTTTACGGGTGCAGCAACAAGACTCAAATTATCGACTTTGGGCTTTTTCCAATATATAGGCCCAAGCTTAATGTTTTTACTTGCAGTATTGATGTATGGCGAACCCTTTACCATGGATAAAGCGATCACTTTCGTCTTTATTTGGGGAGCACTAGTCGTGTTTAGCTTTGATGGATTACGTAATAACCGTCGCTCACGCCGAATCGTTCAGCCACAGTGATCGTTTTTTACAAGACAAGTTAGAAATTGCCAGATAAGCTTGGTCATAATGTGACCAAGCTTTTTTATTTAATGGAACATATTCAGTACTACGCAACCGACCATGACAACTTGAGTCTAATAGAGGCGAAATACCAGAAATTTGCTTTTCAAAGGCATTACCATCTGGATTTTCATCTCGGCCTGATCACGCATGGTGCGCAGAAGTTCCAATACCAAGGTAACAGCCACCAAGTTGGTCACGGGCAAATTGTGATAATGCCGCCAGATGAGCTGCACGACGGGCAATCTAAGCTCGAAAGTGGCTATGAAGTGAATGTATTTGCGATCGAACCTCACCTATTGAGCGATCTGGCTGATCTTAAGCAAAACGGTCAAATAATACACTTCAACGAACTGATCATCTCGGATCCACAGATATTTTCACAACTTAGTAACTTACATGGGCTACTTCGTCGTGAAAACCTCAGCCAACTCACCAAAGATTGCCTTCCTTTTGAAGGATTTAACCAGCTTTTTGATCGCTACGGATCGCTTGAGCGACAAAAAGTAGTACCACTTGGGAATCAATCGCTTGGGACGTTAAAAGATTATCTAATGGCGAACCTCGACCAAGCGGTGCGTTTGGATTCACTTTCAGAGCTGTGCCAACTCAGCCCAACTCAGTTCCAGCGCCACTTTAAAGCGCAAACCGGCATGACGCCTTATGCATGGTTTGCACGCCTGCGCCTCGAACAAGGCATGAAGTTACTACAATCAGGTCAATGTGGTACCGACGTCGCCCATCAGATCGGTTTCTACGATCAAGCGCATTTCAGCAAAGCGTTTAAACAGACCTACGGCGTTTCCCCTTCTCAAGTGACTCGTTAATTTCATTTACCGAGAAAGCTGTCAGTTTTTTACAAGCGCCACAGGTGACTTGCCACGACAATAGCCGCATTGGTTATATTTGAGATGTGTTATGAATGAATCCACCATATTGCTGACGCTCGCCAGCATTCACTTTATTGCCCTAATGAGTCCCGGTCCCGACTTTGCGTTGGTCGTACAAAACGCGACGCGTCATGGTCGTCAAACTGGCTTGTACATTGCGTTGGGATTGTCTGTCGGTATTTTGCTGCACTCTTTGTTCAGCCTGACAGGCGTGAGTTATATCGTCCACCAGCACCCAGTGTTGTACTCCGTGGTGCAACTGCTCGGTGGAAGTTACCTGCTCTATTTAGGTATTGGTGCATTGCGCGCCGTGATCTCGATGATCAAAAGCCCGCTAGCGGATCAACCTAAGAAGCAAAACAACCTAGTGATCAGCAATAAGCGTCAGGCATTTGCTAAAGGATTTGCGACCAACATCCTTAACCCAAAAGCTTTGGTGTTCTTTATCAGTTTGATGTCGAGCTTAGTCCCCGCAGGTATGTCGATCACTGGCAAAGGTATTGCTTTGGTCATCTTGTTTGGCTTGTCGTTATTCTGGTTCTCTAGCCTTGCATGGATGCTGTCGACGCAGCGCTTACAACGTAAATTGCAACAAGCAGGCATCTACATCGACGGTCTGTGTGGCGTGGTATTTACTCTCGTGGGCGGCAGTATTTTGTACCAAACCATCAGCACTTTTATCGGATAAAGTACTGATTTAAAAGCGTAGCACAATCGACATTTCTAAGATTGCTGACTCGACGTGACTCTTCATGACTGCCAAGCTGAAAGCACAAAACTGGCAACATGGAGAGTCATCATGCATTGGACGTTCAACCGACTCGTGACCACGGGTCTTTTTCTTACTTCCCCACTCGTCTTATCTACCTCAGCCTTTGCTAACCAAGCAGCAGATGCGGTTGCACCGGAGCAAAGTACTGGCTTCGAGCAAAAGCAATTGGTCAAAGCCAAAGATTATATGGTCACAGCAGCCAACCCACTTGCCACCCAAGCTGGGGCAGACGTTCTTGCACAAGGGGGCAATGCTATTGATGCCATGGTTGCCGTACAACTGATGCTGGGCTTGGTAGAGCCGCAATCATCAGGTATTGGTGGCGGTGCCTTCTTAGTGTATTGGGACAGTGAGAAACAAAAACTGACTACATATGATGGACGCGAAACCGCACCGCTCGCCGCGACGCCGAAACTCTTCCTAGATGACAAAGGACAACCACTGCAATTTTACGATGCGGTTGTCGGTGGGCGTTCTGTTGCCACTCCTGGCACAGTGAAACTACTTTGGGACACGCACCAGAAATACGGCAAGTTGGAATGGAAGAAGATCATCCAACCTGTGATTACCTTGGCTGAGCAAGGTTTCGAAGTAAGCCCTCGCCTGGCGAGTCTGATTGAGAAAGATGCCAAGCGCCTATCACGCTTCCCTGCGACTAAGGCTTACTTCTTTAATCCAGATGGCTCACCAAAAGCCGAAGGCACGTTGTTGAAGAACCCTGAATACGCGCAAACTCTGACGGCAATTGCAGAGCAAGGGGCAAAAGCTTTCTATCAAGGCGATATCGCCACAGACATCATCAAGACAGTACAAAGTGCAGCGGGAAATCCTGGCGTATTGGCACAACCTGACTTTGATGCGTTCCAAATCAAGCAACGTGAGCCGGTTTGTGCGGCTTATCAAAGCTATGATATCTGTGGCATGGGACCACCTAGCTCTGGCGCATTGACGGTTGGACAGATTCTCGCGATCACCGAGCAATACGATCTTAAAGGTTGGGGAGCCGAAAGCGCGAAATCATGGCAAGTGATCGCCGATGCATCGCGCCTTGCGTTCGCGGATCGTGGTAAATACATGGCTGACCAAGATTATGTGCCAATGCCAACCGAAGGCTTGCTTGATAAAGATTATCTCAAACAACGTGCTGAGCTCATTCAAGTCGGTAAAGCCTTGAGTAAGGCTGAAGCCGGTAATCCTCCTTGGTCGCACGCCATGAACTTAAGCATGGACCAATCGATCGAGCTGCCTTCCACCAGCCATTTCAATATCGTCGATAAGCAAGGCAATGTGGTTTCAATGACAACAACCATCGAGAACGCCTTTGGCTCACGCTTGATGGTACGCGGCTTCTTGCTCAATAACGAACTGACCGATTTCTCTTTCCGCACGCATCAAGATGGTGTGCCAATCGCAAACCGATTAGAACCGGGCAAACGCCCACGTTCATCTATGGCACCAACCATTATGATGAAGGATGACAAACCTTACATGGCAATTGGCTCACCGGGTGGCAGCCGCATTATTGGTTACGTCGCACAAGCCATTATCGCCCACACGCAATGGGATATGGACATCCAGAGCGCGATTAATCAGCCACGATTGCTGAACCGTTTTGGCACCTTAGATATTGAGCAAGGTACCGCCGCAGAGGGCTTACAGCCTGCTCTGGAGAAGATGGGTTTTAAAACCGATGTTCGGGATTTGAACTCTGGTTTGCATGCGATACGCATAACAAAAGACGGTCTTGAAGGCGCTGCGGATCCAAGACGTGAAGGTGCCGCTATCGGGCAGTAAGAGTCTTTCGCTCGACCCCTTGTGCGAGATCTCTCACAAAGGGTTGAGCAAACCTCTCTTTTTTAATGGTAAAACCGTACAGCAAAGATCATAAGCCATTGAATTTAATACTCATGTATCTTTTTTGAACGCTAAGAAAGTTAAAAAATGTGAGATTAGCCCGTTGTTGGAAATCGTTAAACACGTAATATTAAACCTGTCGGAAGGATGCTGACACGGAACAGGAAACACCACGGACTTGGTGAACTTCAGGAAGAAGAAACGGTTATTCAGGATGAATAGTCGGGCATGGATTGCAAAACTGGACATTGAACGGAAGCAATAGTGACTAGGATGGTTGCTACTAAGGACGGGAAATGGACACCTCTGGACGAGGCAAGGATTTGAACATCAGGATGATGTCAGGGACACCGCTCAGGGAACAAGTGATGAGAGCTAACGAGGATAGTTAGCAGACCAGGATAAGGTCAGTAAGGACACCGCTAGGAAGGCGACGTAAGGACTAAGCTGACGGATTCAGCACACTATCATGGATTAGATGCATGGAGCACTCTTAGTAGCTGGATTGCTGCGAGTAAGACTATAACCCCGATGGGCGCAAGCCCTCGGGGTTTTTCTTTGCCTAAAGTTTTTCTCAGTAGATCTGCTGAAAACAGGCATTCACCCACAACGCCCACCTTTCACTTCAAACGGCATCGTTAAGTCGTGCTTTTGTACTCCATTTATCATTCCATTTTTTACTGCGTTAGCGACACCAAAACTGCACAAACAAAAAGAGCCGCCGAAGCAGCTCTTAAGTTGATGATACCAATCACAGTAAATAAGTGATCAGAAATAGCGTAGGGAAAATGCTTGAGAACAAGGCGCAATTTTTCGATAAGTAGTTATTCTACAATCAAAAATTGCAACGCAGTTATCGAGTATTTTAACAAGCTAGAATGACCAGTTATTTACTACGATTGGTATGAGTTTTGGTCAAGCCTTACAGTTTCTCTAGTCGTGCGTAAGCAGTTACCAACCATTTGATGCCTTCACCGTTAAAGGCAATCTGTACACGGCTCTGTGGACCACTGCCTTCGAAGTTGATGATGGTGCCTTCACCAAACTTTGGATGCATCACACGAGAACCTAGCGTAAAGCCGGTTTCATTAAAGCTCTCTTTCACAACAGTTTGGCTAAATCGACCACTGCTTGAAGGACGGCTAACTTGCGCCTTCATTCGTACTTCATCTAAACAAGTTTCTGGCAGTTCACGGATAAAGCGAGACGGTTTATGGTATTTATCCTGACCGTACAAACGACGCATTTCAGCATAAGTGATGTACAGTTTCTGCATTGCACGGGTCATGCCTACGTAACACAGACGGCGTTCTTCTTCTAAGCGCCCTGCTTCTTCTGCCGACATTTGGCTTGGGAACATGCCTTCTTCCACACCGACCATAAACACCAATGGGAACTCTAGACCTTTCGCACTGTGTAATGTCATGAGCTGAACCGCATCTTCAAATTCGTCCGCTTGTCCTTCGCCCGCTTCTAGTGCTGCGTGGGTTAGGAATGCCGTCAGCAGTGACATGTCTTCGGCTTCTTCTGGTTTCTCGAATTGGCGAGTTGCGGTCACCAATTCCTCCAAGTTCTCAATACGTGCCTTAGACTTTTCGCCCTTCTCTTGCTCGTACATCGCGAACAAGCCCGAGTATTTAATTACATGGTCAGTTTGGTGATGCAGCGGCATCTCTAAGGTGTCGTCTTCTAGCGCGGTGACAAGCTCGATAAAACGGCTCAGAGCACCAGCAGCGCGACCAGCAAGCACCTTCTCGTCCAACATTGCCACACTCGCTTCCCACATAGTGCAACCACGGTCACGAGCCGCAAAACGGATGGTTTCAAGCGTCTTATCACCCAAACCACGCGTTGGCGTATTCACCACACGTTCAAACGCCGCATCATCGTTACGGTTGGCAATCAGACGCATGTAGCTCAAGGCATCTTTGATTTCCTGACGTTCGAAGAATCGCATGCCGCCGTAGATACGGTAAGGCAGACCGGCTTGAATTAACGCTTCTTCCAGAACACGCGACTGGGCGTTGTTACGGTAAAGCATCGCAGCGTCATTCAGAGCACCGCCCTTGTCTTGCCACTCTTTGATTTTGTTCACCGCAAAACGGGCTTCATCTAATTCGTTGTAAGCGCTGTAAACCGAGATAGGCTCACCGACCACGCCATCCGTCCACAGCTCTTTACCCATACGCTCGGTGTTATTCGCAATCAGGGTGTTAGATGCTTCCAGAATGGTCTTGGTTGAACGGTAGTTTTGCTCAAGACGAATGGTATTTACGCTTGGGAATTCGAGCGTAAACTTCTCAATGTTCTCGACTTTTGCACCACGCCAACCATAAATCGACTGGTCGTCATCACCTACGATCATCACGTGACACTCAGGACCCGCCATCATACGTAGCCAAGCATATTGAATGTTGTTGGTATCTTGGAACTCATCCACCAAGATATGCTTAAAGCGTGCTTGGTAGTGTTCACGGACGAACTTGTTATCACGCAGTAGCTCATGTGCGCGCAGCAAGATTTCCGCAAAATCGACTAAACCAGCACGATCACACGCTTCTTGGTAAGCGGTGTACAACTGTAGATATGTCTTGGTTACTGGATCATGGTACGCATCAATGTGTGACGGGCGCAGACCTTCGTCTTTCTTACCGTTAATCCACCATGCCACTTGGCGTGCTGGCCACTGCTTCTCATCGAGGTTTTGCGCTTTAATCAAACGCTTTAGTAGACGCTGTTGGTCGTCACTGTCGATGATTTGGAAATCTTCCGGTAGCTTGGCATCAAGATAGTGTGCACGCAGAATACGGTGACAAATGCCGTGGAAAGTACCATTCCACATGCCGCCTGCACTGCCCATCATTAGCTCTTCGATACGCCCACGCATCTCTGCCGCCGCCTTATTAGTAAAGGTTACCGACATGATTGAAAACGGAGAAGCTTGCTCGACCGACATCAGCCAAGCGATACGGTGAACAAGAACGCGTGTCTTACCACTTCCTGCGCCAGCAAGAACGAGCAAGTTTTCTAGAGGTGCTGCAACGGCTTCACGTTGTTTATCGTTCAAACCGTCGAGTAATAGAGATGGATCCATCATGATGAGAGCTACTGGTTATTTATACATAAAAACCGATTATAACCTAAACAACCGGGTGCTGTTTAGACAAAACTTGATAAAAAAATCGATGTTTTTTTGCCCAACACATCAATTAGTTATACCTATTTAACCCTACAAACCCATTTACTTCAGAAATTTTTCTGAAAGTTTTTTAGCCAGTTTCCTATCTTTTAAGTTAAGCAAGTTGATAACAAAAACGCCAAAACAGGCGATTCATCTTGCCAACTTAAAGTAAAGGAAATCATTCAGAGGAATTTATTATGAAAAAGTCGAATCTAGCTGTTACTGCTGCTGTTACTGGTCTTCTAGCTCTTGGTGGCACAATGCTAACTGCAGCTCCAGCTGTCGCTGCTGAAAAAGAAAAGTGCTATGGCGTTTCTAAAGCAGGTAAAAACGACTGTGCAACAAAAAGCAGCTCATGCGCTGGTACTTCTAAAGAAGATAACCAAAAAGACGCATTCGTAGTCGTACCAAAAGGTCTTTGTGACAAGCTCGCTGGCGGTAGCACTTCTTCTTCATAATCTTTTATCGCTAGCTATTGTGAGGATGCGTTGACGCTCAACCAACGCAAAGCCAAGACGCATCCTTCTCTTCCCGCACGATTTGAAAAGGAGTTTCACGTGAAACACCACACCTTCCACGACCTTGTTGGAGTTGGATTAAGAACCCCTCACCTCGATTACTTTAGCCAAAACCAACCCGAGTTGTCTTGGTTAGAAATCCACAGTGAAAACTATTTCCAACCCAATGCAACAGAGCGCCATCAGCTACAAACGCTTCGCGAGCAACATCAAATTAGCTGCCACGGTATTGGTTTGTCGCTAGGTTCGGTGGAACGTGTTAGTCAAAAGCACCTTGCGCAACTTAAAGCACTGATTGACTCAATCGACCCAATCCTTGTTTCTGACCATTTAAGTTGGAGTGAAAACGGCGGTCACTACTTTAATGACCTGCTTCCGCTTCCGTATACGGAAGAAGCGCTCAACGTGTTCACTCGTAACGTGAATGAAGTGCAGGATTATTTGCAACGCGAGATCTTGATAGAGAACCCATCTAGTTATGTGAAGTTTCAACATTCGACCATCAGCGAATGGGAGTTTCTTACCGAAGTGCAAAAGCGCACTGACTGTCGTTTATTGCTCGATTTAAACAATGTTTATGTTTCGGCGTTCAACCACGGTTTTGATTGCGACACATACCTAGATGCGATTCCAGCCGACAAAGTGGATGAGATTCACTTGGCAGGTTTTACCATCAAACAACTCGACAAAGGTGAGATATGGATTGATACCCATAGCCGCCCAGTTAGCGATGAAGTTTGGCAGTTGTTTTCACAGTGGACAAAAAAACACGGTCCACGTCATACGTTGATTGAATGGGATTTGGATATCCCCGCGCCAGAAGTCTTGCTCGAAGAAGCGCAGAAAGCATCACAACTGCTGTTGCAAGGCACACTTCCAAGTGAACAAAGCGAACCAAGGAAGGCATCATGAATCTAGCCACCTTACAAAGCCAGTTTGCTAAAGCCCTGCACTATCAAGCGCTCGGTGAAGACTGCGATATTGCCAGTGATACGTTTACCGCTGATGAACGCATACAAATTTACCGCAATAACTTTATCGTCAGCTTAAGCGAGGTGTTATCCGCGACCTACCCGATGGTTGAAGCGCTGCTTGGTGAAGAATGCTTTGAACAGATAGCTCGCCAGCATGTTCTTTCTTACCCATTAGAAGAAGGAAATGTGGTGCATTATGGCGAAGGCTTTCAAGACACCATCATGCAGTTCAGTCAGGTGATCGCACAAGCACCTTACAGCCCTGAAGTCGCACGCTTCGAGTGGCATATCGACCTAGCTCGTCAAGCACAGTATGAGCAATCCAATGCAGCGGAATTAAAACCGCTTGCGTTACTTGGCGAAGTGAGTGAAGAGCAACAACCCACTTTAGTCTTACACCTTAAAAAGGGCTGCCGCAGCTTTGACTCCAACTACGCAGTATTCGATCTATTTAGCGCGATTCAAACTGGGCAATTCGAACAACTTAATATCAACCAATTACAGCAAGGTGTCATCTCGATTCAAGCCAATGGAGAAGCCTTGTGTCACGCACTCGATGCTGATGTGTTCCAACTGCTGCAATGTTTAGAGCAGAAGCAGAGTTTGAGCGAAATACCTGAAGTTTTACTCGCTCATCTCAATCGCATCATGGCACTCGATATTGTTGACGGCTTTACATTGCAATCAATCTAAGGAGCACTCTATGAAGGATACGGTTAAAAACTTAGTGAATCGGTATGACGATTTAATCAGTACCTTACAAGCTGGCTTTGTCCCTTTACTACTTCTCTTTTGCCGCTTTTGGGTTGCTTGGGTGTTCTTCAATTCAGGACTAATCAAAATCTCGTCTTGGGATAGCACGTTGTACTTATTTGAGCTGGAATACCAAGTGCCAATCTTGCCATGGGAATTGGCGGCTTATTTAGGTACGGCTGCGGAGTTGGTTCTACCGGTGTTCTTGGCACTAGGATTGATTACCCGCCCGGTGGCAGCAATGCTGTTTGTGTTCAACATCATCGCAGTGATCTCTTACCCACTGTTGTGGGAGAAAGGTTTTTATGACCACCAACTTTGGGGATTGATGATTCTTATCGTAATCGTATGGGGGCCAGGACCGCTGTCTTTGGACCACATCCTGAAAAAGAAAATGACGAGCTAAAAAAATCCCCGCATCATGCGGGGATTTTTTATTATTTATTCAAGTAAGCCAGTAGCTCTTCTGCTGAGATGCCTTGCTGAGCGAGGTCTTTTGCCATCTGCTCGACTTGTTCATCTTTGCGTGACTCAATCACTTGCTGAAATTGGTACACGATATCACGCAAAATTGGCAGAGGTACTTGTTTAGCCGCACTACGAATACGCTCGGAGCTTTGATTACCCAGCTCATTAAGCAACTTGCCAAACATCACCTTTTCTGGTGAATCTTCCATTTGCTCTAGAATACGAGCCATTTCATACGTGGTTAACGACATTACTTTTTGAGTTCCGTTATGGTGTCAGGAAAAGTCTGAGTGACAAATATACACGCCTTACTTACATTGGAAAATACTAAATTACACTGATTTACGCTTTCGCAAAGCTCGAGTGCCAGTTCTTCCCTGCTTTTGTAAACAGAACGACCAACGCAGGTAATAGGACCCACATATGAATTGCAATCAAGGTTTGCGGATCCAGAGATAAGCGTTGCAGCGTACCCACCAACAAACCAGAGCCACTCATTTGGAACAATCCAAGCAGTGCAGCTGCCGTGCCCGCCTTATCACCAAACGGTTCTAACGCTTTCCCTGCCGCTGCACCCAGAATGAATGCAAAACCTACAGAAGACATGAAGATAGGTAGCATGAAAGAAAGCGCGGTATTCTGACCATTCATCACTAGCATGATCACACCTGCGAGGCCCAGAGTTGAGATCCCGGTGACCAAGGTGTTGTGAGTTCCAACGCGCTCCATAAACTTAGGCGCCAGCATACATGCCGCAATGTTTATCACCGCATTTACACCAAACCAGAAAGTGAATTCATTCATCGACAGCCCCATCCCCGTCATCAATACCGACGGTGCTGAGGTAACGTAAGCAAGAATAACCGCCATCGCCATCAAGCATAATGACGCATGGAAAACAAAAGATGGTGTGCTAAGCACTGCCCAATACCGACTAAGCTTAAACACGGCTTGCTTTTCTGTTGACGGGTTAGTCTCTTTCATCATGAAAAACATCAATGATCCAGACACCACAGCAAAACCAGCCATAAAGCTAAAGTTAGCACGCCAGTCAAATTGCTGAGTTAACCAGCTACCTAGAATTGGAGCTAAAGCCGGAATGAAACAAATCGCACCGTTAAGGTAGCTGATCATTTTGCCGCTTTTTTCCGGGCCAAAGATATCGCGAACTGTTGCAAAGGCTGCTACCGATGTCGCACACGCACCTAAGCCTTGTAGCAGTCGGGAAACCAACATCCACTCAATATTTTGAGCACTCCACGCCAATAAAGCGCTCATCGCGTAAATGGTGATACCGCCCAATGCAACAGTTCGACGTCCGAGTTTATCTGCTAGGGGACCTGCGAATAGCTGACCAACACCCATAGCAAATAAGAACCAAGTGATCGTGTCTTGTGCTAGCGCATTATCGACCTGAAAAGTGGAAGCAATAAGAGGTAAAGCAGGTAGATAAATATCAATCGCTAAAGGACTGAAAAGAACCAAAAGGGTCAATAACGCCATCTGTTTTTTACTATTAGAAAACTGGCTAGACACACAACACTCCGAATTGGATAAAGAACTTTGGGTAAAGCTTAATCATCTGATGATATGAATGGAAATGATGTATAATCATGAGCATTATTCCTCAGAGGAAATTCACTGTGAACGTCGAAAAACTGGCTCGTATCGATTTAAATCTATTGGTCTGCTTTAAAGTGCTGATTGAAGAGTTAAACGTTACTCGTGCGGCCCACCGATTGTGCTTAAGCCAATCCGCCGTAAGTAAATCACTGGCTAAACTGCGCATTCAATTTGATGACCCGCTTTTCACTCGAAACTCACATGGATTAACACCTACGCCGCGCGCATTGTTTCTTAAACCGAAACTGGATCTGTTGATAAATCAGTTAGAAGTGCTGACTCAACCCGAAGAGTTTTCTCCGCAAAGCAGCGAATACCGTTTTCAAATAGCAGCGGTAGAGAGTGTCTACCCTCTCATTCTACCCCATTTCTTACCGGCGATTTTTCAACAAGCACCTGGCGTGACAATTAGCACACACCCGTGGTCGGATAATACATTTAAAATGCTTCAACGCGGCGAACTGGATTTAGGCTTAACTGGAAAAGATATCGATATAAACGATGCCAAGCTGACTCTTCAACCACCCGATGACATTTGCGAGTTGGAAATTTATCGTGATTATCAAATGTGCATCATTCGCAAAAACCACCCTGCGTTAAAACAACCTTGGAATCTGGAAGCCTATCTCGCCCTACGCCATGTACAAGTACGTTGTGATGGCAACGACCGTTGGTTGCTAGATTACCGCCTTGCAGATATTGGCGCCGACCGCGATATTGCCGTTACTGTGCCCGACTTTAACAGTGCCGCAAGTTTATGTTCATACACCGACTTTATCTTTACTGCGCCAAGTCATTTTGTGCAACTTGCGGCCAAACAGCTTGATTTGGTCGTGCTGCCACTACCGTTAGAATTCCCACCTATGGCTTACACTTTATTCTGGCACCGAGACAGAGAAAACGACCCTGCATTAGGCTGGCTACGTACGATGATCACACAAAAAACCGATCACCTTAGATAAAAACACCGCGCTCAATTTGCGCTTAGCGGCTAAAATGAGTAGCTTAACTGTCGTAGTCCTTTTTGGCTCATCTATGGCCTAGTTGTACTCCGACTCTATTGAAGTGATTGCGAACCTCAATGGAATCGTAAACTGCATGAAGCAGATGGAAACAGCTCCCACACCTGAGCATGAAGGAGCGGTAATTTGAAGGAATAACACAGATGCACAACGATACCCAAAGCCGCGTGAATGCAATTCGCGAATGGCTAGCACAACATAATATTGATGCCCTACTTGTCCCTCATGAAGACGAGTACTTGGGTGAATACGTACCAGCGCACAACGAGCGTTTACATTGGCTAACTGGCTTTACTGGTTCTGCTGGTGCTGCGGTAATCACCATAGACAAAGCCGCTATCTTTGTTGATGGTCGCTACACAGTACAAGTAACAAAGCAGGTTCCTGCTGATCTATTCGAATACCGTCACTTGATTGAAGAGCCTGCACTAGATTGGATTAAAGACCATCTTGCAAATGGCGCGTCTGTGGCAATCGACCCTCGCATGCACAACTCGGCTTGGCTAGACATGGCACAAGCAAAACTTGCTGGCGCACTTGAGCTTAAGATTCTCGATAGCAACCCAATTGATGAACTGTGGCACGACCGCCCTGCTCCTGTGGTTTCTGATGTTCGCCTAATGGCAACAGAAGCAGTTGGTCAGTCAAGTGAAAGCAAACGCCAAGAAATCGCAGAGCTCGTGAAAAAAGCCGGTGCAGACAGCGCAGTGATCACAGCACTTGATTCTATCTGTTGGTTGCTCAACGTTCGTGGTCTAGATGTCTCACGTCTACCAGTTCTGCTTTCTCACGCGATTCTGCACTCAGACTCAAGCGTAGAATACTTCCTAGATCCTGCTCGCCTACCTGCTGAGTTTGACACTCATGTTGGTGCCGGCGTGACGGTTCATCACCCAGAAGCATTGCAAGCACGACTAGAAAACCTAACTGGCAAGAATGTACTGGTTGACCCTGCGACAAGTAACGCGTGGTTTAAGCTGGTGCTTCAAAACGCAGGCGCATCTGTGGTGAGTAAAGCTGATCCATGTCTAATGCCAAAAGCAGCAAAGAACGCAGTTGAAATCGCAGGCATGAAAGCATGTCATATCCGCGATGGCGTAGCGATGAGTAAGTTCCTATCTTGGTTAGATACTGAAGTCGCTGCTGGTAACCTGCATGATGAAGCGACACTGGCAGACAAACTGGAAGCGTTCCGTAGCGAAGACCCAACACTTATGGATCTTAGCTTTGATACCATTTCAGCGGCAGGTGGCAACGCGGCGATGTGTCACTACAACCACGAGAACCAACCTGAACCTGGCAAGCTAGAACTGAACACGCTTTACCTAGTGGATTCAGGCGGTCAGTACCTAGATGGCACGACAGACATCACGCGTACAATTGCGATCGGTCAGCCTTCACAAGAGATGATTAAACAATTCACTCTCGCACTAAAAGGTCACATCGGTGTTGCTCGTGCACGTTTCCCGAAAGGCACACGTGGTTACCAAATCGATACGCTAGCTCGTCAGCACCTATGGGCGGAAGGCTACGATTACGATCACGGTACTGGTCACGGTGTTGGTCACTTCCTAAGTGTTCATGAAGGTCCAGCGAGCATTTCGAAGAAGCAAATCGACGTGCCTCTAACAGAAGGCATGGTGCTATCCAACGAGCCAGGTTACTACCGTGCAGATGCGTTTGGTATCCGTATTGAGAACCTAGAGCTTGTTGTTGAAACCCCAACTAACGGTGACTTCCCTGTTCTGTCATTTGAGTCGCTAACGCGCTGTCCAATCGACAAGCGCAATATCAACGTTGATATGCTAACTCGTCCAGAACTTGCTTGGCTGAATGATTACCATCAGAAAGTATGGGATGAGATCAGCCCACTTGTTGAAGGTGATGTGAAAGAGTGGCTTCGTCAAGCAACGCTACCAGTAGCACACAGCTAGAAGCTAGAAGCTAGAAGCTAGAAGCTAGAAGCTAGAAGCTAGAAAAAAGTAGAGGGTTGATGTTTTGCATCAACCCTCTTTTCTTTACTTATGTTTCACGTGAAACATAACGATGACCAGTGGCTTTATTTGCTGATTAACCAGAATACGCCGAGTGCCAATCTCGCCATACAGGATCAAAGCCTTTGGCTCGAATCATATCTTCCACAGAACCAGCACTTCGCTCATCACTGATCTCAAACTGCTCGAGTTCAACATCATCCATCGCATAACCGCCCGGCTGAGTTTTAGATGCAGCAGACATACTGGTGATACCTAACGGTAATGCATTGTCTCTGAACTTTGGTGATTCACGAGTCGATAATGACAACTCCACTTCTGGATTCAACAAACGATAAGCGCAAATCAGCTGAACAAGTTGCTTATCCGTCATGACTGATTTGGGTTGTAGCGCGCCCTCACAAGGACGTAAACGTGGGAAAGAAATTGAGTAACGAGTCTGCCAATACGTGCGCTCAAGATAGTCCAAGTGCGCTGCCACATAAAAGCAGTCGGTACGCCACTCTTCCAACCCTATCAATGCGCCAATACCGATCTTATCGATGCCCGCTTTTGCAAGACGATCGGGTGTATCCAATCGGTATTCGAAATCCATCTTATTGCCACGCAAATGGTGCTCGGCGTAAGTCGAAGGATGATACGTTTCTTGATAGACCATCACCGCATCTAAACCCAATGTCTTGAGCTCAGCGTATTCGTCTTGATCAAGTGGCTGCACTTCCATCGCCAAATAGTTAAAGCGCTTCTTAATCATCGGCACCATTTCGCGGAAGTATTTCATGCCCACTTTGGTTTCGTGTTCGCCAGTCACCAGCAATACGCTATCGAACTTCATACGTTTAATGGCTTCAACTTCTGCAGCCACCTCGTCCCTATTCAAAGTACGACGCTTGATTCTATTCTCCATCGAGAAGCCACAATAAGTACAAGCATTGGCACACAAGTTAGAGAGGTATAATGGAATGTAAAGCGACATGGTATTACCAAAGCGCTTACGAGTTGCCGAATATGACAGCTGCGCCATTTGCTCTAAGTACGCTTCAGCCGCTGGTGAAATTAGCGCTTTAAAGTCTTCCAAATCACGCTTGGGTTTATTCAATGCTCGCTCGACATCTTGTGCCGTTTTCGCGTAGATCGACATTGAAATGTCATCCCAATTCAGCTGCTTAAATTGTTCAACGAAGCTCATGTTTTCCTCGCTTATTAGCTAAATCAATCTAGGGCTAAAGCTCATCTAGGAATGACGTCAGTGGACTCGACGCAACCGCATGAGAAACCTTACCAGCAAGTCCGGCTTCATAAGCCATACGCCCCGACTCTACCGCCAACTTAAATGCCTTCGCCATCGCAACAGGATCGCTCGAAGCTGCAATCGCAGTATTAACGAGAACGGCATCCGCGCCCATTTCCATCGCACGCGCGGCATGTGAAGGAGCACCAATACCCGCATCAACAATGACAGGAACATTGGCTTGGTCGATGATGATCTCTAGGAAATCGTGAGAAACTATCCCTTTGTTGGAACCAATCGGCGCACCTAATGGCATGACCGCAGCACAGCCTACTTCTTCCAATCGTTTACACAGAACCGGGTCAGCATGACAGTAAGGAAGGACAATGAAGCCTTCACGAACCAGCTGTTCAGCGGCTGCAAGTGTCTCAATTGGATCGGGCATTAAGTACTTCGGGTCTGGATGAATTTCCAGTTTTAGCCAGTTAGTACCCAACGCTTCTCGCGCCAGTTGTGCAGCAAACACAGCATCTTTAGCATTTTTTGCACCTGAGGTGTTCGGCAATAAGTTCACACCCGCTTGTACTAACGGCAACAAAATATCGTCTTGTTGATCGTTCACATCCACACGCTTCAACGCCATAGTCGCAAGTTGAGAACCCGATACTTGAATCGCTTCTGCCATTAATCGGCTGTTGGCAAACTTCCCTGTTCCCGTAAACAGTCTTGATTCGAATTGTTTATCACCAATTTTAAGCATCGACTTTAACCCCCTGCGATCGCTTGAAACAAAGAGATGCTATCTCCCTGTGAAAGAACTGTGCTAGCCCACTCACTGCGCGGCACAACATTGTTATTAATTGCAAAAACACAGCCAATTTCAGGCAGCGCAAATTGACTAATGATTTGCTGTAGATTCGACTCACTGGCAACTTGATGTGACTGGTCATTGATGACAATAGTGATCACATCTAAGTCAGCAGCGGTCATTTGTGTTGTTTGTTGTTCTGATAACGTCATTGCTTCCAACTCTCTTAATTCTGCCTATTACTCGTAAGCTAAATCTGAGCACACACTTGGCACTGTTTGTCTTTGCTTATCGCCATGGTTTGCCATTGCAGTTTCAACCCATCAAACAGATGCAACTTGGCAGTCTCGACATGAAACTTTCCCGTCGCCAGTTTTTGAATTGCCGCTATCGCTTGGTAGTTGCCAAGTGTGCCCACCACCGGACCGACGACACCACTCTCACTGCACTTTTGCGTTTGCGGTAATTCGTCGAACGGATACAAACAGCGGTAACAGGCTGTACTCTCTGCTTCTTGTTCAATCTGCGTTTGATAATCAAAGACAGCGAATTGCCCTTGCCAACCAATTGCCGCCGCCGAGATGAGCGGCGTATTTTGCTCGAAACAAACTTGGTTAATGAGCTGACGCGTTGGCATGTTATCGGTGCAGTCGAGCACCACATCCGCTAGTATCACCTCAAGCTGAAGCTGTGCTTTGTCTAATCGCTTATTGAGGGCACGAATTTGAACCATAGAATTAAGGTCAGTCAGTTGCTTTACAGTCGCTTTTGTTTTCGCAACTTGTAGGTCTTGTTCACGATAAATGATCTGACGTTGTAGGTTACTGCTATCAACTTCATCGTCATCGACCACTACCAATTTACCAACACCCGCTGATGCCAAGTACAAACTCGCTGCGCTCCCTAACCCACCACAACCGATGATCAGCACATGCGATTTGCTCAAACGCTTTTGCCCAATTTCGGCAATTTCAGGCAGAGCGACTTGGCGCTGATAGCGAAGGAACTGCTTATCCGTGAGCATGCTCGCCTCTCTTGGTATCCGCCAACTCACTATTCTGATCAGTGAACGTTAGCTGTCTTTCCTTCATCAGTTGTGCGAAGAACTCGATGACCGATTGAGGTGATTCTGCCAACGTAATAGCACGCACTACTGCTAAGCTAGAAACACCTGTTTGCCAAACTTGGTCAGCATTAGATTGGTCAATGCCACCAATCGCGACCGTCGGAAAGCCAAGCACATAGTCACTACCTGCTTTGTCTTTTGCGGGACGGAAAACCAACTCTGTGTTTCCGTAAGGAATGCTATCAATCAGCTTTTGATAAAGAGACAAGCGCACCAAACCTTGTGGTTTCGATGGCATCTGTTTTGTGGTGGTTGGGAAAATATGCCCTAGCGCGATGTAGCTAGGATGAATTTGTACGATGCGCAGTAGTTCATAATAACCATGAGTAGAAAGACCAAGACGAATACCGGCTTTAGTTAGCTGAGCCAAATTCGATTCTTCTATGTCTTCTTGTCCTAGGTGAACGCCATAAGCGCCATGCTTGATTGCCAACTGCCAATAGTCATTGATGAACACTTGTGCTTGATACTGACGACCTAGCTCAATTGCTCGAATGATCTGTCGTTCTAAATCGGCTTGTTGTGGGTTCTTGATTCGCAGTTGAATAGTGTTGATGCCTAGTGGCAATAGACGTTCAATCCAAGCAACATCATCAACGACTGGATAGAGCCCTAAACTTTGCTTAGTCAGAGTTGGAAAGCTAACGCTATCGCCTTGTGCAGACCAACCAACTTGAATACCTAGTCGGTTATCTTCCAGTACAGGTGTGGGGAAATCATTAAATTGGTCAGCCCACTGAGTAGATCTTCCCTCGTCAAGATTGTCATTCAACAGTGTTTCACGTGAAACATTCGCTTGTTGAGTTAACATTCCTCGAGCAAGTGTTAACGCATCTTCGATAGGAAAATCGAGTACTGTCAGCGTTACTATCCAAGCAAGGTGATATTTGGGAGCGAACATTGCGTTGAATTTGGACTTAACGGAAAGCGCTCTCACTTCGTTGTTAATTGGGTGACGCCAGATATCAAGCTGAAGCACTTTCTCCTTTTCATCGGATACCTGAGTATCAGCAATACCAATATAAATCGCTTTCGACGGTTGCTTAGCACACGCTTCTACCGACAAAGCAGAACGGTAATAGAGCACAAATGAACTCTCATGCTCAGAGTCATAATCATCAATGAGATCAGTCGTTATGTGTGTGGTCTGTTGGCCGCGAACAAGCTGAATAGATTGAGTTGGGCTCACACCCAACTCAATGTCTTCGATGCTAAAACCCTGTTCTTTCGCCAACAACAAACATTGCTGAACTAAACCTGTCAGTTCAATCAACGATGACGGAATAAGGATTTTGCTCATTAGTCACTTACCTCGGCATGTGCTGCTGGGTGGTATAGCTCGGAACCTGACTCTCTAAATTCTTGCGATTTCTGACGCATCCCTTCAAGAGGATCATCTAGCATTTTAATCGAGATAGCTTGGTCCGCAGCAACTTGCTCAGTGTCTTTCGCGTACTCTCGTACCTCTTGCGAAATCTTCATCGAGCAGAACTTTGGTCCGCACATCGAACAGAAGTGAGCAACTTTGCCGGACTCTTGAGGTAAGGTTTCATCATGGAAAGCGCGCGCGGTATCTGGGTCGAGTGACAAGTTGAATTGATCTTCCCAGCGGAACTCGAAGCGAGCTTTAGAAAGCGCATTATCACGAACTTGAGCACCTGGGTGCCCTTTCGCTAAATCAGCGGCGTGCGCAGCAAGCTTATAAGTGATCATGCCTACTTTCACATCTTCTTTGTTTGGTAAGCCAAGATGCTCTTTAGGAGTGACGTAGCAAAGCATCGCACAGCCATACCAACCAATCATGGCAGCGCCGATGCCTGAAGTAATATGGTCGTAACCAGGAGCGACGTCTGTCGTCAGTGGGCCAAGGGTATAGAAAGGAGCTTCATGGCAGTGCTCCAGCTGCTCTTCCATGTTCTCTTTGATCATATGCATTGGAACATGGCCAGGACCTTCGATAATTACTTGTACGTCGTATTCCCAAGCAATCTTGGTTAACTCACCAAGGGTACGAAGCTCTGCAAATTGCGCTTCGTCGTTAGCATCGGCCACCGAGCCAGGACGCAGACCATCACCGAGAGAAAGTGCCACATCATACTTAGCACAGATTTCACAGATCTCTCGGAAGTGGGTATATAAGAAGCTTTCTTGGTGATGCGCTAAACACCATTTCGCGATGATAGAACCACCACGAGAGACGATACCAGTAACGCGTTTTGCAGTCATTGGCACATAACGAAGTAGTAAACCGGCATGGATAGTAAAGTAGTCAACGCCCTGCTCTGCTTGCTCAATCAGGGTATCGCGCATCACTTCCCAGTTAAGGTTTTCAGCAACACCATTCACTTTCTCAAGCGCTTGGTACATTGGCACGGTACCGATCGGAACCGGACTGTTACGTAGAATCCACTCGCGAGTTTCGTGGATGTTACGTCCAGTAGAGAGATCCATAACGGTATCGCCACCCCAGCGCGTTGCCCATACTAACTTTTCTACTTCTTCCTCAATCGAAGAAGTGACCGATGAGTTACCGATGTTGGCGTTCACTTTGACCAAAAAGTTACGTCCAATGATCATTGGTTCGGATTCTGGGTGGTTAATATTGGAAGGGATAATAGCGCGACCTTCGGCGACTTCTTTACGCACGAATTCGGCGGTAATATCTTTTGGTAGGTTCGCTCCGAAGCTTTGACCCGGATGCTGTTGATTCAGCACTTCATCGCGATACTTGGCACGCCCCATGTTTTCACGCAGCGCGATGTATTCCATTTCTGGGGTAATAATACCTTTGCGAGCATAGTGCAATTGGGTCACACAATGGCCATCTTTGGCACGTCGAATACGTGGTAGATTACCGTAACGAAGATCGTCTAGTGTTTCGTCTTCTAAGCGTTCTTTGGTGTACACCGAGCTTACTTCATCAAGTAGCTCAGTATCGGCACGCTCTTCAATCCACCCTTCTCTCAGCTTAGGTAAGCCGTTATAGAGGTCTATGGTGTGCTCTGGATCTGTGTATACACCCGACGTATCGTAAACGCGTACTGGCTCATTAGGTTCGAATATAGGCGCTTCTTTTGTGCCTCCAATAAGGCTATCAGCGAGTGATATCTCACGCATTGGCACACGAATATCTGGACGTGAGCCTTCAACGTAGACTTTGCTTGAATTGGGGTACGGTTGTACCGAGAGTGTATCAATGAACTGTTTTGCTTCCAGTCTCGCTTGTTTGCGACTCGACATAGCATTTTTCCTTGCTTTGTTATACTAGATAAAAAGTAATTGGATAAAAATGCTTGGCGGATAGATGCGACAAGAGGAGTCAAATTAAGGCTAGTTAAAGCTTACGATATTTGCCTGTAACAACATTCGACTTTTGATAGGTCAACCAGAAAGAACTCCGGTGTGAATATCTTCTCTTGTTCCCTTCGCAGATTCTAATCTGATCAGGTTCAACGGATCCCGAATTAACGGTCTCAGCCTTATGGCACTCCGACAAGTGATGTCAGTATATAAAAACGGCTTGGTGAAACCAAGCCGACCTGTTCAATTTTTAACTACTTTGCTAGCTGCGCATCAATAATAGAAAGCCTATCCACGCAGCTGAAATACTTAACACGACATTCAACAATACGTTCAACCCCATCTTAAAGAAAGCGCCCTGCTGCATAAGCAACACATTATCCATCGAGAAGGTGGAAAACGTCGTTAGTGCCCCTAAAAAACCCAAGCCAATCACTTGTCGCCAAGGTTCCGTTGCCAAAAGTTCATTATCGAAAGCTGCTATCAATAAGCCCATCATAAATGAGCCAACAACGTTAACGGTTAACGTACCATATGGAAAACCACGCCCCAATAAAATGACACAAAGTTCAGAAATTAAGTAACGAGAACATGCACCAAATGCACCACCCAATGCAATAAAACCCAAAACGGATAGTTGTCCCATAATTCCCCCAGAAAAGTTAATGGCGACATTGTAATCAAATTTACGGCAATAGTGATTATACAATCTTAGAATTCAGCCAAGTACAGCGCTTAAAACTTATCAAGATTTAAAAAGTTACAGGAGTCACTTTACTTCAATATAACCCATCAACCCCGTCTTCATGTGTTCGATCACATGACAATGGTACATCCAACGTCCAGGGTTATCTGCAACAAATGCCGCTTTCGCACTGCCGTTTTTTCCAAGCAAGACCGTATCGGTATGAAACGGTTCGTCGAGTTTTTTTCCATCTAACTCAAGAACCGTAAATGTGTGTCCATGAAGGTGAATAGGATGATGATATTGGGTGACGTTCTTTAGGTTGAAGATATAGGTTTTTCCCATCTCCAATGTTGAAAGGGGCGGCGGAATATTATCTTTGCTCATTCCCTCCCAAGCCCGTTTGTTCATCAGCCAGAATTTAGGTATCGCTTTGCCCGATTTATCAGCAGGAGTGATCGCGCCCTCCCACTCAAACACATAATCGATTTGCTCTGCATTTTTCAAATCGAGAGCTGGCACAGGGTTGAGAGGTAATAAAGGCAGTTTCTGGTTGTTCGGCAGGTCAGACTCAACAACGTCAAACTCGCACAAAGGGAATGGGAAGCGTCCTTTCATTTGACGCACATAAACACGTTTTCCAACCTTCGGAGCAATCAATCCGATATCTAACCTCATTCCTGGACCAATTTTGTGCTGAGTGAGCTTATAAGGCGTTTTAACAGGATTACCATCTATAGCAATAACCCAAGCCTCTGCCCCTTCTATAGCGATCGGGTAAGTAATGGTGTTATCGACATTAGCAATTCTTAATCGCGTGGTAGCATTCTGCTTCAGCGTATAAACAGGTTCATGCACACCATTGACGCTACTCCACTCTCCGGGAGTCCCCATACGAGCGCTCAAGCGCGGTACCATAAGGTTCTTCCACTGACCTTGTTTGTCTAAATGCCAATGCTTTAGAACTATTTCCTGTTCTTCATCAAATAGAACAGGCTCAGCCTCTTCAACGATAATTAGCCCAACTAAGCCCATACCAAGCTGCTTCACACTATTCATATGTGGGTGATACCAAAATGTGCCCGCATCTGGTGGTGTAAATTCATAAACGAATGTTTCACCCGGCATGATAGGCAACTGGCTTAAGAAAGGTACACCATCCATTTCAATAGGGATTCGCAAGCCATGCCAGTGGATTGTAGTCGGCTCTGAAAGCTTGTTAGTAAACCGAATTATAACTCTCTCGCCTTGGCGACAACGAATCGTAGGCGCTGGAATCGAACCATTAAATGCGAGTACGTCTGTGTTAAACCCAGGGACCAATTCTGCAGTAGAAGGCTCTGCAGTGATATCGTATATATATTGCCCCTGCTTATTAGTGCTCCTAGATAGAGAACATGCAGGTAGAACGGTAAGCGCGGAGATTGCTAAGGATGATTGAAGAAAGCGTCGACGAGATATATCCATACATAGTTACTCATTAATCCAGATCGGTTGAGTGTAACTAAATATAAATAGTGATTCCCCTTTATTATTAAAATTTCGGGCCACTGATCATTACAGCTAACTGTAGTTTCGTTCGTTCAGTAGATTAAATGCTGCCAAAGTACAGCAGAAAGCCATACTTACGGGATAAGAGTAGAAATAAGCTGTAATAATGAGAAGAAACCAGATACAAAAAAGGCTCTGACCTAAGTCAGAGCCTGATATGTGGCAGGGGTGGAGAGATTCGAACTCCCAACACGCGGATTTGGAATCCGCTGCTCTGCCAATTGGAGCTACACCCCTATAGAATTTTCATATTCTAGATTTGACAAAACCTCGCATAAGCGAGGTTGTCGATATTAAGTGGCGGAGTGGACGGGACTCGAACCCGCGACCCCCGGCGTGACAGGCCGGTATTCTAACCAACTGAACTACCA
>NZ_JAWOUX010000022.1:0-31904 GCF_033339595.1 Vibrio sp. 2096
TTCGGATCAATATCTGTTCGAGCAAGCATTTCGCTTACTACCATTTTCCCTAAATCGACCGCTGGCACTTGGCTAAATTCCGTGCTTTGACGAGCAAAGGGAGTTCGAAGCCCCGCGACAATAGCGACACGCTCACCATTGCGTGTTTTTACTTCCTGCTTGCCCATTGTTTCTCCTTAAATACAAGAGGTCTGACCTGATGCATTGTAATGAATTTGTTAAATTTATCAAACGTGCGTTTAAATAAACGTGAAGCAAGTAGTTCAATTACTCTACTTCTTTGATTCTTATGCGATTACTAATGGTTAACTATAGAGAGTTAAAACGGTAAGAGGTATACGGAAAGTAAAATCGAAGCAAAAAAAAACCACACATAACTGTGTGGTCGGAATATCTATAAAACAATTAACTTACGCCAATTGAAAAGTAATCAGTTTCCTGATTAGGAGAAAGTAAAGTCAGCCTTCAAAAGGAAGTGTCATCTTGCTCAACATGTTAGTCGCAATGACTAACGAGATGACAAGGTGTACTATAACCCCTTCACAGCTTGATATTTTGAAATAGATCAATTTTATAGTGATTTTACGAGTTTTAAGCTCACCTAGAGCGATTATTGATTCAAAACAATTCAAGAATCCACCATCAGAAGTCCCTTTTAATGCTCCATCGAGTGAACTTATCCAAGCCATTGATTACTAATGATGATATTGTTAACAATATATATCAATTCGTGTTCGATGATATCTGACATTTGCGTATACACTTTTAGGTAACCACATGGCTTATTGTGTCAAAGGGGTTGCATGACAAATCCTGCAACCAAAACCGCTAGGCGATGAAGCAAGTAACGTCATGCTCAGAACAAATAAGAAACTCACAGAGCGAGGATGGAGGCTCCTGTGGCCATATTAAAAATGTTTGGAAAGAAAAATTCCAACAGTCCGGTCAACTCTGATATGGACAAGCAAAGAAAATACGAAGCGCTCGTCCGAGGGTATCATCGTGACTTGTACCGCTACGCATATTGGTTGTGCAAAGATAAAGCGGTCGCGGAAGATCTAGTTCAGGAAACCTGTCTTAGAGCTTGGAAGTCACTCGATAGCCTCCAGGACGAAAAAGCTGCCAAGTCTTGGCTCATCACAATATTGAGACGAGAAAATGCGCGCCGCTTCGAACGTAAACAATTTGATTTAGTTGATATCGATGATTACGGCAATGATGCTAAAGTCAGCGATGAACCACATCATCAGCAAGAATGGCTGCAGGCACAGATCATGAAGCTCGATGTTGAATACCGTGAGCCTTTATTTCTCCAAGTTGTTGGTGGTTTCAGTGGAGAAGAAATTGGTGACATTCTTGATTTAAATAAAAACACAGTGATGACTCGACTATTTCGCGCTCGTAATCAACTTAAAGAGATGTTGGATTCTCAAGATACCAAGAGAGGACAAAAGAATGGATGATTTAGAATTTCGTCGTCGTATTTTGTCGGATCCAAAACAAAAGGATGAAGAGATTCTGCAAGCTTTAGCTGGTAGCGACGCCAACAATAAGTTTGTTGATGACGTTTTGGATCTCGATGTAAAAATTAAACAAGCCATGAATGTGGATGTACCCGAAGATCTCGCAGATAAGATTTTATTTAGCCAGACGTCGAGTGCACTTGATGAAGAGAAGGTCGTAAGACCAAACTTTGTCCGCAAAGCAATGGCACTTGCCGCTTCTATTGCGTTCACCGCAGGGTTATTAGTTGGCCAAGTAAACTGGGGAAATGTTTTGGTGTCTCCAGCACAAGCCAGTTTAGCGGATACCGCGATGAAACACGTTATTCATGAAGAACCGTTTGTTCGTCATCTTGATGAGGATGTACCGAGCTCGCAAATTAATGCGAAAATGTCGCCATTTCATTACCAGTTTAGTGAAAACTTTCCATATCACGTTTACTACCTAAACCACTGCGGTTTTGGTGAATCCAATGCGGTGCATATGGTGTTCCAAGGTCCAAAAGGTAAAGTAACGTTATTTATTACTGGTATTCCAAGCGAACAAAGTACCGACTTTAATAAGGATGGCATGACCGGAATCGTTCAGCCCGTCGGGAGTTCAAGCCTGATTTTAGTCGGGGAAGAAGGTGAAAATATTGATGCGCTCGCTACGACTCTTGCATCAATGATTAAGCCGATGTAACAACTTCGACGATTTCCAGCCTTCAAAAGGTTAAATGCCGCTAAATGATCTTATTTAGCGGCATTTTTGTATAAATAGAACGCAAAACATTCACCATCGCTATACCATTTAGAGCTTAAACTCTAAATTATGCATTTTAAGTGCAATTTCCCGTCTTTTAGACATCATTTCTGCAATTTTTATTCAATTTTATCCAATGGTCGGATTTGTCCAAGCAATTATTGATACTACTATCTGCGCCACTGAGCAAAAGCTCAATTTATCGTCCAAAGAGACGAATCTAATAAGGAAAAACAAATGACTCAGAACACGCGTCTGTTTAAAAAAACTCTCCTAGCAGTAACGGTAGCTTTTGCCTCAGGTCAATCGATGGCAGCGGGTTTCCAAATCAACGCTCAATCAGCAACTGGCATCGGCCGTGCATTTGCTGGTGATGCAGTAATCGCAGATAATGCAGCAGTAATGGCTCGTAACCCAGCAGCAATGGCTCTGTTTGATAAAATGGAACTTTCGCTAGGTTTCGAAAGCATTACTTCAATGATTGAAGTGAAAGATGCGAAATATTGTGGTTCAACGTGCCAAGTAGCACCAACACTGTTCAAGCCTGTCGACTCAAACTATGACGACGCTGGCGATACTTCTATTGCACCGAACATTCATCTAATCGTTCCTGTAAATGACAAGTTTGCATGGGGCGTAAACGCATACTCTAATTTCGGTACTAAAACAGAATTCGACAATAGCTTTGCGGCAAAAGAATATGGCGGCTTAACTGATGTTAAGAGCGTAAACTTTGGCCTTGCAGGTTCTTACCGTCTCAATGAACAATGGAGCTTTGGTGCTGGTTTAGATTTAATCTACGGCCAAGGTACAATGAAGCGTGAACATGCTGCAATAGGCACACTCGTCGATGTAGACGAAGCTGATGGTTGGGCTGTAGGTTTCAATGTTGGTACTGTGTACGAGCTAGATGAAAACAATCGATTTGGTCTTGCATACCGTCATAGTCCAGAAATGGAAGCAAAAGACGATAAAGGTCAAAAAATCACACTACCTTTACCAGATATGGCCGAGTTCTCCGGCTTCCACAAAATTCAAGACACTAAGTTTGCTGTACACTACAGCATCCAATACATTGGCTGGGAAACTTTCGATCAAATTGAATTCTCTAACTTAAAAGGCTCTCCTCTTGGCTCATCGTACGATAAACAGTACCAGTGGCAAGATGGTTGGCACTACTCGATTGGTGGTACATATTACCTAAGTAATAACTGGACACTTCGTGCTGGTTACATGTACGACACGAGCGCCCAAGCTGACTTAACGTCTGTTTCCGTTCCTGACTCAGATCGCCAATGGTTCTCTACCGGCTTTACTTATCACATTGATAGTAAATCAAATGTCGACTTTGGCTTTACGTACCTAATGGGTAAAGATGTTGAGGTAAATGAATCAACACCTAACCCAATGTACAACCCAAGTGACGCTCAAAGCCCTCAAAATATCTCGAGCTTGTCAGCAACAACACGCGCTGATGCTATTCTATTCGGCTTACAATACAGCCGTAGCTTCTAAACGCTTCGCTGTTAGTTAGTAGAAAAATACTTTATATAAAAGGCTGGATTTCCAGCCTTTTTTCATATCTGCGATTTATTGCCCACTCAATTTGAGTGAACACGTGTATCTAAATCTCACAATTAGGACGCACAGCTGTTCGCTGAATTCCGTTTACAAGCCTTTCACAGTTAGATAATTAAACCACCCAATCAACACTTGAAAGCATAATATTCCAAATGACTACTTATACTGGATTTTCATTTCTAAAGTAAAAACTCTACCTTTAAACTTTCGTCCCACGTTATAAATAAATCAGCGAACATTCGAATGAAAACCAACAAGACTCTTCTATCAACAGCAGTGGCATTAAGCCTACTTGGCGCAACGGGCATGGCTAACGCAGCAGGTTTCCAACTTGCTGAATATTCTGCAACAGGCCTAGGTCGAGCATATGCTGGTGAAGCTGCAATGGCTGACAACGCAAGTGCACAATGGCGTAACCCAGCAATGCTAACTTATTTGGAAGGCACTCAAGTGTCCGTTGGTGCAATCTATGTGAACCCAAATATTGATATTGAAGGTGATGTAAACTTCCACGGTAGCACTTCTTCTGCATCTTCAGATGACTTCGCACATGATGCAATCATTCCAAACTTCTACCTATCACACCAATATAATGAGAAATTCGCGATTGGTTTGGCATTTGGCACCAACTACGGCATGGAAACCGATTTAGGTAAAGGCTTTGGTGCCTCGCACTTCGGTAACGAAGCAAGCGTAACGACAATGGAAGCGAACTTGAACGCAGCTTACAAAGTCAATGAATCAATCAGCGTTGGTGGTGGTATCCGTTACATCATCGGCGAAGGCAGCTTTGGCGCAGCAGCTCCTAAGAATAACGTTGTAGGGTTAAATCCTGAAACTAATCAACCAATCAGTGTTCCTCAAGGTACCGCTCTAAAATACATGGAAGGTGACGATACCGCTTGGGGCTGGCAAGTTGGTACAGCATGGCAGATCAATGAAAATAACCGTATCGGCTTCGCGTACAAATCTGAAGTTGAACTAAAGCTTGAAGGCCATGCTGAAGGTCTTGGTTTTGGCTTCGGTACTTCTGAACGCGACAACGGCTACATGTATCTAAACCTGCCTGCAACGGCTGAGTTAGCAAGCTTCCACCAAGTAACAGACCAACTTGCGTTACACGCAAGCGTTAACTGGACGGATTGGAGCTCTTTCGAGAAATTGGAAGCACGTCTAAATACTGCTGGCACGCATATGGTTAAAGTAGAAAACTGGGAAGACAACTATCGCTTTGCTGTTGGTGCTACTTACCAGCTTGATCCTAAGCTAGCGCTACGCACTGGTATTGCATACGATACTTCAGCGGTAAGCGACAAAAACCGCACGATTACTATTCCAGAAACTGACCGTACTTGGCTAAGTATTGGCGCAACGTACGATTGGACGAAAGACTTCAGCCTAGACGCTGGCTTCACCTATATTTTTGCGAAAGACGCACCAATCGTTGAGTCTCGTGGTTACAAGTCAGACGACACTGCAGAACAAGTCGGCGGCCAATTTGTAGGCGAAACTACGGGTAATGTTTGGCTAATCGGTGTTCAAGCAAACTACCGTTTCTAACCAAGCTGCAAAATACAAAAAAGGCTTAGCATCAGCTAAGCCTTTTTTCATTTCTCGATTATGAAGAACAACGCTTAAAAGTCTTCTAGATATTCATCTAAATACTCTTCTTCTTCGATGTTAACTTCTTCTACCGTTTCAACTTCTGCTTTAAAGTTTTGACGCTGGATATAAACATCGCGAGTTAGAATATATGGATCCGGCGACGAGTCTAGCTGCGCTTCTTGCGGTACTAATAAAGCACGCTTCTCCATTCCTTCAAACGCCCACTTACCCAAACTCGCCCAGAAGTTGAGATAAGAGAGGGGTAAATACGTACTATCTACGGTATCTGTCACTTCACGTAAGGTATACGGACCATAACCTGGAACCATGAAGTAAGGACCATTTCCAACACCATAGTGGCCTACTGCATCACTGAACGCTTTCTCGTCGTACTTCGTAATACCCGCGGCACTTGCAATATCGAATAAACCGAAAATACCGAACGTCGAGTTAATCCAAAAACGGTTAAAGTGGTCCACGGCTTTCGTACCATTACCCATGATTAAGTTATTAACCATGCTTGCTGGCTCATCTAAGTTCGATAAGAAGTTAGCGATACCAGAACGAATAGGAACTGGCGTGTATTCTACATACGCAAGTGATACAGGACGAACCAAATACGGATCTAAATATTCGTAGTTGAGTTCCCACATGGTTCGGTTAAAGCCTTCCAACGGGTCATACACATCAGAAGTCGTTTGATTTGTTTCTTGTCCTGTTACTGCTTCATCAGGCGCACTTGAACAGCCAACCAGTCCAACGGCTAACAGCAACAAGAAGGTAGATTTACCCTTGTTATACATTTTATTTTCCATAACGACTATTAATGTACCTAAGTCACCCCGATTAACCATTGTACGTATGTTGAGCAGGATACATAGTAAAGATGACTCAGATATGGGAATAAATAAAGGCCAGCAATCGCTGGCCTTCGGTATTCTACTCGATCGTTTAGAGTCATACCACTAAAGGCAACTGACTCTACCTCGTTGTCATGTTTCAGAGACAGATGTTAACAATTAATACTGCTGATCAATGGTCACTTCTACTGGTGCGCCAAATTCAACGACGTCACTTTCTCCGTGCCAATCTTGATCACGCGTTGCTACGTTACCGTCAGAATCTACACGCACACGGACGATTAGCTTATCGAGTGAAGATAACTTTTGCCCTTGCATCATGGCATTGCCATCATCTAATACGACTGTGCGAGGGAAAGTACCTAGCGGATAACGAGCAGCAGCCACAGGCATCGGGGAGCCATCTGAACGATGTACTGACACAATCAGAACTGCGTTTGGATCCAACTGAGCATTTGGTGCCACATTAATTGTCACTGCTACACTCTTATCCGGTGAAACCGCTTCGCCCATTTGCTTACGAGCACTCTCAATACTGCGTGACAACATCTCGTAGCGACTATCTTCTGGACCAATCATTTGCTGCATGATTCCCCAGTACTTGATGGCTGCCGGGAAGTCTTGACGCTCAAACGCATCGAACGCTAACAAAGAAAACACACGCAGATCGACATAGTCTTGCTGCATCAGCTTGCCGAGTAATGAGCGAGCCGTCGCTTGATCCATTTCCTCTTGAGACAGCATCAGAGCTTGTGCATAACCCAACATCACATCAGGATCTTTTGGCTCTAGGCGGTACGATTTTTCCATCGCATCGATAGCTGTGGTGACATCACGATTTGCTAACGCAATACGACCTAGCAGTAACCAACCTGTCGAGTCTTCCGGCTGGTAATGTAAGCGAGTTCGAAGGGCAAGGGTCAAATCCGCCATTTCATCGTCACTCAGCGGCTCAGAAGAAGCCGACATCAGCTTTTTCGATAACTCAGGTAGATTTGCAGACACTTCTTGCCATTGAACAATATCGTCTGACGCGCCAAATTTATAATACAAACCATAGCTCAGCACCACCGTCAGAATTACCGATGGAACTAAAACCGCGATTGGAGAAACCTTAGTTTCTTTTTGCGCTTTATCACCAGGGATATCGTCAAGCAGTGATTGCTTTAGATCAGAAATCAGTTCGTCTTCACTTTCAACTAGACCTTCGTCAGTTTCTTCTGCAAGCTCAGATAGTCGGTCTTTATAAAATGCCTTGTTAAGCTCATCGCGTAACACATCATCATTGTTCGCTTTTTGTTTAAGCAGCGGCAAAGCCACCAGCGCACAAGCAATAAGCGTGAGAACAACGGTGGAAATCCAAAATAGTGTCATTACTTCTTATCTCCGTTGTTCTCTTCTTCAAGCAATGCTTTTAAACGAGCTTCTTTTTGCTCATCCCATTGCTCGTCACTGCTCGCTTTTGCCTTAACTTTAGATTTACGGCTACGCAGCACAATCAAACCAAAACCACCCAGTACTACAGCGAGTGGCCCTAGCCACAAAATCGCAGTCGCGACCGTAAATGGTGGGTTGTAAGTCACGAAGTTACCGTAACGGGCGATCATGTAATCAACAATCTCATCTTTGGACTTCCCTTCTTTGGTCATTTCGTACACCTTATGGCGTAAGTCCTGAGCAAGTTCAGCGTTAGAATCCGAGATCGTGTTGTTCTGACATTTAGGGCAACGGAGCGTATGGCTTAACTCTTTGAACTGCTGTTCTTGTTCCAAATTATCAAACTCGTACACTTCAATGGCCGCATGAGCAGCAAGAGATAATGTCATCGCAGCAAAAACGGCAAGAATTAGCTTTCTCATTGCTTCGCCTCCTCAACCAATTTGTTGTAAAGCGGCTCCAGTGTTTCTGACCAATTACGTGGGTTTACATCCCCTACATGGCGATAGCGAATCACACCATTTGCATCAATAATGAATGTTTCTGGAGCACCATAAACGCCAAGGTCAAGGCCAAGCATACCACTGCCATCAAATAGGCTGATCAAGTACGGGTTGCCGAGATCATTCAGCCAACCTATTGCTTTATTACGATCATCTTTGTAATTCATACCGATGATCTTAACGCCCTTACCCGCCAATTCGTTTAGGTATTTATGCTCTGCATAACACGTTGGGCACCACGTTGCCCAAACGTTCAAGAGCAACGGTTCACCTTTAAAAATTGATTGGTCGTACTGTTTTCCAGGCTCAGCCAGGTCTTCTAAATGAAACTCAGGAACTGGCTTGCCAACCAAAACCGACTCCAATTTAGTTGGATCATCGCCCTCTTGGTTACGCATTAATTGGGTTGCGAAAATGCCCGCTAGAATCATGAAAGCGACAAGCGGAATAAATAAGATTTTCTTATTCATGTTATGCCTCCTGCTCTTTTGACTTCGCATTTTTCTTCGGCGATTTACGGAAGCGGTAGCGTTTATCAGAAATCGCTAGTGCGCCGCCTAATGCCATAATCAAAGAGCCAGCCCAAATCCAACGAACGAACGGTTTATAGTAAATACGAACAGCCCAAGATCGGTTGTCGTCTAAACGTTCACCCATTGCAATGTATAAGTCGCGGCTAATACCACGGTCAATGGCTGCTTCAGTCATCATAGACTTAGCCGTACGGTAGAAGCGCTTCTCTGCGTGAAGCGTATTCACGTATTTGCCATCGTGTGTGATCTCAAAGTCTGCGATGTAGCCATCGTAGTTTGGACCATCTTTATCACGCAAGCCTGAGAAGTAGAAATCATAGCCTTGAATTTGGAAGTGTTCGCCAGGTGCTAAACGTACATCACGCTCGATGCTGTAGTTCTGTACCATCGCAATACCGATAACAGATACCGCCAGACCAACATGACCCAACATCATTGCCCAGTGGCTACGTTGCAGCTTGCGAACACCTTCACTAAAGCTATGACGGTGCGTTGCGCGCTCGTACAGTTCAAAGCCATGCATCGCAATAATCCAAATCGCCATCACCCAACCAATGTAAGCCATGGTTGAGAAGAAATCGGCAAACAGGTACACGCATAGCGCGGCCAAGGCGAAAGCAAGCACACCTGAAACGAGCATTGGTTTCACAAGTTTAGATAAATTGTCTCGCTTCCAACGAATAAGAGGGCCAATACCAAGCAGGAAAGCAAATGGCATCATTAACCACGCAAATAGCATGTCAAAGAATGGCGCACCGATAGAGACCGACCCCAAACCAAGCTGCTTGTGTACGAGCGGCAACAGTGTCCCCACTAACACCACAACAAGAGCGGCGATAAGTAATACGTTGTTGGCTAAGAGCGCATTTTCACGTGAGACTAAGTCGAAGTTACCTCGTACACGCACTGCTGCCCCTTTTACGGCAAACAGCAATAAAGAGCCACCGATAACGAAAACGAGGAAGCCTAGAATAAACATACCGCGCGACGGGTCAGACGCGAACGCGTGTACCGATACTAAAATACCGGAACGGACTAAGAAGGTGCCCAACAAACTCAACGAAAATGCAGAGATTGCCAATAGTACCGTCCACGCTTTAAATGTGCCGCGCTTTTCTGTCACGGCAAGAGAGTGCATTAATGCGGTACCCGCTAACCAAGGCATGAATGATGCGTTTTCTACTGGGTCCCAGAACCACCAGCCACCCCAGCCAAGTTCGTAGTAAGCCCACCAAGAACCTAGTGCGATACCAAGTGTTAAGAATACCCATGCTGCGGTTGTCCAAGGACGAGACCAACGAGCCCAAGCAGTATCAAGGCGTCCGGTCATTAGGGATGCGATCGCAAAAGAGAATGCAACCGAGAAACCAACATAGCCCATGTAAAGCATTGGCGGGTGAACAATCAAACCAGGGTCTTGAAGCAGAGGGTTCAAGTCACGTCCGTCAACCGGGAAGAACGGTAACGTACGTAGGAATGGGTTCGACGTTAGGATGATAAACAGTAGGAAACCCACTGAGATCATGCCCATAACAGCAAGTACACGTGCAACCGACTCTTGCGGCATACCACGACTAAACGTCGCTACAGCGACAGTCCAAGCAGCTTGGATTAAAACCCATAGCAACAGTGAACCTTCGTGTGCACCCCATACTGCGGTTAAACGGTAGTACCAAGGAAGCTGACTATTCGAGTTGCTCGCTACATACTGTAACGTGAAGTCGTTGGTATAAAATCCCCAACATAAAATGGCGAAAGAGAACAACAGCATCAGGAACATAGACCAAGATAGCGGTCGCGCTGTGTTCATTAGCATGGTGTTATTATTCGATGCTCCCCACAATGGCAATACGCTCAACAGCACTGCCATTGCAAGCGAAAGAATGAGAGCAAAGTGACCGATTTCAGCAATCATTGGCCGCTTCCTTGTTTCTGTTCGGTGCTGTATTGAAGCGGTTCATGCGTTTTCTTCATCGCTTCTGCAATTTCTGGTGGCATGTATTCTTCATCGTGCTTCGCTAGGACCTCAAATGCCTCAACTGTCGTGGCATCTTTCAGTACACCTTGAGCAACAATACCCTGCCCTTCACGGAACAAGTCAGGAAGAATACCGTCATAGGTAATCGTCACTTTCGGACCGACATCGTGCAGGTCAAAACTCACTTTCAAAGAATTAGGATCTCGACGAACTGAGCCCACAACCACCATTCCACCGATACGCAGACGCTGGCCTACTTCTGGCTTGGTGCCATCTGGCTTACCATTAACCAATTCCGTTGGAGTGTAGAAAAGGTCCATATTTTGATTAAGCGCATAAAGTATCAAACCAATGGTGGCACTAATACCGATAAAGATCGCTAGTACAATACCTAGCCTCTTTTTACGTCTCGGGTTCATAAGGTGTTCTCCATGTTCTTCGCTGCGTCGATACGAGCTTGACGGTCAATTTTTGCTTTCACTTCTTTCAATAATGCATCACCGCGGCGAAGGCTAGTGATCAGAAGAATCAGCATGGATAAGAAAGTAATACCAAACGCACTCCATACGTATGATGCGTAGCCACCCATGGCAAAAAAGTCGCTCAGAGATTCAAAATGCATAATCAGTTACCTCACTGAGTTTGTTCTGTTGCGAGTTTGCGCACCCAAGGGCGGTGACTTTCTTTACTGATGATTTCGTTACGAAAACGGACCATCGTCACGGCACCAAAGAAGAACGCAAAGCCAAAGATGTTCAGCAATAACGGCCAAAGCATGTCGGATGAAATAGAAGGTTGTTCAAATTTCGTGATCGTCGCACCTTGATGAAGCGTGTTCCACCATTCCACGGAAAAGTGAATGATAGGTAGGTTTACTACGCCTACGATCGCTAAGATACCAGCGGCTTTTGCAGCGGTTTTTTGATCGTCAAACGCATGGTAAAGCGCAATCACACCAAGGTAGAGAAATAGAAGAATCAATTCAGATGTAAGACGGGCATCCCATACCCACCAAGTGCCCCACATAGGCTTGCCCCAAACAGCACCTGTAAGTAGAGCAATAAAAGTAAATACTGCACCAATCGGAGCCATCGCAAGTGCCGCCATATCAGATAGGCGAACTTGCCATACTAGGCCAATAAATGCAGCGATCGCCATCGACATATAAACGCCCATAGACCAAATAGCTGATGGGACATGAATGTAGATGATTCGGAAACTGTCACCTTGTTGGTAATCTGAAGGCGCAAATGCAAGCCCCCAAACCGTACCAACCGATAAGCATACGAGGGCCAATACAGAAAACCAAGGCAGAAACTTACCACTCAAACGATAAGCTGCTTCTGGCTTGGCATAAGGATGTAGCCATTTCCACATGTTTTGTTCTCACTCTTACTTCAGGGACACTGTCTAAAGGGTTGAGACCGTAGCAGTGCTTTAATAATAATTCTTTGATCAAGCGCCGCTTCATTGGCACTTTATTGAGTTAGTTGACACTAACTCGTAATGCGGCACTGATGGCAAAAGGCGTTAATGTCATCGCCCCAATTAGCATCGCACCTAAAATCGCTAGTTGACCGTTATACGCCATACCGAGTGCGGCAGCATCAATTGCCGATGTTGCGAAAATCAAAATTGGGATGTAGAGCGGAAGAATAAGCAAACTCAAAAGAACGCCACCCTTTTGCAACCCAACAGTCAACGCCACACCAATGGCGCCAATAAAACTTAGTGTTGGTGTACCGATCATCAAGGTTAATACAACCGATAGCCAAGTATTGAAGTCGAGCGAAAGTAAAACCGCCAATAATGGGCTAATTAAAATCAGAGGTAACCCTGTTAACAACCAATGTGCTATGACCTTTGAAACCACTACAAGTTGCAATGGAATCGGCATTAGCATCATTTGTTCTAGTGCACCGTCTTGAAAATCATCACGAAATAGACGCTCTAATGATAATAAGGCGGACAGCAATGCGGCAACCCAAACGATGCCCGCTGCAATACGTGCTAACAAATTAGGTTCTGGTCCAATACTCAGAGGAAAGAGAGTAATGACAATAATAAAGAACCACAACGGGTTCAGAATGTCTGCCTGACGGCGAAATGCGATTAGGAGCTCACGACGAATGATGGTGGTCATCGAGGAAATCATATCAGTCACCCAGCTTTATTTTTCTAAGTTTCGGGCTGTCCGCAAACATATCTTGATGCGTCGTCAACACAACAATACCGCCATTATCAGCATGACTTGCGAACAAAGATTCAAGCACCTTGACACCTTGCTTATCAATGGCAGTCAACGGCTCATCTAAGATCCATAAAATTTGCTTACTGAGCCATAACCTTGCCAATGCGACTCGTCGTTGCTGACCTGCGGAAAGTTGTGCTACAGGCACATCTTCTCTACCAGCTAATCCTACTTGAGTCAAAGCGATAAAGATTTCTTCGTCTGAAGAGCGATTATTTTGAATAGATTGATAAAAACGTAAGTTTTCTAATGCGGTAAGCTCTCGTTTCACTCCTGTTTGATGTCCTAAGAAAAGCAGATCTTGATGGAAAACATCACGAGATTTTTCAACCTCTTCGCCTTTCCATTTAATGACACCTTCTTCTCTATCACCTAACCCTGTCACAATCCGTAGCAATGTAGTTTTACCAGTACCATTACGCCCTTCGATCTGGACCAATTCACCAGGCTTAATTTCAAACTGCAGGTTTTCAAACAGAACCCTTTCATCACGGATTGCTGTCAGGTTAGACACTTCTAACATAGAGCTTCAACTAAAAAATGAACGAGCCGCTATATTAGCACAGCTTAGTTATGACAAAACAGGATAAGAGGGCTAGGTTACATGTAAGTTCATGTATTTTTGTTAATTAATCATCACACTTTAATAAAATTAACTATAAGTAGTTATAAGCGCTCATTTTGAATTTGAGAGGCCAGAACTAAGAGCAAGATCGACTGAAGGTTATCTAGGGTTGTATTTAAGAAGAGCATTAGCAGCTAAAAACAAAAAAGAGGCGTAATAACGCCTCTTTTTTATCGCTTGATAACCTTTAGCGTCGACGACGTCCACGCGCTGGATATTCTGCGTCATCTGATGGCTGACCACTTAATGGTGGAATCTTCTCTTTCCCTGCCAGTTTCTTCTGCAGTGAAAGCATCAACTCTGCTTCGGCTTTTGGTAGTTCGCACTCTTCAATCAGCTCGTTGATATCAGCGCCAAGCTGTACCATTTTAGAAGCGCGACTGTACAAGCGACCATCAGTATCAGCGTGTTCGAGTTCGCGAATTCTCTCGTTTAAGTGCTGAATAATGTCTTGTTGCTCCGTCACTTTTTGTCCAAGACCAACGACAACCGAGCGCACTTCGAGTAACTGCTTACTCAACTTTTGCACTTCTTTATCTGCGTGTCGAGATTGAGCTCGTTGTTGGTCTAACTGCTTTTGTAACCCCGAGCGAATCCGCAGTTGCAAAACAACCAATACTAACACGATAAAAGCGACGCCACCCGCAAGGAATGGAGCAGATAAAAGAGTCTCTTCAGCCATCATCATTCAGCCATTAAAGGTGAGCCATCTCGTCCCACTCGTCATCTGTTAGCAGCTTGTTCAAATCCACAAGGATAAGAAGCTTGCCGTCACGGTTGCTCACACCCTGGATGAACTTCGCACTCTCGTCGGTACCAACTGAAGGCGTCGTATCAATTTCAGAAGAACGCAGATAAACGACTTCTGCCACGCTATCTACTAAGATACCAATCACTTGACGCTCAGACTCGATCACAATAATACGAGTGTTGTCAGTGACTTCGCCTTCCATCAGGCCAAAACGTGAACGTGTATCGATAACAGTAACTACATTACCGCGTAGGTTGATGATACCAAGTACATAATCTGGTGCACCTGGAACAGGGGCAATTTCAGTATAACGAAGTACTTCACGAACTTGCATTACGTTGATGCCGTACGTTTCTTCTTCTAGCTGGAACGTCACCCACTGAAGAACTTCGTCATTCGATGCATCTTTCTTCACTTCTACTTCAAAAGCTTGAGACATAGTTAATCCTCGTTAATGTCGTTCCCGACTTAAATCTAATTCAGTGATTTGACATCTAAACCGGCGTTTAGCATGTCAATGAGCGCCTGGACATGAATTAAGGCACACATTTTTTCTTTTACCATGCCCGCTAGCCAAGGGCGTTTACCCGCCTGCTCACGCCAGCGAACCTTGTCGATATTAAGCGTTTCAGTCCCCATTAATTGGTTACTGGCCAACCCCCACATGCTCTCACCAAGCATGACGACATATTGGTAGTTATCTTTATAGCTATCATCACGAAGCTTATCTGCCATCACCCATTTCGCGGTATCGACGACATCAAACTGCTGCTCGCGATTTGTTTGTAGCCCCAAATACCAGGCGGGTTTTCCTATCAAATGGTTAAGCTCGCTAATGCGATGAATACCACCTAACTCATCAAGAGGTACAGCAAACGTGACACCATTCACATCAAAGTAAAGAACTTGGAAGTCCTCACTTCGCTTCGTGCTTTCCCAGACCGTTGGTATATCGGAATCTGCTTGTGTTTCGAGTTCAGTATCGACGTTCGATTCTATATTGATACTTTGTTCGATCACTGCGTGAGGTTCATCCACCTCTGGTTGCGCTTCCTCAAAAACTGGCTCATCAATCACCCAGTCCTGTATTTCCTCAACACCCTGAAGCTCAGGCACCTCACTAAAGGTTTGTACCTCAGGCTCAGCCGCTTTTATCTCTGCTGCAATATCAATCGTATTTTGTTCAAGAATACTATCAATATCCAACTCAGCCACTGGGTTGCTTGCTTCAAGCTGACTTAATAGCCTTTGAACATCTTCCAGGTTTGGAGCTTCCAACTCTGGCGGATATGTTTCTTGAAACTGGTACGTTTCTGGCTCCGAGTATTGTAGCTGTAATTCTGGCTCTGGCTCTGGCTCTGGCTCTGGCTCTGGCTCTGGCTCTGGCTCTGGCTCTGGCTCTGGCTCTGGCTCTGGCTCTGCAGATGATACCTCTTGAGCCAACAGGTCAAGGTCTTCCTCAAGAGTCGTTATTTCAGTTTCATCATCCAGTAATGCATTAAAGTAGTCATCAAGTGCTTGTTCACTGGACAGCACATCATTACTGCTCATCGAACGCCAACCTCTCCAGGTAAATCAGTAGCTGTTTATAGGCAAACACACCACGGCTACCAGATGCAAAATGCGAAGCTGGCAAGTGCTTTAAACTGGCATCGCGGAACTTGGTATCAATAGGCACCGCTGAGGTCCACACTTGATTTGGGTAATCTATTTTCAGTTGCATCAATGTCTGCAATGACGCTTTCGTGCGCTTATCGTACATGGTTGGGACGATAGTCACTTTGAAACCGCCCGGGCGAGATTTTTGCATAATGGTTAGCGTACGCATCATGCGCTCTAGACCTTTCATCGCCAAAAACTCTGTTTGAACAGGAATCAAAATTCGGTCACTGGCTGCCAACGCGTTCACCATCATCACGCCAAGGATTGGCGGACAGTCAATCAACACATAGTCATAGTCTTGTGAGACAGTTTGCAGCGCCCGTTTTAAGATTAATCCCATACCACTGCGATTACCCATTACGCGATCAAGCGTGGCAAGGGACATATGCGCGGGAATGATATCCATTCCTTCCAGCTCTGTTTCTAAAATCAACGGCTTAACCGTCTCACGAGAAAACGTCTTCAACTGGAATAAATCAAATAGGCTCGAAGTTACTGCATCAGGATCATAACCGAGATAAGTAGTCAGTGAGGCGTGAGGATCAGTATCAACCATCAATACTCGATGGCCTTTCTGGCTCAATAAGCCCGCCAATGTCACTGTTGAGGTGGTTTTACCCACGCCTCCTTTCTGGTTAGCTACACTCCAAACAATCATGATGAATCCTAAGCTAGGCCAACTTCCACCAACATGCGTTCAGCAATGCGGTCAAGCGGTAAATCTTCTGAAGAAATGCCTGCTTTAGCAACCGCTTGGGGCATGCCATAAACAACACAACTTTCTTCATCTTGTGCCCAAATTGTTGAGCCTGAAGACTTCAACATGCGAGCGCCCTCACGACCGTCTGCACCCATGCCTGTCAACACTAAAGAGAGCACTTTGTCGCCATATACTTTTGCGGCAGAACCAAAAGTCACATCCACACATGGTTTGTAGTTCATGCGATCGCCGCCATCAATAATGCGAAGACGAGCAGCGCCCGCTCGTCCATCCACCATCATTTGTTTCCCACCTGGTGCAAGGTATGCCACACCGGGCTGTAACACATCGCCATCTTGTGCTTCTTTCACTTGAATCTTACACAAGGTGTTCAAACGACTGGCAAACGCAGCAGTAAACGTTGCTGGCATGTGTTGAATCAATACAATCGGATGCGGATAGTTCATCGGCAAACGCGTCAGAATTTTTTGTAGAGCAACGGGGCCACCTGTTGATGTGCCAATTGCCGTCAGTTGATACTTCTTACCAGAAGCACGGTACTTTGTCGCAGCAGGTCGAGTTGGTGTTGGAGTCACAGGTGAAGCCGTTCTTGAACCTAATGGTCGAGTAGTCGTGCTGGTACTCGCTGTTGGGCGAGCGATAGGTCGACGCATGAAAGCGCGCTTCGAGGCAATCTGAATCACACGCTGTTGAAGTAATGACACCGCTTCTTCACGGTTACGCGCAATGTCCTCAAACTTTTTCGGTAAGAAGTCCAATGCGCCCGCATCTAGCGCATCAAGCGTAGCTTTCGCCCCGTCGTGGGTCAGGGACGAAAACATTAGAATTGGCGTTGGAGCAGCGGCCATAATTTCACGTACAGCTGTAATGCCATCCATCACTGGCATTTCAATATCCATCGTGATGACGTCAGGTTTGAGAGATTTGGCTTTCTCAACCGCCTCTCTACCATTTACCGCAACGTCAATCACTTCTAGGCGCGATTCTGAGTTGATGATTTCGCTCACGCGACGTCGGAAAAAACTCGAATCATCAACGACTAGTACTTTAATCGCCATCTTATTCCTTTTAATAACGTCAGCTTTGCTTAAAGGCGTGAAGCCGCAGCATATCGCTTAAGTAAATCAGGCACATCTAGAATTAATGCAATATGGCCATCGCTAGTAATTGTCGCACCAGCCATACCTGGAGTGCCTTGTAATAGATTATCGAGTGGCTTAATAACCACTTCTTCTTGACCAATAAGCGTATCCACAACAAAACCAACGCGCTGGTTACCAATCTGTACAATCACCACGTGACCGTGACCAGTACGCTCTTGAACGTTTTGCGATTTGGATGCCAACCAGTTTTGTAAGTAAAATAGTGGGATAGATTTCTCACGCACAATGATCGTCAGCTGACCATCTACCACGTTTGTACGACTAAGATCCAAGTGGAAAATTTCACTCACCGAAGCCAGTGGTAGAGCAAAAGGATGACCGCCAACACCAACCATCAGAGTCGGTAAAATCGCTAACGTTAGTGGTACTTTGATCGTAATCTTAGTGCCCTTGCCTAGCTCAGAATCGATATCGATTGAACCGTTTAAGGTATTGATCGCCGTCTTAACCACGTCCATACCCACACCACGACCAGAAATGTCAGAAATTTTATCTTTACTTGAGAAGCCAGGTGCGAAGATAAGGTTGAAGCACTCTTTATCTGTTAAACGTGCCGCCGCATCTTCATCCATCATGCCACGCTTCACCGCGATGCCACGCAGTTTGTTCGGGTCCATACCGCCACCATCATCTACGATGGATAGTTCAATATGGTCCCCTTCTTGCGATGCTGACAAAATCACTTTACCTGTGCGTGATTTGCCTGCCTTCGCGCGTGCGTCTGGCATTTCAATACCGTGATCAACCGAGTTACGCACCAAGTGAATCAACGGATCGGCCAATGCTTCTACAAGGTTTTTATCGAGATCGGTTTCTTCACCGCGCATTTCTAGCACGATGTCTTTATTTAGGTTACGAGCCAAGTCACGGACAACGCGTGGGAAACGGCCAAACACTTTCTTAATTGGCTGCATACGCGTTTTCATTACCGCGCCTTGTAGATCCGCAGTTACCACATCAAGGTTAGCGACCGCTTTGGACATCTCTTCGTTGTCGCTATTCAAACCAAGGCTTAGTAGACGGTTACGCACCAATACGAGCTCACCCACCATGTTCATGATGGTATCAAGCGTCGAGGTATCAACACGAACGGTTGCTTCAGCCTGAGGTTTTTTAACCGCTGGTGCTTTGGCTTCTTCTTTTACCGCGACTGGTTTAGATTCTGGCTTTGGTGCTGGCGCTGCTTGAACAGGTGCTGGCTTAGCAACAGGCTCAGGTTTCGCAGGGCTTTGCTCTACGTTTGCTGAAGCAGGCTTCGTTGCCATGTCCAATTCTTCTAGCGTTGGACCTTTACCTGAACCATGTAGCTCATCGAGTAACTTTTCGAACTCTTCGTCCGTCATTAAGTCACTGTCTTGATTTGATGAAGATGCCACTGGAGCGGAAGGCTCTGCCGCTTTAGGTGGCTCTACTGGTACAGATGCAGCAGCCTCTGCCGTAGAAGGGCTTTTTCCTACACCGTGCAGTTCATCGAGTAAACGTTCAAACTCATCATCAGTGATATCACCACTTTCAACTGATGGTGCACTCGATTGAGGCGGTTCAGATGGCGTTGTAGGTGTCGCAGACATTGAGTTGCCTGGCGCTGAACCTTTACCATGAAGCTCATCCAATAGCTTTTCGAATTCGTCTTGGGTAATTTCATCAACAGAGCCGACACTTGATGGTGCTGACGGTGCAGCAGGTTCTTCGATGATAGGCTCGGGAATAATAGGTTCTGGAGTAGCCACTGGTTCTTCAACTACGGTTGCCGCTACTTCATCTTCTGACTCAGGTTTGCATAGACGATGAAGTTCTTCAAGAAGCTCAGGGTCCGCAGCTTCTAACGGCTCACGATCTTGAACAGCCTGGAACTGGGTATTAACCGTATCCAAGGCTTTTAGCATCGTATCCATTAAGTTTTGCGTTACCGTGCGTTGACCGTTTCGTAAAACGTCGAACACGTTCTCCGCACCATGACAAGTATCGACTAGCTCTGCCAATGAAAGGAAGCCGGCACCGCCTTTTACGGTATGAAACCCGCGGAAAATAGCATTAAGTAAGTCTTTGTCTTCTGGGTTATTTTCCAATTCAACCAACTGCTCAGAAAGCAGCTCGAGAATTTCCCCAGCCTCAATGAGAAAGTCCTGAAGAATATCTTCGTCTAAATCGTAGCTCATACGTTACCTTTAAAATCCAAGACTGGACAACAAGTCATCGACTTCGTCCTGCGATGAAACCGCATCTTCTCTCAGTTCTGGATGAAGAATCGGGCCTTCGGCTTCGCTTGTTTGTGTATTCTTTTTATCTGCCGGTTCTGACAAAACTTGAATGTGTTCTTCAAGTTTATTTCCAGAGAATACGGTTAGGATTTCCACTAAGCGGCCTTCAACTTCATTAACCAACGTAATTACGCGGCGAATGATTTGGCCAGTTAGGTCTTGGAAGTCTTGCGCCATGAGAATTTCGGTCAATTGGCCGCGCAATTCAGTGCTGTCACCTTCGACTTGCACTAATAGCCCGTCAATTCGGTGGCACAGTGCTTTAAATTCGCTTAATTCTATGCGCCCGTGCATGAGTTCATTCCATTGAGGACGAACTTTTAGAAGGCAATCATGCAGGTTATCAGCGATAGGAAGGCAGCAGTCGACCGCATCCATTGTTTTGTTGGCTGCAAGCTCTGTCTTCTCGATCACATAATTGAGACGATCCCTAGCGTTAGGGATTTCGTCTTTCGCAATTTCGGTCATGCGCTGATCGAGACTGAACTGCTTGAGTGATTCGTGAAGGTCTCGAGTTAACGCTCCAATTTCTTGCAGCATTGGGTTATCGGCACCTTCGTAGATCGAGGCAACAAGCATATTGGCTTGGTCTTGTTCCCCGTTTTCTAGCATTTGAACGAGTGACTTCGCCTGCTCTAGTGAGATCATTCTGAATAGACCCTTTTACGTTTAGTTCTTCTTATCACTTTGAAAACGCTAAACGAGTCATTTAATAGGTATTTAATAATTGGTATGAATGACTCGAATAACAAAGAGAAAGAGAGAGTTATAAACGCTCGAAAATTTTATCTAATTTTTCTTTTAATGTTGCAGCAGTAAATGGCTTAACAATGTAGCCGTTTACACCTGCTTGAGCAGCTTCAATGATCTGCTCACGCTTCGCTTCAGCCGTGATCATTAGAACTGGCAGATGCTTAAGTTCTGCATCCGCGCGGATGTGTTTAAGCAAATCGATGCCTTGCATACCTGGCATGTTCCAGTCAGTTACAACAAAATCGAAGTCACCTTTTTTCAGCATTGGTAATGCGGTTAAACCATCGTCCGCTTCTTGAGTGTTATTGAAACCCAAGTCACGAAGCAGGTTTTTAACAATACGGCGCATTGTTGAGAAATCATCAACAATAAGGATCTTCATGTTTTTATTCAAAATTGCCTCCACTGAATCGTAAAATCAGTGTTTTTAGTCATTTTGTGTCCACGCACTGAGCTTGGTACGTAAACGTTGCATCGCTTGACTCAGTATTTGACTTACGCGAGATTCGCTTACGCCTAACACATCGCCAATTTCTTTCAAATTGAGTTCTTCATCATAATAAAGCGAAAGAACCAAAGCTTCACGCTCTGGAAGCTGTTTTATTGATTCAACCAGTGCTTTTCGAAATGATTCATCAACTACCCCTTTGAATGGGTTGCTGTCATCGGTTTCATCCGCCGGTGAAATCACATCATCAGAAACGCCTAAATCTTCAATACCGACTAATTTTGAGCAGTTGATATCGGTAAGAGCACTATGATATTGATCCAGTGTCATACCGAGATGCGTGGCTACTTCAGAATCAGTAGGATCTCGATTTAATTCGCCTTCCAGCTCCGCAATCGCTTGGTTAATCTCTCGATTATTTTTATGAACAGAACGCGGTACCCAATCGCCTTTACGCATGTCATCTAACATTGCGCCACGAATACGGATACCTGCATAAGTTTCAAAGCTCGCACCTTTAGAACCATCATAATTCTGCTGAGCTTCGATAAGACCGATCATGCCGGCCTGAATTAAATCCTCTACCTGAACACTCGGCGGTAAACGGCCTAGTAGGTGGTGAGCAATGCGCTTAACCAACACTGAATAACGTTCAATGAACGCCTGCTGGCTATTAAATTTGCCATGTTGGTCATAGGTTATCGCTTTATTCACCAAAAGGGTCCTCTGCGAATTCGGTACGATTTAGCAACCTTTCCACAAAAAATTCCAAGTGTCCACTTGGTGTTTTCGGTAGTGGCCACGTCAACGCTTTGTTTGCTAGTGAGCTGATAGCTAAAGCGGCAGGCGAGCGTGGGAACGCATCAACGACAATTTTTTGTCTTTTTACAGCCTGTCGTACTTTATCATCTAATGGAATACATGCTACGAGTTCAAGGCTAACATTCAAGAATCGCTCTGTGACTAGTGTCAACTTTGCAAACAATTCTCGCCCTTCACGGTAGCTTCTGACCATATTTGCTACAACTTTAAAGCGTTGAACTTGGTGTTCTTTACTCAACAGCTTGATTAATGCATAGGCATCTGTGATTGACGTCGGTTCATCACACACAACTACAACCACATCTTGAGCTGCTCGCGAAAAACTGATTACCATGTCAGAGATACCAGCAGCGGTATCAATCAGCAGGACATCCATTTCGTCTTCAAGACTACCAAATGCTCGGATGAGTCCGGCATGCTGAGCGTGAGAAAGCTCTGTCATGCTCTGTGTGCCAGAAGTTGCAGGAATTATCTTTATACCATAAGGCCCTTCGACAATCGCATCTTTTAGCTCACATTCACCCGCTAAGACATGTCCTAGATTACGTTTTGCACGAATTCCGAGCATCACGTCCACATTGGCCAGACCTAAATCAGCGTCGAGAACCATCACCTTCTTGCCTTGGCGAGCCATACAAATCGCCAGACCCAGTGTTACGTTTGATTTCCCCACACCACCTTTGCCGCCAGTAACAGCAATCACTTTGGTCAACGATGGTTGTGTTAAGCGACGGAGGCCGCTTGCTTGATCGTGTATCATATTCTCAGTCATAGTAGTCCGCCGCCTTAGAGTCCTTCACTGTCACTGTTCCAAAAGTGAGGTTCGTTCTCTGTCGACTTCTCTAACAGTTCATTTGCTTTCGCAAGCATATATTTTGGTTGCGCTATCACAATGTCTTCTGGTACGCGCTGGCCATTAGCGATGTAAGCTACTGGCATTGCGTTTTGAATCACTACACTGATGAATTCGCCTAGGCTTAATGACTCATCAAGCTTCGTCATAATACAACCCGAAAGTGGTATACGTCGGAAGTGATCCAGCGTTTCTTGTAGAACACGACGTTGTGCGGTAGCCGGCAAAACAAGGTAGCTGTGAATCACTTCTCCGCTCTCTTGCATTAGAGTGTCGAGCTGCTCGGAAAGCCTCACATCTCGTTGCCCCATCCCTGCCGTATCGACCAAAATCAGTCTTCTGTTTCTTAGCTGATATATAACATCGGCTAACTCGTTAGAATCTTTAGCAACTCTTACGGGACAACCCATGATTCTTCCGTAAATTGAGAGTTGCTCATGTGCACCTATGCGATATGTATCTGTTGTCACAAGGGCCACATTGTCGGCACCGTATTCCATGGCTGCGCGTGCTGCGAGTTTCGCTACGGTTGTTGTTTTCCCAACCCCAGTCGGACCCAACAATGCGACTACGCCACCACGTTTTAAAATGTCCTGTTTAGGAATATTGATTTGATCCGCCACCAGCGACAATAACGCTTTCCACGCTCGCGCTGGCTTTGTATCTTCCGGAATATAACAGGCCATCTGGTCTGCTAACTCCGGAGAAACGCCCATTCGCTCTAAGCGCTTAATCAGCATCGCTCTTAGCGGCTCACGGCGTTCTACTTCTTGCCACATCAGGCCAGAAACTTGGTGCTCCAACAGACGACGAATTGACGTCATCTCTTCGCGCATGCTTTCTAGCTCATCGGCCGATTCGTCACGCTCATCACTTGGGCGACGTCGGTCATATCGCGTCGGATCCAGCTTGGGCGTCGGACGTTCAAATCGATTGTCCTGTGCGATTAGCTTCGCCAAAGGTGAATCTGGTTGATATGGCGCTGGCTTTTCTTGGTTGTAGCCGTCGCGATGCTTATTTTGGCGTTGCAGCAAAGCAGAGAGCGAATCTTCATTTTCCGCTACGTGATCGTCAGCATCTGCTGCACCACCGCTATATTGCTTAAGCATATTAGCGAATCGCTGCGTCATTGAGCCTGTTTTTTCATTGTTACTGTTATTACTGTTCAGGCTAATTTTATCTTCATCTAAATGACGATCTTGGTAACGATCAGCAGAAGACGATGACATTTGACGATGTTCGTTATAGCGATTCGATTGAGAAGCACCGCGATTTTGCTGTGACGCTGCGCTTGCTTGAGGCGGATTAGATTCACTATCTATCGCCGCAACAATCGCTACTCCACCAGCCACTTTCTTGTTTGACATGATCACAGCTTCCGCGCCTAACTCCTCTTTCACTTGGAGCAGCGCCGTTCTCATGTCTTTGGCAAAAAATCGCTTTATTTTCAAACTATGAATCCATTAATGATGCGTGAGATCAGTTACCCACGGCTTGCACAATTCTGATCTGTTTTTCATCCGGGATTTCTTGGTAAGACAGTACCCGGAGATTAGGTATTGTGTTCTTCACAAATTTCGCCAACGTCGAGCGTAATACACCAGAAGTAAGCAGAACGGCAGGTTCGCCTTTCAGTTCTTGTTCCTGTGTCGCTTGGCTTAGTGAAGACTGCAATCGCTCAGCGAGTCCCGGTTCAATCCCCGCGGATTCGCCTCCTGATGCTTGCATAGTTTGATGCAATATTTGTTCCAGTTCGGGTATTAAAGTGATCACTGGTAACTCAGGCTCTATACCATTGATTTCTTGAACAATTAGACGTTTAAGACTAATTCGAACTGCTGCCGTCAATATGTCAGCTTCTTGACTCTTACTTGAGTACTCAGCCAAAGTTTGAACAATCGTGCGAATATCGCGGATTGGAATGGCCTCGTTTAACAAGTTTTGTAGGACTTTCACCACCACACCTAATGGTAATTGGTCAGGAACAAAGTTCTCGACCAACTTAGGCGCGCTGCGTCCCAACATTTCTAATAAATTCTCTACTTCTTCATGGCCAATTAGCTGTGATGCGTTGTTGGTCAATAGCTGGCTTAGGTGCGTCGCTAATACCGTTGATGAATCAACCACCGTATAACCTAAGGCTTGCGCGTGCTCACGCTGATCTTCTCGGATCCATACGGCTTCCAGTCCAAAAGCAGGGTCAATGGTTGGCTCACCATCAATCATGCCATACACCTGACCTGGGTTAATCGCTAACTCTTGATCCGGACGAATCTCTGCTTCGCCCACCGCAACCCCCATCAATGTAATTCGGTAACTGTTTGGGGTCAGCTCAAGATTGTCACGAATATGAACCGCTGGAATTAGGAACCCAAAATCTTGCGATAACTTTTTACGCACGCCTTTTACGCGCTCTAACAGTTCCCCACCTTGGTCTCTGTCCACCAAAGGGATTAAGCGATAACCTACTTCCAAGCCAATAATATCGACTGGCTGGACGTCATCCCAAGACAGTTCGCGCTGTGAGGAAGGTTCTGTACCTTCGTCTGCTGTTGCTGGTAAAGCGGGCTCTTTCGCTTTCTGCTTCTGCCGTTTGTCGATGAAATATGCCGCTGCACCGGCCGCGACTGCCAGGCTCAAAAACGCAAAGTGTGGCATGCCCGGTACGATGCCCATCACACCAAGAATAGCCGCAGTAATCATCAGCGCTTTTGGGTTGTCGAACATCTGGAAAACCAGTTGTTCACCCATGTCTTCATCGGTGTTTTGGCGTGTCACCATCATTGCCGCTGCAATTGACAGCAATAGCGATGGGATTTGTGCGACCAAACCATCACCGATTGTCAGTAAGGTATAGATTTCAATCGCTTCACCGAAACCCAATCCATATTGCGCCATACCGATCGACAGACCGCCGACGATGTTGATAAACAGAATCAAAATACCGGCAATCGCGTCACCTTTTACGAACTTCGAGGCACCATCCATCGAGCCATAGAAATCCGCTTCTTTGGTCACTTCAAAACGACGAACTCTTGCCTGCTCTTGGTCTATCAATCCGGCATTCAAGTCCGCATCAATCGCCATTTGCTTACCCGGCAACGCATCAAGCGTAAAGCGAGCACTTACCTCAGAGATACGACCCGCACCTTTGGTCACCACCATAAAGTTGATGATCATTAAGATGAGGAAAACCACTAGGCCGACCGCGTAGTTACCACCAATAACGACGTTACCGAACGCCTCAATTACGTTACCTGCCGCATTACCGCCTTCATGACCATGCAGTAAGACGACACGAGTCGAGGCAACGTTCAAAGCCAAGCGGAGCAACGTGGCGATCAGCAATACCGTTGGAAAAGCAGCGAAGTCCAAAGGGCGACGTGTGTAAACGGTCACTAACAACACCACCATCGACAGCGCGATGTTAAAGGTGAAGAACATATCCAGCAAAAATGCTGGAATCGGCAGTACCACCATCGCTAGGGTGGCCAAAACCATCACCGGAGCACCAATAGCTGGCATTTCACGTTGAGGGATTCGTGGCAATTTATCTGCAAACGGCAGGCTTAACTTCATACTGCGAGAGATCTCAATCGATTGAAGCGTCACGTAAGCTCTTACTATTAATACGCGACCGCTTTAGCCTAAAAGTTTAGGTAGGGTTGATAATTAAAGCGTTTTAAGCAATCTATGTACCATAATTAGCGCCAAAATAATGACTAAACACTCAAATAGAGCTTAGCTTTTGATCAAACGAGCTTTTTTAAGGCTTTACCGCTTTTCGTATCAATGACGGTGCTCGGGCGGGATTGGCAAATCATAATCTTGAATTTTCGGGCGCTGTCCACCTCGTTTTCGGTATTGCTTCAATTGGAATACAAATGCCAAAACCTGAGCGACGGCAGTAAATAACCCATCGGGGATCTCTTGCTCGAGCTCTGTCGTGTGATACAACGCACGAGCCAAAGGTGGTGCGGGCACAATCGTAATGTCATGTTCGCGGGCGACTTCTCGAATCTTCATCGCCATGTGGTCAGTACCTTTAGCGATCACGACTGGCGCACGGTCTGTCTTCTGTTTATAACGAAGCGCTACCGAGAAGTGCTCTGGGTTAGTAACAATAACATCAGCTTGAGGAACGTCCGCCATCATTCGACGTTGAGCCGCTTCCCTTTGCAACATACGAATACGGCCTTTCACTTCCGGCTTACCTTCAGTCTCTTTGTATTCGTCTTTGACTTCTTGCTTGGTCATTTTTAACTGATCGGCGTGCTGCCAAATTTGAAATGGAATATCGATGGCAACCACAATCAATAGCGAGCAACTGATCAGCAAAATAAAGTTCAGCAAAATATCTAAAGCATGGAAGATGTTTTGCGGATACACATCCATGCTCAATTGAATCAGATCGGCCTGTGATGCTTGGATCAAATAGATGGCGACACCAGTGACCAGAACCACTTTAAGGATTGATTTGATCAACTCTACCCAGCTTTGCATGCCAACCATTCGCTTTAAGCCGCTAAGCGGATTCATTTTCGACAGCTTGGGCATGGCCGCTTGGGCAGAAAAACTGATTCCTCCCACACCTGCTGCTCCAATCACGGCGGCGGTAAACAATGTCGCTAACACCAAAAATAGTGGGAACAACAAATCACTCATCGCGCCCAAAGCGATATCAAACAGTTTTGCAGTATCGAAAATCTCTTCTCGTTGAAGATCAAATAAACGGCTCATGATGGAAAACAATGAACGTGCTAACGCCTCGCCAAACCACATCAATGAAATGGCGCCAACGATCAGCACAGATGCTGATGCAAGCTCTTTAGATCGAGCGACCTGCCCCTTTTCTCTGGCTTGTTGTAACCGTCGGGGCGTGGCTTCTTCGGTGCGTTCCTGACCGTCTGATTCTGCCAAATCTTAGCACTCCAAGCGAATGAGCCGACAAATCTGCGCCTCACCCACTGTCCAGAACATTTCATAATGACTGTATAGACCAGCCAGTATGTACCAACAAAGTAATAGACCCACCATCAAAGCAAAAGCAAAACCAAGCGAGAAGATATTCAGCTGTGGTGCGGCACGGGTCATTACACCAAACGACAAGTTAATGGTCAGTAGTGCAATAATGCCGGATAGAGACATACTCAATGCCGTTTGGAACATAATACCAAGCCAGCCTGCCATTTCACGGAAATCAACCGCGTTGAGCGAGCCGGAGCCAATCGGCAAAGTTTTAAAACTGAACACCACCAATTGCAGCATTTTTAAGTGTCCATCGGTGGCAAGGAAAAACATTGTCGTTAAGAACATGAATAACTGACCAAGCAATGGCGTGTTCTGACCATTTGCGGGATCGACCATAGAAGCAAAGCCCAAACTTGATTGCATACCCAATATTTGACCCAGCAGGACAAAGGTTTGAATCATAAATTGAGTAACCATACCCATCGCTATGCCGATGATCATTTGCTCGGCAATGGTCATGAAGCCACGAAACGAGAGTAGCTCAATGTCTTGAGGTACGGCGGGGATAGCTGGCATGACAGCGAAAGTGATGGCTAAACCGAGGTAAAGGCGGATTCTTGGCGAAACAAATCGGGCCCCGGTTACTGTCATCACCATCAACATGGATGAGATACGAACATAGGGCCAGAAGTAGTTTGCGATCCAATCTAAGACAACGCTAGTGGGGTACTCCATAGGCGCCTCTAATAAAGCACCTGAGGTAAGCGTTCAATCAAGCCATAGAAATATTCCATCAACATTTGCGTCATCCAATGCCCAAACAGCATCAGGGCCAAAAGCGTGACAATCAAACGCGGTAAGAAGCTCAATGTTTGTTCGTTGATGGATGTCGCAGCTTGAAAAATCGCGACTACAAGGCCGATAAGCAAGCTTGGGATGATAATAGCGCAGACCATGATAAGCACCATCCAAAGTGCTTCACGGAAAAGCTCGACAAACATTTCTGGTGTCATGTCTTATCCTCTATCTGCGCTTATCTAAAGGGCAAAGCTGCCCGCGAGTGTCGAGAGTATCAAGTTCCAACCATCGACCAATACGAACAACATCAACTTGAACGGCAACGAAACAATCATTGGTGACAACATCATCATACCCATTGCCATCAGTACCGAAGCGACTACAAGGTCAATAATCAAAAACGGCAAGAAGAGCATAAAGCCAATTTGGAATGCAGTTTTTAGCTCTGAGGTGATAAAAGCCGGAATCAACACCGCCATCGACACATCTTCTGGATTCTCGACTTGCTCTCCTGACATGGTTACGAACGTCTCCAAATCTTTGATTCGGGTCTGCTTAAGCATAAATGCTTTCATTGGCGCTTGTGCAGCATCAAACGCTTCTCGCGCCGTAACTTGCTCGTTCAAATAAGGCTGAACAGCTTTGTCGTTGATTTCGTTCAGGACAGGAGACATAACAAAAAAGGTCAAAAACAGCGCAATACCAATAATGACCTGATTAGAAGGCGTTTGTTGCAAACCCATTGCCTGACGCAATATCGACATCACCACCACAATTCGAGTGAACGAGGTCATCAGAATCACCATGGCAGGCAAGAAGCCAAGCATGGTCATTAACGCTAAAATTTGTAGTGTAACCGAGTAGTCTTCACTGCCATCAGGGTTCGTGGTCATGGTGAATGCTGGAATACCACCGCCACTAGAAACGGACATAGCACGGCTAGCACCAGTATCACTTTGCATAGCCTGAACTGTAACACCACTTCCATCGGCTAAGTTATCTGGCAGCGCTGACTCCTCTGCTTCAGCAAAGGTAAATGAAGAAAACAGCACGCCGACAAAAAGTAACAACGTACTCAGGAGCAAACGAATTGGATTACCCTTTGTCATGTTTTTTGATCAGCTGGCTAAATTGAGTCGCAAAAGCATTGGTCGCCAACTCTTCCTCTTTCAGTGGCTTATCTAACTTGGCTAAAGTTTGGATCGATTGGCTAGTAATCCCAACCAAAAACTGTTCTTCACCCACTTGAACTACTGCGATTCTTTCTTTTGTACCCACTGGCAACTGACTCACTATACGCAAGCCCTTTTGTTGTCCCATCGCTGGCACTTGCATACGTTTCAGCAACCAAGCCAGCAAAAGAATCACGCCGATTACAAGCACAAGCGAGCCAAGTGTCGTCGCAAGATCCAGATTATTTGGTGCGGCAGCAAATGCATAAGGAGCACTTAGCATTAAGCTCAGTGCTCCAGTGATTTGCTTCAATCGCATTTTGATTGAACGACTCATCTTAACGCAGCTTCTTAATTCGTTCAGTTTGGCTGATCACATCCGTCAAACGGATACCAAACTTATCGTTGACGACCACGACTTCGCCGTGAGCAATCAAAGTACCGTTAACCAATACGTCGAGCGACTCACCGGCTAGACGATCCAACTCAACAACCGAACCTTGGTTAAGCTGCAACAGGTTCCGAATGCTAATTTGAGAACGACCGACTTCCATCGAAATCGTCACCGGGATATCCATAATAGTGTCGAGTTTACGACGCTCATCTTCGCTAATTGGGCTTGAAGTGTCTTTTAGCTCTTCCAGTGGCGCAGCCAATACTTCATCTACGTCTACAGAAGGGGCAGACGGGTCTTCGCCAAGAGCGGCTGCCCATTCGTCTGCTAGCTTTTGATCGTCACTTGGTTCCATTTTTCTATCCTGTGTTACGCCTAACTCATGCCATAGCATGTCTGTTTAATAAGGTATCTTAATGGTCTATATCGTCTTCACTCTCAAGCTCGGACATGATGTCTTTACCTAAGAAAGCTAAATCTGTTTTGACGACATGTGGGCGCTCAATTTCCTCAGAAATTTGCACCGCTAATTTGTCTTCCGATCGACCCATTTTTACGCGATAGGTCGGTAGGTCTTCCACAAACATCGTCGCATGTTCTGGCATTTCAATCGGGATGATATCGCCCGGTTGCAGCTCCATGAGATCACGCAAAGAAATGTCTTTTTCGAGCAAGTTCACGCGGAAGTTAACCGGACAATCCATGATCTCTTCACGTAGTGCTGAGCTCCAGCGAACGTCCGTTTCCATCTTGTCGGACTGAACACCTGCATCCAATAGTTCACGGATAGGCTCAACCATGGAGTAAGGCATAACGACATGAAAATCGCCGCCACCGCCGTCAACTTCTATATGGAAGGAACTCACGACAATCACTTCTGTCGGGCTGACAATGTTTGCCATGCTTGGGTTTACTTCAGAGTCGAGATATTCGAACTCTACCCCCATCACTGGCGACCACGCTTCTTTATAATCTTCAAATACAATTTTCAGTAACAACTGAATGATGCGGCGTTCCGTTGGGGTAAATTCGCGGCCTTCGATTTTGGCGTGGAATCGACCATCACCGCCAAAGAAGTTTTCTACCAGAATAAAGACTAAACGAGCCTCCATGGTGATCAACGCAGTGCCTTTTAACGGACGAAAACGCACCATGTTCAAACTGGTTGGCACGTACAATGTGTTCTGGTATTCACCAAACTTCATCATCTGCACGCCATTGATCGACACCTCTGCCGTTTTACGCAGCATATTAAACAGACTAATACGCATGTGCCGTGCAAAGCGCTCGTTGATAAGTTCGAGCGTCGGCATTCGACCACGTACGATTCTGTCTTGCGACGAGAAATCAAAATTGACGGCACCCTCAGTGTCGTTTTCTATCGGTTCATCGACGTCATCAACATCGTCAACCCCATGCAATAGCGCATCAATTTCGTCTTGGCTTAATAGATCGGTCACGTTTTACCTATTGAATAACAAAATCTGTAAACAGTACTTTTTCAATCACTGGCTT
>NZ_JAWOUX010000023.1:0-30619 GCF_033339595.1 Vibrio sp. 2096
TCGTCGTTAGGGGTGCGTATCTTACTTCACACCGTGAGAGAGTCAAGCATTTTTTTCAAATTCTTTTTTCTCTCTTCCCGACTCGCTGTGTGACTTTCGTCTCACTCCGTGTCGGTGGATGCGCAGTATAGGGGGTTGAGAAATTAGCACAAGCGTTTTTTGCAAAAAAACTTTCAACCGAACAAATAACGAGCATTCTGCATAGATACTCAACGATCTTGTCTAATATTTCGGGTTGCAGAGGATCTTTTCATGATGAAACACCTGACTTCTGCATTAAAAGATCGCCGATTTCTTTGTGATTTTGATTACTGATCTTATCTCTCTTGGTTCTTTTTTCTCTCTCTACCTATATAAAGACGAAAAAAAAGAGCAGAACGATGACGAACTGCTCTTTGGTCTTTGCTTTTTATTTGGGGTACTTCAGGTGAAGTCTTGAAAAAGTGCTTCTTCTATATATAGAAGAAAAGATCAGAGCATCCTTGCCCTTCTCTTTACGACAGATTAGTTAGGGGTATATCTAAATGTCGTTATTGTTCGATGACGCATTGAGCTCGTAAGAGTGGAGCATGCTTGCAGTCCCAATGATGTCATCTTCGAGAGGAACTTAGTTCTTCAATACTTTTACGGTGTAGCTACCATCTTTTTGTTGGTATAGACCGTGGATGTCGGTTTCGAAACCTGGGTAATGCGCACCGATCTCACAAAGCATCTCTAGGAAGTCCAGCACAGGGCGAGACTCTTGAGTCACCATTTCACCAGGAAGTACTAGTGGCACACCTGGAGGGTAAGGAAGGATCATGTTCGCACTTACGCGGCCAACCATTTCTTCCAGTTTAATTTCTTCGATGTTGCCACGAAGCTCTTCTTGCCATGCTGCGTGTGGTGTTACTTTCATTTCTGGAAGAACATCGAACGCTTTGTACATTAGCTCTGGTAGGTTGTATTTCTTAGTTAGGTCATGAATTGCTTGTGCTAGTTCTTGAACGCGCATGCCTTCATAGAAGCTTGGGTCTTCGTTATATAGCGAAGGTAGGAAGCTCTTGATGGTTAGGTTCAAGTCGTAGCCACGTTTAAATTCAGTTAGACCGCGTAGCAATTGCATTGCTTTTGATTTGTCGATACCGATTGAGAATAGGAACAACAAGTTGTATGGACCTGTTTTCTCTACCACGATGCCGCGCTCGTCTAGGAATTTAGCCACCAGCGAAGCAGGAATACCTGATTCTTCTAGTTCGCCTTCTTTATTCATCCCTGGAGTCAGTAGCGTTACTTTGATTGGGTCAAGATACATGTGGTTGTCATCCATGTTCTTGAAGCCGTGCCATGTATCGCTAGGGTCTAGTTTCCAACATTCTGTGGTATCGATGTTTTCTGGTTGCCATACATCGAAGAACCAGCTGTCACTTTCTGCTTCTAGACGTTTGATCTCTTTACGGAAGCGGATTGCGCGATCGATAGAGTCTTGCATCAACTTCTTACCAGTGTTGCCGCGCATCATTGCCGCTGCAGTTTCAGTAGAAGCAACAATGCCGTACTGAGGTGAAGTTGAAGTGTGCATCATGAATGCTTCGTTGAAAGATTCTTTATCAAAGTCACCTTTCACGTGAATCATTGAAGCTTGTGAGAACGCTGCCAACAGTTTGTGTGTTGATTGTGTTTCGTAGAACACTTTGCCTGGCATCGCTTCACCACTCATACCACATTTACCTTCGTAAATTGGGTTGAAGTTAGTGTAAGGCACCCAAGCACTGTCGAAGTGGATGTGTTTACAATCTAGCGACTCTTTGATGAATTGCGTGTTGTACAACAGGCCATCGTAAGTTGAGTTAGTCACTACTGCGTAAGTTGGTGCTGTTGCACCTGGTGTTTTCGCCACTTTCTCTGCAATGACATCGCGGCTGAATTCACTTTGTGGAATACCACCAAGGATGCCGTATGCGTTACGAGTTGGGCGGAAGTAGATTGGTGTCACGTCGCTCATCATCATTAGGTGAGTCAGAGATTTGTGACAGTTACGGTCAATCAGTACTGTGCTGCCAGCAGGTGCTGAGTACATACCAACGATTTTGTTCGATGTAGACGTACCGTTAGTTACGATGTAAGAACTGTCTGCATTGAAGGTACGTGCGATGTATTCTTCTGCATCTTTATGTGGACCTGAGTGGTCTAGTAGAGAACCTAACTCAGGCATTGAGATTGATACGTCCGCTTTAAATGTGTTTGGACCGTAAAAATCGTAGAAGATGCTACCAGCAGGGCTTTTCTGGAATGCAGTACCGCCCATGTGACCTGGAGTACAGAAGGTGTATTTACCTTCTTCTACGTATTTGAATAACGCTTTAGTGAATGGAGGCATGATGGCATCTTTGTATGCCTCAGTCGCTTGGTTGATTTTGATAGCGATGTCGTCAGCCATACCTAAAGCGTACTCGAAGAAGCTCACGTTTAGACGTAGGTCTGTTAGTGAAATGTCTAGAGTAGACTGTTCGTTAGCAAATGCGTGAACAGGCAGTTTTTCGTTGATTTGGCTGATACGTTCACATAGCTCTAGTGAGTATTTATCCCAGTCGAACAGCACACCGCAAATGCGTGGGTTCATCTCAATCATTTTGATCAAGTCTTTATCATCTACTGGGTAAACCACTTCGTAGCCCGCTTTCTCAAGAGCAGCGTGAAGTTGACGAACTGGCTCTTCTTTAAAGAACACACCCATGTGGTTCAAGATAGCGAATATATTCATTTGGACATCTCCAAGGCGAATGAGGGCGCTCTTTGCCATTTACAGGCAATAAGTAAGGTGAGCGCCGCGTGAATTTGGGTTTTATGGGCTGGCACCGTAGTGCCAGCGTTTTGGGGATTAGTTGCTTGCTTGGGCAGGCATGTCGTCAGCGTGCATTTTCACGTACTGAGCAAGACCTGCTTTTTTGCTGTAGAACATCAAGATAACTAGAGACACGATGAAGGTTGCTGTTAGCGTACCGCCCTCTGCACCAGCTAGTGCGATGAAGCAGAACAGACAAGCCACACCAGAGAACAGCATTACGAAGCCGTTGCGTGTTGTCATACCTTCGAAGCGAATCAAGTTAATGCTTGAGTAGAAGTAAGGCAGCATAGTTAGTAGAACTGCGTCAGTCGTTAGTTGGTTGAACAGATCTGATGCGTGTGCTGTTTTAGAGCTGAAGAACATCAGTACAACCATCAGTGCAGTCATCTTGATTGACGCAAGGATTAGACCTTTCTTAGGCACACCGTTTTTGTCAGTTTCGCCGTAGATTTTAGGGAAGTTGCCATCGCTCGCGGCACGTTTACCAGCCTCGCCCACCAGCATCATCCAAGAACCTAGCGAAGTGAAACATGCTAGTGCTGTGAATGCTGATACGAATGGTGCAGTCCAGCTACCGAATAGCTCAGTGGTTGCCAATGCAAATGGCGCACCTGATGCCGCAACTTCTGACGCTGGGAACATGCCGCTGATCATTTGAGTTGATAGGATGTAAATCACACCTGCAATACCAGTACCTAACATAGTTGCTAGTGGTACAGTCCGTTTAGGGTTTTCTACCATACCAGTAGATACCGCTGCTGATTCCACACCTACGAATGACCATAGGCAGATAAGAACCGCTGTTACTACCGCGTGGCTGTCAGTGCCTGCTGATACGTTCCAGTTTTGGCTGTAAAGCGCAGTATCGAAGTGCGTCCAACCAAACGCAGCTGTACCAACAACTGGGATAAGGATAAGAACTAGACCAAGCGTACATAGACGGCTTACCCAGCTACCACCAAGTAGGTTGACGAAAGTGAAGATCCATACCGATGCAATCGTCGCAATACCTGCTGGGATTGGGTTATTAAGCACAGGGAAGAATACAGAAAGGTAAGAAACACCTGTAATGGCAATAGCCAGGTTACCAATCCAGTTCGCGTGGTAATAAAGAACGCCCGTTTGGAAACCAAATACCGGAGACACTTCGCCAGCATAAGCGATAGGACCACCTTCTTGTGGGTTTTTGGTTGCCAGACGAGCGTAAACAAACGCCAGACTCAGTGCACCGACCAAACAGATCAGCCAACTGAAGATTGAAACAGAGCCTACAGAGGCAAGACTAGAAGGTAATAGTGCGATACCACTACCCATCATGTTACCGGCTACGACACCCGTACAGGCAATAAGGCCGATTTTTTTCGCATTCGATGACATAACATCTCCAAATCTATTCTACTCGAGTCAACATGACTCAAACTGAATGGTTATTAGCGAGATGCTATGAGGAAGAACCTGCTCGACCTCGCTAAATTTCGAAGTGAAGACTACGCCCAAAAACTGGGAAAAAAATAAACTTGGGGTTATCAATAAAATGATTAGTTAATCAACATCAAGTTGAGGTAAACATGATAAACACAAAAATATAAAACCATATTATTCATTTAGTTATAAGAAAAACATCAAACCTTCTACCGATAGATAAACTCTCATCAACTCGTTGGTCATCGCGATAAAAGTTATCAACCTCTATCAACTTCCCCATCCCGAAGGGTTAATTCCCTGAAGTGTTGATTCCATAAATCTCTCCCTGATCGCGCTTTTTGACCCACATCAATATTCATCTCGCCTGCAAGAAAGCATCAAAATCATTCTCGCCACATAACTCAGCCAGACACTTCATACAATCAATAGAGATAGAGATAGAGATAGAGATAGAGAAGCAAAGCGGGTATGTATTCCCGTTGCAAGCTTGCGCTGTTAGCTCCTTCGTAAGTCATTGCCCCACCGCCTCACCCTTTTCACTTTTCGACAGCGACAAAAAAGCCCCTCATCGAAATGAGGGGCTAGCATTAGGCTGACGTTGAGTCCGAGAGAATTAAAGCATTCGAACGACAGAAGGGTGAACGGCGCGATACATGGCGTAATCAATCGCCTTCATGTTACTTGGGAAGACCAAGTTTTCGCACAGCAGGTACGTCTCAACCGACGTATCAATATAGAAAGCTTCACTGTAAGACTCACTGGCTAAATCCAGATCACCATCCAATTCGGCGTGCTTACCGCGAATCACATAGGAAAGCACTGAATCACGTAACCTCAATGCCTGTCCGAGATGCCGCTTGGCTAACGCCATGTCACCAATGATGGTTTCGTGCAGTGCTAAAGCTTCATAAATTCGCGGTTGAATTGGCCCCACCATCATTTTCACATTAGTCTCTAGTGCTTCACTGAGCTGCTGCATTCGCCCTTTCTTCAACTCCTGTGAGAAATCAAGTGCCTTTTGTACATGGTAAGCAATCAACAACTCAGCTTGAACGTAAGCATTATCCGGCTCGATTTCTAAAATGTTTTCCATCAAGTCGATACCTTGGCGGAATTGTTTAGTATCAGAGACATTAAGGTAATGGTTAGCCTGAACAAACAACTCCAACGCGTCGGGATTCATTGGCATTCCCGCCACCAGCATCGTAGATTTCAATTTGGCATCCGACACTTTCAGCACTTGCATCAAATCCAACGACGCTTGTTGAAGCACTGTCTTTAAATGACTACTGGTTAACGCGTATTGACGACTAAACAACACTTTCTCAGATGAGTTATTGCGATATTCCACCTCTAAAAAGCTGCCACCGTCATTCTCACGAACTCTCACCACAACCGATTTACCAGGCACAATGCCAGAAGTAAACGACGCCTTCTTTAGCATGACTCGGTAATCACTGACTTGAGCAATGTCGGACATCAACTTTTGGGCGAATCCGTCTGCCAAATCGTAGCTTAATCCTTCATTCGTAAAATTATCTTGAAACTTGAACTCAATCAGATGGGTATCGATGGCTTGGGTAATACGCACTTCCGATTGCTTGTAGGTAAACACGCCCATCACTACGACCAACATACTGATCCAGATGAAGTTCATAATTCCCAATCGCCAAGGACTGATTTTGTTTTTGCTCTGAGGGGCTTTTTTCTCTTTTGACATCTCGCAGACCGCGCGAGTTAGAGGACCTGCTGGAAAGGTAACGGCTGGTGCTATAGGTAGACAATCCTCTTCCGATTCTTCAACCGAAGGTGGGATCTCTTCATTTTGCCGATTTGTGACAAACTCTTCATGCGTCATAGTAACCACGTTCGCTACCAGCTTATAGCCACGCTTGGGCACCGTGATAACGTAGTTGGTATTTTCCTCTCGACCGTCACGCAGTAGCTTACGCAACTCAAAGATGGATTGAGTCACCACTTGATCGGTCACAATCGCTCCAGCCCAAACGTACTGAATCAATTCCTCGCGGTTGAACACCTCATTCGCATGCTCCGCTAAGAAGTGCAAAAGATTAATTAAGCGTGGCTCAACAGTAACTTCCCTATCTTGTCGATACAGCTTATTTTCATCAACGCTCAAAACCCAGTCATTGATTTGAAAATAGACTCCAACCATGTATGAAAACTCTCGTATCTACAGACAGCGTTACGGTAGGAATCAGACAATGGTCGATTCCTACAAGTAACTAAAGGCAAGATTATAGGTGGGAAAGCAGCGTGTACCTAGAAAAGCAAGTCGCCAAAAATGCAAACTTAAGTTAAGTGATTCAAGAATGAGACTACTCAAGTGCGGCAAGGATAGAGCAATGTGTGGCGTCATCGTCTGTATGACCACAACAAGCATCATTAATCTTCTTCAAAGCTCGGCGAATTTTCGTCAGCTCGTGAATTTTCCCATCAATCAGCTCTAACTTAGCAGAAGTAATGGCTTTTACCTCTGCACAGCTGTGTTCTGTCGCTTCTAACTTAATTTCTAACAGGTCTTTAATTTCATCCAGACTCAAGCCAAGATCTTTACCTTTGAGGATAAAGTGCACCTGCTTTTGATTCTCTTCATCATACAAGCGGTAGCCTGACTCACTTCGTCCTGCGGGTTTTATTAGCGCGTTTTTCTCGTAGAAACGCAATGTATCGGCAGTCACACCACAACGTTTTGCCAGTTCACCTATCTGAAACATAACTTTCCCTATTAACTATCTCGTTACTTTTAAAGCTAAAGAACGACTTTTTTGCAATTATTTTTGAGATGCCAAACGATTGCGCGAGCTTTTTTGTAATAAATTGGTTAGAATACGCGCCATCAAATGTGGAGACTGTTTTCTAACCAGAAAACACCCTGCAAAGGTCTTTACCAAAACTGGCCAATATTTTACCCCAAGAGGTAAAAACAAGTTCATTTTTGGCAAACATCTTTAACTCCGTGAATTTGAGGAAAATGGAAGCATGAATAACGCTCGTCCTATTCGCCGTGCGCTTATCAGCGTATCAGACAAAACAGGTATTGTTGAGTTTGCGCAAGCTCTTGCTGAGCGCGGTGTCGATATCCTATCTACTGGTGGTACAGCTCGCCTACTTGCCGAACAAGGCATCGCCGTAACCGAAGTCTCTGACTACACTGGTTTCCCAGAAATGATGGACGGCCGCGTTAAAACGCTTCACCCAAAAGTTCACGGTGGTGTGCTTGGTCGTCGTGGCCAAGATGATGACGTGATGGAAAAGCACGGCATCAACCCTATCGATATGGTTGTCGTAAACCTATACCCATTCGCAGAAACCGTTGCCAAAGAAGGCTGTACACTAGCCGACGCGGTTGAAAACATCGATATCGGCGGCCCAACAATGGTTCGTTCTGCAGCGAAAAACCACAAAGACGTGACTATCGTCGTTAACGCAGGTGATTACGGCCGCGTAATTACAGAGATGGACGCAAACGACAAGTCCCTAACTCTAGAGACGCGCTTCGACCTTGCTATTGCAGCATTCGAGCATACTGCGGCTTACGATGGCATGATCGCAAACTACTTCGGCACCATGGTTCCATCTTACGGTGAGAACAAAGAAGGCGATGAAGAGAGTAAATTCCCTCGCACCTTCAACCAACAATTCGAGAAGAAACAAGACATGCGCTACGGTGAGAACAGCCACCAAGCAGCCGCATTCTACGTTGAAGCAAACCCACAAGAAGCATCCGTTTCTACTGCTCGCCAAATCCAAGGTAAAGCCCTTTCTTACAACAACATCGCAGACACGGACGCCGCACTTGAGTGTGTGAAAGAGTTCAACGAGCCAGCATGTGTAATCGTAAAACACGCAAACCCATGCGGTGTTGCTCTAGGTAAAGACATCCTAGAAGCGTACAACCGTGCTTACCAAACTGACCCAACATCTGCATTCGGCGGCATCATTGCATTCAACCAAGAGCTAGACGCAGCAACAGCAACCGCTATTGTTGAGCGTCAATTCGTTGAAGTGATCATCGCACCTTCTGTTTCTGCTGAAGCGATTGAAGTGGTTGCAGCGAAGAAGAACGTGCGTCTACTTGAGTGTGGCGAATGGACAACTAAGACAACTGGCTTTGACGTGAAACGCGTGAATGGCGGTCTACTGGTTCAAGACCGTGACCAAGGCATGGTAAGCCTAGACGACCTAAAAGTGGTTTCTAAGCGCCAGCCAACAGAAGAAGAGCTGAAAGATGCACTGTTTTGCTGGAAAGTAGCGAAATACGTGAAATCTAACGCGATCGTTTACTCGAAAAGCGACATGACTATCGGTGTAGGTGCTGGCCAAATGAGCCGCGTTTACTCTGCGAAAATCGCGGGCATCAAAGCTGCAGACGAAGGTCTACAGGTTGAAGGTTGTGTAATGGCATCAGATGCATTCTTCCCATTCCGTGACGGTATCGACGCGGCTGCAGAAGCGGGCATCAAGTGTGTGATCCAACCAGGTGGTTCTATGCGTGATGACGAAGTTATCGCAGCGGCAGACGAACACGGCATGGCGATGATCTTTACCGGTATGCGTCACTTCCGCCACTAATCCTCTCGTCTTCACTGGGACGATAACTGCGTTGACGGCGTTCACTTATCCTAATCACATAGCATACTATGCTCATAGGAATAAGTTCACTTGTCGCCTTGTCCTCGTCCCACTGAATTAGAGAGGTCATACTCAGGTCTTTGCGAAATATCTGAGTTTGAGCAAACGGTATTTATAAGATTAAGGATTTTCATATGCGAGTTTTAATCATTGGTTCAGGCGGTCGTGAACATGCGCTAGGCTGGAAAGCAGCGCAAAACCCAAATGTTGAGACTATTTTCATTGCTCCAGGCAACGCAGGTACAGCACTAGAGCCAAAACTAGAGAACGTAAACATCGATGTAGAAGACATCGCTGGCCTTGTTGCTTTCGCCAAAGAGAAGGCGATTGAACTGACTATCGTTGGCCCAGAAGCACCATTGGTTATTGGTGTGGTTGATGCGTTCCGCGAAGCTGGCTTACCAATCTTTGGCCCTACCCAAGCCGCAGCGCAACTTGAAGGCTCTAAAGCGTTTACTAAAGACTTCCTTGCTCGTCACCAAATCCCAACCGGTGCATACGCAAACTTCACAGAAATTGAACCAGCGCTTGCTTACGTGCGTGAGCAAGGTGCACCTATCGTAGTAAAAGCTGACGGCCTTGCTGCTGGTAAAGGCGTTATCGTAGCGATGACGCTAGAAGAAGCTGAGGACGCAATCAAAGACATGCTAGCAGGCAACGCATTTGGTGATGCTGGTAGTCGTGTCGTTATCGAAGAGTTCCTAGATGGTGAAGAAGCAAGCTTCATCGTGATGGTGGATGGTGAGAACGTTCTGCCAATGGCCACCAGCCAAGACCACAAACGCGTAGGCGACAAAGATACGGGTCCTAACACCGGTGGCATGGGAGCATACTCTCCAGCTCCAGTGGTGACACAAGAAATCCACAACCGCATCATGGAAGAAGTGATTTACCCAACAGTACGTGGCATGGCCTCTGAAGGTAACCCTTACACTGGTTTCCTATACGCGGGTCTGATGATCGACAAAGACGGCACTCCGAAAGTAATCGAGTACAACTGCCGCTTCGGTGATCCTGAGACACAACCTATCATGATGCGCATGGAATCGGATCTTGTTGATCTGTGCCTAGCGGCAATCGACGAGAAACTGGATCAAGCGGAATCGAAGTGGGATCCACGAGCATCGATTGGTATCGTGTTAGCAGCCGGTGGTTACCCAGCTGCATACAACAAAGGCGACGTAATTTCGGGTCTGCCACAAGTTGAAATTGAAGGCGAAAAAGTCTTCCATGCAGGTACAGATAACAAAGATGGCGACATCGTGACAAACGGTGGTCGTGTTCTTTGTGCAACCGCACTTGGCAACAGCGTATCAGAAGCGCAGCAGCGTGCTTACGAGCTTGCAAAACAGATCAGTTGGGATGGCATGTTCCATCGCAACGATATCGGCTACCGTGCAATTGCACGTGAGCAAGACAAATAAAAACAACATAAGTTGGCTAAAAAACAAAAGGCGCACTCAGCGCCTTTTTTTATTGTTCTTGTTCGACAGAATTCGAAGCAATGTTTATTCAGAGATCAACTTTGGCCGAGAAACACAATCAAAGTCATCGTCATTGAGCATCAACAGTTCATCGACCATTGCTTTGTTTCGTGACTGCTTGCCGACAAAAGCCACATAACTGTCTACCGATGAGAGACGCTCGATAATAAATTTTGGCAGCGTCTGATTAAACTCGAGTGTCGAGAACACCTTACCTTTGCAGGTTTCAAACGATTGACCATTCCAATAACCTTGAATAAGGCTCTGATTGTTACGAGACTGCGCCTTAACCGATGCCACTACGTCATTCGCTTCTGCTTTGTAGCGCTCTAATTGGTCATGCTGGAGTGGTAAGACTTTACGGTTAACACGATATTGTTGGTAAACCGCTTCGCCATCTTTATTGAAACGGATGTGGATTTGAAAAGGCACCAACTCTTGTTTGGTATCAACTTGCTCGCCTTTTCGAATCAACTCTCGCAACTCACCTTCATCCCAGCGATAATCACTCTTGAACCAACCATTGTCCCCCATAGTCACATAATCAGCCGCCGTACTCACACGAGTGAGTTTCTCTGTCATCCAGTACAAGCTGCTAGCATCTCCCGCAACTTTACCACCAGAAAAATGCGTGAATTGTTCTAAATTAGGAGTTTCAACCGATGAACAGCCAAAAAGGGTAAGGCTAGATAGGAGAAGTGAAGTGAGTAGATGTTTTTTCATGAAATTGCACCGAGGCAGGATACCTCGGTGCATTCTAACTTAGTTTACTGATTCTTTCAGCGCTTTACCTGCTACGAATGCTGGTACGTTAGCTGCTGCGATTTGAATCTCGTCACCAGTCTTAGGGTTACGACCAGTACGTGCAGCGCGGTGGTTTACTTTGAATGTACCAAAACCAATTAGTTGAACTTGGTCACCCTCTTTAAGTGCGCCAGTTACACCATCAAGAGTCGCTTCAAGAGCAGCTTTTGCTTGTGCTTTTGATAGGTCTGCTTTCTCTGCGATAAAGTCGATTAATTGGGTCTTGTTCATTAGGTTTCCCTTCTCATAGGTTATCGAATTCGTCTCACTCTAAAACATAAATGCCCCATCTGGCAAAGGTTTGTAAGCGATCTTTCGATTTTCTGACGTACTTTTAGCCATAATATGAGTAATAACTCACAATTTGTTACCACATACCCCCTGAAAACCCTTGCTTTCCAAGGTATTTGGACCAATTTATAAGTCACTTTTGCGGTTATAATAGCTGCAAATAACCACTATCAAACTACATTCAAGGGCAACTATGCTGCTGTTATCCATTTATATCTCTATTGCAATCGGCATTTCGTTTATCTGTTCGGTGCTGGAGGCGGTACTGCTGAGTATCAGTCCGAGCTACATTGCGCAGCTCAATCAACAGGGGCATCCCGCAGCTGGGCAATTGGCTAAGCTGAAATCAGATATCGACCGACCACTGGCATCTATTCTGACTTTAAACACCATCGCTCACACGATCGGCGCGGCCACTGCTGGTGCACAAGCTGCGGTTGTATTTGGTAGCGAAGCATTAGGTATCTTTTCGGCAGTGCTGACATTGGCGATCTTAGTGCTTTCAGAAATCGTACCGAAGACGATTGGCGCGACCTACTGGCGTCAGTTGGCACCCACTGCCGCGGTCGCATTGCGTTGGATGGTATGGGCGCTTACACCCTTTGTTTGGTTCTCAGAGCAAATCACCAAGCGTCTTGCTCGTAACCACGAAGCTCCGAAGATGCGTGATGAGCTGTCTGCAATGGCGATTCTGGCACGTGAAAGCGGTGAGTTTGCCGAGGGTGAATCAAAAATCTTAAGCAACTTGCTTGGCATCCAAGATGTACCCGTAACGCAGGTTATGACGCCACGACCAGTAGTATTCCGTGTCGATGCCACAATGACCATCAATGAGTTCCTAGAAAAACACAAAGATACGCCTTTCTCACGCCCATTGGTTTACAGCGAGCAGAAAGATAACATCATAGGTTTTGTGCATCGCCTTGAGTTGTTCAAACTACAACAATCAGGTTGTGGACAGAAACAGTTGGGAGCAATCATGCGCCCAATTCAAGTGGTGCTAAACAATACCACTTTACCTAAAGTATTCGACCAGATGATGACTCATCGCTTACAGCTGGCACTTGTTGTTGATGAATACGGTACCGTGCTAGGTTTGGTAACGTTGGAAGATATTTTTGAACACCTCGTAGGCGAGGAGATCATCGACGAAGCAGATAAAAGCACTGACATGCAGGAGCTGGCTTACCAACGCTGGGAAAGCTGGAAAGAAATGCACGGCGTAATCGAAAGCCGCGATGACGATGAAGAAGATAACGAGCTGGAGAAGCAGGATAAAGAGCCAGAAGCTCAAGAGCCACCGAAACCCGACTCGAAAGAATCGTAATCAGCATTAGGTATAACAGCTTAAACGCACAAAAAAAGGCATCCAGTTAGGATGCCTTTTTCTATTTATTCAACGATTAAAGTGCAATACCGATGTTGCTCACACCTTCTTCACGTAGCTCTTCACGCAAATCTTTAATCAAGCTGATGTCACGTTCTACCGCTTCACGCAGCGGACGGAAGATAGCCCACTGGACGTCCCACTCTTCACATACGGCTTCGTTTTCTTTCTGGTTGTCGTTAGTGATTGGCTCTGCGCCTTGTGCTTGCTCTAGATCAGCAACGGTTTGTACCGACTGTTGACTCACTTTAAGCATTGAATCAAAAAGGTAGTCGCGGTCCAATAGACCATGCAGTAACGTAGACAAACCCTGACACGCGTCCATCGCTGGGTAAACGCCGTAAAAATCGAACTCATCCGCACTTGGGAACAACTCTTCTAACTTCTCCAATTGACGTTCGAAGTTAATTTTCGCGTTCTTAACTGTCAAAATTTCCCATACACTATCAAGAATCGCTCGGTAAGCACGCGGGTCAGCAAATTCTGTATTCTCACAAAACATCGCATAGTTTGGATACATGCGTTCACACAGACACGCCATAAAGGTAATTTGTTGCCAAGGTTCTAGTTTTTCTAAACGAACCTGAAGAGGATTCTTAAGCATAGTCACTCAATCATTGAAGAAAAAAACAGCGAAAGTGTACTTGATTCATCACAGGGAAAAAAGTTAATGCCGCATTCAAATCAGATTTTCCTGCTCTCAGAGCATCGCGACACCTACAAAACGTTACTGGCAGAGAAAAATCTGCCCGATCTTTGTCTCACCGACCAACCAGAAGCCGCTCAGATCGTACTAGCGGATCCACCCTTACTATCACAAAGCTTAGACGAGTTTTCACAGCTTGAATGGGTACAATCCACGTTTGCTGGTGTCAACGCCTTAACATCCCCTAGCCTTCGTCAGGACTATACTCTAACTAACGTTCGAGGCATCTTTGGTCCACTGATTGCTGAATATGTTTTGGGTTACAGTATTGCCCATTACCGCCACTTTGCCCGATACCACCAGCAGCAACAAAACAAACAATGGCAGCCTCACCTATACACGTCATTACAAAGTAAAACCATGGTAATTCTTGGTACCGGTAGCATTGGGGGCTATCTGGGCAACGCCGCTAAAGCAATGGGGATAAAAACTATCGGTATTAACCGCACAGGTATCCCTACTCCAGGCGGCGAGTTTCATCAGACCTTTCATATCAATGAACTAAGTAAGGCATTTGAGCAAGCCGACATCGTTGTGAATACTCTACCAAGTACACCTGAGACGCGACAGTTACTTAATCGTCAAACGCTCAGCCAACTAAATCAGGCGTTATTGTTTAACGTAGGTCGTGGCGACGTACTGGATGAGGCAGGGTTGCTCTTCGCTCTGAAAAACCGTTGGGTAGAACACGCCTTCTTAGATGTGTTTGAGCAAGAACCGTTGTCGGTAGAGCATCCATTTTGGAAACTACCGCAAGTCACCATCACTCCACACATTGCTGCGCTGAGTTTTCCCGAGCAAGTCATCGAGATTTTTGCTGACAACTATCTACGCTGGCGCGATGGGTTTTCATTAAATTATCAAGTGGATTTCGAAAAGGGTTACTGAGAATGTCGTTAGACGAGCTATTGCAACAAGTGAGGGCCTGCCAGATCTGCGCGGATAATTTACCTTTGGGCGCAAACCCTGTCGTACAAGCAGCAAAAGGGGCACGCATCCTAATCATCGGTCAGGCCCCTGGCACACGTGTACACAAAACCTCGATACCTTGGAATGACCCAAGTGGTGATCGATTACGCCAATGGCTCGATATCGACAAAGACGTTTTCTACGACCCAAATAAAATTGCCATTGTCCCAATGGGATTCTGTTATCCAGGCAAAGGGAACTCTGGTGATTTACCGCCTCGTAAAGAATGTGCGCCCACTTGGCATAAAAAGATTCTTGAGCAACTGCCCAATATAGAGCTCACTCTACTAATTGGTCAGTACTCGCAGCAGTACTATCTCACCAACAAACCAAAGACGCTCACGCAAACTGTTCAGCAATGGCAAGATTGGGAACCGGACTTTATCCCGCTCCCTCACCCATCTCCACGCAATACATTGTGGTTAAAGAAGAACCCTTGGTTTGAATCTGACGTCGTGCCATACCTTAAAAAACGCGTTCACTCGATGCTTTAGGTTACCCATGATCTAATTGCTTGTTTATCTGTACAAGAAAATTAGAACATAAAAGCCGAAGTCATAAGTATTTGTTTATATTAAATTTTAATGTCTAATGTACAGCTAGAGTAGTAATTAGATCATAGTAGGCCAAGTACTACTAGAGCTGCACAGCCTTGAGTCTCAGATAGAAAAACTGAATTTTAGGTAAAAAAATACCGGCACTGAATGCCGGCATTTGATTTCAAAAAGTCGAAGTTACTTGTGGTACGGCTTAGATAGCTCGTGTACCGCTTCCACAAATACGCCCGCGTTTTCTGGCGGCACATCCAAATGGATACCGTGACCTAGGTTGAACACATGACCAGTACCTGCATCACCAAAACCTTCTAGAATACCCGCGACTTCTTCACGGATACGCTCTGGTGAAGCGTAAAGCATTGATGGGTCCATGTTACCTTGCAGCGCCACTTTATCACCGATACGTGCTTTCGCGTCTGCAATGTTGATTGTCCAGTCTAGACCAACCGCATCACAGCCCGTTGCTGCGATTTGCTCAAGCCACATGCCGCCATTCTTAGTAAACAGTGTGACTGGCACGCGACGACCGTCGTTTTCACGAATCAGACCATCTACAATCTTGTGCATGTATTGCAGTGAGAACAGATTGTAATCACGAGGCGTTAGTACGCCACCCCATGTGTCAAATACCATTACCGATTGCGCACCCGCTTTAATTTGCGCGTTTAAGTACTCGATAACGCTGTCTGCCAGCTTATCTAGAAGTAGGTGCAGAGTTTGTGGTTCCGCGTACATCATCTTCTTGATCTTGGTAAACGCTTTAGAGCTACCACCTTCGATCATGTACGTCGCAAGAGTCCAAGGGCTACCAGAAAAACCAATCAGCGGCACTTCACCCTTCAGGTCTTTACGGATCTGGCGTACTGCGTTCATTACGTATTGCAGTTCACCTTCAGGATCTGGCAAACCAATTTTTTCCACGTCGGCTTTGCATGTAATTGGGTTATCAAAAACAGGTCCTTCACCCGCAGCAAAACGCAAACCAAGCCCCATTGCATCTGGAATCGTTAAGATGTCCGAGAATAAGATCGCGGCATCAAGAGGAAAACGGCGTAATGGTTGAAGTGTCACTTCGGATGCTAATTCTGCATTTCGACACAAAGACATGAAATCACCCGCTTCTGCACGAGTCGCTTTGTATTCTGGTAGGTAACGACCTGCCTGGCGCATCATCCATACTGGCGTGTAATCTACCGGCTCTTTTAAAAGCGCACGCAGATAACGATCATTTTTTAATTCAGTCATTCCGTAATTCCAACTGTTAGGCTTTCTGTGAAAGGGGGTATTCTATCACTGATTTAAGTCCAATAGCTGTGTGCTTTGCAACCTGGATCAAGTTATTAACTTTTAAATCAATGCTTAATTTGCACCCAATCGGTATCAGTGTTAAAAATTTGTTCGCTAGCGAAAACTACAATTATAAACTGAGTACTTAGTACTCAGCATCTCATAACGACATCTTACTTACCCCCTCCCTCTCGGAGGGTTTTTTTTATCTATTTATCATATAATTAGAGTCTATATCTTTCAGCGTTTGTTCGATAAGTGCTCTTGCAATCGTTCCTTTAGGCGCAACAGGCGGCATCTCATCGATACCAAACCATTGTGCATCAGACAGCTCAGTGTAGTCTGGACTTAACTCTCCCGATTCATAGTCAGCTAAAAACCCCATCATCATACTGGATGGGAAAGCCCAAGGCTGGCTGCCAAAGTAGCGAATATTTTTAACGAGAATTCCCGTTTCTTCATGAATTTCTCGAGCCACACACTCTTCTAATGTCTCACCGACTTCTAAGAAGCCAGCAATAACCGTATACATACCATTTCGATGCCTTGGATGTTGGGCTAATAAAATCTGATTTTCTTTACGTACAGCAACGATAATACACGGAAATATTCTAGGATAATGAAGGGTGCGACATTCACCACACTGCATGGCTAACTGGTTATTATTAAGAAAGTTTCTTCCTCCACACTGTGGGCAAAAGCGCAAACTTTGCGTCATGTGCCCATATTGCACAGCTTTACTTAACAACATAAATAATGGCTCAGGAAAATGCAGGCAGTCACGCAGGGATACTAAAGGTAGATCATGCTCTAAATCGGCCAAGTTAAGCCACATGACGGGCGAACCAGAATACTCACCAATGGGTCTTGCACTCGTTACTGGCAGTGATAACTGCTCTGCAGACCCGAAGGGCACAGCACCATCCACCAGCCAAATTTCACTTCCTGCAACAACACACCAGTATGCATTTATCGCGCGGTTAACATCACCTTTTCTTAACATTACACCATCCCTTTGCTTGAAGTTCGTTCATTTTACTGGCAATCTAATTTCATACTAGAGTTTATCGTTAAGTAAATGTGCACTCTAAATTCTAGTAAGGACAAGAGTTTGTAATAACTTTACTAACTTTGCTTTGCAAAGGATACGTTCGCCGATGGGCGATCAGATCATGAGGGCATGGTCATGCTAAGAAAATTCAAACAAACACAAGACCAGTGGGGTGGCTCAAGTGATGTCATTGATCACTGGTTAGAGACACGACAATCCCTGATTGTTGAATATTGTAAGCTTGCAGCGCTGCAACCTTGTTCGAAAACCAATGTTATTGAACTCCCATCTCCTTCCGAACTGCAGGATTTCTGTCAGCACCTCGTTGATTACATCTCCGAAGGCCACTTTAAAATTTATGACATGGTTATGGACCGTTGGAAAGCAACCGGCTTTGTCGTGACTAATGAGATCAATCAAACCTATGGTCAAATTGTTCTAACGACTGAACCATTATTGAACTTTAACGATAAGTACTCAGAAGTGACTGAAGATGATGAATTAAATGATTTCGATTCTGATATGTGTCTCATTGGGGAAATTCTTGAGACTCGCTTTGAAGTCGAGGACTATCTGATACAGCAAATCGCAGAAAGCCTGTCTATGCCACCTGGAGCTTAGTATTTGCAAACATTCAGAAATAGAGTGAGAGAAAAGACTGACGATCATCGTCGGTCTTTTTTGTTTCTAGCTTTATCGAAAATCCCACCGGAAGAACAAAGCAGTATAAAAAACTAAAAAGGCACCCGAAGGTGCCTTTTTCTTAAGCTTTTAACGATTACTCGTTATATGACTTACTCTTCAGAAGAGAAACCAGCGTTTAGAAGTGCCGCTAGGTTATCCGTTGCTTGCTCAGCAGAAGGACCATCTTGCGCTTCAGAACGTTTAGCTTGACGCTCTTGGTGGTATGCGAAACCAGTACCAGCTGGGATCAGACGACCAACAATTACGTTCTCTTTCAGACCACGTAGGTCATCACGCTTACCAGAAACCGCAGCTTCTGTTAGTACGCGAGTTGTCTCCTGGAACGATGCCGCAGAGATGAACGACTCAGTCGCTAGAGATGCTTTAGTAATACCTAGTAGTTCACGTTCGAAACGTGCAGGCTCTTTGCCTTCAGCTTCTAGGTTACGGTTAGCAATCTTAACTTGTGAGTACTCAATCTGCTCACCAGGTAGGAACTCAGAGTCACCAGAGTGAGTAATAGTACACTTACGCAGCATCTGACGAACGATAGTTTCAATGTGCTTATCGTTAATCTTAACGCCTTGTAGACGGTAAACTTCCTGTACTTCGTTAGCAATGTACTGCGTTACCGCGTGTACACCACGTAGACGTAGGATGTCATGTGGAGACTCTGGACCATCTGCGATCACATCACCACGTTCAACTTTTTCACCTTCGAATACGTTCAACTGACGATGCTTAGGAATCATCTCTTCGTAAGCTTCACCGCTTTCACGTGTGATCACTAGGCGACGTTTACCTTTCGTCTCTTTACCAAAGCTCACAGTACCTGTGTGCTCAGCAAGGATTGCAGGCTCTTTCGGCTTACGTGCTTCAAATAGGTCAGCAACTCGTGGAAGACCACCGGTGATATCTTTGTTACCGCCAGACTTCTGAGGAATACGTGCTAGTGTTGCACCAACACCTACTGCTGCGCCATCTTCGATGTTCACAATCGCTTTACCAGGTAGGAAGTAGTGAGCTGGCATATCAGTACCAGGGATCATTACATCGTTACCTTGCTCGTCAACAAGTTTGATAGCTGGACGCATATCTTTACCTGCTGAAGGGCGAGCTGCTGGGTCAGTTACTTCGCTTGAAGATAGACCAGTTAGGTCATCCGTTTGACGAGATACTGTTACGCCGTCGATCATATCTACAAACTGGATGCGACCTGCTACCTCAGTAATGATAGGTAGTGTGTGCGCTTCCCAGTTTGCAACTGTTTCGCCAGCTTGAACTGTATCACCATCGCCTTTGCTTAGTAGCGTACCGTAAGGCAGTTTGTGCTTCTCTTTAGTACGACCAAACTCATCAACGATAGTTAACTCTGTCGCACGAGAAGTGATAACGATCTTACCGTCATCAGCCAATACAGATTTAGCGTTGTGTAGCTTGATAGAACCGTTGTTCTTAACTTGAACACTGTTCTCTGCCGCTGCTGTCGATGCCGCACCACCGATGTGGAACGTACGCATCGTTAGCTGTGTACCTGGCTCACCGATAGACTGAGCAGCAATAACACCCACTGCTTCACCTTGGTTCACTAGGTGACCACGTGCTAGGTCACGACCGTAACATTGTGCACAACAACCGAAGTCAGAATCACACGTTACTACAGAGCGCACTTTCATGCTGTCTACTGAGTTCTCTTCCATGATTTGACACCACTTCTCATCGATCAGGGTGTTACGTGGAATAAGAACGTCTTCCGTGCCAGGTTTTAGTACGTCTTCAGCAACAACACGACCAAGAGCAAGCTCAGAAAGTGCAACTTTAACATCACCACCCTCGATGTGAGGCATCATGTCGACACCTTCGTGAGTGCCACAGTCATGTTCAGTTACAACAACGTCTTGAGCAACGTCTACTAGACGACGAGTTAGGTAACCCGAGTTCGCTGTTTTCAGTGCCGTATCCGCAAGACCCTTACGAGCACCGTGCGTTGAGATAAAGTACTGAAGTACGTTTAGACCTTCTTTAAAGTTCGCTGTGATCGGCGTTTCGATGATTGAACCATCTGGACGCGCCATCAGACCACGCATACCCGCAAGCTGACGAATCTGTGCTGCAGAACCACGAGCGCCCGAGTCCGCCATCATGTAGATGCTATTGAATGACTCTTGCTGTTCCTCTTCACCGTCACGGTTAACTACCGTTTCAGATGAAAGGTTTTCCATCATTGCTTTCGCAACACGGTCGTTGGTCGATGCCCAGATATCGATAACTTTGTTGTAGCGTTCGCCCGCAGTAACAAGACCTGATTGGTACTGTTCCTGGATTTCACGTACTTCTTCTTCCGCTTCTGCGATTTCAGTGTACTTAGCTGCAGGTACAACCATATCGTCGATACCAACAGATACACCAGAAAGTGCCGCGTATGCGAAACCTGTGTACATGATTTGGTCAGCGAAGATTACTGTGTCTTTCAGACCTAGTTTACGGTACGCCTCGTTAAGTAGGTTAGAGATTTGCTTCTTACCTAGCTTTTGGTTAACGATGCTGTACGGTAGACCAGCTGGCACGATTTGCCATAGCATTGCACGACCAACAGTGGTGTCTACCATCTTGGTTTCTGTAGTGCTGTTGCCATCTTCGTCTACAACAGTTTCTGTAATACGTACTTTAACGCGTGCGTGAAGCTCAGCTTGTTTAGTGCGGTATGCTTTCTCAGCCTCTTCTGGGCCAGAAAGGTACATGCCTTCACCTTTCACGTTGATCTTTTCACGAGTCATGTAGTACAGACCCAATACAACGTCCTGAGAAGGTACGATGATCGGATCACCTGACGCTGGCGACAGAATGTTGTTTGTCGACATCATCAGAGTACGAGCTTCAAGCTGTGCCTCTAGAGTTAGAGGTACGTGAACCGCCATTTGGTCACCATCGAAGTCCGCGTTGTACGCCGCACAAACAAGTGGGTGTAGCTGAATCGCTTTACCTTCGATCAGTACTGGTTCGAACGCCTGGATACCTAGACGGTGAAGTGTCGGTGCACGGTTCAATAGTACTGGGTGTTCACGGATTACTTCGTCTAGGATATCCCAAACGACCGCTTCTTCACGCTCTACCATTTTCTTAGCAGCTTTGATTGTAGTCGCAAGACCACGAGTCTCTAGCTTGCTGTAGATGAATGGTTTGAATAGCTCAAGTGCCATCTTCTTAGGAAGACCACACTGGTGTAGACGAAGGTATGGACCTACTGTGATTACAGAACGGCCAGAGTAGTCTACACGTTTACCTAGAAGGTTCTGACGGAAACGACCTTGTTTACCCTTGATCATATCAGCAAGAGATTTCAGAGGACGCTTGTTAGAACCTGTGATCGCACGACCACGACGACCGTTATCTAGTAGCGCATCAACAGACTCTTGCAGCATACGTTTTTCGTTACGTACGATGATGTCCGGAGCAGCTAGCTCTAGAAGACGCTTCAAACGGTTGTTACGGTTGATCACACGACGGTATAGATCGTTAAGATCAGAAGTCGCAAAGCGACCGCCATCTAGAGGTACTAGAGGACGTAGATCTGGCGGAAGTACTGGAAGTACAGTTAGGATCATCCACTCAGGGTTGTTACCCGATGCGATGAACGCTTCTACCAGCTTAAGACGCTTAGTTACTTTCTTACGCTTAGTTTCAGAGTTTGTTGTCTCTAACTCTTCACGCATTTGTTCTGCTTCAGCGTGCATATCCATAGAACCTAGTAGGTCCTTGATAGCTTCCGCACCCATCTTAGCAGTGAACTCGTCGCCCCACTCTTCTAGACGATCTAGATACTCTTCTTCAGTAAGCATCTGACCTTTTTCTAGATCAGTCATACCAGGCTCTGTTACTACGTACATTTCGAAGTACAGAACGCGTTCGATATCACGTAGAGGGATATCCATTAGTAGACCGATACGAGACGGTAGCGATTTTAGGAACCAGATGTGAGCTACTGGTGAAGCCAGTTCAATGTGGCCCATACGGTCACGACGAACTTTAGTTTGTGTAACTTCTACACCACACTTCTCACAGATAACACCACGGTGCTTCAGGCGCTTGTACTTACCACAAAGACATTCGTAGTCTTTAACTGGACCAAAGATACGCGCACAGAACAGACCATCGCGTTCAGGTTTGAACGTACGATAGTTGATCGTTTCAGGTTTTTTAACTTCACCGAAAGACCATGAACGGATCATGTCTGGTGAAGATAGACCGATTTTGATTGCATCAAATTCTTCGGTCTTATGCTGTGCTTTTAGAAAGTTTAATAAGTCTTTCACAATCAGCTCCTGTAAGGAGTTAAAAGGAGCTCACTTGCTAAAGTGAGCACCTTCTTCCAAATAATCGCTTTGATTCTCTCGACTTTCATCAAGAGAGAAAAGGATTACTCTTCGTCTTCTAGCTCGATGTTGATACCTAGCGAGCGGATCTCTTTCAACAGTACGTTGAACGATTCTGGCATGCCAGGTTCCATGCTGTGGTTACCGTCTACGATGTTCTTGTACATCTTAGTACGGCCGTTAACGTCATCCGACTTAACCGTTAGCATTTCTTGTAGCGTGTAAGCAGCACCGTATGCTTCTAGTGCCCATACTTCCATCTCACCGAAACGCTGACCACCGAACTGAGCTTTACCACCTAGTGGCTGCTGAGTTACTAGGCTGTACGAACCAGTTGAACGAGCGTGCATCTTGTCATCAACAAGGTGGTTCAGTTTCAGCATGTACATGTAACCAACAGTTACAGGACGCTCAAACGCATCACCTGTGCGACCATCAAACAGTGTTAACTGACCTGATGTTGGTAGATCTGCTAGCTCAAGAAGTGCTTTGATTGACTCTTCTGGAGCGCCATCAAATACAGGAGTCGCGATTGGTAGACCGCCACGCAAGTTCTTGATCAGAGTACGTACTTCATCATCAGATAGAGAAGCAATGTCTACTTTCTGGCGAGTGTCGCCTAGATCGTAAACTTTTTGTAGGAACTCGCGGAATTTCGCTAGTTCTTGCTGCTCTTTAACCATCTGGTTGATCTTGTCACCGATACCTTTCGCTGCCAGACCTAAGTGTACTTCTAGGATCTGACCGATGTTCATACGCGAAGGTACACCCAGTGGGTTAAGTACGATGTCTACAGGCTGACCTTTCTCATCGTATGGCATGTCTTCAACAGGGTTGATCTTAGAGATTACACCCTTGTTACCGTGACGACCCGCCATCTTATCACCAGGCTGAATGCGACGTTTAACCGCTAGGTAAACCTTAACGATCTTCAGGACGCCAGGTGCTAAATCATCACCTTGAGTGATCTTACGACGCTTAGTTTCGAACTTCTTATCGAAGTCAGCTTTTAGCTCATCCCACTGCTCAGCAAGTTGCTCAAGCTGAGTTTGTAGTGCGTCATCTTCTAGCGTTAGTTCTAGCCACTTCTTACGATCAGTTGTGTCTAGTTTCGCTTCAGAGTAACCGCCTTCAATCAATACAGCTTTAACACGGTTTAGAAGGCCGCCCTCAAGAATCTGGAATTCTTCAGTTAGGTCTTTCTTCGCTTCTTTAAGCTGCATCTGTTCGATTTCAAGCGCACGCTTGTCTTTCTCTACGCCATCGCGAGTAAAGACTTGAACGTCGATGATCGTACCTGATACAGAGTTAGGTACACGTAGTGAAGTATCTTTAACGTCAGATGCTTTTTCACCGAAGATTGCACGTAGTAGCTTCTCTTCAGGCGTTAGCTGAGTTTCACCTTTAGGTGTAACTTTACCAACTAGGATGTCGCCACCCTTAACTTCAGCACCGATGTAAACGATACCTGACTCGTCTAGTTTAGACAGAGCAGACTCACCTACGTTTGGAATATCCGCTGTGATCTCTTCAGAACCAAGCTTAGTATCACGCGCCACACAAGTCAGTTCTTGGATGTGGATAGTCGTGAAACGGTCTTCTTGAACTACGCGCTCAGATACTAAGATCGAGTCTTCGAAGTTGTAACCGTTCCAAGGCATGAACGCGATACGCATGTTTTGACCAAGCGCTAGTTCACCAAGGTCTGTTGAAGGACCATCAGCAAGAACGTCACCGCGTGATACAGGCTCACCTGGCATCACACATGGGCGCTGGTTAATACATGTGTTCTGGTTAGAACGTGTGTATTTAGTCAGGTTGTAGATGTCGATACCAGCTTCACCTGGTACTAGCTCTTCTTCGTTAACTTTAACAACGATACGAGAAGCATCTACTGACTGGATTACACCACCACGTTTAGCAACTGCAGTTACACCTGAGTCAACGGCTACGTTACGTTCAATACCAGTACCAACAAGCGGTTTGTCAGCTTTCAGTGTTGGAACTGCCTGACGTTGCATGTTCGCACCCATCAATGCACGGTTCGCATCATCGTGTTCTAGGAACGGGATAAGCGATGCAGCGATAGATACAACCTGGTTTGTCGCAACGTCCATGTACTGAGCGTGCTCACGAGGGTGTAGACCAGATTCACCTTTCTGACGAGCTGTGATCAGCTCATCTGCAAAAGTACCATCTTCGTTTAGCTTAGCGTTCGCCTGTGCGATAACGAATTGGCCTTCTTCGATTGCAGATAGGTAATCTACTTCGTCTGTTACTACGCCATCTACAACGCGACGGTATGGTGTCTCTAGGAAACCGTACTCGTTACAACGCGCAAACGCAGATAGAGAGTTGATCAGACCGATGTTTGGACCTTCAGGCGTTTCGATAGGACATAGACGACCGTAGTGAGTTACGTGTACGTCACGTACTTCGAAGCCAGCACGTTCACGAGTTAGACCGCCAGGACCCAATGCAGAAATACGACGCTTGTGCGTTACTTCTGATAGCGGGTTGTTTTGGTCCATGAACTGTGAAAGCTGTGAAGAGCCAAAGAATTCTTTAACTGCCGCAGAAATTGGCTTCGCGTTGATCAAGTCTTGAGGCATGATTGCGTCAAGATCGCCTAGGCTTAGACGCTCTTTAACTGCACGCTCAACACGTACTAGACCTACACGGAACTGGTTCTCAGCCATTTCGCCTACAGAACGGATACGACGGTTGCCTAGGTGGTCGATATCGTCCACTTCGCCCTTACCGTTACGGATCGCGATCAGCTTCTTCATCACTTCGATGATATCAGTTTCATCAAGTGTGCCTTGCTCTTGAGCATCTTCACGGCCGATAGAGCTGTTGAACTTCATACGACCAACAGTCGATAGATCGTAACGCTCTTCAGAGAAGAATAGGCTTTCGAATAGAGCTTCTGCAGCTTCTTTTGTTGGCGGCTCACCAGGGCGCATCATGCGGTAGATTTCTACCAATGCAGAAATACGATCAACCGTGCTGTCGATACGTAGTGTTTCTGACATGAATGGACCGTGGTCTAGATCGTTCGTGAATAGAACTTCTAGCGCTTTGTGGCCAGCCTGAGATAGGTTCGCTAGTGCTTCCAGGCTGATTTCCTGGTTAGCGTTAACAATGATCTCGCCTGTTGCTTCATTGATGTAATCTTTTGATGCAACTTTACCTACGATGTACTCAACTGGTACTTCGATGTGATCAACACCATCTTTTTCTAGTTGGCGGATATGACGAGCTGTTACGCGACGACCTTGCTCAACGTAAACTTTACCATTTGCTTCGATGTCGAATGACGCAGTTTCACCACGTAGACGATCAGGGACCAACTCCATCAATAGAGTTTGGTCTTTCACTTCGAAGTTCACTTTCTCGAAGAAGATATCTAGGATTTCTTCTGTCGACTTACCTAGTGCACGAAGGATGATCGATGCTGGTAGCTTACGACGGCGGTCGATACGAACGTACAAGTTATCCTTAGGATCAAACTCGAAATCAAGCCATGAACCACGGTAAGGAATAACACGTGCGTTGTATAAAACTTTACCTGAAGAGTGGGTCTTACCCTTATCGCTGTCGAAGAACACGCCTGGGCTTCGGTGCAGCTGGGATACGATAACCCTCTCGGTACCGTTGATTACGAAGGTACCATTGTCTGTCATGAGTGGAATTTCACCCATGTAGACTTCTTGTTCTTTAATGTCTTTTACAGTACCTGCTGGCGCGTCTTTATCAAAGATAACTAGGCGTAGTTTTACACGTAGTGGCTTTGAGTAAGTTACACCGCGGATTTGACATTCTTTAACGTCAAAAACTGGCTCACCAAGACGGTAGCTAACGTATTGCAGCTCAGAATTGCCGTTGTAGCTCTGAATCGGGAATACAGAACGGAAAGCGGCTTCAAGACCGTATTGACCTTCAGGATCCTGTTCGATAAATTTGTCGAACGAATCGAGCTGGATCGATAGCAGGTATGGAATGTCCAAAACTTGTGGACGAGTACCAAAGTCCTTACGGATGCGCTTTTTCTCGGTATAAGAGTAAACCATGGGGTTCCTCAGCTCGCTGATAAGTGACCCAAACTGTCCGCCCGCTCCTAGTTACTTAAGGGGGGTAAGGGACAGTGACTAATATAGCTGTTTACTGTAGTGACATTTCATTTCGTAAGAATGAAATGTTTTTTGCATGGATATCAGGCGCTTAAACAGCGGGAAAATTCGCCTATACCCTACAGCGCAAAAAGGCCGGTGGTTAAAAAACCACCAGCCAATTAGCCGTTAGGCTAAGAAACTATGCAATAATTACTTAACAGCAACAGTTGCACCAGCTTCTTCTAGCTGAGCTTTAAGAGCTTCAGCTTCTGCTTTCTCAACACCTTCTTTAAGAGGTGCTGGAGCGCCGTCTACTAGAGCTTTAGCTTCTTTAAGACCTAGGCCAGTTGCGCCACGTACTGCTTTGATTACAGCAACTTTGTTACCGCCAGCAGCTTCTAGGATTACGTCGAATTCAGTTTGCTCAGCAGCAGCTTCGCCTGCAGCAGCGCCGCCAGCTACAACAGCAGCAGCAGCAGAAACACCGAATTTCTCTTCCATTGCTTCGATTAGTTCAACAACTTGCATTACAGACATTTCTGCAACTGCGTCTAGGATTTGCTCGTTAGTAATAGACATAACAATTCTCTTTTAAGTCAACAATAAGTTTATTAAGCAACCAGTAAAAAGCAAGGCTTATGCCGCTGCTTCTTGTTTTTGATCGCGGATAGCTGCGATAGTACGCGCCAGCTTGCCAGCCGAAGCTTCTTTCATGCACATCATTAGGCGTGCAATTGCTTCGTCGTAAGTTGGTAGTGTTGCTAGTACTTCAGCGTCAGTTAAAGCGCCTTCAAATGCAGCAGCTTTGATCTCGAAATCTTTGTTCTCTTTAGCGAAGTCTTTGAAAAGACGCGCTGCAGCACCTGGGTGCTCATTAGAGAATGCGATTAGAGTAGGACCAGTGAAAGTGTCAGTTAGACACTCGTACTCAGTACCTTCAACCGCACGACGAGCAAGAGTGTTACGAACAACTCTCATGTAAACGCCAGCTTCACGAGCTTGTTTACGTAGAGAAGTCATCGCGCCAACTTGAACGCCACGAGAATCAGCTACAACTGCAGAAAGTGCACCACTGGCAGCTTCGTTGACTTCAGCAACAATTGCTTTTTTGTCTTGAAGGTTTAAAGCCATCTTGGATTTACTCCTGGTTGTCGTTACACCACTCACTATCATCACGACAGTGAGAGCTATTGAGGTGCTTCCCCAGAAGAAAGTTAACTATATTACATAGAGCTTTCTGTCAGTTCGGGCACCATCTACGTAGGATAATTAAGTTTGCTTTTACACAAACACCTACGGTCTTGGACGGAGACTGGGTCTTAATTCATTTCGAACTAGGAGACAGTTCAAAGAACCAAAGTTCAGCCCCAACCACAAATATTAGGCGCAAAATTATACACTAATTTTGCGCCTAAGCAAATAAATTATGCTTGAGTGTTCAGGCTAGCCTGATCAACAGCAACACCAGCACCCATAGTAGTAGAGATGCTTACTTTCTTCAGGAAAGTACCTTTCGCTGAAGATGGCTTAGCTTTCTTCAGAGCAACTAGAAGTGCTTCTAGGTTCTCTTTGATCTGCTCAGCAGAGAAGTTTGCTTTACCGATAGTAGTGTGGATGATGCCGTTTTTGTCGTTACGGTAACGAACCTGACCAGCTTTAGCGTTTTTAACTGCTTCAGCAACGTTAGGAGTTACAGTACCAACTTTAGGGTTTGGCATAAGACCGCGAGGACCTAGGATAGTACCTAGTTGACCTACAACGCGCATTGCATCTGGAGAAGCAACAACTACGTCAAAGTTCATTTCGCCTTTCTTAACTTGCTCAGCAAGATCTTCCATACCTACGATGTCTGCGCCAGCTTCTTTAGCTGCTTCAGCGTTAGCACCTTGAGTGAACACTGCAACGCGGATTTCGCGGCCAGTACCGTGAGGTAGTACAGTTGCACCACGTACGTTCTGGTCAGATTTACGAGCATCAATGCCTAGGTTAACAGCAACGTCTACAGACTCAACGAATTTAGCAGTCGCTAGTTCTTGAAGAAGAGCAACAGCTTCGTTGATTTCGTATTCTTTAGTTACGTCAACTTTTTCGCGGATTACGCGCATGCGCTTAGTTAGTTTTGCCATCTTATTAACCCTCTACCACTAGGCCCATTGAACGAGCAGTACCAGCGATAGAACGCTTCATCGCTTCGATGTCAGCACCAGTCATATCAGCAGCTTTAGTTTCTGCGATTTCTTGGATTTGAGCGTCAGTTACAGTACCAACTTTTTCAGTGTTTGGACGACCTGAACCAGACTTAACGCCAGCAGCTTTCTTAAGAAGAACAGCAGCAGGTGGAGTCTTAGTTACGAACGTGAAAGAACGGTCGCTGTATACTGTGATAACTACTGGAGTTGGTAGACCTTTCTCAATAGATTCTGTTTTTGCGTTGAACGCTTTACAGAATTCCATGATGTTCACACCGTGTTGACCTAGTGCAGGACCTACTGGTGGACTAGGGTTAGCCATACCAGCAGCAACTTGTAGCTTGATGTAAGCTTCAACTTTCTTAGCCATGATAATTCCTAAGTTTGGGTACAAACGCTAATCGCGGATCAGCTCCCCGTTTGTGTAAGAAACTTTTTACTTCACTTGAAGTAAAAAGGCGCGAAATTATAGTCATAATCCGCGCCTTATACAACCCTAAAAAGGTGATTTTTTATACTCTTTAACGAAGAGTCTTAGTCCAGCTTTTCAACCTGACCAAATTCAAGCTCAACTGGTGTCGCACGACCAAAGATCGATACAGACACTTTCAGGCGGCTCTTCTCGTAATCCACTTCTTCAACAGTACCGTTGAAGTCAGCAAATGGACCTTCGTTAACACGTACCACTTCACCCGCTTCGTACATTGTACGCGGACGAGGCGCTTCACTCGCTTTCTCAAGACGATTAAGAATCGCGTCAGCCTCTTTATCCGTGATAGGTGCCGGACGGTCTGAGGTACCACCAATGAAGCCCATGACACGCGGCACACTGCGTACTAGGTGCCATGATTCATCGTTCATAATCATCTGAACAAGGACGTAACCTGGGAAGAACTTACGCTCAGATTTGCGACGCTGACCCGCGCGCATTTCCACTACTTCTTCAGTAGGAACCAGTACTTCACCGAATAGCTCTTCCATGCCGTGCATTTTGATATGCTCGCGCAGAGATTGAGCTACACGACCTTCAAATCCAGAGAAGGCTTGAACCACATACCAGCGTTTTTTTGGAGCTTCACTCATGAATAAAAACCCTCTATACCCCAGTTGCTAGAGCTACTAGACGAACCATAATTCCGTCAATACCCCATAGCACTAGAGCCATTACAATACTTACAGCTAAAACGATCAGTGTTGTTTGCATGGTTTCTTGGCGAGTAGGCCAAACAACTTTACGTACTTCCATACGAGATTCTTTTGCAAAACTGATCGCTGCTTTACCTTTAGTCGTTGTTGCTGCAACGCCTAAGGCAGCTGCAATAAGAACAACAACGCCTGCAGCACGAACCACTACAGACATTTCACCATACAGGTAATTACCCACAACAGCGGCAGCTGCCAATACGAAAGCGGCTACCCACTTAAACGTATCTGCTGCGTTTGAGCTATCAGGAGTTTCAGCATTATTTGCTTTCATAAAACCAACCTGTTACAAGTCTTAATATAGACGACAACAACCCCGCTGTTGCAGGGCAAACTCCATATCGCTGAAAAAATCAGCGTACTCTTCTTAAGATTAAGCCTCTTTGCTTAATCTTGCTCTGCGCCCAACCCACTTCTGAACAAGAAAACAGCAAAAATAATGTTGAGTGCAGAAAAAGGGCATCAAATGATGCCCTTTTTGCTACTGGTTCGTCAAATCTAATTCAAGATTTTCCGAAAGCATCGCTAATTCGCTATGAATTAGTCGAAGATCTTAGCAACAACACCAGCACCTACTGTACGGCCACCTTCACGGATCGCGAAACGTAGAC
>NZ_JAWOUX010000024.1:0-19052 GCF_033339595.1 Vibrio sp. 2096
GTCACGCTTGGACGGTCATCATCCGGATCAGGGCCCGGACCCGTGCCATCGTCCACTATCGTTGCCGTACCCGTATCGCTGCCTTGTACTGCGGCAATGCCGGTTACTGTCACACTGAAATCTTCAGGACCTTCATAAACGGCGTCATCAATGGAAGCAATACGCACATCAAACTCAGTTTGCCCCACTGGCACCGTTACCACGCCATCGTTTGGCACTGCCACCCAACCGCTCCCGGTGTTGTATTCTAGGGTGCCTAAGTCACCGGTTTCGGTGTCACCTAAGTTGAGGCCTAGCTCGACTTGTACTGTAGACTCGGAGGCGTTCGATAGCGTCACTTTGAAGTTCGCCGTATCCCCCTCATTGATGGTGCCAGCGTCTGAGATAGTCACGCTTGGACGGTCATCATCCGGATCAGGGCCCGGACCCGTGCCATCGTCCACGATCGTTGCCGTACCGGTATCGCTGCCTTGCACCGCCCCAATGCCAGTCACCGTCACGCTGAAATCTTCTGGGCCTTCGTACACCGCGTCATCAATGGAAGCAATACGCACATCAAACTCAGTTTGCCCCGCTGGCACCGTTACTACGCCATCGTTTGGCACTGCAACCCAACCGGAGCCTGTGTTGTATTCTAAGGTGCCTAAGTCACCGACTTCGGTATCGCCGAGATTAAGACCCAACTCTACTTGCGTTTCCGCTTCAGACGCGTTCGATAGCGTCACTTTGAAGTTCGCCGTATCACCCTCATTAATGGTGCCAGCATCGGTAATAGTCACGCTTGGACGGTCATCATCCGGATCAGGTCCTGGACCCGTGCCGTCATCCACTATCGTTGCCGTACCGGTATCGCTACCTTGCACCGCCCCAATGCCAGTCACCGTCACGCTGAAATCTTCTGGGCCTTCGTACACCGCGTCATCAATGGAAGCAATACGCACATCAAACTCAGTTTGCCCCGCTGGCACCGTTACTACGCCATCGTTTGGCACTGCAACCCAACCGGAGCCTGTGTTGTATTCTAAGGTGCCTAAGTCACCGACTTCGGTATCGCCGAGATTAAGACCCAACTCTACTTGCGTTTCCGCTTCAGACGCGTTCGATAGCGTCACTTTGAAGTTCGCTGTGTCACCCTCATTGATGGTGCCAGCGTCTGAAATAGTCACGCTTGGACGATCATCATCCGGATCGGGGCCTGGACCCGTGCCGTCGTCCACTATCGTCGCCGTACCCGTATCGCTGCCTTGCACTGCGCCAATGCCAGTCACCGTCACACTGAAATCTTCAGGGCCTTCGTACACCGCATCATCAATGGAAGCGATGCGCACATCAAACTCAGTTTGCCCTGCTGGCACCGTTACTACGCCATCGTTTGGCACTGCAACCCAACCGGAGCCTGTGTTGTATTCTAAGGTGCCTAAGTCACCGACTTCGGTATCGCCGAGATTAAGACCCAACTCTACTTGCGTTTCCGCTTCAGACGCGTTCGATAGCGTCACTTTGAAGTTCGCCGTATCACCCTCATTAATGGTGCCAGCATCGGTAATAGTCACGCTTGGACGATCATCATCCGGATCAGGGCCCGGACCACTGCCGTCATCCACTATCGTTGCCGTACCGGTATCGCTGCCTTGTACTGCCCCAATGCCAGTTACCGTGACACTGAAATCTTCAGGGCCTTCGTACACCGCATCATCAATGGAAGCAATGCGCACATCAAACTCAGTTTGCCCTGCCGGCACGGTCACCACACCATCGTTTGGCACTGTCACCCAACCGCTTCCGGTGTTGTATTCTAAGGTGCCTAAGTCACCGGTTTCGGTGTCACCTAAGTTGAGGCCAAGCTCGACTTGAACTGTAGACTCGGAGGCATTCGATAGCGTCACTTTGAAGTTGGCTGTCTCACCCTCATTAATGGTGCCAGCATCTGAAATAGTCACGCTTGGACGGTCATCATCCGGATCGGGGCCCGGACCCGTACCATCATCCACTATCGTTGCCGTACCCGTATCGCTGCCTTGCACCGCCCCAATGCCAGTCACCGTCACGCTGAAATCTTCTGGACCTTCATAAACAGCATCATCAATGGAAGCGATACGCACATCAAACTCGGTTTGCCCCGCTGGCACCGTTACTACGCCATCGTTTGGCACTGCAACCCAACCGGAGCCTGTGTTGTATTCCAAGGTACCTAAGTCACCGGCTTCGGTATCGCCCAAGTTCAGGCCTAGCTCGACTTGAACAGTGGACTCGGAGGCATTCGACAACGTCACTTTGAAGTTGGCTGTCTCACCCTCATTGATGGTGCCAGCATCTGAAATAGTCACATTCGGGCGGTCATCATCCGGATCGGGGCCTGGCCCAGTGCCATCGTCCACGATCGTCGCCGTCCCCGTATCGCTGCCTTGTACTGCGCCAATGCCGGTTACTGTCACACTGAAATCTTCAGGGCCTTCGTAAACGGCGTCATCAACAGAAGCGATGCGCACATCAAACTCAGTTTGCCCTGCTGGCACCGTTACTACGCCATCGTTTGGCACTGCAACCCAACCGGAGCCTGTGTTGTATTCTAAGGTGCCTAAGTCTCCAACTTCGGTGTCACCTAAGTTCAGGCCTAGCTCGACTTGAACAGTGGACTCGGAGGCATTCGACAGCGTCACTTTGAAGTTCGCTGTCTCACCCTCATTGATGGTGCCAGCATCTGAGATAGTCACGCTTGGACGGTCATCATCCGGATCAGGGCCCGGACCACTGCCGTCGTCCACGATCGTCGCCGTCCCCGTATCGCTGCCTTGCACTGCACCAATGCCAGTCACTGTCACACTGAAATCTTCAGGACCTTCATAAACGGCGTCATCAATGGAAGCGATACGCACATCAAACTCAGTTTGCCCCGCTGGCACCGTTACTACGCCATCGTTTGGCACTGCAACCCAACCGGAGCCTGTGTTGTATTCTAAGGTGCCTAAGTCTCCAACTTCGGTGTCACCTAAGTTCAGGCCTAGCTCGACTTGAACAGTGGACTCGGAGGCATTCGACAGCGTCACTTTGAAGTTCGCTGTCTCACCCTCATTAACCGTACCTGCATCACTCATCGTTACCGCTGGGCGATCATCATCAGGATTTGAGCCAGGTCCACTACCATCATCTAAAATAGTGGCAGTCCCAGTAACAGGTGTGCTTTGTTCTTCTGTCGTGCCAGAGAGCGTAAACGTTTCTGGGCCTTCAAATACAGAGTCGTCAATAGAGTCTATAGAGACCGTAAAGTCACTTTCACCCGGTGGGATCGAAATGGTAAAGGTTCCGCTTTCACCGACTGAAACTTCTTCTGTTGTACCATCAGAAAATGTTATGAGGACACGCTCATTGACGTAGTCACTCCCGTTCTCGTCAGCTGAGCCGCCTGTTGCGGTTCCATCAAGGAGAGAAAGAATGACATCAGTGTTGTCTTCAGTTGTTTGACTTAGAGTAATATCGAATACAACTTGGTCACCTTCGTTGATAGTCGGACTAGATATTTCTTGAACTAAGATAGTCGGTGGTACAGGGCCATTAATTACTCTGAAAAGATCCAACAAAGATAGTGCTTGAGTTGTAGATAGTCCGATTCCATCAATACCGACGGTCTCAAAATTCGTACTAGCCAACAATTCAGCGCCAGTACGATCTATTGCACCAGTATTTTGGGGGCTAGAACCACTTTCCTCACCTGCAGCTGGCTCAAAATCCTCACCAAGAGCAGTAGGGTCTTCTCCACTAGCGATAGCCTCGATTAGCGCAGTGACATCATCAGTAACGTTAATTGAACTACCTTGCGGTGTTACCTGTTGTACAATTAATTCTGATGTATCAGAAACTTCCTCAATAATTAATTCACCAGGCTGAGGTAGCTGACCACTTTCAAGACTTCTCAGGTTCCCATCAAGCCCTATAACCACGACATTGCTCATCAATGAACTTAACGCTACTCGATCCATGCTCTTCATCCTTGTATTAGTTTAATTAAAGGCTTGTTACTGCACTAAACACGTCTATAGTTTAGACAAAATATGAATTTTTCGTTTTATTCCAAGAGGATTTAGTTTTTTGAGAGTAATAAGGAAAATAACCGAAGAATTTGCCTTCATTTAAACCAGTTTCCGCTATGCTCTTAAGATAAAAAGGTTTTCTACGAAAAAATCGACCACTTACCAAGCAAGCTTTGCCTCGTATGCTAGAGTTTAGAGAGTAAGATTGTTGTTTTTTATTGAATTAAACATTTAAACATCAACAAGTTGATAATACGCACTAAGAAAATTCATTGTTTGTAACTTCTCGTCTCAAATATGAAACAGAATAAGAGCGACATGATTTTAGGAGAACTAACGTGAGATGGAATCGAGTACATATAGCCTGCTGTTGCTTAATAGTGTCTTCACCAGTTTTCGGTCAAACTCTAGAGCAAGCGGTTGCACAGACGCTACAAAATAACCCCGATATTAAGAGTGCATTTAACGAGTTTATGAGCCAGAAGTACATAAATGAAGCTTCATCAGGTGCTTACCTCCCCTCTGTTGATCTAGATGCTGGAATTGGATATGAAGGATTAGACCCGTCAGATGAAGTTGGTCGAGGAGACACGGATTACACTCGAAAGGAAGCTTCAGTGACACTGACCCAACTAATATGGGATGGTAGCGCTACATTAAATGATATTGATCGAACCGCAGCTGATGCTGAATCTGTTAGATTTCAACTCTTAGCAGATGCTTCAGATAAGGCACTTGAAGTGACTAAAGTGTACTTGGACGCTGTTAAAGCGTATGAAGTCCTAAAGCTTTCAGAAAACAACCTTGCTGTTCATAAAGATATTTACGATGACATTAAAAAACGAGTCAACTCGGGTATCGGCTCTACTGCTGACTTGACGCAGGTAGAAGCACGTTTGGCAAAAGCACACGGAAACTTAGCTGCTGCTCAAAATAACCTGTATGACTCTCACACGATGTTCACTCGTTTAGTCGGTCAAACACCACAAGGGTTAATCTTTCCGAGAGCGGACCAAAACTTTATCCCGTACACGGTTGATGAAGCGGTAGGCTTGGCATTTGAACTTCATCCCGTTATTCAAGTGGCGCTCGCAGACGTAGACTCGGCTAAGTTTCAATACAAACAGTCTAAAGGTGTTAATTACCCAACCATTTCAATTGAAGCTTCGCAAACATGGCGTGACGACGCTGATGGTTTAAAAGGTCGAAGTGATGAGACACTTGCCATGCTGCGTCTACGCTACAACCTATTCAATGGTGGCAGTGATGCAGCGAACTCAGAAAACTTTGCCTACCAGCTAAATAAAGCAAAAGACTTGCGTGAAGGTGCCTATCGCAATGTTGAAGAAGGGTTAAGGCTTTCTTGGAGTGCGCTTGATTTAACATTACAACAAAAAGAGTTTCTATCAGATCATGTAGACTCTGCGTCTGAAACCGTAATTGCTTACGAGAAGCAATATCGCATCGGTAAACGAACACTGCTTGATCTATTGAACACTGAAAACGAGCTCTTTGAGGCGCGTAAAGACTACTTAGATTCTAAATACGCAGAGCAGTACGCCAAATATCGAGTGATGAACGCAACTGGGCAACTGTTGAGTGCATTAAGGGTTGAAATGCCTAAAGAATGGCTAGAAGAAGTGGAGTATTAATTATGAAACACATAGCTTTTATTACACTCTCATTAATGCTCTCCGCATGCAGTTCATCAGATCGTGGTGATGAATATGATTACATAGATACCCCAATTGCCGATCAGTGGGCTGATCATATAGATGATGACTCTGACGGAGTCATTAACGAGCGAGATTTGTGCCCGGGTACACCTTTGGGTGCCGAAATAGACAACGACGGTTGCGGTTCGTACGTTGACTCCTCACAAGAAATGCAAATTCGAGTACTATTTGCGAACGATTCCGATGTGATCAACCCTATCTTTACGCAACAAATTCTTGAACTATCCGACTTTTTGAAAGAGTACCCGAACACGTCTATAGAGATTCAAGGTTATGCTAGTCGCACTGGTACTGCAGAACATAATCTTGACTTATCTAAGCGCCGCGCTGAAAACGTTAGAAAAGAGCTCATGAAGAACGGCATTAGTGGAGATAGAGTTACCATTGTCGGCTATGGAGACACAGTACTTGCGACACAAGGTACAGACCAAGTTAGTCACGCATTGAACCGTCGAGTAACCGCAACAGTGATTGGCCACAAGGGTGAAGTGAAGAAAGAATGGACCGTTTTCACAACACTTCCAAAAAGCTAGCACAACAATAAACAGACCGTAAAAATAAAAGGTCTAGCAAATTGCTAGACCTTTTTGATTTTAAATTTGACTACAGTTTAGCGCTACTACATGTCTTTGTACTGAGCTTCTAAACTCGCAATTAAGCTTTGAGTCACATCATCAACACTTGCACCGTCAAAATGGATGTCCAATGTCGAGCTCCCTTTTGTAATACTCAGGTTTGCCTCAGATCCCCCGTCTGGTGCCACTTCTACATGATACTCTCCGACATCACCAGTATGATCACCTGATTGAAGATCATTAAGAAGCTCTCCAATTTCATCTTTAGATAAGTCGTCAAACAGATCTGAGAAGTCTAGAGCGTCTTCATTTTTATTGAAGTCAGTGACAGTATCAACATCGTTAGTGACTTCACTCCACTTAAAGATGTCGGCCCCTTCTGACCCTGTTAAAGTATCACTACCTAAACCACCAATCAGAATATCATCCCCTTCACCGCCAACGAGTATGTCGTTGCCACCATGACCAAATAGTAAGTCATCACCAGCGCCGCCATATAAATTATCCGATTTATCTCCTTGGTGAGTTTGGTTGAATTCTTCCAAGTTATTTCTAACGTACTCATGTATATCTTCGCCGTCAACGGTAGACACATCCTGACCCGTTTGCTGCGCCACATGTGATTGAATCGCACTTAAGCCTTGTTCATTACCACCAAACTCAATTAAGTCACCTAACAAGATATCGTTACCTTCACCTCCTTGAATAGTGTCTGAACCTTGTTTGAGAGGTACATCTTGACCCAATATCGTTTCAGCAAGCTTAGTAACATCAATATCTGACTCTACCACACCATCAGTGTCATACTGCTTGAGTGTATGTTCATCAACGCCACTCCCAAGACCTATCGCTTCTATAGAGGACAATGCCGCTAGTACTTGATACATGTGTTGAGCTTGTGTCGAGCTATTCCCTTCATCGTAATAACGGATAGAGCCATAATATCTGTCGATATCGCCAAGGATTCTTCCTGTTAGCGGTGAATAAACCTTACCGTAACTATCTATAACGACATCACCTTTGTAGGTAACTGTTTGTCCGTATGAGTAATTGTTTTTACTCGCAATATCTTGCAGGGTAACAAGCTTGCCAGAATTATCGACGTCCAAAATCACTTTCGAGAATTCACTCGGTGCTACACCATAGAGGTATGTTGCTCTATTTGGTTGACCATCCGTAACAAAGTACGTGATATTTTGGCCATTAGGGTTAGGTTGACTGCTGAACCATTCAACGGCCGACTGTAAGCCCGCCTCATAGTTTGTGCCGCCAGAACCCTCATCATCAATTACACGATTCAACTCTTCTACAAACTCTTTTCTTGCTGTAAGAGAACTCAAGTCAACAGAAATCACCGCTGATGCACTTGAAGCAAATTCACTAAGGTGAATATTCACTGTCCCTGGCTTCTCTCCTTGATTTACCGCACTTAACAGCTCATCAAACACATCTAGCACTTCTTGCTTCGCAGTTCCTACCCAGTTACCCATGCTCCCTGAAGTGTCCAGAACAAATGCGATGTTGTAGTCCTGACCTGCAATGATCTCCAATCCTTGAACATCACCAACAATAATATCGTGATCGTCACTACCCGTTATCTGATCATTCCCATGCGATCCCGACTCCAACACATAGTCACGAGCTGTAAGCTCAACGGATTCAGTTGTTGAAGCTGCGTCATTATTTGATCCTTCAACAGACGTAGCAGTAACGCTTAGCGGGAACTCTAAGCTGCCTTCATAATCGAATGGCACTCTGATATCCAGGGAAAGCTTACCATCTGTACCAAGAGTGACAGGGTAATCTCCATTTGAATCTTGCTTAATTGCGACCCCATCAACATACACGTCAACACCGTCTGGTAGATCTTGTACAAGAGCAGTCTGCGCTAAATCCTCACTTCCATCGACATCAACTAGATCAACATCCACATCGACCGAAATCCAGCGATCTTGAAGCACTTCATAAGTGCCATCAGGTTTCAAATCAACAATTTTGTCTGCAAAAACAACGCGTTCAATTTCATATAAATGATCACCTCGGTCATCACTACCTGTATGATCGTTTACCGAATCGATAGAACGACTATCTAATAAAATCCAATATGGAACTTTACCTCCATGATCGTCTTTGAAGGTCATTTTGTAGTCATCAAAGTTCCCTGTTAAGTAGACTGTATCTTTACCATCATGCAGAGTAAGACTGGTCGCGTCATCACCATAAAACGTATCATTGTTACCACCGCCAACAAATACGTCATCGCCACCGCCACCATAGAATACATCGTTGAAATCTGTCCCAACAAACAAGCTGTCGGTGTCACTTAAGTCAGTATTGACTCCCAACACAACACCAGCGTGTGTATTAATTTTAGGTACTGCATTATCCAACCCAAGGTTGGCTGCGACAGCCTCATTTTCGGTATTGGTATTATTTATTGCCGATGTAGCTAAGTGATGGTTTGGATCAATAGCATCTCGTTTAACTAAGTCGCCAACATTGATCGTGATCGTAGGTGCATCTGCGATAGCAACAACATTGATATCAAGTGTATTTGTTACGCCAGTATTTGTGGTATAGCTAATTAATGGAACGTCACCTGACCAATGCTCAGCAGGTTCAAATATGTAACTACCATCTCGGTTTACTAGTAACGTACCACTAGTCAAAGAAACACTTTCGCCTACCTCGTAATCAGCACCATCGATAGTAAGATGATCTACCATCAGAATATTGTCGCCGTCAGAGTCATTAAGCAATACATTCCCTTGTAGAGTATTGTCTTCTATGGTTTCGCCCAAATCACTTTCCGTTTCCGTCGGTAAGTTCTCATGTACTACAACATTGATCGCCAAGTTAGATTCTGCTGAATCACCATTCGAGCTTTCTGTACTCGTTGCAGTCAAATTGATAGTGAAGTCATCATGGGAGCCCGCAGGTGGAGTCACAGTAAGTGCATCTAATGCCCAACTTGTCACGTCCAGTTCTTCATCAATAGTTGCGACAGTAATAGAACTATTTCCATCTGAAAGGATCGCACCTACAGGTAAGCCAGTTAGCGTGACTTTAAGTGATTCAGAGCCATCTGTATCATTTAAGCTTGCTTTAATTTCAGAGAGCGGTATCGCTGTATCTTGTAACCCTTCGTTCAGCTGGTATGTTTCGTAAAACGCAACACCATTAACTTCTTGTAGTTCAGACGTTCTGATATCAGTTGCTTCTAGTGCACTTTCATCACTAACTACGTAAAGACTACTATTGCTCAGGTTGACAGGCGCTTGTCCATTAATGGATACATCCACATTAAAGTTACCCGGACCACTTTGGTTATGGTGATAAATTTCAATTGGATAAAAGCCAGATACCGAAGGGGTAAAGCTAGCTCCCTTAATATCACCACTGTCGCTCCCCCAACGAGCTTGATCAAGTAACGTACCACCCAACTTGATTGCAAGGCTATCATCGGCTTGACCGACAAAGTCGTAACTCGAGCCAGCTTCGAGATAAACAAGAGATGTGACTAGAACGGCCTCATTTGCCAAGGTTGCATGAGTCCCTAAATCTTCCACATTTGCCCAACTCAATCGAGTACCATCGGCTTCATTAAGAGCGTTGATCGCTGAGATTAGAGTCTCTCCATTGACCCCCATACCATCACTAGAACCAACTTGAACATTACTCCATGTCGTAACGTTAAACTCTTGTTGAGGCAATGAGTTTAATGGCGTCACTGCAATTAAGTTCGGTTTGTCAGCTACAGGGTTCACGTCTATTGTCAGTGTCGACTCTTGACCAGAGCTCTGCCCATCTGTCGGTTTAAAACCAATTTGAGCGTAACTAGATTCCTGATCTCCGACTTGATTTCCGCCGAAGCTGTCACTGCCTGATTCATTTAATTCAGGTACAAAACGAACACCGTTTTCCTCAAAAAGCGATTTATCGAGGACTTGATCGATTTGTACAGACTGCCAATCGCCTTGCGAATCTCTGTACTCTAATGAGCCATCGCTAGGAAGCGTTGTAATTTGGACGGATAGATCTGATACATCAGAGTCCACATCGCTAATACCGAATGATGACCAATCAAGCATCACTTGAGTATCTTCATTCATCTCAACCACTGAAGGCGAAGATTCAGGAGCATCATTCACATTTACCAGAGAAACATTTACCTCGGCAGTATCAATCCCGCCAGTTCCATCGATAACCTCAACCTGAAGCGTATAATCGCCCAAGTCAACATCATCGATTGTCTTGTTCAATGAAATCTCTCCACTTGTCGGGTCGATATCAAAAATACCATTAGTGCTCGAGCCATCTGCAAAGCGGTATACAAGCACGTCATTATCGTGATCTTCAGCAACGACCGTGCCGATAACGGCCCCACTCACCGTGTTTTCGTTAACTGACCCGAAGTCGTAAACATCATCATTTGGTTTGTCACCAGCACTATCGCCGCCAGAAATAAACTCTGGAGCGTGCTGAGCATCTATAATAGAGACTGTTGCTTCATTCGAGTCACTTGCAAGCGTCGAATCTGCACCAACCGTATCAATTAGAGTCACGGTTAGGTTTTCAAGATCTTCGTAAATACCATCATCGAGAGTTTTTATATCAATCGGCGCCGACGTTTTACCCGCTGGAATCGTGACTGTGTACGTACTTGGAGCAATATAATCTTTGTCATCAACATTCCCTCCGATTGTGAATGTTACCAGTACATCTTCATCTGCTTTTTGGTCAATGTTGACGATAAATTTTGCATCACTACCTTCATCAACTGAGGATTGATCTGAGCTAATAGTCACTTTCGGTGCACTTTGGGCATCAACGATCACAACACTTGCGCTGTTATTTGAAGCAATGCTCGCATCAGCGCCATCAACCTCTTTAATGGTTACTGTGAAAGATTCTGCGCCCTCATAAATACCATCGGTGACCGTCAGTAAGTCAAGAGCAGCTGAAGATTGACCCGCAGGAACTTCAACACTCAGAACGCCAACAAAATCTTTTCCATCTTGGGCCACGCCACTATATTCGACATGAACCGTAACACTCTCATCTGCAACTTTATCAAGTGTCAGCGTAAAGCCTGCCGTTTCACCTTCATTTACGCTATTTTGATCGGCACTAATACTAACTAAAGGTGCAGGATCAGAATCCACAATATTTGCGTTACCAGTTGCAATACCATTACTGGTGACACTACCGATTTCCGTAACCGTAAGACCAAAGCTCTCATCACCTTCATGGACATTATCTAGTTTGGTCGGGACTGCGACTTTAATTTCAGCGACACCTGGAGGTATAGTAACGTCTCCATTAGGCGCTATATCTAATGTTTGAGTTTGACCATGAGTATCCACATAGGTCACTACCATAGTGCCTAGATCAACATCTTCCGCAGTATAGCTATCATTTGTTGTTGACTTCAGATTGACGACAACGGCCTCTTGAACAGGGTTAGAGAGTAAAACGGTAAATATTGCGTCAGTTCCTTCAATGACATCGCCGGCATCTACTACGCTAAGTTTTGTACTGTCATTATCAAGAACTGTTGCCGTCCCCGTTTCACCGCCGATCTCAAGAACGATCGTTTCGCTGCTTTCCACAACCAAGTCATCAATAGTCGGAATCGATATTTCGAAGCTACTTATACCTGCAGGAACAATCAAGTAACCACCTAAGAAAACAACACCATTTGTATAGGTTGCATTTGATAGATTTACGTCATTCTTATCAACTGAAGAACCTTGAGCAAGCATATCAACTTGGTACTTAACGGCAGTGCTAGTGGTTTCATTTAGAACAACCGAGAACGTGACATTGTCACCCTCAGTCACGCTATCACCGACCACAGACAGGCTTGGCCCATTTTCAGCAATATTACCATCTAGCATTTCATTAACGATATTGACTGTAGATGGATCGCTAACGCCATTTTCAGAGTCGACTGCCACATATCCAAAGCTGTCTTCGGCAGGTACACCTTCTACATAACGTAACTCCCAGTTCCCTTCATTTTTCGTAGAAAAATCTAACTGAGTAATGACCGAACCTTCAGGAAGAGCTAGATCTTTCCCATAACCAACGCTTGTTTCTTGGAATAGCATGAAGTTGCCTTCAGGCTTCAAAAACTCGAACGTTTGAGTCTGTTGGACATTATTTGAATCTAAGTATGTAACCGTAATAAGTGCTGCGTTGTCATCACCGTAATCAAACAATCCACCTAATCCATCTAAGCCAAGGTTTACGCTGCCCACAGGATTATTAGACAAATCGATCGTAATCGTTTCACCTTTCTCAATACCCTGCCCATCATTGTCAGCGATACCATTGCCGATGTGTGACACCTGGCGGTTGTACTGCGCAAGCTCACCGCTATCAGAAGAAATGGTGATAGAAGCTCCATTTGCTAAATGCTCAGTACGGGAGTGTGATGGACCTCCGTCCTCACTTAGCCCCCAATTATTGAAATCTGTTGTAGACTCGGAACTATTTGGTGTATCTGGGCGATCCTTGATACCTAATAAGAAACCCACATTATCAGCTTCATAGTAAAGGCTGTCTTTGTCATAAAGCGTATCGCTTACTTCTTTAATTTCGTGCAACTCACCATCACTATCTTTAAAGAACAACGTACCTGAGGTTGGCAGTTCAGTAATTCGGACATGTAGATCGTTGCCTTTTAAGTCGTCTTCAACATCCGCGATATGATCTTGAGAGTCACCGTGACCCAGAGGCTTCGTATCGGTATCAAACACAACGTGCGTAAGCTGATCATCGGCCACATGCGTAAAGTCTTCACTGTCAGGTTTGTCGTTTACTGGCGTGACATCGACGTTAACAATGGTGGATTCACTGACACCACCGGAGGTGACGATGTAGGTGAAGCTGTCTGCCCCGTGGAAGTTGTCGTTTGGCGTGTAAGTGACGCTGCCGTCCGGGTTGACCGAGACCGTGCCGTTGGCTGGACCGTTATTGCTATCGAGCGACACCACTTTGTCGTCGCCTTCGAACGTGTCGTTACCTAAAACCTTGATGATGGTTGGTGTGTCTTCCACAACCGTCGCGCGGTCAGATTCAATATCTGCCACAGGCGCCACTGTGAAGTTCACCGTTTGGCTAACGCTTTCACCGCTTGGATCGGTGGCAGTAAAGGTCAACGCTTCAGAGCCGTTCCAGTCCGCAGTTGGGCTAATGGTCGCGATGCCATTTTCAATCGACACCAACACGTTGCTGTTGCCGGACACTGAGAAGTTCAATGCGGAGTCGCTGTCTTTAAATGCGTCGTTTAAATCAATCGTGTAGATCGTAAAATCTTCTGCTAACACTTGATCTGAAATCACATTGTCGACTGTTGGTGCATCGTTAACGCGATTCACAATCAAACTATCACTGTCGCTAACCGTTGGATTAACACCATCCGATACTGATGCGCTGATCGTTAGGTCTTTAAGGTTGAGTTCGTCGTTGTTAACCGCGTCAACACCCGCTTGAGTCAGTTTGACTTCATCGCCAACTAGCGCAAAGTAGCCGTTTGAGTTGTTTTCTAAAGAAACGGTTAATTGCTCTTCTGGCGTGTCGATATCAGCGACTTCCAACGTTGCCACTACCGTATCGGTATTCACTGCATCTTCAGTGATACTTTCTACAGCATCGACCTTGATCGTTGGCGCATCGTTTACTGGGTTAACGGTAACAGCTACTTTCGCTTGGTCAGTCAGCGAACCATCAGTGATGGTGTAAGTGATTTCGGCGTCACCATGGAAGTTCTCAGCCGGTGTGAAGACCAGTTTGCCATCAACGATCTCAACTGTGCCTTGTGTTTCAGGTACGGAAGCCGATTCAATCGACAGCTTATCACCATCAATATCGGTGTCGTTTGGCAGGACATCAATCGTCACTGGCGTGTCTTCGTCAGTGACAGCGGTATCATCTTTTGCCACTGGCGCGTCATTCACTGGCGTGACATCGATGTTCACCGTGGTGAATTCCGATACCCCACCGGAGGTAACGATGTACGTGAAGCTGTCTGTACCGTGGAAGTTGTCGTTTGGCGTGTAAGTGACGCTGCCGTCCGGGTTGACCGAGACCGTGCCGTTCGCTGGACCGTTATTGCTATCCAGCGACACCACTTTGTCGTCGCCTTCGAACGTGTCGTTACCTAAAACCTTAATGATGGTCGGCGTGTCTTCCACAACCGTCGCGCGGTCAGATTCAATATCTGCCACAGGCGCAACTGTGAAGTTCACCGTTTGGCTGACGCTTTCACCGCTTGGGTCGGTCGCCGTAAAGGTTAACGCTTCTGAGCCGTTCCAGTCTGCGGTTGGAGTGAACGTAGCAATCCCATTGACGATCGCCACTTGAATGTTGCTGTTGCCAGAGACGCTAAACGTTAACTCACCATCAACGTTATCCACATCACTGAAGGCCGTATTCAGATCGATGCTGTATGGCGTAAAATCTTCCGCCAAGGTTTGGTCTGCAATGTTGCTTTCAACCACAGGCGTGTCGTTCACCGCATTCACGGTGACGTTGACCGTTGCTTGGTCAGTCAGTGCACCATCAGTAATCGTGTAAGTAATTTCAGCGTCACCATGGAAGTTCTCAGCCGGTGTGAAGACCAGTTTGCCATCAACGATCTCAACTGTGCCTTGTGTTTCAGGTACGGAAGCCGATTCAATCGACAGCTTATCACCATCAATATCGGTGTCGTTTGGCAGGACATCAATCGTCACTGGCGTGTCTTCGTCAGTGACAGCGGTATCATCTTTTGCCACTGGCGCGTCATTCACTGGCGTGACATCGATGTTCACCGTGGTGAATTCCGATACCCCACCGGAGGTAACGATGTACGTGAAGCTGTCTGTACCGTGGAAGTTGTCGTTTGGCGTGTAAGTGACGCTGCCGTCCGGGTTGACCGAGACCGTGCCGTTGGCTGGACCGTTATTGGTATCCAGCGACACCACTTTATCGTCGCCTTCGAACGTGTCGTTACCTAAAACCTTAATGATGGTTGGCGTGTCTTCCACAACCGTCGCTTTATCTGCCACGATATCCGCCACTGGCGCTACTATGAAGTTCACCGTTTGGCTAACGCTCTCGCCGCTTGGATCGGTGGCCGTAAAGGTTAGGCTCTCTGAGCCGTTCCAGTCTGCGGTTGGAGTGAACGTAGCAATACCGTTGACGATCGCCACTTGAATGTTGCTGTTACCAGAGACGCTGAAGGTCAGATCGCCATCGACGTTATCTACATCGCTGAAAGCGGTATTCAGATCGATGCTGTATGGGGTGAAATCTTCCGCCAAGGTTTGGTCTGCAATGCTACTTTCAACCACAGGCGTGTCGTTCACCGCATTCACGGTGACGTTGACCGTCGCTTGGTCAGTCAGTGAACCATCGGTAACGGTGTAAGTGATTTCAGCATCGCCATTGAAGTTCTCAGCTGGTGTGAACACCAATTTGCCATCAACAATTTCGACTTTACCTTGTGCTTCAGGTACAGACGCCGATTGGATAGACAGCGTATCACCATCAATATCAGTATCGTTTGGCAGAACATCAATCGTCACTGGCGTGTCTTCGTCAGTGACAGCGGTATCATCTTTTGCCACTGGCGCGTCATTCACTGGCGTGACATCGATGTTCACCGTGGTGAATTCCGATACCCCACCGGAGGTAACGATGTACGTGAAGCTGTCTGTACCGTGGAAGTTGTCGTTTGGCGTGTAAGTGACGCTGCCGTCCGGGTTGACCGAGACCGTGCCGTTGGCTGGACCGTTATTGGTATCCAGCGACACCACTTTGTCGCTGCCTTCAAACGTGTCGTTACCTAGGACGTTAATGATGGTCGGCGTGTCTTCCACAACCGTCGCGTTGTCTGCCACGATGTCCGCCACAGGCGCCACTGTGAAGTTCACCGTTTGGCTGACGCTTTCACCGCTTGGATCGGTGGCCATAAACGTTAGGGTTTCTGAGCCGTTCCAGTCTGCCGTTGGGCTAATGGTCGCAATGCCATTTTCTATTGAGACATTGACATTACTGTTGCCAGAGACGCTAAACGTTAACTCGCCATCGACGTTATCCACATCACTGAAAGCCGTATTTAGATCGATGGTGTATGGCGTGAAATCTTCCGCCAAGGTTTGGTCTGCGAGGTTGCTTTCAACCACAGGCGTGTCGTTCACTGCATTCACGGTGACGTTGACCGTCGCTTGGTCAGTCAGTGCACCATCGCTAACGGTGTAAGTGATTTCAGCGTCACCATGGAAGTTCTCAGCCGGTGTGAACACCAACTTGCCGTCAACAATTTCAACTGTACCTTGGTCACTCGGCACAGACGCCGAATCAATGCTTAACGTATCACCATCGATGTCAGTATCGTTTGGTAGGACATCAATCGTCACTGGCGTGTCTTCGTCAGTGACAGCGGTATCATCTTTTGCCACTGGCGCGTCATTCACTGGCGTGACATCGATGTTCACCGTGGTGAATTCCGATACCCCACCGGAGGTAACGATGTACGTGAAGCTGTCTGTACCGTGGAAGTTGTCGTTTGGCGTGTAAGTGACGCTGCCGTCCGGGTTGACCGAGACCGTGCCGTTGGCTGGACCGTTATTGCTATCGAGCGACACCACTTTGTCGTCGCCTTCGAACGTGTCGTTACCTAAAACCTTGATGATGGTTGGTGTGTCTTCCACAACCGTCGCGCGGTCAGATTCAATATCTGCCACAGGCGCCACTGTGAAGTTCACCGTTTGGCTAACGCTCTCGCCGCTTGGATCGGTGGCCGTAAAGGTTAGGCTCTCTGAGCCGTTCCAGTCTGCGGTTGGAGTGAACGTAGCAATACCGTTGACGATCGCCACTTGAATGTTGCTGTTACCAGAGACGCTGAAGGTCAGATCGCCATCGACGTTATCTACATCGCTGAAAGCGGTATTCAGATCGATGCTGTATGGGGTGAAATCTTCCGCCAAGGTTTGGTCTGCAATGCTACTTTCAACCACAGGCGTGTCGTTCACCGCATTCACGGTGACGTTGACCGTTGCTTGGTCAGTCAGTGCACCATCAGTAATCGTGTAAGTAATTTCAGCGTCACCATGGAAGTTCTCAGCCGGTGTGAACACCAACTTGCCGTCAACAATTTCAACTGTACCTTGGTCACTCGGCACAGACGCCGAATCAATGCTTAACGTATCACCATCGATGTCAGTATCGTTTGGTAGGACATCAATCGTCACTGGCGTGTCTTCGTCAGTAACAGCGGTATCATCTTTTGCCACTGGCGCGTCATTCACTGGTGTGACATCGACGTTCACCGTGGTGGACTCTGACACCCCACCGGAGGTGACGATGTACGTGAAGCTGTCTGTACCGTGGTAGTTGTCGTTTGGCGTGTAGGTTACGCTGCCGTCCGGGTTGACCGAGACCGTGCCGTTAGCTGGACCGTTGTTGGTATCCAGCGACACCACTTTGTCGTCGCCTTCAAACGTGTCGTTACCTAAGACCTTGATGATGGTTGGCGTATCTTCTACAACCGTCGCGTTGTCTGCCACGATGTCCGCCACAGGCGCTACCGTGAAGTTCACCGTTTGGCTAACGCTTTCGCCGCTTGGATCGGTGGCAGTAAACGTCAACGCTTCTGAGCCGTTCCAGTCTGCCGTTGGGCTAATAGTCGCAATGCCATTTTCTATTGAGACATTGACATTACTGTTGCCAGAAACGCTGAAGCTCAGATCGCCATCCACGTTATCCACGTCGCTGAACGCGGTATTTAGATCGATGCTGTATGGCGTAAAGTCTTCTGCCAAGGCTTGGTCTGCGATGCTACTTTCAACCACAGGCGTGTCATTCACCGCATTCACGGTGACGTTGACCGTCGCTTGGTCGGTCAGCGAACCATCGGTGATGGTGTAAGTGATTTCAGCATCACCATGGAAGTTCTCGGCCGGTGTAAACACCAGTTTGCCGTCAACAATCTCGACTGTGCCTTGGTCACTCGGCACAGACGCCGATTGGATAGACAGCTTATCGCCATCAATGTCGGTGTCGTTTGGCAGAACATCAATTGTCACTGGCGTGTCTTCGTCAGTAACAGCTGTATCATCTTTTGCCACTGGCGCGTCATTCACTGGTGTGACATCGACGTTCACCGTGGTGGACTCCGATACCCCACCGGAGGTGACGATGTACGTGAAGCTGTCTGTACCGTGGAAGTTGTCGTTTGGCGTGTAAGTGACGCTGCCGTCCGGGTTGACCGAGACCGTGCCGTTGGCTGGACCGTTATTGGTATCCAGCGACACCACTTTATCGTCGCCTTCGAACGTGTCGTTACCTAAAACCTTAATGATGGTTGGCGTGTCTTCCACAACCGTCGCTTTATCTGCCACGATATCCGCCACTGGCGCTACTATGAAGTTCACCGTTTGGCTAACGCTCTCGCCGCTTGGATCGGTGGCCGTAAAGGTTAACGCTTCTGAGCCGTTCCAGTCTGCGGTTGGGCTAATGGTCGCGATGCCATTTTCAATCGAAACCAACACGTTGCTGTTGCCAGAGACGCTAAACGTTAACTCACCATCGGCGTTATCCACATCACTGAAGGCCGTATTCAGATCGATGCTGTATGGCGTAAAATCTTCCGCCAAGGTTTGGTCTGCAATGTTGCTTTCAACCACAGGCGTGTCGTTCACCGCATTCACGGTGACGTTGAC
>NZ_JAWOUX010000025.1:0-18688 GCF_033339595.1 Vibrio sp. 2096
CTTGGCTTAATAGATCGGTCACGTTTTACCTATTGAATAACAAAATCTGTAAACAGTACTTTTTCAATCACTGGCTTACCGACCGCAGCATTCAGCGCTGCTTTGATATCTTCGGAAGCACGATCGCGCAACTCCACTCGTCCTGTAGGAGAGCGCAATTGATCAACCGTCGCGGAAGCAAACGTTGATAGCATAGAGCTTTCAATCAGTGGCGAATGATACCGCGCCAACTCTTCATTTTCTGCACCGCGAACCATTAACTGCGCTTTAATTTGAACCAGCCTATCGCGACTATCCCCAGTAACGTTAAATACAAATGCCTGAGGAAGATTCACATACGCGATGGGCGCAGCATCCGATGCCTTCACTTGAGCCTGTTGAGACGATTCAGCCTGAGCAGGTTCATCAGAGCCCATTAGAAAAAATGCCGCTGCCCCGCCACCAAGTAGTAATACTACAACAGCGATGATGATGATAAGTAACTTGCTTTTTCCTTTCGGCGCATCGGCCCCTTGTAACTGTTCTTCTGCCATTCTTGTCTCTTATTGTTCTTTTGAGTTACCAAGACGTTTTAGTAAGTTGCTTGGTAACCGTATTCCATTGCCGTTAAACGGCCTTTTATGCGTAAAAACTAATTCCATCACGCTTTGAAGCGACATTCAAATCCAGATTGACATCAGATTCAAAACCCTCTTCGGACTGTCCAGAGAAACCGCCACTTTGCGCGCTTTGAGCATGTTGTTCAGCAGTATACCTACCTTGCTGTTGCCCACTGTTTTGTTGTTGGACGGAAGAATCAGCCAGCTGCATACCTTGTTGCGCTAGCATTTCTCTCAAACGAGGGAGCGTCTGTTCAATAATGTCACGAGCTTGCGGGTTGTTCACTGTAAAATGTACATTGGCAACGTCATTATTCATGGTCATACGAATTTGCATACGACCTAACTCTGGTGGATCAAGACGAATATCGAGATTTTTCAGATTCTTCGACATCATCATTTGCACTTTTTCCGCAACTTGCTCGTTGGCTAGCTCTTTAGTTAGTTGCAACGGAAGCTGAGCTTGTTGTGCAGCATCAATACGCGTTTGTTGCTGCACATTAATTCCTTGCTGACCTACCATAGCCTGAAGCTGTCCAGCGAAGCCATGTTGGAGGTCCGACTTATCTTGTTTATCCACAGTCGCCTTTAGCGCACCAGTCGCCAATGCTGCGTTCATCACTTTCTGGCTAATCTCTCCGTCTTTCACACCTTGAAGCGACGTCGGCACTTGCGCGGCTATCAACGTATCGGGCGTTGAAGATAATGCGACTTTATCTCCACTATGAGCAGCTTGTGGCTGGGGTACTTGAGCCGCTGTATGCTGGATTTGCTGAGACACTGCCATAGGTCCAGCCTGGCGAGTTAAGTTATGTTGTACTTGTTGCTCTGCTAGAATCTGTTTAATGTCATTAGGGAGCGCAACAAATTGGGCAAGGTCTTGCTCAGGAATATCCGCCATGATCGTTCCTTGTTTCAACCCTTCAATGATCTGAGCTTCTTGCTGAGTCAGTGGTTTTCCTTGCGCCAACTTGGTATCTATAACTTCAAGTTCATCCAAGGAGACTCGTGGAAGCGCGTCGATGTTGGAACCATCAACGTCTGTTAACAACGGCGACAGCTCATTAGCTACTTCACCACTGACTGCGCTCTTAGTCGTCGGATGGCTGGCTTGTTTCGCTAGCTCTTGCCAAGCAGCAAACTCAGACGAGAGTTTGTCGACATCGATAGGTTGACCATTCTTATCTAAAATTGGCTCTAAGTCTTGTCCTGGGATCATCTGTGCTTGTTCAAGCGAATGAACTGATGGCGTTTCATTCAAAGCCAGCTCATCAAGGTGTGTCGAAACGGTTGCTTGCTCGTGGAACGAATGCACTAAATTCGCGCTCTGAGGCAAAACTTTGCCACTATCGATGGATGCATTACTCGCATTCAGGGTTTGATTCGCTTGTTCAATTCGACCAAGAAGCTGTTGTCCTTCGCCCATCGTGCTTTTTACGTCCATTGTATTTGATGGGTTACTCGTATCAATTGATGTTGATTTCACTTTTTCAATAGCTTCAACATCATGCTCCAAAGGTGTGCTGTTACTCGCCTTTTGTAAACTTACTTCTTCACTTAAGGTTGCATTCGGTTTGTTTGCTGATATTTCATCAAAATCATGGGTCCCGTCACTGACGGATTCTTGGCTTTCTTGCGCCAACAATTCGTCCGAGACGTTAGCAGAAGAAGTACTGCCTACATCCGCTCTTTCTTTTTCTTCAACCACTGTCGATTCTGTTGCTACTTTTTCGGGCTTTTGTTTACCAGCAAATGCATCGGTTAACGTTTCTAAAAATCCCTTGCTCTCAGTGCTCTCTGCGGACGCTTTAGCGGACACATCAGAAACTGGCGTCTTGGTAGTCGCAGATACATGGGACAAATTCACACTCATTTAGAAACTCTCGTTCTCGTGGCTCTGAGCGTATCGCTGACAGACAGCAATACTGGCGGCAAACTAAGGTCAAAAAGACCCGACACTGACAGCTAAAATGCAAAAATCACACCACAATATTGAGCCAATTCTCGGCAAGCTAATAGATGGCATGTTTATGGAGCAAACATCAACAATACTATCCGATAACCTGGTTCCTAACATGATGTACAGCTACTTGATTGACTTTGAAAAACGATAAGCGTAAACAGACACTTGGCTTAACAATTAAGGAATCACTTTGAAGATCACAGAATTACGCCAATATAGAATCAGAGCAGGCAAAACAGAACAGTGGCTAAGTTGGATGAAGGAAGAACTGTTGCCCTATCAACGCTCACAAGGCATGCGTGTACTGAATACTTACGTCCACACTGGTGATGATGGACATGACTATTTTGTTTGGCTTCGAGAGTTCGACAATGAACAAGCACGCCAGACTCTCTACGAAAAAACATACAACGAGTGGTGGGTTCGCGAGATTCGACCGAAGGTGTTTGAGTTAGTTGAACAAGACTCAATCAAAGTTACCTTACTTGAATCGGTAGAGATGTAGTCAACTGCAACACCGTAATGCAATATCGAACCAATAACCTTTAGAAACGATGTGGTTTTCGACTGTAAAGTAAGGTGGAAAACTCGTCCATTTGCTTTTGTTCGCGCTTAGCTTCAGCAAGTTGTTTCTCTTTTTCGCGTTTGTCTATCATCCACTCATAGGATTTGCGTTCTTTACGCACGGTTAACCAATATTCTTTACAGTTTTCAACCTGCTCTTTGAAATGACTTTCTGCTTGCTTTTGCTTAGATAAAGTTTCATCTAGCTGGGTAAGGAATCGATTTAAGTGTCCATATTGACTTGCCGTTAGGCCCGCCTGACCACGGTCGACGAGTTGCTGGCAATAATCAAGCCGATACTTTTCAATTTGTTCAACCTGACGGTAATAATCTTCGAGTTCAGAACGCGCTTTGTTCAGTGCAAGCACAGCTTGGTCTTCACGATCCTTAGTTTGCTCAAGTAGAAACTCCATCGCATTATTCATGCGCTATCACCCACCCAAAATGTTTCTAAGCATATTGACGCACATATCGTATGGCACCGATTCTTTCATGCTCTGCTGCAAGTATTCGTCTAACTTCGGTTTCAAAGTAAATGCGCCATCAATAGCAGGATCGGTACCCGGTTTGTACGCTCCAATCGAGACCAAATCTTGATTCTTGCGACAAATAGACAAGACCTGTCGCACCGCTTTTGACATCAAAACGTGCTCTTCCGTCGTAATTTGCGGCATAACACGGCTCACCGACTTCTCGACATCAATCGCCGGATAATGGCCTGCATCCGCCATTTCACGAGAAAGTACAATATGGCCATCAAGAATGGCTCGCGATGCGTCCGCTATCGGATCTTGCAAATCATCCCCTTCGGTCAACACGGTAAAGAACGCCGTAATCGAGCCTTGTTCGGCACTTCCATTACCCGCTCGCTCAACCAGCGCTGGCAGCTTGGCAAATACAGAAGGCGGGTAGCCTTTCGTCGCTGGCGGCTCACCAACAGAAAGTGCGATTTCACGCTGTGCTTGTGCAAAACGAGTCAACGAGTCCATCAATAGCAGAACATCTAACCCTTGGTCCCGGAAGTATTCAGCAATCGTTAATGCCGTTTGGCACCCCTTTAAGCGCATTAGAGGTGAAGCATCGGCAGGCGCCGCGACCACCACTGAGCGGCGACGACCGTCCTCACCCAAGATCTCTTCGATGAACTCTTTAACTTCACGTCCACGCTCACCTATCAGGCCGACGACCACAACCTGTGCGGTGGTGCCTCGCGTCATCATGCCAAGCGTGACCGATTTACCCACACCAGAACCTGCAAACAGACCGATACGCTGACCTTTACCAACCGTCAACAAACCATTGATGGCTTTTAGGCCAACATCGAGCGGTTCAGAAATTGGCTTTCGAGCCAACGGGTTGATTGGTTCGGCATTAAAAGAGGCACGGTGATCGGTATACAAAGGGCCAAGTCCATCAAGTGGATTCCCAACCCCGTCTATCACGCGCCCAAGTAATTCCATGCCGACGGGTAAACCAGCGTCACTGGTTAAAGGGGTGACTCTCGCGCCAGGTAAAATGCCCTTAATTTGTTCGCTTGGCATTAAAAATAGGTTGTCACCTGAAAAGCCGACAACCTCAGCTTCCATCTGACCTGACATGGTTTCCACTAAGCATAAACTGCCAATTGGTGCGCGACAGCCGGTCGCTTCCAACGTTAACCCAACCACACGCACCAGTTTGCCAGAGGCGACAGGGCGCGTCGTAAGGCCTTCAACTTTGTAGCTTTTTAAGCGGTCAGCGAGTGCTTGCATGGATTACTCACCCTCTTGATGACGGTTTGCGCCACAAAAGCTGTGCAATACGCTTTTGACGCGTTCTTCCATGCGATAATTAATGCTTGATTCACCTGCTTCAATCTGGACGTCACCTCGATTGAGCGATGGCTCAGCAACTAACGTCCAGTTGCGACAATTAAGGTCTTCTTCACCATAAGCTGAACGAATAATCGCGACATCTTCTGGATTCAGGCGCAAGGTAATAGGGTGGCCTGATATTGGTAGCGCTTCGACCGACTGCTTCACTGTATCTAAAATAATTTGAGGGTTGGTTTGTACTTCAACGTGCACCACTTCTTTGACTAAGCAGAGCACCATATCCACCAGCTGCTTTTCAACCTGAGCATTCATCAACTCCAAAGGTTGAGCAAACTGATTGGCCAAGTTCATAAAAGTTTCAACTTGCTGCTGAATGTATTCTTGCCCTGCAGTTACCCCTTCAGCTTTTCCGAGCTCAAGACCTTCAGCATGGCCGGCTTGCAACCCTTCTTCTTTACCTTTGTCGTAACCTTGCTTAAAGCCAGCTTCCTGACCTTGATGTAAGCCTTCTTGATAAGCACCTTGCTTAATCAGTTCAATTTGCTCTTCGGTTAGCGCAAGTGGCTGCTCTTCTTCAGGCTCATCAAAATTCGGCACCCATCCCGGGTCATAGTTGAACGCGGTTTGTTTTGCTTGTTTGGCTTTAGGCTCGCCATAATCAGGCAGCCCCCAACGTTGAGGTTCGATCATCGAATCATCTTCATCAGGACGGATAAATCCACGTTTTCTATCGCCAGCCATGGGTTACCTATTGTGTGTTCGATTAAGAAGTGAGGGTGCTCCGCAATAGGATAATTGCGAAGCAATAGAAATTATAAGAATTCGTCAGCACCGCCAGACAACATGAGCTCACCAGCATCCGCCATTCGACGGGCAATTGCTAAGATTTCTTTCTGAGCGGCTTCTACATCTGCCACTCGTACTGGCGGCATCGCTTCTATATCATCACGCATCATATCAGCAGCACGTTTAGACATGTTCTTGAAGACTTTCTCACGTAACGAGTCATCTGCACCTTTGAGTGCTTTTTGCAACACGTCTTGTGGTACGTCACGCAGCAACTTCTGAATACCTTGGTCGTCCACTTCGACTAAGTTTTCGAAGACAAACATTAGGTCTTGGATTTGCGTCGCCATGTCTTCGTCCTGATCGCGAATTTGTTCCATTAACAAACCTTCGACGTTGTTGTCTAGGTAGTTCATGATCTCCGCTGCTGCTTTCAGGCCGCCAATTTTGGCTGCTTGTGCACCCGCTTGACCCGCGAACTGTTTCTCCATGATTTCGTTCAGCTCTGCCAATGCTGATGGCTGAACTTCTTCAAGGTTGGCAATACGCATCATCAGATCCAAACGCACGCGCTCAGGGAACTGAGACAAAATCTCTGCAGATTGGTCTGCTTCTAAATAAGACAGTACGATAGTTTGAATCTGTGGGTGTTCATTGACGATAATGCTCGCCACTTGGCGTGGGTCCATCCATTTCAAAGAATCCAAGCCTTTTGAGCCCGTACCAAGTAGGATCTGGTCAACTAAGTTGTTGGCTTTGTCTTCACCAAGAGCGGCAACCAGTGCATTACGCATAAAGTCTTCGCTGCCCATACCAATGTTGGTGTATTTCTGGATATCCTCCAAAAACGCACGATGAACAGCAGATACCTTGTCTTGGCTGAGATCCTTCGCGCGAGCCATCGCACTACCAACACGCTGAACCTGTTTTGGTTCTAGGTGACGGATAATGCCAGCTGCATCTTGTTCATTAAGGCTCAGTAGCAAAATTGCCGCTTTTTCTTCGCCAGTAATGGTTGAAACATCCAGCTCTACTGGCATTCCCGCGGCGTTGTCATCTTGAGGTACGATATCGTTAGCCATTGTCATTCATCCAGTTTTTCACTACTTGAGCAGCCAGTTCAGGTTCATTCGCAACCAGAGCGCGAACCGCTTTCAATACATCTTCATCTTTATGAAGGTTTGGCAAATCAATACTTGAGCCAAACTCGAACAGTTCGCTGCTTTCGATGTCACTGCCAATCAAGCTAGTTTCACCATCCGCACCAATCGGCAAGCCGTCTGGTCCGTACATTTCGTCTTCATCATCGCTGGTAGGGTTAAGCAATTTCTTCATTGCTGGGCGAACCAGAACCAACACAACCACAATAATCACTAATGCACTTGCGAACCAACGAACCCAATCACTGAAGTTAGGGTGCTCCCAAATTGGTGGTTCTTCTAGCTGCTCAGCCTCTGGCTCAGCAAACTTTACACTCAATACATTCAGTAAATCGCCACGACCTTGATCAAAGCCAACGGTACCAATTAATACTTGGCGAATGGCATTGATTTCAGATTCGGACATTGGGGTATAAGTCACTTCACCCGTATCAGGGTTAACTTGACGACGGTCTTTAATCGCAACAGAAACGGTCTGACGAGCCACCGTCCCGGTCTGCTTTCGCTCGTGGCTGATGGTGGTATCTAGCTCAAAGTTACGCGTGGACTCTTTACGAACTGACCCCTGCCCCATGACAGAACCATCTTTCATTTGAGCCACATCTTGCGGAATTGAGGCATCCGCTGGAGGCTGATTACTCAACGCACCCGGAATACCCGCTACCATGTTACCGTTATTGTAATCTTCGAGTGCGTACTCACTGCGGGTCGCAGGGGTATTTGGATCAAAGCGTTTGCGGGTTTGTTCAACCGCACTGAAGTCCATTTGGATATCAACCTGCGCCGTATAGTTGCCATAACCTAAAATGGGTAATAGTACGGAATCAATTTTTTCGCGCAGCGCTTGCTCTTGGCTGCGTTCTAATTCTTGTTCTTTGCGTCGCGCCGCAGAAGCAGGATCTTGGGAGCCTGAGCTGAGTAAGCGGCCATGCTGATCTGTGACGGTAATTCGAGAAGTTTTCATTCCCGGCACGGCACTCGCTACCATGTCGACAATAGAATCCACTTCTTGCTGCTTAAGGTTCGTGCCTGTCGACAATGTCAAAAATACCGACGCAGACGCTTCCTGGTTATGACGCACAAACACGCTGTGCTTTGGCAGTGCCAATAACACTCGTGCTTTGCGAACTTGCTTCATTTCTTCAATTGCTTGAGCTAATTGGCGCTCTCGACTGAGTTTGAGACGCTCTTGCTCGAGACGTTGTGAAACACCAAAACCCATGTCTTGCAGCAAAATATCATCGCCCGCTTCTGTAGCTTGGTTAACGCCGGAACGAACCATGCCAAGTTTGATCGAGTTGTACTCACTCGATTCAACAGAAACAGTATTGCCATCAAGCTTATAATTGATTTTCTGCTGGTCCAGATAATCCAGAACGGGGATCAATTCTTCGGTCTCATACGCACCAAGTGGGCGCATCTCCGGTTCTTTGACCCAAAAGAACAGCATCACGATCAATGCAACACAGATGGAGATCGACAGCACAAGCACAACCTGACGAAGTAAATCGAGGTCGCCCACTGCCATATCGAATTTTGACGCACTGCGCTCCTCTAGATCTGGATTTTGACTCTCCACATCCACATCGGAACTTGCTACCAGTGCACCATCTGAGCCGCCTTCAGTGACGGTTAAATCTGTAGACTTGTCTGCCACACTTATTACCTAAATTACACTGGCATGTTCATGAGGTCTTTATATGCCTCAACGAGTTTATTGCGAATTTGAACCGTCGCATCAAAAGCGACACTAGACTTGTTACGAGCGATCATAACGTCAGAAAGGGATACATCGGCATCACCACGATCAAAACGGGTTTGTAAATCACCAGATGCTTTTTGAAGTGTGTTCACGTTATTGATGGCTTTAGTTAGGAGATCGTTAAAATCCGCTCCAACTTTCGCCCCACTTGCAGTAGGAGCCGTATTGGTTGCTTCTACCATCATGGCGCGCATTTCTGCCTGAATACCATCAATTTTCATTAGCACCTCTAAGCCAAAAGATTGACTATTAACAAAACTGATTATTGACACAGCAATTAACGTGCCATAAGACATTAGCAATCAATTTACTTACACTTTTCGTCTTATGGCTGTTGTCTGTGTTAATTCGGGATATCTATACCAGCATCACGCATTTTGGCAAGCTTATAGCGCAAGGTTCGAGGGCTTATACCCAGTTTCTCCGCCATTTCTTTGCGTCGACCATTACACTCAACCAAAGTCTCCAAAATAATGGCGTATTCTTGATCGCGCAGCTCGCTACCTAAGCCTTCTCCACCAGTTACTGGGCGGCTAACACTCTCAGCTTGAGCAACTGGCTTAACATTGGGCACGACCATATCTGCATTTTGCACCACGTGTTGCAAGCTATTGGCATCTTGCCAATCTACGCCCTCAAGCAAAATGTGCTCTGCATCGATGTCGCCATTTTCACTTAATATCAGCGCTCGTTGAACCACGTTATCCAATTCACGAACATTACCCGGCCAAGGGTATTGCAATAGTTTTTCTAACGCAACGGTCGAGAATTGAGGCACTGGCATGCCCATTTTACTGCAATGACGCTCAGCAAGATGCTTGGCAAGCGGTGCAATATCGCCTTTACGTTCTTTAAGTGCAGGCCACGCAATTGGGAATACATTCAGGCGGTAATATAAGTCCTCTCTGAAGTTTCCTTCTGACACGTATTGCTTAAGATCACGGTTACTAGTCGCTAACACACGAACATCTAACTTGATGCTTTTGCGACTGCCTAGGCGCTCTACTTCTCGTTCTTGCAAAACACGCAACAACTTCGCTTGCAGGTTCAAGTCCATTTCGCTGATTTCATCAAGCAAGATTGTGCCACCTTGTGCTTGTTCGAACTTTCCTGGGCATGCCTGAACAGCACCAGTAAATGCGCCCTTTTCATAGCCAAACAGTGTTGCTTCGAGCATATTGTCAGGAATCGCGGCACAGTTAATTGCGACAAAAGGACCATTTTTACGATTTGACGCGTTGTGAATATAGCGCGACATCACTTCTTTACCTGAGCCACTAGGACCTAGCACCATAACATTCGCATCTGTACGTGCCACTTTATCGGCCAACGCGAGTAAACGTAGACTTTTCTCATCAGCAACGATAGCGTCACCGTTGTCATCACTTTTTATCGGTGCATAACGACTGACCATATTTAGCAACACTTCTGGTGCAAATGGTTTCGCCATGTAGTCAATCGCGCCATCTTTCATTGCAGACACGGCATCTTCGATATTGGCGTACGCCGTCATTAGCAATACTGGTAAGTTAGGCCAATTCTGCTTGATGCTTTTGAGCAGAGCTAAGCCACCCATCCCCGCCATTTGCACATCAGAAACAACGATATCAACCGTATTCGATTTCAGCTTTAACAGTGCATCTTCAGCACAGTCCGCTTCCAACCACTCATACCCTGCCAGAGCCAGAGTATCGACTAGGGCTTCACGAAGACCTTCATCGTCTTCTACGATCAGCACTTTGCTTTGCGCCATTATGATTCTCCAGAAATTGTTATTACCAAATGCCGCTTATTGCGCTTCTGTTTGCACTCGCTCTAGCGGAATGCACATGGTGAAGCAGGCTCCATCACCCTGCTCTGAAATAAGTTCCAATCGACCGTCATGGGCACGGCAAACCATTTGAACAACTGCCAACCCTAATCCAGTTCCTTGAGAACGTGTGGTAAAAAATGGCTCCATGATTTTGGCTTGCAGTTCTTCGGGCACTCCAGGTCCGCTGTCTTGCACAGAAATGCGTAACTCACCATTTACCGGGCGGAAAAAAATATCGACTTGCGATTCTTTACCAGACATTTGAATCGCATTCATGACCAGATTACTCAATGCGGATGCAATGGCGTTCGCATTGCCTAGTAGCTCAGTTTGTTCTTCTTCCACTTCTAGGCAGTAATCAATACTGTTGTTTTTTAGCGCGGTTTCGACCATCGGCTGATATTCCGCTACCAACTGGGCAATCGTAAATGGCTTAATGACCTTATTATCACCACCTTTAGCAAAAAGCAGCATATCATTAACCTGCTTTTCCAAATCGTGCAGTCGATCCATTAATTTGGTTTGGAAGCGATCTTTTGTCGCTGGAGGAAGATTTGGCGCTCCCAAATTGGATGCATATAGCATAGCGCTCGACAGCGGCGTTCTTACTTGGTGAGCAAGCGACGCAACCATACGTCCTAACGACGATAAGCGCTGTAAATCACTGACACGAGCTTGAAGTAAACGGGTTTCGGTTAAATCGGTAATCAGGATCAATTGACCTGTTGTGGACGCCGAGATGGCGAGTCGAACTTTACGGCCATTACGTAATGAAACTTCATGGCCATCATCTTCACGTGGGTCAAACACCGCCTGAATAACGTTGAACCATTTTTCGTTAACCAGTGGAATCTCAAGAATTCGGTGCGCTTCTGGATTTGCTTCACGCACTACTCCGTACGTATCGAGCAAAATCACTCCAGCAGGCATCACATCGAGCACCTGTTTGTAGCGCTCAACCTGATTCTCTACGGAATCTAAATGGGATTGATTGGTGTTGTTATCCATTACTGCCTGTCGAAATATCGCCGCTAAAACTAAAATAGCTTGGTAAGCAATTAGCGTACCAAGCTATTTTTTATATTTATCAGGACGTTAAGCCATCGACAATAAGTTGACACTCAGAGGTAACGGTTTTGGATGCCAGAAAAACGATGTTAACTAGCACAAGTGATAATTCAGATATCGTCTTAAAAAACTTCACTTTACCTAGCGCTGTAAGTTGTACTTACGCATTTTTTCCACCAGCGTAGTACGTCGCATACCCAGCATGTCGGCCGCTCTTGCTACAACACCACCCTGCGCTTCTAATGCTTGGCTGATCATATTAACTTCTAAATCAGCCAGCAGCTCTTTCAAATTAACCCCTTCCGGTGGCAGCGCTTGCGGGGCGTTCATGCTGTGATCAAGGTCGTCTTGATCTTCAAAGCTAAAATCTTCAGAGAAGATATCTTGGAATACATCACGCTCTTGCTCTTCCACCGAAACAAATGGATTGCTCTCTGGTTGGAACTCTGGGATGTCACTGTAGCGATATTTGGTTGGTAGATGGTTTACATCCACCAAGCTATTTGGATACAGAATAATCATTCGCTCAACAAGATTAGCCAACTCGCGTACGTTGCCCGGCCAGTTATGCTCCATCAGTGAGTTGATTGCACGAGGTGTAAAGCAGATAGGTTGTCCGCCTTCCGCCTCTAAACGTGTCATCAGTTCTTGCAGCAGCAATGGTATATCTTGTTTGCGCTCTTTCAGCGCTGGCATCTCAATTGGAAACACGTTCAGACGATAGAACAAGTCTTCTCGGAACGTACCTTCTTCAATCATATTTTCTAGATTACGGTGTGTCGCCGCCACAACTCGAACATTTACCTTGATGGTACTATTGCCACCTACACGTTCAAAGCAGCGTTCTTGCAATACACGAAGCAACTTTACTTGCATCGACATTGGCATATCGCCAATCTCATCAAGAAAGATAGTGCCACCGTCTGCGAGCTCAAATCGACCTTTACGGGCAGTTAACGCACCAGTAAACGCGCCTTTTTCGTGACCAAATAATTCGCTTTCTAGGAGCTCAGGCGGTATTGCACCACAGTTAATAGGTACAAATGCGCCATCGCGGTATGAAGAGTGATAGTGGATGTTACGCGCAACAACTTCTTTACCTGTACCGGACTCACCTAAGATCAACACGTTTGCTTCCGTGTTTGATACTTGCTCAATCAGGTGTCGAACTTCTTGAATACCTCTACTTTGACCAACTAAGCTGCGAAAAAGCGTGTTTTTGCGTGCACTAGCAACAACATTCACTCCTTTTCGCCCCAGAAAATCTTTGCAGTGGCGTAACGCTTCACTAAGCTGTGGGTAATTAAGCGGCAGCTCTAGTTCACCAACAAAATTTGGAAGATCATCAACAGGCAAAGGAAAACGGCCCATAACTAGAAGAGGGATGTGGTAAGCGCTGTTTAAATGAGAGATAACCGTACTCGCCGCTTGACCTGCTGGAATATTACCAACAATACAGCACGACCATACGCTAGACCAATCAACATCGCTGAGCTGATCAGAACTGACCGCTTCGCAATTTTCTCCAACAAATTCCAATATATTGCTTAAATTTAAACGACTTGATGCGTCATCATCAATTACAAGCAGCTTTGCCAAACCATGCATAAGTAAGAATGATTGCCTTTATTTTAGGTGCGTTGCGGCCAAACCTTGATTTGCGCAATTGGGTGCTAAAGAAGGCAGAACCACCACACTCAATTTACGATAGACAAAATAGGAAAATCAGCAACAAAAAAGCCATTAGGGCTACTAATGGCTTCTATTTTATTTGAATATAAAAATAAGGCAACCAAGCAATGGAGAGGTGTGAGCTTGATAGAAACTTTGCTACACAACTCGTTGCGCAATTGACAAATATATTCGTCTAGTATCTTAACGCATTGTTTTGACTATTAAATACCAACTTCAGCAGCGGTAAGATTATGAAACTCTGTTGGGATTTGGTCCCAAGCTGACTTGATCTCACGGATAATGTCGATAACGTCGTCGATCAGCTGAGGCTCATTTTGATGGTTAGCAGCAGAAATTTGCGTGATCATAAACTCATACAGTGAATCTAAGTTTGAAGCAATATCACCACCGTCATCCATAGATAGACAGCTGCGTAGCGCGATAATGATGTCTAACGCTTTACCTAAGCGCTCACCTTTTGCTGGAATATTGCCTGCTTGCATGGCTGCTTTACCTTGAATAAGGCGCTCAATCGCACCAGCCATAAGCATTTGAATGACTTTGTGCGGAGAAGCCGCGCTAAGCTGGCTGTCGACTGATACCTTTTTGTATGCTTGCAAAGAACCGCGCATAGTAATCCTCTTTTAAATAAATTTTTTGTACTGCTGAAGTGAACGCTGGCCATAACGAAACTTATGGAGCTCTTTTCCGACCTTTGACGTTTCCGATTGCATCAGCTCGACAATTCTTTTGGTACGAGTTAGCAATGCTTGCCACTCTGCATCCTGCTTAACCAAAGGATTTTGATGAATAATTGGTAACAGGTTTTGCAATAACCGTTCCCTGATATCGACCAAGCGAAGAATTTCTTCAGCATTAAAATCAATTTTTTCTAATTCTTGCGTAATTAGTTGATCTATATCACTAATTTCCATGAGTTCTTTTTGCATTTATTAACCCAACGCACTCATCAAAGCGCCTAACTGGCCCTGCATTTTACCGGTCGCATCTTGCATCGCGGTAAACTTCGCATGAGTACGCTTCTCTAGGCTTTCCATGCGGCGATCTAATGCCGCTTGATCGTCACTCAAACGGTAGTTTTGTTCTGTGAGACTTTTTTCTCGAGTACGAATACTGCCTGTAATACCTGTGATACCGTGAATCGCATCTTCTACTCGTTTAGCAAAACCTGTGTTGCCACCGAAGAACTTTTCTAACTCGTTGAAGTTATTGTTCAACTGGCGGTCTAGCATGTCATAGTTGATTTCTAGGGTGCCTTGACGTGTGGTCGTAATGCCAAATTCTGTTAAGGACTTTAGGTTTTCAGGTGCTTTATCGATTCGAGTAGAAAAGACCGATTTTAATCGTGAATCTGCACTGCGTACGGTGCTGTCACCTGACAACGGCCCTTTTTGACCAGTTACCGGATCCACACTCGCCAACGCTTGGGAGGTTTGATAAAAAGAGTTATACGCTGCCACAAAGTTTTCGATATCGTTGCGTACACTTTGACGGTCGTACTCGACACCAATTTCAGCAGGCGGTTTATTCGGTTCTGATTTGCCTTTTAGTGTTAAATCAACACCTTCGATCGCATCTTCAATCACATTGTTGTGGCTAGATAGCTTTGCCACTCCATCAAGCAGAACTTCTGAATCTTGCCCTGCTTGTACTTCTGTCATTCCAAGGTATTCTTCAAAAGCAGATTGTGCCTTTGCGATTTTCGCTTCTGCTTCATCAATTTTTTCCAGACGCTCACGTTCTTGAGGATCAAGTTTAGCGCGATGAATTTGCTTAGCTTGCGCTTCGGAAAGTTCACCACGTGCCACTTTTTCGTCTAACGCTTGCTTTTCACTCGCAATTTTTTGCTCGATTTCCGCTTTTTCTTGCTCAAGAAGCTGCTTAGCCTCTTTCGTCGTAACGTAAGAATCGGTTAGGGTGCCCGATGCGGCATTATTCCAGCCTGGTACATCTGGTGCCTTCTCTATTGCCTTTTCGTCGAGTTCGAGCTCTGGTTCTTCATAAGAGTCCAACAAAGTACCTGACGCAGTTTCTGTCCAACCTGGAATTCTGTCTTCAGGGCGTAAACTCGCGCGTCGGTTGGCTTCATCAATGGCTTCTTGACCAGCTTTGGCTGCTTCTGCACCCGCCGCAGAGATTGGCGCTTGCGATGCATCATCTTGTACATCGTCTGCCGCTTTTTGCTCTTCTGGAGGTAGAGGATTGCCGTTTGCATCTAGCTCTTCTGCTGGTTGTTCCGGAAATTTAAGAGGACCTAAGACATCTTCCGCCGCTGAACGAGCTTCTTCAAGCGCGTTGACGCGGTCTTCAAGTGTTTGGTATTCGAAGTATTTAAGAGGGTTGCCTTTTTCGGCCTCCACACTGACTCTGATTTGATGATCCTTACCAGAGAGGTTAGAAGCAAGGATAAGGCGTGGACCTTCGACGTCGTTAATAAGAGATGCACGAACGCCAGGGTTATCTTTAGCGCCATTGATGCCGCGTACGACATCGATGAGCTTAGATCGGGAACGAACATCGATATTAAAACGCTCATCACCAAGCGAAATCTGCAGCTTACCAGGGCCAAATTTTGCGTCTTCTGGCAATACGTCAGAAGCGACTTTGTGGCTCTGAGCAAGCTGCAACACATCGATAGCATATTTGCCAGCGATAGCATCTGTGGTTGCCGTGGCAGATACGATATTGTCATTGGTCGTTTCGACAGTGCGAACGGCAAATGCTTTCTCCTGACGAAAGTTCGCCATGAGATTTTTCATCGTATCCAATGATTCTCTGAGTCGCCCGTAAGCACTGATACTGGCATTAATTGTCGTGCGTTCGTTGTCGATGCGTTGCTGCTTTGGTACGCGTTCGGCATCCACAATTTTGCTGACCATGGAATTAATATCCATGCCGCCAGACATCCCCAAAGGGCCTAAACTCATCAAATCACCTCTAAAAACGACTTACACTTTTTCAGTCAACAACCCGCTGTTGGCTGTGTGCTCAGCTAGGCGACGCAATACCACTAGCATTTCTTCATCAGGAATTTGACGAATCACGTCACCGGTATTGGCTTCATAAATCGTCACCACATCTCGTCCGGATTCTTCATCCACTCGAAATGCGACTCCTTTGTTTATGGACGTGACAAATTCATTCATTTGTGCGACCAATTTTTCACGTTCTTCTTTGTTCAGTTCTTGACGGCTTTCAGCCATCTCGATCGCAGCTTGAACAGAGAAGTCGTATTCGGTGTTTTTCGCTTTTTGCGGCGAAATCTCACCATTTGAATTTGCTGGGCTAGACGTGCCTATATCATTGCCATTTTTATTTGCAAACTTTGTGCCATTTGGCGTGCCGTAAGGCTGGATGTTCGATGCGTAGGAGGATATATCCATTACAATCTCCCTTCCACCTTATGGGCTAACGATAGAATCTATCGCTTTGGTGCCCCAGCACTAAGGTGTTGACCTCAGGCTGGGTTTACCACTTAGCCCAACAAGCTTAGCGCTGCAGATGGAGACTGCTTCGCTTGAGCCAGGATTGAAGTACTTGCTTGCTGAAGAATTTGCGACTTAGTCATCGCAGTGGTTTCCTTCGCGTAATCAGTATCTTTAATACGGCTTTTAGACGCGTTAACGTTCTCGTTAATGTTGTCTAGGTTGCTGATTGCGTGGTTGAAGCGGTTTTGGAAAGCACCGAGTGAAGCTCGTTGGCTGTCTACGGACTTAAGAGCACCGTCGATAACCGCTACTGCTTCTTGAGAGCCAGCTACTGTGGTTACGTCGATGTCTTTCACTGTTACGTCTTTCGGGCCACCAAAGCCGATCTCGTCTGCTAGGTTGCCAGAAAACTCAACATCACCTTCAACTTTTTGAGAAGAAGCAAATACTTGTAGTTTGCCATCTTCGCCAACAGAGGCTTTTACATCATCGTTTTGACCGTTGATGTATGTCGCTAGCTGTTCAATATCATCGCCTTGCTTAGCGCTGATTGATAGCTCTTTCTCTTCACCCTGCTTGTTGGTATAGCTCATTTTGAACTCTGTTTTCTCACCAACAGTCCAAGATGCGTCTTTACCCTCTTCTGCTGCGTAGCTCTTACCACCCATTGCTGAAGTGTCTGAGCGTAGGTTACCCATAGAAAGCATCACTGCTTCACCTGAGTCCGCACCGATTTGGAAAGATTGAGTACCGTAAGTACCGTTTAGAAGCTTGTTACCACCGAAAGAGGTAGTTTCAGCAATACGGTTTAGCTCATCGTTTAGCGCTGTTACTTCTTCTTGGATCGCTACACGTTCTGCTTTTGAGTTAGAGCCGTTCGCCGATTGAAGCGAAAGATCACGCATACGTTGTAGGATGTTGGTAGATTCATTCATTGCACCTTCAGCAACCTGTGCAATAGAAATACCGTCGTTTGCGTTTTTCACTGCCATGTCTAGGCCACGGCTTTGTGCATTCAAGCGGTTTGAAATCTGTAGACCTGCAGCATCGTCTTTCGCGCTATTGATTTTATAACCCGAAGACAAACGCTCCATTGATTTTTGTTGACCGTCAGCTGCCTGGTTTAGGTAACGCTGTGCAGTCATCGCAGAAACGTTAGTATTAACGTTAATCGCCATAATTGATCTCCTTAAGGCTTTAGTGAATGTACCGTCGTGTCTCTCACCTCACTTAGGTACATCTCATTTCTCTCAGTCCCTTTAACGGCGACCGATGAATATCCTTTAGAAGAAATTTTCAATTTTTTGCGATTATTTTCTTTGGCTTACTGAAATGTGATGAAGCTCTAATGTCGTGATTCGCAGAAATCCTGGGGCCCCAAAAGACAGAAAAAAACCCAGCCGAAGCTGGGTTTACTCGCTCATCTCTCACCACGAGCCAATGAGGTTCTCGTCTTAGGTTTGAAATTAACCTAGCAGACTTAGCGCTGAGTTTGGCGCTTGTTTCGCTTGCGCAAGGATTGAGCTTGACGCTTGCGATAGAATTTGTGACTTGGTCATTGCCGTCGTTTCTTTCGCGAAGTCAGTATCTTTGATACGGCTCTTCGACGCATTCACGTTCTCGTTAATGTTGTCCAAATTGCTGATTGCGTGGTTGAAACGGTTCTGGAATGCACCCAGCTCTGCGCGGTGGCTGTCTACGTATTTCAGTGCTGCATCGATGATAGCAACAGATTCTTGTGCGCCACCAACTGAGGTTACGTCGATAGTATCTACCGTTACTTTTTTACCTTCGCCCAAACCTAGCTCACCAGATAGGCCGCCTGAAAACTCGACTTCGCCTTCGACTTTGTTGTTGCCAGCGAAGATTTGCAGTTTACCGTCTTGGTCTACAGAGGCTTTCACTAGGTCAGTTTGACCGTTAATGTAAGTCGCAAGCTCTTCGATATCGTCACCCGCTTTTGCGCTGATGTTGATTTCTTGCTCTTGGCCGTAGCTGTCCGTTAGGTTGATTTTTAGGTCGTTCTTACCTTCAGC
>NZ_JAWOUX010000026.1:0-14092 GCF_033339595.1 Vibrio sp. 2096
CGTTCAAATACGCCAGCATCCCGCCACTCCTGAAATCGGCGATGAGCAGAGCTTGACGAGCATATACCGGTGGCATTTAGCGCATTCCACTGGCAACCCGTCCTGAGTACGAAGAAAATGGCGTTCATTGCAGCGCGATTATCAACCCGCTTGCGGTGCGTACCCAGCGGGTGTTGAGTTCTATGTTCCGGGATGAGAGGAGCCATTTTCTCCCAGAGTTCATCACTGATTTGCCACTTATTACCTGCCATACGTTGCCCTCATAAATTATCATTATGTATTATCTGACAATTCCTTTTGGGATAGGTTCTTAGATAATAATAAGTATTGCCTAGACAAAGAAGCATTAAAAGATGGTTTTCATTGGTTGGTTCCAGACAGGGAAATAGATCCGATTAACTGGTTTAACTCAACAACATGGCAGTATGTGAACGCTGAACTTTTAAAAATAGGAGACTAAAACAGGAGTAAGACTGAAACTAGAGATGACCTTGAATTAGATAAACTATCAAACACCTCTAACCCATTCGCTTTTGAATTAACTGAAAAATCTAAGGAAAACATGCGTTCTTTGGTGAAGCATGTAGATGGTTGAACTTGGAACGAGCGTCTTGATTCCATCAACAAAAAAGATGGTAATTAATATGATGTATCGTGGCTAGACATCAACAATGATCTTTATGGTGCGGGAAAGTGGTTTTATGAGCAAGCTAAAGAAGAAGCAACGCCTTCTCATAGGCGAGATTTACATGCGCTTGTCAACTATGAATACACAGGCGATTTTTTGTCGCTGAAGTAATGGGAAAATCGAAAATATGAAAATACAGTTAGTAGCTACGATCTTAGCTGCTCTTTCCTTGCAAGCTCAAGCAACGACTCAAGAAGAAATGGTAATCGAATTAGGTCATTCTATTGCGCTAAGTTTACTTGATGCAAAGTTGGAATTGGCTTGTGACTCCAACATTAACAACCTAGGTGAAATTACTCTCAAAGTTAATCAGGAGTGCGTTTCAACAATCAACAAACTTCGGTCAACGTTAGAGACAGAGCCGACAGCAGTAGACTTGGTTAAACAGGTTGATTCTTTTATGGATTCAAATTCTATCCCACTCACTAAGTAACTTGAGAGTATTGGAAAAATCGAACTTGTGCAAAAGGCATTTAACAGGTTGATTTGAGTGCCTTTGATAGAAGTAGTAATAACAACTTGGAGTGCAAACTTTGTCAAAGAATGAAATGCAATATGCAGTATGGCAGATGCCCCATACCGAAAAAGATTTAGCTGTTTTGGTAGATGCTGCTGAGTTACCTATTCTAGATCGTGGAGAGGAGGGTGTGCTAAACCCTGACACACCATTAAATGATGATCATTTAAAACTAAAGTTGGTTTACGGTGTGCTCATGTCCAATAACCTTCGAGGTTTACAAAACTATGAAGGGATGAATCACTTAGTTGATGTCCATCAGGATAAATGGTTAGTTCATCTAAAGCCAAACGATGATGAGGATAAACCATTAGAAGCAATCTATCTTGGATTTGAAGATATGATGGTTTTGCATTGCAGGGGATTAAGACAAGGTGATTTTGCTTTCGCTGCTCTTATGGGTCTACCTGATAGCTTGGAACTTCATTCAGATAAGCTGTGGGGTGTAACATCGTTCCTTCGTTTACATGATTTAGACATGGCTACAAACCTAATTAATCGAGAAATCATCATTTCGCTAGTCGAAGAAGAAGTTGTCGAGGCAGAACTAACTAAAGAAAATTGGAAATCATTTGTTAACGAGGGACTGGCAAAGTCTTTAGCTAAAAAAGTAGGTTAATTAGGATAGGGAACATATTAGCTCATAAAAACCTTAGATTTACCTTTTAGAACCGTAAAAATGCTTCAAAAATAAGAACGCAGACCTTAAAGAAAAAGTTAAGACAACGACCAAGGACTAACAAGAAATGAAAATAGTATTAGCTAAAGAAATTAGTGATAGCCTGAGTGAATATACAAATGCCGATAGCTCCATCTGCGTACAACAAGTTACCTTATGGTTTGATGTGATTGCTACAGAGTTGGAGCTAACTGAGGTATCTAAAGAGAAACTAAACTATATCACTACTCCTTCAATTATAATCAAGTTGAGCCAATCTAATCAGCGCATACATGACCTATTATTGGGGGTTGCTGGGTATCCAAATTTAGATAAAGAAGAAGCAGAATTTCAAGTTAAGTGTAGGCTATCAGTCCTGAAATCCGCATGGATGCACAGAGCATACGGTTTGACGTTGCAAGATGCTTTCACTGATGGAGAACTATTCTTTAACGCTCTCATCAAGATGTAGGTAACACCTTATGTTAGACAATATATTAGCTAGATATTGGCAACCTAAAGGAACCTCTTTACATAAGCACCATTTACAAGCAATTGTCATCGGTTTTGTATTAAGTCTAGTGTTACTTTTCGTTGGCGTTATTAATCGTGAAATGGCTTTTTCAGTGATGATCTTGATTGTCGTACTCCAGTTCTTAGGGATGTGGTTGGCTAGAAAGAGATTTGGTAATAGAAATCCCAATAAAGTTGGATATAAAGAGTAGTTCCTGCTGGATAGAGATAGTTACGAGCCATTGCAGATCTGGTCATATAACCAAGCCGATAAAGCCAAAAAAGAAGTCCCCAAATTGGTTAGGAAGCTACTTGCTCGCACTCAGATACATCGTGCTTGGTTACAAAGCGCAACTGGCTCATTTCAGTTGCCAGTTTTAGAGCGAATTTAACGTTGGAAGATAGTATTGGAATTAGTAACTTAGATTAGAAACCAACTCACCTATGACCCTGATAGTGGCATCATCCAGTGGAAAAAGTTGGGCAGAGGCCGCCGAGCTAATCTAGTTGCGGGATGCGTCAAGCGGAAGAAAGGCAACGTGTGGCGCAGAATTGTCATTGACGGTAAAGAGTACACATCTGGTCAAATCGCTTGGTCAATAATGACTGGTCATTTTCCTGATTTCATCATCGATCATAAAGATGGTGATTCTCTAAATGATAAATGGAGCAATTTACGTAGGGGGACAACTGCGTTGCTCAGAGAAATTTAGCTAGAAGTCGCCGCAACAAAACTGGTGTGACTGGAGTGAAACAGATCAATGGCTACTTTGTCGCCTACATCGGAGTGGGTAATAAGCAAAAGTACCTTAGTAGCACAAGTGACTTTTTTGAGGCTGTTTGCTTAAGAAAGCGAGCAGAGAAACAGTACAAATACAGCCCTAGACATGGGCTGTAATCAACATTGGAAAAAACATGCCAGAACCAAAACCTAACCACCGGAAGTTCGCGGACTTTATTACTAACGTTTCAGCCCTTGCTAGTGCCTATTTCTTAGTCCGATTTGTCCTAGATTTTTCTCTAGAAACTCTAATCGAGAATGAAAATTTAATGTGGTTCTTCATTTTCGCTTTTATTACTGCAGTGTATGGTTTTATCTACGGAAAAAACGGCAAAAAATGAGATTGTAAACAACTAGATTGTGTAAAAGGTATTGAATTACACCTACATGCTTATGACAACTGTCAAAATAGGCGATTCAAATGGATTAATGCCATCAGAACAACTTGATAACAAAGAGGGAGCCATGTTCAACATAAGAACTAGACACTCGTATGGCCACTAGAAGAACTGGGGGTGGTGCTTAAAGGTCAGTAAACCCGACTAAAACTGGTGATGCTGTTGGAGAGCTAAGTGATCTCTTAGATGTTGCCCTATACAACCGCCCATGTACAAGCAGAAGCGTAAGATAGATAAGCTAGTTAAGACGCTGCTGAAACCTAAAAAGAAACATTAACTGGATAAGGAAAACTGTATGACAAGTGTATATAAACTGATATGCGAGCGAGCCTATTTTGTTGGGTATGAGCAGCTTTTCTTGCCAAGAAGTTTTAGGCGGCTGGTTGCTAGAAGTGAGTTGCACAGAGCTTGGTTAGCAGGTAATCAAGGTAATATCGGTGCGACCGATGGCGTTTTGTATCGGAAATGGTTTACTAACCGCAAGCATCATACAAATGCCACTATTAAACAGCTATGGCGTAGCATAAATCGATAACCCGAAACATCAGTATTTATAAGCAACAGAAAAAGAAAGAAGCCACATCTTTACTCATAATCGCTCGCCATCCTCTACTGTTCACCTGCCCACGTTATAAAGATATCAATCGGAAAAGTACTCAGTTCGATCTTGGTATAAGCGCTTACTTAACGCCTCTCCAAATTATTCCTTGTTAATCATCCCAATTATTATGATAATTGGGGTATTGTAAAATATCCACAAATGACATATATAGGTGAGTAATGTTCATAGGTGTTAGTAGAAGCCATCAATGGCGTTTATCAGAACCACCAGAACCATCTGATGATAAAGACTTTCAACTAAAAAGGGTGGAGTTTTTATCAGATGTTGACTATCGATGTACTGATTGCCATTTTCGTTCAGAAAAGTATCAACATGTTCATCACAAGGATGGGAATCACAAACATAACGAAATCATTAACTTTGAGTGTAAATGCCCTCTATGTCATATGTGTGAACATCTGGGTTTTGTTGCAGATAATAAACTTGCCACTTTAGTTTTTTGTCCCTCTTTGACCCAGGAGGAGCTCAATGCTTACGTTCGAATATCTTGGGTTGCAAATTACTTAGCAAAAATCCAAGGTCCAGAAAAATGCGGTACTACGCTTCTGCGTATTGCACGCGATACAGGGCTCTGGATCGAGCTCCTTTCTGCTACGGCGCAGCAAGTAAGTCAAGTGTACAAAATAACCAACATTAGGGCACTAGCTGAAGACTTTCGTGCTATGGATGACAAAGAGTATTCCGAACGTCAGTTAAAGTACCCTCATTTAAGGTTGCTGTTTACTCCAGATCCCTTTTCTCGAGAGATAGAGGAGTGGAGTAGGAACCAAGACTTCTTTTCAGATTTCTATGACCCAAACAATTGGCCAGAAATAGTGAACAACCATATCTCTAGTTTAGAAGGATAGGATATTAATGAACACATATGGCGTAGCGATATTCAACGATGAAAAAAAACCTAGGAGTGGATTCTCTTGTGTCGATGGCAAGGTGAAGGAGTTTAGTTCCTATTCTGATTTGGAGATGTCTACAATTTGGGTAACTAACATTCAACACTCTATATTTCAAAAAGAAGCCCTCTACAAAGTACCTAACCTACGTTCGTCGCAATATTTAAGGTTGTCTTTACAACAGATAATGAGGGAGTTGAATGTTAAAAAAGATATTGAAGGTATTCAACATTTAGCAAAGCTAGTTCAGTCAATTGCTGCAGATCTACAGGGTAAATTCGAACTTAATCCGGACTACCTTCGATATCGCCTTGGTGGTGAAATCCCACAATACCTGGAATCACAAGGGTTCCTACCTTCTGAACTACTAAATATAAGTGAACTCGCAGACGCTTCAGCTAAAGCGGCATTAAATGATGCGTATCAGTCATTCCAAGGTACTGTAAAGTCTGCAAACGGAAAGATCTATCATTATACCTTACCAAGGGTTGCGCATTTCGAATACTTAATGAATCAAAACTTTCCTTTGGATAACAATTGGGAAGAATTTACGTTTAGTAGCGATGGGCCAATTGTTGCTGGATATAAAAACAAAGTACTACTCCCTGATACAGAAAAAGTCATAATAGGTTTAAAGAACCTCCATAAAAATACTGCTGCAATTCTAAATATCAAAGTAAAGTCTATCGACCCAAAGCGAGCTCAAAGTTTTACCTTTGGAATCGAAGGTGTGAAATCTACAACGAGAATATGGGCTGCTCTTCCAGAGGTTATTGATATTTTACGTTACTGTGAGGTTGAAATTTTGGGAGGCCTGAAAACTAATGCTGGTAAGTTGGATGTAAGGCCTGAAATAGACCTATCAAAAAATAGATATAGTTACTCTAAAGGTGTGGTCAGTGAAAATATTTGGTGTGCCTTAGCCGATAAAGTCCACTTAGGAAGTCAAAAACAAGCTACTGGCCTGGGAGTGTACCTCAGAGCATATGACAGGATTATTTGCTCCAAACTTGCGGAAGCGTTTATGAAAGCAGGTTTCGTCGGCGGTGGGTTTGGTGTCGGTGCGGCAAGGGTTTGGTTAAGTAGCCAAGATGTAAAAAAAGCCAATATTATTGCAGAAAAATTTGGCGCAATGCCAGATATCGGAGTGTAGAAAATGGAAATTGAACCGCTAGAAATTTTCTCAGATGGTCAAATGCCCGAGACATACAAAAAGCTTCAAGATTTGAATGTGTTCGGAAAGCTTAACTCACAGTTTCATAACTCGTTTGGGGTACAGGATGTCATTAAACTAGATCAAATTGAACAGCTAGATGATGCGGATAAGAAAGCTCAAATGAGTGAATTAATCACAGCCCTATCTACAAGAAGAGTGGATACTCAACCAGTTATTGCGAAGAAAGTAAAGAGGTTAACTATCTAATGGGAGCTCTTTCATTTTTAGCGAATCTAATCGCCTATAAACCCTATGAGATTTGTCAATTAGAAACAACATCAAGCATTGACCCTCACTCACTGCTAACTCACGATGGTTCAATGGTTACCCTACTAAAGTTGAACGGGGCTTACAGGTTCTACTCAAATAAGCAGGAGCTTGCCATACTTGACTTTATGGCAAGTAGAGCTCGACAAAATTTTACAGACAGTGGAAACAGAATAGATTTTGTTATCGATATTGATTCAAGTCGTTCTGAGAGCTTTGTGAACAAGTGTCTTAATACAGTGGACTCTGTATCAAAAACGATGGGCTACCAAAATGAGAAGTTAAACAAGACTGAAAAGAGCCTCATTTCTCAGCTAATTAAGCCAGAGATGACCTATATTGTATTGACTACGACACCCCAAACTCTTGATAGACCAAACATCAAAGAGGGTAATGAAAATAGAAAAAAATTGGCAGATGAATATGGTCACAGTTTAAGCAGTAGCTCTAAGACCCAGAATCACTGGGTAGAAACGATGCAGATTTACGACCAGCATCGTTCTTTTGTTACAGAAATGACTAATATTTTTTCTGAGTACGTTCTATTCGAAAAACTAGAGTCTCATCGTGCATTAAAGGAAATCAGAGATCTTCTATACCGAGACTTTGAAAACCAGGACCGTTGGAAACCATCCACACGACAAGAATCATCTCCTAAAATAATGAGCAATCATACCTACAAGGTTGATACTGATGAGATTGGGCATAGCTCCATACATTCGCAGATAGTAGAACAGCCTTTTGAGGATGCTAAAAGACCTGACTTTAAGTTTTTCAATGGTCACTGCTATACCACGCTTGAGCGTTACTTAGTCGGGGATGAGCCTATGTTAATGAGGAGTTTTATAAACCGAGTTAACAGAGATGTTCCTATGCGTATATCGTACACTCTGGTTTCTGGCTCCCAAAGTATACAAACCTCTAAAATGACTAAATCGAGTCTCACCACATTCGTTGCTAAAACTAACCCAATATCAAGTGAAATTCTGAAAGCCTGTAATAAGACAACAAAGTTCATTCAAGAAGGAGGGTGTGCAGTAGAGTGTTATATGTCGGTGACTGTTTGGGGTGATAACGAAACGGAAACTAATACACGTTTCAAAGCCGTACAAAGTGCACTTAGAGGTTGGGGAGGGGAAAGGCAACGTATGTGCTCATTTCCTATAGAGGGCCTTTTATCCTCTTTACCTGGCTATAGCTCAAGGCCTGTTGGGAGAGCGAGTAATGACAGTATTGAAACAGCCTTCTCGTCCGCTCCAATCATACGTCCTGCCTCGCCGTGGGACTCCGGCGTATTGCTCTATATCACACCTGATGGCAAGCCATGGCCTATTGACTTTGATTCAACACAGTCACATCACTTGAATTTAGTTAGTGGATCTATGGGTTCTGGTAAGTCAGTTCAAGCTGGTGTATTAACCAGGGCAATGCATTTCTTAGCTGGAACGACATCGTTGCCTCTTATTGCGGGGGTCGACTATGGTGAGTCAATATTATTCACTGCCGAAACTGTTAGGGCAAACCTGAAGAAAGAGGATAGAGCTAAAGTAGGGGCAATCAGTCTTGCCAATGAAAAGACAAGCGCTTACAACATGCTTGAGCCACAATATGGTTACAATAAATTGGCTAAGCCGGAGAACAACACTGCGACTGCTTTTGTTACTAAGATAGTCAATGGTGGCTCGAAACAGCCAATCCACGTACAACTTGATAACTGTGTTTCAGCAATAATTGACAGTATGGTAGCAAAGGCTATTTCACAGCCTAGGAAAATTGACCCTTCGCAACCCGGCGTCGATAAAATACAGAAAGAGCTTGCTCACCATCTTGTACAAAAACATTTAAAGAGCGAGTCGTCGTACAGCTACCTAAACGCCCGTAATGCCCTATACAAAGCATCGAATGAAGAAGGTATATCTAACGCTCAACGACAATATTTCCTAAGATTGTCAAAAATAGCTCATAGGTATATTTGGCCGCTGATCTCTGACTTACCCAAAGAGGTAAAGTCGGCTGAACAGCAAAGCGCTATGGGTTCTTTCAAAGTTGGAGGAGAAAAACTACTGGACCTAATTGGTGCTTCAGTGCAGCTGATGACAGATCGATATAGCGCAATTTTAGGCTCATATCCGATGGTAGATTACTCTGACCTTTCAATGCTGTTTGTAAACGCTAAACCAGTTGTAGATTCCGCCCCAGCAGCGATGAAAAATGCATGGTTTATTCTTGCAAAAGGTCTAGCTCAAAGGCATTTCTGGGTACATGAAGATGATGTAAAAAATGATGCAGATCCTGTGTTTTATAAGCGTGCACTTCGAATTGCTCGAGCGAAAAAGCCTTTACCCAAGTATTACTTCCAAGACGAATACGAACAGGCTCAATGTCCTGAGTTAGATGAAAACTTTGATAAAGAAGTAAAAACAGCGCGTAAGTATCGTGAGATCATCACTTTATTGACACAGATGTACGAAGCTTTCCCTCCATCTATTCGCGACTTGGCTACTAATACCTTCATTTGCAACATCCCAGGTGTAGGTACAGAACGGGTGATTAAGGAACAGTTTAAGCTAACAGATGATGAGTTTGAATCTATAGAATCGTATGTCGGTAAAGCTGGAATTTTAAATGGCATGGGGCGCGGAATCTTGTACATAGGTAAGCTGAAGAAAATACAAGCGCCAATTATTCAACCTATCGTATCGGTGTTACCTCCTGGCTTAGTATGGTCATTAGCAAGTGATGCCGAAGATGTTCATGTCAGAAGAAAAGTAAAAGAGGCATTAGGTGACTCAGTACCTTATGATGAATTGAATATTGCATTAGGACAGGTTTTGTCGTTCCCAGATATGAAAGCACTCATCAAGAAGAAGGGTGAAGTCGATGATATGACTGACAAAGATGTTTACATTGATTGTATCAATAGGGTTAAAGAACATATTTTATTAAACGGAGTTGGTACGTGATAAAGAGATTTTTGGCATTTGTAACCGACTATTGTTTGATTAGCTTATTATTCGGTATTTTAGAGTTTTACGTCTTTGAACTAAATGCGTTGACTATCCAAAGCATAGGTTATTTCTATGTGTTCTTTTTCTTTACGATGATGGGCCAATACATACTTTTGAAGAGGACGTTAGGGGAAAAAATATTCAAACTTCAGGTGCAAGGAAAAGAAGGTGAGAACGTTGAGGTTTCTACTTATGTGTATCGTTTGTTCGGTACTCTAATTTGCTTAACGGTGCCGATTTTGTTCTTGATAGTTGTTTTCCCTAAACGTCGATCTCTGTCTGACCGGATGAGCTCGAGTAACGTCAAAACTCGTATAGTTTAAAGAATCTTTTCTGTGGCAATATCTATTGGCTCATCAGGGGATATTGTCATTGAGTGGTTAACACGCCATAGAGAAATGGGTGAGCGACTAAATCTATCTAAGTTATAAATCGAATCGTCAATTTGAACCATACTCCGGTAAATCACTTTTCCATGATTATTCTTCAGTTGCAAGATAAAGCTCGGCGTGGAGTAGTCCGAAGTGTTTCTTTGCATCTGAGTGGTTAGTATTTTCTGAATACTGTAACGTTTTGAGCCATTATCGATTTTAGATATTAGTGCGGTAAAAACCTTGCGTTCAAATGATGAAGTAATAGGTACCTGATTTGTCAATGAAACGATTGGTTGGATGTAAACGGTGTGTAGCTTAATTCTTTCTGAGTGCATTTGGCATAAGGTTGCTAAGACGAAATAAGGTCCTTCCACTTCTTTAAGTGCCGATTTGGCTAAAGGGCTCACCAAACGGGTAAACGACAGACACGTGTCATCAATTACTAAAGAATGTTCTTTTAACTCAATAGTATTGGTGATGAACATGCAAAATGCTTGTGGGCGTCCAGGGCCTTTCCACCCAGCCCCGGTTTTACGATAGAGTTTTGAAAAAGCGTATCTCAAACCTGTTGGTCCGATAAATATGTATTTATCAAGAGTACTACTTCCAAAGAGGATTTTATTGGCAGACCTCTTAAGTTTGAATAAGTGCTGTTCAGCCGACATAGATTTTCCGGAGAAATGCCAATTTGATAGTGTGTCGGTTAATAAATGATAATACAGCCTTTCTAACTTACTCTCTCCATGCCGTACACTGGGCGTTCGTGTTGAAGTTGACTTTGGATTAGTTGAATCAGTTCCAGTAGAAGGGAGCGCTCTGTGATAAATAAAGGTATTAAAATCTGATTCTTCGGACTCAGGCGAAATACTGAGGGATCCCCTCATAATTTCCCCAAAGCACAACCATGTTTGAATAGATTTTGAGCAAGCAGGGTTGCAGCCGCGAGCAAGTCTTCCCTCGTTATTGTGTAGCCAGAATGCCGCAAAACTTCCATCCCTAAGCGCACTGTTGAGAGTACATTTCGATTTTTGACAGTGTTAGCTTGGAAGTGCTTATCCCAACCTTGTTTCTGACCATGAACTCCAGCAAGCCAAAATGTCAGTTGAAGCATTAGGGCGATTAGCAGCATGATATCAAAGCGCTCTGAGCTGCTAGTTCGGCTATGACGGAGGCCTAAACCGTAGGCTGGGCTTTTCAAGTCTCGGAAGGTTTCTTCAATTTGCATACGCTTCGAGTAGAGCCTAACAAGTTGCTTTGGTGTTCGGATTTCAACGGGCAAGTTAGTCGCTAAAACCCATGGTTCTTTTGTCGAAGCGGAGTAGATTTTAGGTGACGGATGATGACAATTAGTCCGTGTCGAACGCTGATTTTTTCGGCCTTTAGGACGTGATTTATACAGTGCAATTTGACATGAAATTGGGTTGCTCTTAGTCAACCTCTTATAGCCTAAAGTCTTTGAGCGACTTGAGGATATGCTATGTAAGTTGCTGATAGGTTGCCAGTTTTCCGCACCTAAATCTGCATATTGCACTTTCCCTCTGACTCGACTTAACCAGTACCAACCTAGCTTTTCAACGGATTTATACCATGGCACTTTAAAGCCAGCATCACTGACAATGAGCGGTGTAGTGTTACTCGGTAGAATGCTTGCAAGGTCGGCTAGAAATTGGTCATGAGCCTTCTTTGAACATTGCTCTGAAAGCGGAAAGGCTTTCTCATAAAGAGTAATAGAACGACCATGTAGTGCCACCGAAGCCCGCAATACCATAAGCCGTTTTTGCTCACGAATATCAGACCAGTCAACAAGAACAATGGGCATCGAATTACCTGAACAGATAAAGCTGGCATGCCAACGGTATACAGCGAGTCGCTCTTTGTGCAAGTGACGATTACCTAACAATCTGTCGATTCGTTTGATGTTATGTTTTGTTCTGGCTTTCGTTGGCAGGTTACGACCAAGTTCGGTAAGAGTGAGCGTTTTACATTCAAGTAATGCGTGGCAAGCCAGCGTTAAACTGTTGAGTCGTTTTAAGTGCAATTCAGGGCAGAATTGGTAAAGAGAGTCGTGTAAAATATCGAGTTCGCACATCTTGTTGTCTGGTTATTGATTTTTCTCAGAACCATTTGATCACATGACAAGATGTGCATCTACCTTAAATTTATGATTTTTATCAAAATCATTAGGGGATTCCTCAGGGCGAAATATCTCTATTTACCGCTTCTCTGCAACCTTTTATGTCTGAGTACAAGGGACAATTTTGCAGATGTTGGCCATGCTCATAATGATTCACCATGAATATGTAATCCCCCCTTTTACGTAGATACATTGTGGCTGGTGGTGATACACAGTGGCAATTGAGTACTGAATCAGAAAGACGGAGAATTTTTAATTTGGATTGGGCTTCTGGGCTTTTAATACGATTTTTAAGCAGCAAGGAAGGTTGTTCAAAAGTGTGATGTTCAGAGTCCAAATTTTTATCAGAACTAGATACAGTTATGTGCATGCGAACACCTATTAATAGAATGCAAAAATATACCACATTAGCTATGAGGCAATACCGCCTGTAAATCATTAAACGATGACAAATTAACTACAAAAGGCAAATATATAGTATGAGATATCTTCTAGTTACAGTTCATAATTATCCCAGGTTTTACAAAAGTGACGGTGAGATAGTTCACATTGATCTAAATTATGTGGATTCCAAAACTATTTCTTCATTAGATGAAAATGGAGATTTATTTCACGTTAAAGTATCTGGAAGTCCTCCGTGTGTTCGTGATATTTGGTTAATTGATTCGGTAGATGTGGCACTAGATACATTGGCTAGTTATGGGATCTATCCATTCAAGAATAAGGCCGCAGCAAGAGCGAATGCCAAAAGGCTTGGGCTTAGTGCATTCAAGTATATTGCTGTACCATAATAATCAATGGAAGTTTATGAAAACAATTTCTAAAGCTGTTCTTACAAGCATCTTATTGGTTTCTTTTGATGCTTATTCAACAGAGATATGGCGGGGTTTAATAGTCAAACCTGAGAATAGATGTTCTCCATACGATAAATCTCAACAATACAACTATTCTCAACGAGTAGAAGATCACATAGTAAGTAGTATGGGGGGATTGATATATGGCCCTTACACTGGCAGTTACTTTGAATCTGACCGATACACAGACATTGAGCATATAGTGTCAACAAGTGAAGCACATGATAGCGGAATGTGCTCACAATCCAGTGAAATGCGCATTCAATTTGCCAGTGATCTCCTGAATCTTACATTAGCTTCACCTACTGTAAACCGTTGTGGTGACAACGGTAAGTGTGGAAAGGACGCTGGAGAGTGGTTACCCCAAAAAAACAGATGCTGGTTTGCTAATAGAGTGGGGTTCTAGGGATTTTCCCCTCTAAAAAGACATAATCCTCTGTAGACCACACCAATAAATGGCTGCGGAGGTGGTTTACTTTCAGCTTGGAGCCTAATCATCCACTATCGGCCTTGTTATTTCGCCAATATTGGGCAATTTCCCAGTATTAGTGAAGTTATACGTTCCGCTTAAGTTGATATTTTGCCACGCAACGGGCGAAACAGCACGAGTGATACCCGCTTTCTCTTCATCTCCTCTCGCTTCAAAGTGTCCCAGCAGATGACTCAGTATCGCGGAGTTGAAGTAGATGATCGCGTTGGCAAGCAATCTTGCACATTCATTCCAGATAGCGATTTCACTCTCGTTTTTGCCTCGGAACTGATCGCCATTCACCGACGCAATAGCCCGTCTCAGGAAGTGCCACGCTTCTCCCCGGTTAAGGGCACGCTGAACGTACTGCCGCAAACTGGCATTGTCTATGTAATCCAGTAAATATTGCGCTTTGACCAGTCGATTATACTCCGTCAGCGCCTGTAATGTCGGGTGCCCCGAAGGATAACCAGACAACTTTCTTACCAGCATTGCCTGTGTCGTTCGCTTTGTCTGAAGTGACAGAACAATGCGCCTAATATCCTGCCATCCCGTTTCGATGACATTCGTCCTGATGGGCTTTTTCAGGGCAAGGTTGGTGCCGCCGTGTTCATTTTCAGTTACGGCAAACAGATCATTGATGACACTACTGAACTGCGCGTATCGCGGTGCAAAACTGTAACCGCATAGATCCAGTAAGGCG
>NZ_JAWOUX010000027.1:0-12205 GCF_033339595.1 Vibrio sp. 2096
CTACCTTAATTTCAAAATGATCTATCACTCTCAATCCTTTAGAGTTGGTTACAATTTTCCTTAAAGTACATAACGCCAAATTAAGGTGTGAACAACGCTAACCACTCTACCTAAAGCATTGTGCCATAAACACTAAATTCACTTAAAGTGATAGCGCCAAGCGTTGTGAATCACTCTTAAATTTCTTGTTATATGCGTGGTGACATTGGCGCGAAAGGTATTTCGCATACTTTCAAGTAAGGCTCCTCTCCAAAAGGAGACTCTGCTAATTCAATTTCTCCGTGCGATGTATAAACGTCAAACAGGGCATTAATTTCCACCAAATCACCTTCAAGCTCAATGACTCTATCATTTGCGCTACTACACCCTCCACGCTGTCCAAGTTTGAAGGCTAGATACATTTCGTGTATCGACTTAACTACAAGCGCGCAATGAGTCTGCTCATGTCGATAGAGCTTCTCAAGATATGGGCGAAACTCCTCAGCTGATTCAGCTGAAGTCCTAGACATTTCAAACTTCGGAAGTGCATAGGTAACTTCAAGATCAAATTCATGAATTTCGCAAGAATCATCATGCGTATGGAAGTCATATTTCCACGCGGTGTACCCGTCAAAGCCCTCATTTACTAGAAAGTCAGGTCTAGAGTTAAAAGAGTGTTCAATTTCCTCAACACTATTGCCGCTAATCTCATACACTTCAAACTTTTTCTGGAAGGGAAAGTCTAACCTAACGTCAGCATTAGCCTGATTGGAGGCCATTAAGCAAGCTATTGAAAGTGCGATTTTTTTCATCATTTTCCTTGAAGCATATAACGCCGCATTAAGGTGTGAGCTTCGCTTGGCTATACTTGAGCGAAGCGAAACTGCCAAGCGTTGCGAATCACTCTTGAATGCTTTGTTATGTGCGTGCTAAACGGTAGCGCCTTACCGTACCCTCACTCTCATCTGTGTAGTTACCGAGGTATTCACCACCACAGTTTTCGATGACCTTTTGAGATGCGGGATTGTCAATTGAGCAAGTAACAATTACTGAATCAGTGACAACATGGTCTCGCACCCATGCAAGCAGAAATGAGGCTACACCCTTACCACGAGCTGACGGTCTAGTTTCGTAGCCAATATGACCAATGACATTTTCTACGTTGGCGTTAGTACCTTTGCGAACTCGGATTGCACCTAAAATTTCGGAGTTCGATACACAGTAGTAAGTTGTGCTAGGTAAATATCCCTTTGGTAACTCGGAGATTGCCTTTGAGCGTTCGACCAAACCTGACAAATAAGCTGTAGGATCTTGCTCCACACCCGAATATTTTGGAATACCCGATTCTAGGCATTCTTTCGCATAACTCGCTAATATTGGCGCCAAATCAGGGTTGGCCTCTACCACCTCCATGTCAATTTTCCTCATAAGCACATAACGCCGCATTAAGGTGTGAGCAACGCTGCCACGAAACTTAACCATACCACCGTAAACACAAAACCCAACGATGGAATGAAAAATGCCAAGCGTTGGGAATCACTCTTAAATGCTTTGTTATGCGAACTTGCGAATTGTTAATATTGCTCAGTGAAATATTTTTTGCTTGACGCCTCACCTTCGAGACGATCATAAATAATTTTTTGGTATAAACCTTCTGAAAAAGCAATTGGATTTGAAGCATTAATAGAACTCAAAATATCTTCAGTGAACAGGATAGCATGGACACTTTGACCCCAATATGTATTAATTAACTTTTGATCATCATGAGGTATTGTCGATATTTCTTTGGATTTAAAGGAAGCTATACTTGTTCCATGAGATTTGACTTCTGCAGATTTATGATAGTCCTCCAACTCCATTTTAAGATCTACATAATTTCCAGTACCAATATAGACTCTCAAAAGTGCTGGCCGTTTAATAGAAATACTGGACTTACCGGAGTTGGTTAAAACAGCAGAAACTCGAAAAAACGACTTACTCCTTTTCAATTCATCTATTAACGTCTCTACTTTTCGTTCACTCGTTGGCAAATTTGTTTGGAGCTCGGTATAGCGTTCTTCTACATAATTTAATTGTTTTTTATATTGTTCTATAAACTGGTTAATAATTCCGTTAAAGTAACTTTCATTACCTTTAATATCTTCCATCTTGTCCTGAAACTCAGTAAAACTAACATCAACTTCATTCAATAAGGGCCTATTTAGACGAACTAATTCTTGAATAGATAAACTGTCCGGTTTTAATTTTTTAACATCATCTAATTGTTCTTGAGCATTTTCAATACGCTCAGGAAGAGCCTTGAGTTCGTCTTTTGCAGCTTCTAGCATTTCTCGAAGTTGTTCAGTCGTAACTATTCCTTTTCTTTTCCTATCAATATCTTCAAACCGTAAGCTTTCCTCAATAAGGCTTAAATAGGAACCAGTTAGTCCACCACTCACTCTTGGTTTCAGGATACCTAGCTCCAGGTGATCTTGAACCGTAATCCCGGCTTCATCTGAAATTTCCCTGGAAATTGAATTAATTTCTATCGATAGCTGAGGGGGCTGAACCCAATAACTTTCCCAGTATGGTAAACCAAAAGCTATTACCCCGCCTGTAACAATACCTGCTATCGCGATCCAATGATCTTTAGTGAATTGCGTGAAATTAAGCATATACTCTCTTCCATTTCTACTGATTCTCTAAATAATAAACTAGTTGCATTGTTATTTCTATGTGCGCATAACGCCTTGTTAAGGGGTGAAGCACGCAATACCGATGCTACCGCATACCACCTTAATCACTTAAACCAACGCATAGTAAAAATGCCACGCGTGCTGAATCCCTCTTGAACAATTTGTTATACGCGTCCTATCGGTTGTACTTAACCTTATTCAAAACTTCTTTTAGTTCATGCGTTTTCTCAAGGTTTACATCGTGAATATTGGCTAAAGCACAAACATAGTACAAGACGTCATACAACTCTTCTGCGATTGAACCTTTGAGTTCATCTAGCGTTGGTTGCCCACTTTTACCTTTGCGAATAGATTCCGATAATTCGCCAACTTCTTCGATTAGTTTTAAAAAATAGTGTTCAGATTGCTCTGGCGCATAATCGAATTCTTTTATATGACTTTGTAATTCAGATAACTTCATAACGTCCTTTTTGTATCATTTCTCATTAAGCGTATAACGCCGCATTAAGGTGTGAGCAACGCAACCACTAAACCTAACCATACCACCGTAAACACAAAACCAAACGATGGAATGAAAAATGCCAAGCGTTGGGAATCACTCTTAAATGCTTTGTTATGTGAATTTCTACTCGTACGTTTTACCGCTGTGCTTTAACCAACCATGTGGGTGCCTATTGTTCGGATCGTGGTGTGTCCAGTGCATTACTCCACCCTTTTTATTCCATTCATATTCACCGTAAAACTGAACTCGATCGCCGACTTTTAGGTTGGGGATTCTTGGTGCTAAGTCGATGTTATGAGCAACAAGTAAAGTCTGCTTACTATCTAATTTGAGTATGAATCTTTGATGTCGACTTCCTTTGTTGTCATCCGGCAATAGGCGGATTACTGTTCCTGAACCACGAACTTGAATGTCACTTTGATGATTTTCATACGCCTGTCCGAGCTTGTAGTCATTCGCTAGAGCACCAACTGAAACTAAACAAAAAGCTGCTATAAATATTGCGAAGAACTTCTTCATTACTCAATTTCTCCAATTCACATAACGCCTTGCTAAGGTGTGAGCAACGCAATACCTTAGCCTCCGCATAATACCTTAAACACATAAACCGACACATAGTAAAAATGCCACGAGTTGCGAATCACTCTTAAGCAACTTGTTATACCGCTTGGTTGAGGCTAAAATGACCAACATAAAAACCACTTAAGAGACCGATTATATGACCACTAGAATTTTAGCCGATGTTGCTGCAAGCATTACTGAGTTGAAAGCTAACCCTATGAAAGTTGCAACTAGTGCTTACGGCGAACCTGTTGCTGTATTAAACCGAAATGAACCAGCATTTTATTGCGTGCCTGCCGAAGCGTACGAAATGATGATGGACAGACTCGAAGATCTGGAACTACTAGCTATCGCTAAAGAGCGTGAATCTGAAGAGAGCATTTCGGTAAATATTGATGACCTATAAACTCGACTTTAAAAAGAGTGCACTCAAAGAGTGGAAAAAGCTTGGCTCTACTCTGCAACAACAATTTAAGAAAAAGCTAATCGAGCGCTTAGATAACCCACATGTTCCGGCTTCAAAGCTTTCTGGAGCTGACAACATGTATAAAATTAAGTTGCGTCAATCGGGCTACCGTCTCGTCTACAAAGTTGAAGACGATGTCATCATTGTAACCGTCTTAGCAGTTGGAAAACGCGAACGTAACGATGTTTACCGTAAAGCCATGAAAGGTTAGATGATTGATTGCGGTATAACGCTCTGTTAAGGGGTGAGCAACGCAATACCGATGCCACCGCATACCACCTTAATCACTAAAACCAACGCATAGTAAAAATGCCACGCGTTGTGAATCCCTCTTAAACAGTTTGTTAGCTGCGTACCAACATTTTTGCCACATCAATTGCGACAACTTCTGTACCGCACAGGTTTGGATCCCAATTGAGACCCACAAGATGTCCATCGCTATGAATACCTTTTAGCCAATTATCAACGAATGAATCTAGGTTAATTGGACTTGGGACATACAACTCCCAATCACCAACTGCGACCCGACTTGCGTATGCTCTATCTGACCAAAAAACATAAACTAATGCGTCTGGACACTGATTCGAATTACAAACTGCCCAACCACCATCAGGATGCTGAAGTCCCCAAACAGTTCGATTTTCGATTACTCTGTCGATAAATCTTATGTAATTGGAACTTGATGTAGCTTTATCTTGGATCATCATTTTTCCTCTAAGCAGCTAACGCCCTGTTAAGGTGTGAGCAACGCAATACCGATGCCGCCGCATACCACCTTAAACACTAAACGCAACGCATAGTGAAAATGCCACACGTTGCGAATCACTCTTAAACAGTTTGTTATACGCGTGCTGACACTACAACAGAACTTTCATAACCTTATGATTTGGCTCACTTTCAACATCAACCGCTAACCAACCTAAAGACTCATACAACGATGGTACATTTGTGTAAACATACAGGTTACTTTGAGTTGTTGCTGATACTTGCCTAACACCTCGATTGATCAGTTCACTCGCAATACCTTGACCACGCCACTCATTGGATACAAAGACTGCGTTAAGCCAAATAACTTCTGAGTCACCATGAGGTTCTGTAAAGCGCGAATAAGCGAGACCACCAATAACTTGGTTCTCTCTGAGAGCAACAATTACCGGTGGAAGGTTAGATTCTAGTTTATAGGTATCTACAAACAGAAAGTCAGACCATTCCGTTTGAAACAGCTTCTCTAGAGCAACCCAATACTCACTCTTTTCATCGCAATTTCTGAACACTACCTTGTTCATATTGGATTATTTCCTCAAAAGCGTATAACGCCGCATTAAGGTGTGAGCGACGCTTGGCTATACTTGAGCGAAGCGAAACTGCCAAGCGTTGCGAATCACTCTTAAATGCTTTGTTAGGCAATTATATCAACGTCAACTGTGCTTCTAGTTGGTTAACCTCTAAATGACACATTCGTAAAGCATCAGCTAACTTGATATCACCATCAATGTTACCTACAACAGTTGTTAGAAACACTTCATACTCATCTGGGTTAGGAAAATGTTTTAACATCAATAACTGTATAGAGAACAGAACTATACGTGTTGCTGCTTCAACCAAAGATATCTCAGGACAGACTGGATTATTTTCACCATCAGGGTAAGGGAACTCCATACTACCATGTGCAAATAGATTTCTAAGTTCATATACTGCGTATAAACCAACGCCCGAAACACCAAACTCTTTCAATTCGCCAATTCTGGTTTCGACACGTTCATAGCCAATAGACTTTTGGGCTAACTCCCTGAACATAGTGGTTTGAACAAGTAACTCTGGTATTGAATCTGACCGGTTAAAGGTGTTTAGCCAGAAACAAGCATCTCTAACCTTTCCGCGCTTTGACTTATCTGGATTCTTAGGTGGCTTAACTATATCGATGGTGGACTCTAAAGCCCCCCAAACAAAATTAAAAATAGCTAACTTTTCAGCAAAGATCGGTAGTAATTTATCCCTAGCCAAGTCAAATTCATCAGAAGGTGCACACCAACCAAAGCTATTATTGTATTTGATAGTATCAAGGGAAAGTGATTCAACAGAAGCGGCTATTTGCAACCATTGATACACGCCACTCCATTCTGCGACATCATCTGTAGAGAACATAACATGTGACAATGTTGCTATATGATCATTTAGTTTTATCAATACTTACCCCCTTACGATATTGCCTAACGCCTTGTTAAGGTGTGAGGCACGCAATACCGAAGCCTCCGCATAACACCTTAACCACTAAAACCGACGCATAGTAAAAATGCCACGCGTGCCGAATCACTCTTGAACAATTTGTTATGTGTTTAATGAGCAACTTGCTTGTGGTAGCTCAGAATAAACTGTTTTTGCTTACTATCTAGCAACTCTAGTGCTTCAGCCACCGCTAACCCAAAATCAACGTACCCATTGGGCATCGCTGTAACTATGCGCTTGTCGACTTGGACTAAAGACTCTTCATAGATAGCTCCCTCCCAATATGGTCGAGTGAGCTGTACCGAAGATTCTGGGGCGTATTTTTCCGTATAATTATGGGTAATTTTGACGCCTTTTAGAATGCCAGCTCTTGCTAAGACTAATACTCCTGCACATATGCCACCAATAACTAATGATGATTCATGAGCTTTTTGGATGAAGCTAGCAATTTGGTCGCTTCCCATTATTGAATCGGGATTTCCTCCAGGTATCAAAAGTGCTTGATAGTCAGTAATACGTATATCTTCAAAGTTAACAGTGGGACAAATTCTTAGACCTGAGGAATCGGTATGATTGTGGTTCTCTGGGGTGGTGATATCAACTTTCCCATACGCTCCTAAACACTCTATCGCGTACATTACTTCATAGGAAATAGCCCCCGGATAGAGTAAAACCAGTGTTCTCTTTGTCATTATTTCCTCTCTCCGTTCGGAACACATAACGCCGCATTAAGGTGTGAGCGACGCTTGGCTATACTTGAGCGAAGCGAAAATGCCAAGCGTTGCGAATCACTCTTAAATGCTTTGTTATGAGTTTTCAATCGCATGTTCGTCTAAATCAGAAAGCTGCTCTTCAACCCAACTAGAAGGAGCCCCTAACCCTTCAACCATGCTAACGATTACTTCTTTATCAGCATTTTTATTATACAGGTGTTCAACAACTGCTTTTGCAATATCAGGCGCTACAGTGTGTCTATTGCCTCTTCTTCTAGTCGAAATACTCGGTGATTCTACATGACGGATTCTTCGCTCTAGATTTCGAGTGTTCGCTAGAATTTCCTTAAGTAAGTCGTCCTCTGAACGTTTTTCGATAACTTCAGTCGAAGGCGTATCTTTTAAGATTCTATTAAATTCATCGTTAAACTGTGGCCAGTAAGTCTCAAATACATTCTCAAGAGTTTTTTCTTTTAAGGCGTGCTCACCCAATGCATTGTTAATAGTACGCACTAACTCCCAAAGCCCAACTTTGTCGGGAGTGGAGTGATTGAATTGGGCAAGTGGGTTTTCAATATCTGCAGGGCTGAGATCGATTAAAAAAGTACACACCCTATTTGACGACAGTCCCTTAGCAAGTGCGCCGGACTCAAATAAAATCCAAGGCTTTACTTTGTTTTCTTGGGTTAAGCACACAATACCTATGGATGTATTCTGCAATTGATCTGAAATTTCAGAAAACCACAGCGAACCACGATCGATATCTTTGCTGGACATCCAAGGCTTAACTGCCTGAATGACACAAGTAATCCATTCATCCAACAACTCGGCGACTTGACGACTCCTGTCACCCGACCAACTGATAAAAATCTTCATATTTTCCTCTTTAACTTATAAAAACTCATAACGCCGCATTAAGGTGTGAGCGGCGCTTGGCTATACTTGAGCGAAGCGAAACTGCCAAGCGTTGCGAATCACTCTTAAATGCTTTGTTATGCAAATTTAGCTGATTGATACACGCAAACTTATCTGCCCATGGCTGTTAGATAAGTTTTCAAAGTTGTAGCCTTGTTTTAAAAGGTTCATCGCTAAAATTTCCTTTAATATCCCCTGCTCGACTGTAGACAACTTACAGAAGCGCATATTGGGAGTAGCTTTGCTGTCGATTGTAATCACAGCTGAGTTAAAAAAGCCTTTATCAGCAAGAGCAAAGAGAGTGTCAGATAAGTAACTTTCTACTTCAAAATACGCAAGACAAGTATGGTCTTCTGACATAAACAGCTGAATCAGAGCATCAGTAACACTTTTACTATGAGCGCTCAATTCATCAGCTGGTTTTAAATTTGTTGATATCATTCTTTTCTTAATTTTTACGATTTGCATAACGCCGCATTAAGGGGTGAACAACGCCACCACCCAACCTAAGCTATTGTGCCAAAAACACTAAAGCTGATTCAAACCAAAACTGCCAAGCGTTGTGAATCCCTCTTAAATGCTTTGTTAGTTGCCAAACCTAAAGCTTTGATTTGAAGTTGATTGCCGCTTTGCCGACACTGACTTTACGTACGTTGAAAAACTAAAATCAGGCGCAGATTCAAAACGCCTATTACTGAAACCACTTGGAACACGTAACGCCGTAGAAAACGAACTGACAACACCAGAAAGACCTTTTGGAGAAACAATGCCACAAAGCTGACTTTCAACAAGTAAATCGGCTTTTGAAACGGCAAACCAAACTAGAAAAAGAACGAAGCTCAATTTCCGCGAGCCAAGATCCCGAAGTTCGAAGCACAGAATCGAGCAAAAAAGCACACGAACGATTAGACCTAAACATTCTGTTTTAGCTGCGATTTTCTCGTTGGCAACTAACGCCCTGTTAAGGTGTGAGCAACGCAATGCCGAAGCCTCCGCATACCACCTTAAACACATAAGCCAACGCATAGTAAAAATGCCACGCGTTGCGAATCACTCTTAAACAGTTTGTTATGTTCGTACAACAATGTTTAACGCAATTACATCAAGTTGCCCTAACTCATTAAAGTTAAGCCGAAAGTGCTTGTAGCCTTCGTCGCAATTGATTATTTCTGATTGGACATGTTGCTTGAGCCAAAGAGATGAGCATATTTCATAACAGCTGTCGTCTCGCTCTCTCTCAAGTAAATCAAATACCATCTGCCACTTGCATGCGACGTAATCGGTAAAATATAGTTTTACCGTTTTTTCCTGCCAATCTTTAAACTCAGCTCTTAAATCGCCTTCTTCTTGATGGATTTCAGGATATTCTGCATCTGCAGTAGAAAACCCCAAATCTAGCATTTTAACTGTTTCCATATCCCTTCCTAGCCCAGAGAACATAACGCCTTGTTAAGGTGTGAGGCACGCAATACCGAAGCTTCTGCATACCACCTTAGCCGCTAAAACCAACGCATAGTAAAAATGCCACGCGTGCCGAATCACTCTTGAACAATTTGTTATGTGTTAGATTTTAAAGACTAATTTTTGTTTTTGAGCAATAAGATCAACATCTTCAAGTGGTTCATATTTCCATTTGGACAACGCTTGTACAGCTACCTTTTCAAAGATCCCCTTTGGGGAGGACTCGATTACAACAATATCAGACACATCCCCATTTTTAGTAATGTTAAACGTCATGACCACATACCCTGACAGGTTATTCTCTACTGCAACTTTGGGGTATCTCGGCGATACAAACTCTATTGACTCTATATCTAAATATTCCGATGAGTAAGTGTTTTCTGCTGAACTTGAACACCCTGCTACTAAGATCAAGATAAATAGTTGCAAAAATCTCATAATCTCTCTCTGACACATAACGCCCTGCTAAGGGGTGAGCAACGCAATACAAAAGCCGCCGCAAACCACCTTAATCACTAAAATCAACGCATAGTAAAAATGCCACGCGTTGCGAATCCCTCTTGAGCAGTTTGTTAGTCGCGAGGCACCGAGCGACAATTTTAAGCCGAACTAAACTTTGCGAACAACAAACTTTATGTGCTTTGATGCATTTAAGTCAGGCGTAGTCTCAAAGCGGCTACTCAATGAAACCACTTAGAAAAAACAGCGCCGCAGAAAACGGACGGACAACACCAAATAGCGCCTTTGGAAAGCTAATCTCACAGTGCGGACTTTCAACAAAGTCACTGAAACCACGTGGAACTTACCACACCAGAGAAAACGTCCTTTCAGCGAGTAAATCGGCTTTTGTACCAACAAACTCACCGAGCGAAGTAGCAACCAAAAACAGACTCTCGATCGCCCCGCTCTATCACCACCAAAGAACGAAACAACCGCTTGGTAAATAGCAATGCATTGATCTAGAACCGATGAAACTGAGCTTTGACCGTCGAAGATGGAACTATGAATCAAACAACCAGTAGCCAAGTTTTGAGCTTAGAAACATGATTTTGACTGCTAGCTTTTTCTGGCGACTAACGCCGCGTTAAGTAGTGAGCAACGCCACCACCAGACTTAAACATTGTGCCGTAAACTCTAAATTCAAAACAAACCAAAAATGCCGAGCGTTGCGAATCTGTCTTAAACGCTTTGTTATGCTCGTGCTCAAAGAAATTGAAGGGCTAAACAAGCAATAAACGCTGGTAGACCCGCTATGAAGAAAACTAAGCCTGTTTGGTAGTTCATTCGATAGTGCTCTCGTTCGTCTTTTTCGAAATCATGCCCTTCTACCATTTTGTAAACTCTATCTCTTCTAGGGTCATCTAACCGCGTCGTCTTACTATGGACACCACCTTCCCACATTAGCTTCGCTAAAACCCATATGACGATGACAACAAAGAAAAGAAAGTCGACCAACTGAGTAGTAGCAAAGAATGGAACAAACTGGGCTAGAGCGATAACAACAAGAGCCGCTGAGAGGTTAATTAGAACTACTTTCTTCAATAAATCGAGCAAAATCATCTCCTAGAGCATAACGCCGCATTAAGGTGTGAGCAACGCTACCACGAACCTAAACCATTGCGCCGAAAACACGAAACCCAACCTTGAACTAAAAATGCCAAGCGTTGGGAATCACTCTTAAATGCTTTGTTATGTGCGTACTAAACATTACCACTGCAAGACGAGTTAAAAGAAAACATACGTACTTCATCACGTGGAAACCAACCTAGTTTTTCATAGAAATATTGAGCATTCAGGTTTTCATTGGCAACAAATAAGTGAGTTTTAACTATACCAATGTTCGATAATGCATCGACCGCTGAGGATATGAGTTTGGCACCAATGCCTTTGCCTCGACAATTCGCGTTTACAGCCAAATGTTGTACGTAGCCTCGACGACCATCTGTACCCACTAAAATTGCACCTACAATAGTGCCACCATCTACAGCGACAAAGCTGAGATTGGGGTTACGTTCTAAGTATTTACCTATGTTTTCTCTAGAGTCTGCATCACGCAGCAACATAGCTTCTGTTTCAGACCAAAGCTCAATAACTTGAGAGTAATCCGAGATATCCATTTCTCTAATCAATGCCATTTTCCCTCTAAGCACATAACGCCCTGTTAAGGTGTGAGCAACGCAATACCGAAGCTCCCGCATGCCACCTTAAACACAAAACGCAACGCATAGCAAAAATGCCAAGCGTTGCGAATCACTCTTAAACAGATTGTTATGTGCGTTACTTTTTAAGTTTATACGTGTGTACAAGTTCGCCAGAGTGTTGCTTTAGAATCTCGTTCAAAATATCAGGCAAATCTTCTTTACCAACAGATAGCTGTATATCTGTAACACCACCACCTTTAGATGCGATCGAAAATCTAAACCGTAACTCACCTTCATTAGGTTCTACTTCAAAGCTGCACTCTTTAGTTTCGTCACGCCAATATCGCTCAGTTACTCCAGAACGTTTTACCTGAGCGTTTTTTAATTCTTTAGCCATTTTTCACTCCATGCTAAGAAAAGTGATCAACATATCATAAGTGTATTATCACATATAAAAGATAACTTTATTGTTTAATTTTTGATAGCACATAACGCCTTGCTAAGGTGTGAGTAACGCAATACAAAAGCTACCGCACAGCGCCTTAATCACCATAAGCCACCGCAAA
>NZ_JAWOUX010000028.1:0-11470 GCF_033339595.1 Vibrio sp. 2096
TTCAGGTAAAGGCAGAGGGTCTGGATATCCCTGTCATTCATGACCTTCAATGCCTGTTGTCTGACTACTGAGAAGGGCTGATTGTCATCAATATTCTCGTCAACAAACAGGTGAAGTAGCTCTGCCGCTTTCGTGACATTGTCCGCAGCTGACTGCCAGGACAGGAACACTGCTTGTTGTGCAAAGGCGTTGGCGGCTTCCTGTTGTTTTCGGATATGGTAAACAAACCCATCCGTCAGGCGCTCCAGTGCAAGTTGCATGCGCTCTGTCAGATGACACAGTAACCACAGGTGCTGCTGTGAGCGTTTGAAGCGCCGCACTTTACTGCCGTAGTAATCAATAAGGCCGCTGAAGTGTTGTCGATTTTTTAGCGACAGATTGAGCCTGTCCACAACGTCATTTATTTGCGTGTGCCATGGTGCTAACCGGTGGTAAATGGCGAGCTCTTTTTTAAGCTCAGGCACGGTCAGACTTTTGGCACCACCCCTGAGATGGCTCAGACTCAGCCCGTCGTCTTTAGTAGTGATTATGTTGTCCAGAAAGACGTTAAGTTCATTACTGGTAAGTTGATTCAGTTGGAGCGTCAGGTCTTTTCTGACCTGTTGCATTGTGCGGCTTATCAGTCTTTGAAGCACGGAGTACTTAGGAATGGCAATGTTATGGCTGGCAAGGTATTCAATGGCCGCATCAAAGAGGTGTCGAGGCTCCAGCCAGGCATGACCAATGTAAACCAGGTGGTGGCACAGAGCATTGAGGTGCTGTTTTTCATTCCACTTATTGTAATTTAGTAGACGCAGTATCCTTGAGTAAATACGGTCACGCTGCATTTTACTGACACTGAAAGGCCTGATCCCTTTACCTCTTTGAATTTGGGAGGCAATAAACTGCATGTCGATACTGATATCACGGAAACTCGGAGCAATGATCACTGGCTTAGATTTAAAATAGCCCAGAAGCGCCACGAAATAACAACGATGTTTAGTAAGCCTGATAGTACGGCATTCGGCCTGTTCTACATCGTTTAGCGAAAAATACAAACGTTGTTCCTCAATAGAAAACTGAGGTGCTGAATACAAGTCTCGTTGTTCTGCCTGAGTCAGAATCGAGAGTTCATTACTAATTGCCATGATGAATAAACGCCAATATGATTGATGGTGTTTATATAAGATGGCAGAATATTGGAAGGTAACCCACCGCCACAGACCATATAATATAATACCTGTAGCGTTCTATGTTACTTTAGAGGGGAAAATCCCTAGAACCCCAAGAAGTTACGTTCCTTGAGTGCCTTAGCTAGCAACGATTCTGTAGTCGCTTGAAGTACGTTTAAAGATTTTAGATGTCCTATTAGTCTACCCATCGTCTTATCACTAACTTCCTGATCAAAGCTATCAAACTTAGCCTCCCACTCCTCTTGGGTGTGCTTAGACTTTGCCTCTCTTTCGTATAAATCACAAAAGATGAGCAACTGAATAATCGATTGCTCCACACATTGAGCACGATACATCGCTAAACCGTAATATGCGTAAACTTCTTTACAATGTTCTGATTTGTCCATAATAATTTTTTTTCGTTTGGGTCATATTTTCTCCACCTAACAAGGTGGCTAGCTCAAGATCTACATTTATAGGTCCCAATTGCACAACATCTCTACAAAGATGTATTCATTTAGCAACTAATTGACGTAAATTATTCTTCAACTGTCTAACTGTATCTGATTGAGACACTTCCCATTCTTTAGAAAGATACTGAATTACGGTATCAACATCTGAGGGGAACAGTATTTTTCCCGAAACTTTCGCAAAAGGTCCATCTGTTTCTAGAAGAATTTTATCTTTAGGTAACCAAGATATAAGTCGCTTTCCACGTGCTGAGAAAAGCATTGCTGGTCCAACTGAAAAATAACAACCTATATCGACAGCTTCTAATAACTGTTTTTTTGTCCCCAAAAACCAGTGGAGAACAGGGATGCCTGCTTTCGGGTGTTTTTTCAGACACATTAAGGTTTCGTCTACTGCATTCAGGCTATGTATTGTTAGAACTTTATCATTGAATGACTCACATTTTTTCAGAATGTGATTAAAAACCAATAATTGGTCATCAAAATGCTCTCTCCAGCCTTTTGATCCATCTAGTCCAATCTCACCTATATATTTAGTTTTCTCTATAAGTCGATCGAAAATTGGTAGTTCATTTTTCCTTAAATGAGCTAGCTGAGGGTGCAATCCCAAAGCGGTTTTGCAATGCTTAAGCCCTTTTGTGAGATTAACAGTGCCTTCGAAGGCTGAAGGCACTGTTGTTACAGATAATACGTAATAGTTTGAGCGTTCAATGTCATCCAATACCTTCTGATGTTCGGGGTATAGATCAACATGGCAATGCATATCCATCATGATGTTTTGTTAGCCTGTATAAACACTTCAACTTCCATCAAACCACGCTTAAGCGTTGATTCCAAGGCATTACGTATAGACTTATCTAGTGGGATTGGACCAGATTTACGTAGCCAAGATTTGTAATTATTGGTTTGCTTCAACCGGATAATGGCTGTTTGAACTGCTTGCAGGTCGTCTCTTGTATCCTTCTCTTTAATTAGCGTTTTCAATCGCTTTGTTTTATATGGTGCGTCATCATCAAAGCCAGCATGATGAACAGATGCTCTTCTAATTAGACAGGGCAAGCAGTGCCCACATTGTATGTGTTCTCTGTGCCAGTGGCTGCATGAAACGCTTAGCGGTACGGCTTTTTTAATAGCGTTTTGGTCAACGCACTCAGCCAACATCTCCCCCTTTGTTTTAAACTGATAAGGGTTTACGAATTTGACGTCAAAACCTATGCGTGTCAGCAATTCTTCCAACCTCTGCAAGAAGTTGGGGTGTGTGGTTCTCGTACTGTGACTACCTATTCGCCTTCTAGTTAGTGGTGGATTGATTGAGATATAGCCATTCTCAGGAACGATAATGGTTTTAATACTGGCATCACAGTTAGCACTTCTCAGTGCGGAAATGCCCAATACGGCCATCGCCAAGAAGTTAAAGCTTCTCCCACGCATACTTATGTCCGTTCTGCCTTCATATGTTTTAATTATATGAGGAGAAATTGAATAGGAGAGCTCAGCAAATGGAGAAGACAACAAAGTCTTAATTTCTTCCTGTTTTGCACCATCTCCACGATAGGCGTGACTTACTAAGAGAGGCTTATATTCTGACTCTCCATTAAGGATATCAATAGCACCCACTGCACTATCAAGACCGCCAGAAAATAGGCAAACAGCATTTTTTCCTAGAAGAGTTTTGGCTTTATATTTAGCCTGCTTACTTATCTTAGGTTTAGGCAGTTCCATTGATGTCTGCTCAAAAGTGAACATCCATTGATCGCCAGTAAGAAAGTTCAAAATTGAACTCAACTCAGCGCTTTCTGCATTCCATATATTCGGTTCACTTACAGGGATGTGAAGGTGCATTTGCCTTGACCAAGCATTCTCAGCCTTCTCTCTTAACTCAAAAGTATCTGCTGCGGTAACAGCGGAAGCAATTGTAATTAAATCGATTGCCTTAGGCTCAACAGCAACTCCCAAGTCTCTTACTGTTTGCAGTAGTCCTCTGGAAGCTAAGCTGTGTTTTTTTTGATCATATTCGTGAGTGTGGAATAGTTGTACAGGGTGGCATGACTCTGAATATTCAGGTAGTTGGTTTGGATTATCATTGAAGTAAAACTTAGTCATCGAAACTCTCCCATTCTTCAACGGTCATTGCGATGGTATCAGCTTGAATCTTGGTAATGTTATTTCTGGTGATATTGCTAGGGTTGCCATTAGTGACCTTGTCTAGCTGCTCCTGAGCTATTACCTTGATAAGCTCCCTTAGCTCAACTTCCATGCTATGGTGCTTGCTAGCAGGTTCTACGTGGAACCAAGCCCTGCCCATGCCTTCAACCACATCTTGGAAAATCAAGTCAGTTAAATAGCAGCCGATGGCTTGTTGGATTACTTCTTCAGTAAAACTATTTGGATCGAAATCTTCTGTATCTGGTAGCGCTTCTTCCAGCGCGTAATCTAAGGCAATTCTCACAGAGTCTGAGTCAGCATTATCAGGAGCCAAATGTGAAGCAATTCTATCAATAGCTTGGTCAGTGGATAGGCCTTTCAAGTCATTTAAGGAAAGGCTTTGGTTGTTGACAGTAACAGTGTCTCCACGCATTACTCCAAGTAAACCAGTACCAGCCGTTATCCCACTAGCCAACCTTCGGCTTGTGGTTTTTCCACCACCAGAGCCTTTTTTAGAATAACTCTTTAGTGCTCGCCTTAGATCAGAGCTTGAACCTCCGGCCTTGGCATAATTCCCGAATTCTCTTCTAGCTCCTGCAAAACGGTTTGCAGGATTGGCAGTACCAGATGGTTTGCCGATTTCCTGCTGAACTTTTTCATTGTCGATTTCCTTGTCACCTTGATTTTCCCCGTCCGGGCCACCAGTATCTTGAGCTGGCTCAATTGTTACAGGCGGACTTTGTTCAGCCCATGACGGAATGAGTGGGCTCTGGTTATTAGGGCCAGTTGATGATGCTGAAGTACCCATTAATACCTACTTTTCTAATTCCTTGATAATTACATTCAACCACCTTTGCTTTGGCAGTCCCTTCACGTAAGTTAGTAGCGCCTTTTTACATTTAGGCTCTTCAACTGCTAGTAGTCTCGCGCCATATATGCCTGGGGGAGCTTTTGACCAATCACTTACAGTCCTGAAGTTTTCAATTAGTCCATCCATCACAGCTAAATAGTCTTCTCTTGGGGTCGCTGCTATGGCATTTTGGTTTGTATGGCTTAGTCTTTCCGTTTGTTTCATTAAATCCTTCACAAGCTTTTGAGCAGCGCCGGACATAACTGCATTCACTAGGCCCATGGGGATACTCTCTCTACTTAAGTATGCCGCTGGGGTCAGGTTCACATTTGCAAACATCGGTGGTAGCTTCGACCACTTGTCAAGAAAGGCTAAATCTAGCTTCCACTCTTCTGGTAAATCCATATCATCGAATTCAGCTTCTGGATCTTCCAATTGAGCCAGAATCTTTGGAGAACCACTCTCTGTATCAATCAACTGATACAGTTTGTTTGTTGCTTGAGTCCCCAAACAACGCTCAAATATCACCAATTTGGTAATGGTTTTCTCATCCAGCTGCATACCACGACGGAGTGCTGTTTTTCTTCTCATTTTCACCTGATTTAAGAGGCGTTTAACAATTCGAGGGTTCCCATTTATATTGGAGGACTCTGCGAGCAATGGAGCAAGTTGTTCGGCCACGATGAACTTACTTCTGAGTTCGTCCTTACCCTGAACATCTTGAACTTTATCAACGTCCAAAAGCTCATCGACTGATATGGGTGACTGCTTCCAAGATAGCTGAAGAGACTGCTCTAGGCTTTCCCTAAGCCCCTCAAGCTGGTCACTCGTAACGCCATGATCTTGAGCTGTCAACATCATCAGGTAAGCTCTGATTTCTAGAGTACCAGGTCTTGGAACGTGTACTGGGATTTGAATTAATTTATCTAGGTAGTCTGTTTGGTGGCGCTGCGAAGCTCCCTTGTGATATTCCGGCACAGCTAAGCGGATCATATCTTCGTCTGCCGCAATCACGAATGCTGTATTTGGTAAAAACAAAAATAGTCGTATCGCTTCCAGCGTCGAAATTGCATTAAATGGCGAGCAACGGTCCAAGTTATCGACATAGACTATGAGTGGTTTATCAAATTCACTCAACAAGTCTGAGTACGCATTGCGGAACTCTTTAATTTCTTTTGGGGGTGAAAAAGCCTTTTTAGGCTTTAAAATTTCTTTGTTATCTTTAGCTATCTGCTTCGCACCATCTACTGCATCCTTGGCATCACCAAAGTCTAGTTCGCGATCCTCTCCACCACTGAATAGCCCCATCAACTTCTGAAAACCACCCATGGTGGGAACGCCAGCTAAAGCTGCACCACCATCCATCAATAATCCCAAAGATCTAATGATGTCAACACGTCCTGCAAACTCTTTAGCCTTCTTGCTCAAGCTGGCGTTGTCTTTCGCTTGGTTTACCAAGGTAGATGCAATTGTCTCTAATAGAGCCGCTTTAGCATCGTCATAGCCTTGATACATCCATGCATCGAAATGGACTTGAATGTAGTCTTGCTTCTCTTCAGATATTGATTTTTTGGTTAGCTCTAAGATTGTTGATTTTCCTGCCCCCCAATCCCCAAAAACGCCAACAGATATTGGCATCAATTCCTTTTCGGTGATTAGATCCTTAATCGATTCGGCAGTTTCACTAAAATTTAAAAAGTCTAGTGAGGACTCTTTATCAGACCACATTTAAACCCCATTTTGTCTACAAAATAGCTGTTTTCAACACGCACTATTTTCTGACTTTTAAGTCAAGCCCCAAAACTAGAGCGTTGGAACCATCTTTATTTGTTAAGACTTCTATTTTATTTGCCCGTACACTGACTTCTTCAGGTAACTCATCTTTAGAACAATGGATTACAAACTGAGTTTTGGTATTCTTGTAGCGGCTAATTAGCCCTTCATCTATGTACTTTTCAACATCTAATGGCGTTGAAAAAATATCCATATTCCTTTGAAGCTCTTCGGTTTCCTTAGTGTTCATATCTTCCTCATTTCTGCCAAAGCTATAACAGTCTATATCAAACTAAATATTCTGTTATTAGGAAAAATAGGTCAAATGATGACAAAAGAAGTGTGTCCCAAATCAGAGTCTGGCAAACTTCGGGGCATTTTCGATTTAGGAATGGCAGCGTATCGATTGCGATCGCGGCTATTTTAGCATGAGACTTTATTACTCTCTCACAGTAGAGTTAAAATAAAGCTAATCTGGTAAATAAAACGTCGGAACTGATTGCCAGGACTTTAAGTGACTATAAGACAGGAATCGAACTACCTGCCAGTTGCATTTGATACTTATTATCCCTGCTGGCAAGCGAGGTGACGAGCTGGTAGCTATTGCAATAGCTCAGAACAAGTGCTAGCCACTGGACGATAAACCTAACTTTGAAAGACTCTCTTCTCCTGTCAACACTGGGTGATAATGAAAGTGCGGTTTTAGACTTTCAGCAAACTGACTGACAACTTTTGGAAAGCCACTGTCTCCAGCTTGACTCTCGTAAGTTGAAATAAACGTAAAATCTAGTATCTCCATAGAAGGCAACGTCAACCATGCGTGAATATTGGCCATATTGGTAGGTGAACAGTCTAAAATTGATGACTTGATATCATCCTCAGTTAACTCAAAATATTTATTTCCATCAAATGTAATAGATCCAATAGTGAATATTGGTGGCGCTCCGTAAAAATGTTCTACCGCTTTCATTAGTTGAGAATGAATATTTAGACACTGTCCTACGAGATCGGTGTCTTTTAGTGGGTTATATAGATAATTTAGAAAATCCAAGCAATTTTGAAGGTTTTCATCACTACAAAATTTCGCATCTAAAGCCTTAAAGCGTGTATCAGACAATTTAAGGTACCTTGAGCGCTCAATCGCCAATTCGAACTCTTCCAAATATCTCAACTTCTGCTCCTAAGCATAAACGCCCTATTAAGGTTTGAGCAACGCAATACTGATGCCGCCGCATACCACCTTCATCACCTAAACCAACGCATAGTCAAAATGCCACACGTGCCGAATCACTCTTGAACAATTTGTTATGTTCATAGCTACTCTAAATCAACACTAAGGTTACTATCATTTTGGCCAACGGTTGTAGATCCAATACAGACATCTTGAAACACCACCAGCAATTCCTCCAAGTAGGATCAATGCCAGACCTTTAAACCCGGAAGATAGAGCATAGCCTAACTGTATTGATGTACTTCCCCAGCCGTTGGATAAGCCAGTTGATATAGCTAGTCCGAAGAGAATGATCAAGATAAAGCTAGTAATACTAATTTTCCACATTTTCATTACCAGAGAGAAAGCGAATGCAATGTAGATTAAGACCCTCAGCAATTCGATGAAGCCATAGTTAGCCATCCCAGCAAGAACATAGTTAATCGATTCGGTTAAGCTTAAAACCGCACTAAACAGAGCAAATATGGCCGCCCCCATGAAGATTACTTGTGGTAAATTGCTAACTGAAAGGTATACAAACAATCGGTTAAACAGCTGAGTAAAGAGTTTCGTCAATTTGTGTAATGAAGTGCGTACAGGGAATCCTATTTTGATCATTACTTATTTTCCATTGCTCTTAGCGCCTCACCCAGTAGCTCTTCTGTACTTAGATTTTTGTTATTAGCTAGGCTCTTATCAACTGTTCTCAGTGCCTTATATTCTGTACTTGTACTTTCGCCATCGATGTCTTCTTGTCGACGTCCATATGCAATGTAAATGTTATGAAAGACTCGATTGCGCTCCTCTCCAGTACAATCTAAATTTGCCAATTGCTTTTCAGCACCTTCAAACATGATGTCTAAGCTATCATCTGTTTTGGCTTTACAGAAATGCCGATAGGCTGTATCAATGCTTGTCTCTGTAGAAACGACAAATTTTTTCGTATTCATTTTAATAATTTTCTCATTCACTTAGCTAGAGTAATACTAAATCTATCCATGTAAGATAATATTTCAATTTCATTTTTATAAACTTCGGTAAGTTTACGTTTAGCTTTATTATACGCCCCTAACTTTCCATACTTCTCCACGGACACAACTGTAGTCTTTGTCGATAATGATCCGTCATCACCATATACATACCACTTGGCCAAATAATGGAGTTTTTTTCTTCGAGGGTCTGATTTGATAGGTGCGTTCTTTTCTATTAGTTTCGGCTCTAGACTATGGGGTAATCGGGTAAACAGTTCAGGCTCATTCAAGACTCTTTTCCAAAGCTTTTTCCCCCACAACTTTATGCCGATTTCGTTCCTTAACCTAATAGCTTTCTTTAGACCTTTCTTCTCTCCAATACGGATATAACCAACCGATCTATGAAGAATTTTATCTTCGGGTGTATGGATGTGAATCTTAAATGCAGTCTCAGCTTTTGAGATAAACCTAAGACCAGTGTTTGTCTCGAAATTGGATTTCATGTTCTAAGCTAATTATCCGTATAATTAATTGATATTTAATCTTCGTATTTACTGAGTTTGGTCTCCAAACTAGTGATCAATTCCGGTAGTTTAGATACATACTCTTTAAGCATAGTTATTTGATGTTTAGCTAGGCTTCGCGCTTGTTCAAGCTCCCTAGTTGTCACTAACTTTGAAGCATCTCCTCCAATATTTTTCCAAAGTCCTGCATCAAGTCTCTGGTTTTTATACTGTAGATCACCACCTTGAGTGCGAAAGCCGGTATCGGTTTCTTTGATTGCGATACGCTCTTTGATTTCCCCAGCTCCAACGGTGTAAATTTTAAAGGGAGCTTCGACCTCGGGTTTTCTTCTCGAAGACATGGGAATTCCTGCAATCTTACGACAGGTCTTGCAAATAGGTTTTCCGCTTAGTTTTGCATTTTCTATACTTTTGTGGGGGTCATTACTAAACCAAAGGTGTTTACCACATAGTGAGACCCATTGGCTTTCTTTGTTCTTACTCACATCGTGGTTAATATCAATAATACAAGGCATGTATATTCCTCAAACCTATCATGGCATTACTCACTATCAGAAAGTGTGAAGGGACTTCTTTGAAGTATCGCGTTTAAGGGGTAATTCAATCATCAAATTTACTCGGATAATTTAGCACATCACACACGTGCTGTCGATTAATTTCTATCCAATCACGATTTACTGCACCCCAATCTATTATCTTAAACTCACCACCTTTAGTGTGTTCAATTTTAATCTCCAATTCATGAATAGCTTTGATAGTATCCTGTGCCGTTCTACGAGGCATATTCGTTGCTTCCACTATTGCTGGGACAGTGTTAAAACCTCTATCAATTAGATATGCAACTAACAAACGTCTCAGAAATGAGGTTTGAGTTTTACTCGGCTTATTATCGTTCATGCTATCCTTCTTCGTTAAACAAGTTTTTTTTGAACAGTATTCATCATCTTCGGTAGGTAGTAATTCCCATTACACTGTAATATCTTACGTCATGACCTAGTTAACAAATGGTTTTCATTTAACCTAGCCTAGGCTTAGTAAACCATCTATACAACTAGACCACGACACAAGTGACAACGTCACGCAAAACTCAACCAAATTACTTTATGTTCCCGAACATATGCTTTAAGCAATGTGAAGTTCCAATATGCTGGTACAGTCTGTGTGAACGTAGTTTGTTTAATAGATTCGGACTCTTTAAATGCTTTATGCAGTCTTCGACTTCTCCCCGAGTAAAGAAACTACTTGGCATATTAAAATTAGTCGGGTGTACTGCCAAGCACCTCTCATTATTTGAGTCGGTATAAGTCATTTCAAACTCTAATTCCGGGTATATTTTCTGTAGCATGTTGATCTCATATACATAGCCCATATACTCATGATCAATGAACCTTTCGTGAATGTTTACGTTAGAAAGAGGGGAGGTATTTCTAAAAACTTCCTGGTTGTGGTGATAGAGGAACCGCGCAGTTATGGTCCTATGTTTTCCCTCTTCAATGAAGTAAGCATCCTCAACTTTTGTAAAAGAAATACCTGGTTTTACATGATGATCTAAATAGTAATTTGGATTTTCTTTGAGTTCCATTAGGGCTCGCTCAATACGTTTTAAGTGACGCCCACCTAAACAGTCCCCCCACTTCATCGCATCATAGCCTTGGCTATGACCAACAACGCGCTCTAAAGGAATACTGCCAAATCTCTTCTCAATATGTGGAAATAGATAAATTCCTCTACCCGTCAGATAATCGTCGAGAGGGAGTAATTCCGTATTGGTGAAATAAGCCGGATTTAGTCCATTTAGCTCCAGTATATTTGTTTTGATTGCCATACTCAGTTCCTCGTTAGTTTTTAAAGGTTTTAGCCACCGATTCGCTGGTGGGCTAATGAGCATATCAAGCAAAATGTCATCTCTACTACCTGAAGTCCCGCTTTTTGGAAGTCCAGTGATCGTATAGATAGAGTCGATTTATTCACATACAACCCCATCACCATCTCTATCGTTCATATAAGAGTATGCAGGATGTGATCTTCTTACTGGTGCAATACCATTTCTGATAGCTTCCTTGCAAGTAATCCTACCGTTATTATCTTCGTCATACATAAGTAACGGGGCGGACTTTGAAACGTTTCTCGTGGTTTTTATACTTTCCTCAGCAGGTTCATGTACGATCATTTCAGTGCTTGTGCAGTTTCTTAGTACCGAATCTAACGTTTCCACTTCTCTGCGGTCTACACTTAGAGCGTATTTCAACTTTACCTCGACCACTCTGGGGTTCTAGGGATTTTCCCCTCTAAAAAGACATAATCCTCTGTAGACCACACCAATAAATGGCTGCGGAGGTGGGTTACTACTTATAAGTGTGGCAAATTAGGTAAATA
>NZ_JAWOUX010000029.1:0-7522 GCF_033339595.1 Vibrio sp. 2096
CGCCTTACTGGATCTATGCGGTTACAGTTTTGCACCGCGATACGCGCAGTTCAGTAGTGTCATCAATGATCTGTTTGATGTGACTGAAAGTGAACAAGGCAGCACCATACTGGCGCTAAAGAAGCCTATCAGAACGAATGTTATTACAACGGGATGGCAAGATATCAGGTGTATTGTTCTGTCACTTCAGACAAAGCGGACGACACAAGCAATGCTGGTAAGAAAGTTGTCTGGTTACCCTTCTGGACACCCAATATTACAGGCTCTGACGGAGTATAATCGACTGGTTAAAGCGCAATATTTACTTGACTACATCGACGATGCCAGTTTGCGGCAGTATGTGCAACGTGCCCTGAACCGGGGAGAAGCATGGCACTTCCTTAGACGAGCCATTGCGTCGGTGAATGGTGATCAGTTCCGTGGCAAAAACGAGTCTGAAATCGCTATCTGGAATGAATGCGCAAGATTGCTTGCCAATGCGCTCATCTACTTCAACTCCGCGATACTGAGTCATCTTCTGGGACACTTTGAAGCGACAGGTGATGAAGAAAAAGCGGCTATCACTCGTGCTGTTTCGCCCGTTGCATGGCAAAATATCAACTTAAGCGGGACGTATAACTTCACCAATACCGGAAAATTGCCTGATATTAGTGAAATTACGAAGCCAATCGTGGATGATTAAGCTTGGAAACGAAAGTAACCCACAGCTGGAGGCTATATAATACAAAGCCTGTAGCATTCTATGTTACTTTAGAGGGGAAAATCCCTAGAACCCCTTCTTGGCTCATAGTTATTTCCAAGCTAAAGCTATGGATTTTATGAACGCGTCTGGGCGTAATAAGATGATTACAGGGTTGGAAAAATCAATAGAGTTGTTCAATGAGGTTGAGGACATCCTAAACCCAATCACAATGACTGTCGCAGCAAAGTATGGGTTAACCGAGGAAGTTATTGCAAATATTCAAAAACAGGCTCTGGAAGATGCGAAAACCGACCTTTAACAAACGACTATGGCGTCAATAACTAATTTTTAGCTATGTTCTAATCCTACATGATGCATCTCTTAGCATATCACAACCATCTTGCGAACACATGCAATAATAGCAAGCGTTTAAGGTTTCAAGATGCTTTTTCTAATCTGACAAAAACGTTTTAATACACAGCTCTAAAACATTTTTGTCCAGATACGTGTTCCAGCGGATGGTCAGACAACCAGTATGATACTTTTATAGTCAATTGTTGTGAGATTGAAACATGGTAGTACCAATTGGTATGAATCTTTATTTATGTCAGCGTGACATTTAGAACGGTACTGACAGGCTTACTTGAACATTTAGTATGAAACTTTATTTCTCTCCCAAATCTACGGGGACTTCAAACCATAAATATACACGGTATCCACCACCTAAACTACACCACAAGCCGCTGTTACGACACCAATAACCTTAACTACCTCACTCGCTTTAACTCGAATTAAGCGAGCTTCGCTCGCAAAGAATCAAGCTCCCTTTCGCGTCTTCGACGCTAACGAATAAGGGCTTCGCCCTAAATATTTCTACTCCTTGGTGGCTTCGCCACTGCTAAGACCCCCTGGAAAAAAGTTTGGCGTAGCCAAACATAGATATGGATAGATAAAGATAGAAATAAATCGATATGAATAGTATTTACCAATCTAAGAAGCGGCGAAGCCGCTGGTTCTCCCAGGGGGGAGAATGCTCAAGAGGCGGCGAAGCCGACCTTATAGTTACAGCACGTGCGGATGGAGCGAAGCGGTGGGGGAGAGGCACCAATGAGTACCTTAAAGTGTGGTGGATACCGTGTATAGTTGACTAATTTTTGTTCGATAGTGGTTCAAATGAGGTCCGATTTAGACCTCAATATTTGAAAACGAAGTATTAAGTTAAAGCTGATAATGGCCAAGCAAATGTACTCAATGAGTTGTCTGACTCTTTGATTTTCTCCACAAGGTCATCCGCTCCGACTTCAATACCACATTCATACAGTCCATAAACCTCTTTTACAAAGAAAGGTTCGTCCGAACTAGTGTCCTTTACCATTTTTCGATTAAGGCATTCATTAATAAATGTTCTAGAGACATGTAAGTTCTCAGGATGTTGCCTGTTCCAGGTATCGATCGTATGCATTCTGGAATCTTTGATATGAGCGAGGTGCTGACTAATTTGTCCTCCAATTATCGACACTATGACAGTAATCGAAAACAATATTACTTTTAGACTAAGACGGATCGCAGATTTCATGCAGTATTCCTATTATAGAGGGGGATTTATTCTGATTTGGTGCTTAACGAGGTTGTTTGTGAAAGCTCTATCAAGTTGTAGTTAGGTCATGACATAAAAGGAACACCAGCCTTTTCTAGGTCTTGCCATGTAAGGGGGGCGTTCTTCACTGTACGGGGTGTTTCAAAGTGAACATTTTCGGCTTCTGAAATAAACATTCCTCTATCAGGATTTAAAAGATCCATGATTAAAGTGCCATCGGGATGGACAATAAACTCCAATTGATATCCCTCCGGTACATTTGGCCATTTATAATCCTCAGGAATGATGCCTTTAAGCCTTTGCGAGACAATGGAGACTGTCAAAACTTCATCTTTATCAATTTTTATCATATCAATCATACTCTTCGTTAATATTTGTACCAAAGCTCATATGGAAACTAAGTTGATCAAATTATCAACTAGCTCAGCATGAGGTTTTCCTAACATACGTATTAAAATATATGGTAACATTAGTATTGTTTTTTATACGCGAATGACATCTATTATTCAATGTTTAGTCTAGACTGCCTAAGAATGGTTGAGGAAAAGCTAATGTTTAGAACAAAGTATTTACTGATAGCACTATCTTGTACTGCTTTGATTTGCCTGATTTTCTTTAATAGCGGAGCATACAAAGACAATTTCGAGGTGGTGGCCAAGGTATGTGGTCTACTATCACTAGCTAGCTGGCTAGAACGTACAAAGCAGATATAACAGATAGTCGTCATGTGGCCAAAACCTATACATCCATATCTACTTAAAAAGCATGCGTACAGGTGTGCTCTAGATCCATATCGACACACGTTGATGACACTCCAGAACTATGACGACCTGATAAACCTAGATCTGCAGGTGCTTGATACTCTCTATCAACTAGAACATTTGATAGTCAGTCATTTAGAAAAAATGACAAACCATCATATTAACTCAATTACTAGTGGTAAGTACCTTTTCGGCTTGAAACTAATAGAGGCGGCTATACACAGACTTCCAGTACCGACATTCGAAAATATTGAACTGACATCGCGATCAGATAACGGCGTAAGACAAATCCTCGCGATAAAAGTGTTGTAACTGAGAATATTTGAACTAGGAGACTCAAGATTGGAAAGCGCAGTAACTAAAACAAGATGTACTGCTAAGCGCAATACATCAACGAACATCGAAAGGGCATGCTCTGCTAGTTTAGAAGAATTACTTTCAACCTATAAATTAATTGAAAGTATGGGAAGGTATGATCCTCTCTGGATCTCTTTCGAAAGAAACAGAATTGAACAAATTTGCAAAGTTAAAGAATGGACTAGGGTTGGTTTAAAAGAGCTCAATTGTATTTTGTCTTTGAAAGATATGATTAAGCTCGCCAAGAAAGAACCTAACCTAACACCACTACTTGACAGGTTATCAGGGTGTTATCGCGTTAGAAGTACCAATACTTACATGGTAAGTACCTCAAGCGAACTCGATTTGTTGAAGATTGAATTTACAGCAGCAGCACGATTTACTGTCGCAAGTTGGATGTACATTGCATTTTCTACCCATTTTGAGGACGGAGTTGAGCTAGGTTGGTCAACCATTGATGCAATATTCGAATCTCAATCACTCCCTTCAACACATCCAGACACATGGACAATGGACAATTTCTTATACATCTAGGAGGTAATAATATGATGCATTACAAAGACTCTGTATTTTCACCAGAATGGGGGCAGTTCACCAGAAGAATAGTTATATTGGCATTTTCTCTAACAATTGTAGGTTTAGCTGCATGGCGATTCTCTCAATTAGAGTCTTTTAATCTGCTTTATATAGTAATTCTTCTTCTTGGTATCCTTATCCAGGGGCTATACCCAATTTATGCTGAACGCAAAGAATTGAGACGCAAGCTTTACAGAAGACACTTGAGTACACTTAATATTGATATTCTCGAGAAGTATTTAAATCAAGCTGAAAGCGATATAGAACGAGATTTGATAGAAGACACCATTTCAACAATACGTTATTGATTGGTGATTGAATGGATATCAAATTCGACACTACTGAAATCTATCACGAGAATCGACACCAAAACCTTATGCGTATAGTCAACCAAGACTACAACCGTAAGATTCAGAACTTATGTAGACATTTAGATATGCCTCACTTGGCCAGTTATCTCAGCCACAGATCCAAGCCTCAGAAGAACATCAGTCACAGACTAGCTAGAAACATAGAAACAAAGCTCGGTATGCCTATTGGACAACTTGATGAGGCCATTTCTACCATAAATGTAGACCCAACAATTGATGATAACCTCCCAATTGACAAGCTTGCCAGATCTAGGAATTTAGAGATCCTATTGACCCTTATAGGGAATGGCAATATTAGCAAATTGAACTCAGAGCTAGGTTGTCATTTGAACAATCATTTAGGGCCCAATAAATCCCGTATGCTAGGAAAAAAGTTAGCAACCAGAATTGAAACTAAACTAGGGCTACGCCCTGGCACCATGAGCGTGAAATGTACTTTCAATGATTTTCTACCATATTTAAACAGGGACCAATTGACTAGGCATATCGAGTCTAAACAAGAAGAGTATGATGAACGAATGTCAAAACGTAGAATAATAATTGAACAAAGGAATGATATCGTGAGCCAGATGTTGAAGAAGATAGCCAGCTTTCTGGAAGGCAGTGGTACACATGAAATATTAGAGGATTCTGATATTAGAAAGGTGTATATCCCTGTGCCAAACCACAAAAATGAACTCCCAATATTAGTTAGCTGCGAAACTAAGCCATCAAACAGATTCTTAATTTTATGCTCTAAAGGTATGACAGAGCGACACGATAAACTCACAAACATGATTTTAAGCGATAGGGATAAGTTTGAAACAGATGTCGGTGAAATGGACCATTATCCAAAAATCGCTGTAATAAACGCCTATGACCGAGAGTTGGCGATGCCATCGTTGAATAACCCAGAAATTACATTAATTATTAAAAAGGCTTTGTATCAGCTCAGTAATTTGACAGACGACTATTTGCTAGCAAAGTTTAAGTTAAAAACGGTATATAACGAACTAGTAACCGCACAACTCCAATACGTAAAGTCATTCAGTTCTGTGCAAATCATTAAAACAAAGGAGCTGTTACATCGAGGTTTTTCAATACCCAATATTAAGTTGCGTGGAACAAGGGAACTTAGCCACTCTTTACTAGTACCAGTTAGCAATAGCAAAGATACCTTAAGAGAAGTACGGGAGTTTGCAAAAGGAAGTGGTACTGACTTCGTATTGCCCATCTGTATAAATAATGGCAATGTGGTGTCAGACCAATTTGTGCCTACCAAGACCTGGCTGGCCAGCCACATATAGATACAAGCTTGATCATAACCATATAAAAACAAAAGATAATTGATACATACTTGGTAACATCTTAGTATGTGTCAATATGGTTTTTTTTTACGCAAAGTAGGAAGTATGTTGTTCTTTCTTGAAAAATTGGGGATCAAGGCAGCGATGCACTGTCGGCTCGTGAATGGTAATCAAGAGCATTTATTATGGGGACTGGATTGGAACTCGAAAAGAGCACTACTTGAGTCAAAAAATCGCTGGTTTTGGCTACCTTTACAAAATGTAGAAATATCGAATGTTACAAACATAGTCGATAAACTTTCGGAGTTTTACGCTTCACATGATGAAAAGATATTAGGTGTAAATTGGCTTGAAGGCACACTATTGATATCTAAAGATACTCACTTGGATTGGGTTACCGAAGAAGATCTCGAGCTTCCTTAAATCATAACCTAACTGTTTAAAGAAGGATTAATTTATGGCCACTGTTGCAGCATTACCTTTCCCTCAACTACCTGAGTTTTTTTCATTTTTCGCAACAAACCCCTACGGAATAGTAATTAGTTTACTATTAGGATTGATCATTAGTGGCGTTGTGTTGAGAGGACTAGTTGATCTGTTTAGAGGTCAACAAAAGTAATAGCTCAATTTTGTTTAGTTTTTAGATAATACAATTTAAGACTTATAACCTGATGAGAAGCGGCATGTTAGAAAGAACAATGGAAAGAGAGCTCATCTTTCATGGTACACGAGCTAAGGAGTTTGATAAATTTGAGTTAGGCATGCTAGGTACAGGCGAAGGCTGTAATGATGCTAATGGATTTTACTTCGTTTCTAATCTGAAAGGAGCATGCTATCACGCTGACTATAAAGCGAGGCAGGTAGGTAAACCTACCGTATATGTGTGCGCAATAAAGGAACAAGCTAAAGTAGTAACTATTGGTAAATCCATTTCTATGCACCCCAAATATCTACAGCAACATTGGGATAAATTACCAGTGTGGATATCAACTAAGAGGGGTAAAGAATGGTACTCAGAACTTGCAAAACCACCTGAAAATCGAATACACAATGACCTAATTGATTTGAATGAACGGAAACGTTGTCATATTTTGCGTGAAAACGGTATCGATATCTTAAAGGATTTTGAGAGTGGACAATTTGTAGACGGTGGGTATCATGGCCGTTCTCATTTAGTGTTAAATCCAGACTCTATTGATATAATTGAGACTTTAAATGTAGAAGAAATATATGATGAAATATCTGGGAGACCCAAATTTTACCACCTCCGTAAAGAGCCTTGTATATTTGGTAAATCAAATATTTTAAGCCGACTTTGCGAGTATGACTGAGTATATTTTGACCCGTTTAAATCTTTCAGATATTAAGTTTAACATAGACATTGTTCTAGCATACCCAGGTTAAATATCAAATTGAAAGGGCTGGTGGGTGTTTTATAACCAGCCTTTTTGATGAACAAATAATATTTAAAACTAGATATAACTAGTCATGAAATACAATTATTGTATTTCATGCATTGAATATTCCAAAACAATCCCCACCTTAATACTAATACTAACAATAAAACGGATATAATATGTTCGACTCACTTAAAAGCACCTTTCCCTGGTCTATTATAGCTATCGTTGCTGTATCTGGCTCTGGAGTCGTCGGTGCAAAACTATACAAAGAATATCTCAAAACTACCGGGCCAGCAGTTGTTCAAGGCATTTCCGACAACGAAGCGTACAAAGACTTTGTTGACTGCCTGACGGTGGTAGATTTAGAGCGTTCTAGCTTAATGGGGTTCTAGGGATTTTCCCCTCTAAAAAGACTTAATCCTCTGTAGACCACACCAATAAATGGCTGCGGAGGTGGGTTACTACTTATAAGTGTGGCAAATTAGGTAAATA
>NZ_JAWOUX010000030.1:0-7198 GCF_033339595.1 Vibrio sp. 2096
GTCGTTTCGCTTCTTTGGCGTGTTTGTTTACGATATCCTTCTCAACTTGACCTTGGTATTCTCGTTTTATGTTTTCGATCTCTTTCGTTTTTTTAGCTAATTCTTTCTTAGCTTTGAGTAACGACTCATCTGCGAATGTGCGAATGCCGTTGTAAATTAAACCTAAAATGAACGCTGTCATGAGGCTAAACAAGAATATGTAAACCCATGATTGCCATTGGTACCAGAGCGTTTTTGCGCCTTGTGCTAGTAAAATAGGACCATTTGAGTTGGATAAGTCTACTAACCAAATCGTGCTATCGGGAGTTAGAAAATCAAGAAATGGTGCTGCAAAAAGCAATACCAATCCCACAACAATTACCGTCAAAAATCCCCAAATCATCGTAGGTATACCTCTGTAATATCGGGGCGGAAATGCCCTAGCTCTTGAGAAATAATCGTCATGACATCGATACGCTCAAAGTGGTTAGCCAGTTGTTCGTAGCGGTTTTGTGCGTAGCTATGGCGTAAGCCGTGTGCTCCGTTGGAGTACCCAAGAGCGCGAGAACTCGCTTTGCTGAACGCATCAGAAAACTTGTGTCCTCCTGCTATGTTGTAATGCGATTCGTAATTCACGCCCCTGTCAGAGAGTTGCTGTGGTGTATCGAGTCTGCGTTCTTCTAACTTTTCTGCCAAATGGTTGGGGATTTGAACTTCACGAATGAGACCGCCTTTCCCTTGAACCGTGTAGGTTTTTGAGTCATTGGGGAGTTGGGAAAATTTATCTTGGTGTACGTCCCGTGGACTCGGATTTACTTCGCCAGAAGGTCGTAGTGTGTACAGTTCGTGAGCGCGTAGACCCGCTTCATGACAAAGTTGTGTTGAGAGTGCATGTTGCTCGGTTTGGTGCTGAATGATCGCATTGACCTGTTCTGGCGTGTAAGAACGAGAGTTTTCAATAGTTTCTTTTTTAGATGTAGGAAGCTCTTTGGGTGGGTATAGTGTTTGATTGGGTTCTAACTTATGTGTGACATGCTGCATCATTGTTTGTATTGCCTGACGATCCATGTCGATTGTGCTTTGTTTACATTCGTGAGCGCGTAACTCTATGTAGTTTTTTGCTTGTTCTGGGGTTAGTTCTCTTAGAGAGCCAAGCTTGAACTCTTTCAGATAATCGCAACAGGTTTTCAATGCTTGTTCGTAGTTCCTCGCCGTTCCCACCGATTCTATGGCATTACCTTTCCCCTGCATTTCTTTCATGACAGAAGCGGCTTGTTTTTCTGATTTTGCGAAGTGCCCTTTAGCCATTGCGTGTTACTCCGATGGAATGGATATATCGGAGGATGGTACTGCGAGCTGCATATTGCTTGTGTTCAGTTTGGAGGTGCAGAGCAATCAGTTCTAAAGATGCGCCATGCTTGTACATTTTGGCGATTTCAGAACGGAACGGTTCAAGTTTAGAGGTGCGTTTCTTATAGTTTTTGCCTTTGCGTAAAGCACGGGTCTTTTTTGCAGCTTCGGTCGCTGCTACTGGATCAAAGCTCATAAAAATCTCGATGTGGGCGTAAGAACTAGCTAAATATTTTCGTAAAAATATCCAGACGGCATTGCCGTTCGCCAATTTTGCTTTTTTTCGTATAGCAAGGCCGACTGTTCACACCTTTTCACGTTCACTTTCCGCCAGTGAAGTGCGTACTGATTTTTGTGTTTCGCTGCTTTGAGAAGCACCGTTGGTATCAGTAATTAAAACCAACGTGTACGGTGTTAACTAGGCCGTACTCCCCTGAGGCAAAATCATTTTTTAGTTCTCTGACTAAGCGCGGATTTGATTTTCGCAGACCAAACCAAGGAGGTTGTAGAGGTCAGGTTCCTGCATAAGCAGCAGTGGGCTATGGAAATTCCATTGTGACATTTTCACGTTTTATCTGCAATATTGTTTTGTTGCAGGCTTTTTGTTGCGTGAAATTATATAAAAGCTTATTAAAGCTCGCGCTATGTGGAATTTTTAAATTCTACATAGCGCGAGTAGGCTCGCGAAATTTGCGAAAAGTACCGCCTGAATTGCGTAGCAACAGGGCGGTGCTTTGAGTGAATTTGACGGGGTTAGGGGCAGTAGCCCCTCACGAACTGACGCGCTGCGCTTGTCGCATCACTAGCCCAAGATAAACTGCAAGTTTATCCTGGGCCGGTGATGTGCATTTTGAACGCTAGGCGTTTTTGAGCTGCATGATCAAGAGCCAAACTTAGGAAACAAAACGCTGATGGTAAGGTGGATAAAAGAATCTATGAGAAAGAGGCTGTTATGTTTATTCGAGTTATTTTTACAGCATTATCATTTTGCGCTGTTTTCATTGTGGTGAGTGACAACATACCGGGTTGGGGGAATGCTTTGGGGTGGAGTTACATCTTGGGTATGTTGGCTCTGGGGGTAATAACATTGAAAGCCGAACAGCTCATGGCATGGTGTGATAAGCAATTAGCGAAAAAGAGAAAATGAAGAGGTATACTAGGTGTGTTAATAATTAACACATGGTGATTTTATGGCTAGAACAACAAGCGTCACAATCGGAGAATCTCTTGATTGTTTTATCGAAAGAATGATCGCAACAGGTCGTTATGGCTCAACAAGTGAAGTGATGAGAAGTGCATTGCGACTACTCGAACAACAAGAGAATCAACAAGACTTACTGCGAAAAGCGCTCGATGAGGGTGAGGCGAGCGGAGAGTGTTCCTTGTCATTAAAAGAAGTGGCAGCAAGAAGAAAGGCCAAGCTGCATGTATAAACTTTCCCAAAAAGCAGCAGACGATTTTGGGGATATCTACGAATATACCTTTTTAAATTTTGGCGCAGAGCAAGCCGACAACTACACCGATGAAATGGAACAATGTTTACAAACTCTGTCAGAGGCACCATTCATTGGTCGAGATTGTTCCGAACTTCGTTCTGGCGTACGTCGTCATGATCATCAGAAACACGCCATTTTTTATCGAGTTCGAGAGTTCGATATCTTTGTTATCCGGATCTTGCACCAACAGATGAACCCAATGTTGCATCTTTAAATTACTTAATTTTTTGATAAAACCTAGAAAAACGCCCCTTAGAGGGCGTTTTTTGTTTCAAACGAACAGCGCCATCTTTGCCCTGTAAATCGCCTGAAAAGCGTCACAAACTTTCAGCCCGATTTCTGGGTCAGTAGGGCATAGTAAGTGCTTAAAAACGTGCCTAGAGCCTCTGATGGCGTTCTAAGGGCTGTTTTTGATAGCTAACTCGCCCGTTTAACATAATAGGAATAATAGACACCGATTTTGAGTGTGGCTCAGGCATAAATTTGGATTCTGATTAATGTATACATCTTCAAGTGGTTCTATGAAATTGGTATACATTAATCAATAGGGGGAGGTGATTTTCGTTACAGAGTCACGCGTTGCGAATCACTCTTAAATGCTTTGTTAGAGCACTTTGCTCTGTGTCACCAAGTCAAAAGCTTCGTTAACTTTTTTCCCAAGCGAAATCTGTTTGATTCCTGCAGGAACATGTAAGAACAGTGGAAAAATAGCCCAAAAAAAGAATAGCCCAATAACAACAAACAACCATCCACCTACTACTTGGGCATCATACTTACCAAATACTCCCTTTGTGTGGTTATTGTAAGCATAGGCAATAAACTTACCTGTTTTTGAGTCCCGCTCGCCGACAACAGTAACTTCATCATTACGATTAATAACCCAAGCATCAGATACTTGAAGTTCGATTACACAATTATTTTCACTTAATTCAAACTGTACCTTGGTTTTAGTGACCGCTTTGAAATTAATAACCTTACCAACTAATTTATCTAACATTATTTTGTTAACTCTATGTTACTTTACTAGGAGTGCTCTAACGCCCTGTTAAGGGGTGAGCAACGCAATACCGAAGCTTCCGCATACCGCCTTAACCACTAAAACCAACGCATAGTAAAAATGCCACGCGTTGTGAATCCCTCTTAAACAGTTTGTTAGCCCTTTGCCCAAATTTGGTACGTGTAATCAATATTTGAACTGAAACTTTGCTCAAATGTTTGTTTGAAACTCTGTGGAACTGAAGGGAAAAACACGTCGCCAGAGATGTGCTTATGAATCACTGAAAGATGGATAACATCTGCTTGTTCGATTAATGCTTTGTAAATTTCACCACCACCAGAAACAAAGACATGTGTTGTCGTATTGTCTAAGTAAGATAATGCCGATTCAATGCTGGTGAAATAAATAACATCTGGATCATTCGAGACCATTTCTGAGCGAGTAACCACAGCATATTTCCTATTGGGAAGTTTACCCATTGAGTCGAAAGTTTTACGACCGACTAAAAGCCAATGATTGTAAGTCATAGCTTTGAACAGGAGCTGCTCACCTTGTACATGCCAAGGTATATCCAATCCAGAGCCAATTACTCCATTCTCAGAAACTGCTGCCATAATGGATATTTTCATTTTTCCTCCTGAGGGCTAACGCCCGCCTAAGGGGCTGGCAACGCATAACAACTAAACTCAAACACAACAACTGCAACCACAGCGGCTCATTGGGACTGGAAACGCCACGCGTTGACAGTCCCTCTTGAGGCGTTTGTTATGTGTGTGTTCAAACCATCAAATTTAGTCAGGAACTACTATTAAACCTAATTGCTCTAAAAGTTGTTCTTGCTGCCACGAACAGATTTTTACACCTGTAAGGTCAACTTTCCGAGGGTCTAAACCATACAACTCCGAGTGGCTCAAATCACAACCTTGCAACCTACACTGGCTCCAACACCCTTCAGAAAATACTCCCCGACTTAAATCAGACTCTTTAAATGATGCACCACTCAGATTTGCGCCAATCCATCTATTCTCAAACAAATCACACTTTTCGATACACTGCCTTTCAAAGTTGGCGTATGAAAGATTACAACCTGTTATATAAGCTGAACAAAAATACATTCTGTTCGATACCTGATTCATGAAGCTAGCTTGAGAAAAATTGGCACCCTTTAAATCGCATTCTCTGAACTCGATACCAAAACAATTTGCACCTTTGAAATACGACATTGAAAGACTGCAGTTTTTAAAAGATGCATCTCTAAGATCCGAGTAAGAAAAATCACACCCCTCTAATTCACCTCGTTCAATGAAAGAACAATCTACAAATTGTGTATCGCGGAGGTTCGCTCGTTTAAAGGAACAGCAGAAAAATTTGCAATTTTTAAAATACTGACCACTCATGTCTTGATGTGAAAAGTCTGCTTGTACATATAACTGGTCTGTTTTATCCATTTTCTAGCCCTCTTTCTATTTGAGTCGAAGACTAACATTTACCAACCAGTTCTCAAGAAAAATAAACACCTTAAAAACAGCAACTTACAACCACTTAAAATCGCAAAAATAAGGCGCCAAATTGACGCTCTAAGGCACCGTTTTTTAATTCACCCATGCCGCATGGCTAGAAAAAAGTTTTGATTAATCATGGCGCTTGCAAGAAAAACACATAACGCTTTCTATACGGCGAAAAGCCGTATTTCTACTCAGATCTAAGCTCATTTAATCTTTCATGGTCAACATAAATTCAAAGACTTAAAGATAAATTCGGCATGTTAGGTGGTAACATGTCGCTTAATGTGAAGAGTGGGATTTAACGTAATGTCACTTTGTGCGAAGTGCAGTGTTTCGGTAGAACAATGATTCTCGAAAGGTCGCTATAGCGGCCTTTTTTGTGCCTGAAAGCAAGAAAAGCGAAGGGAAATTGCGAAGTAAGGTATTGAGGAGTAAGATTAACTCTAGATAAAACAAAGCCCCGAAACTCATTCAAACTTGGCGGAATGGAGAGTTATCAGGGCTAAAGCTTAAGGTAATTTTAACACATGGAAAGACAAAGACAATCCACACGTAACCGCCATAAGTGCAGTTATGTGTGAAAGCTAAACAATCAAACGCATTTCAACTCGATCTAATCGAGACGCTTCCTCATAAGCCGTATTGCACCGATGAACTCGGTGTCACTTACATACGCCCAAAAAGTACAGCGATTAAGAAAAAATATCTGCAAGTGAACCAACCGAAGTTGGTCACTTACCTTGTCTTTGATATTGATCGACAAGGCGGTGTGTTGGCTTGGTACGACAACGATCTTCCCACACCATATTGGACTTCAAAGAACCCAGAGAACGCACACGCACACATTGCGTATCGCTTGAAAGTTCCATTCTGTACGTCTGATATCGCGCATAGTGAACCTATTCGCTACGCAGCTGCGATTGAATCCGCGATGATTGAGCGTCTGAAAGCGGATCGTGGATTCGCAGGACTACTGACGAAAAATCCACTGCACCCACATTGGCAAAATGAGTTTTGGACAGAGTACGAGTACACACTCGATGAACTGGCGGAATACCTCGATCTGAAAGGCCACCCGTTACGTGGTAGCGAAACGTCTGGTCTTGGCCGTAACTGTGAGTTGTTCGATAACACTCGTCAGTGGGCATATAGAGCGATTCGGGAATACTGGGCGCCTAACTACAAAAGAAAGTGGAATGCAGCCGTCTACGACAAAGTAGAAAGTACGAATAGCCAGTTCAATGTTCCTTTGCCCGTGTCAGAAGTGAAAGCGATAGCGAAGTCGATCGCTAACTGGACGTATCGAGAATTCACGCCAGAAAAGAAAAGCCAATGGCACGCTAAGAAAGGTGCTAAGGGTGGAAAAGTTTCAAAAGGTGGAGGTAGACCTAGCCTTAACGAACCTTGGGTTGAGCTTGGTATCAGTCGAAGAACTTACTTCCGTTGGAAGTCGACTGGCAAATTGTAATGTGTGGCACTAAACAAGCTATATCAGATAACAGCCCTTTTTAGGGTTGTTATCTGATTAATGGCCTCTATGTTTCTTTGCTAATCTTGCTAGAGCGGTATACGTGATTTTTGTTCCATCCGTGAACTTCCAGTCTATTTCATCTAAGAACTCTGCCATTATTTTCTTCTCTGCGCTCAGTCGATCTCTTTGACCTAACTTACTCTGTGTCTGTTGGTTTTGTCGACGGTGTGCGTGATTGACTATTCTTATTTGCTTTTGTAACGCCACTTCCTTGTTCTCTGTTTGCTGCTTGATAGCGTAGATCTCGTTTTCTTTCTTGTTGAGTCGTTTCGCTTCTTTGGCGTGTTTGTTTACGATATCCTTCTCAACTTGACCTTGGTATTCTCGTTTTATGTTTTCG
>NZ_JAWOUX010000031.1:0-6587 GCF_033339595.1 Vibrio sp. 2096
TATGCGTTGGTTTAAGTGATTAAGGTGGTATGCGGCGGCTTCGGTATTGCGTTGCTCACCCCTTAACAGGGCGTTATGTGTTTTTAGGATAAAAATGGAAATTTTCGAAATTAAACTAGGAAACTCAATCGGTCCAGTTAAACTCGGTATGACAGAAACTGAAGTGAACAATGTTATCGGAGCTCCTGATTGCATCTATGGACATCGCCATCATTTTTTAGACGGTCTCATGGTAGATTTTGATAATGAAGGAAGAGTTGAGTTCATTGAAGCCGCTGCTTCTGAGTTGTTTTCAACGACATTGCTTGGCTTTGACGTGCATAGGACATTAGCGACTAATGTGCTCGAACGAATTCAGCTAGAAGGTAACTATGATGATTCTGATCCAGAGTTAGGCTATAGCTACGTATTTAAAGAGCTTCAGTTATCCTTCTGGCGTCCAACTCTTCCAGACTTAGAAGAAGGTGAAGGGTTGTACTTTCAATCGGTCGCAATTGCTTCCGAGGGTTACTTTGAGTAAACACATAACAAATTGTTCAAGAGGGATTCGCAACGCGTGGCATTTTTACTATGCGTTGGTTTTAGTGTTTAAGGCGGTATGCGGCGGCTTTGGTATTGCGTTGCTCACCCCTTAACAAGGCGTTAGTCGCCAGAAAAAGCTAGCAATCAAAATCATGTTTCTAGGCTCAAAATTTGGCTGCTGATCGTCCGGTTCACAGGTTCATCGTCGATGGTCAAAACTCATTTTCAACTGTTTTAAGTCCAAAGTTTTGCAAGTGTCCTCGCGGTTGTTTTGTTCTTTGGTGGTGATAGAGCGGGGTAATCGAAAATCTGCTTTTGGTTGCAACTCCGCTCGGTGAGTTTGTTGGTACAAAAGCCGATTTACTCGCTGAAATAACGTTTTCTTTGATGTTGTAAATTCCACGTGGTTTCAGTGATTTCGTTGAAAGTCCGCACTGTGGGATTAGTTTTCCAAAAGCGTTTTTTGGTGTTGTCAGTCCGTTTTCTACGGCGTTGTTTGTTCCAAGTGGTTTCATTGAGTAGCCGCTTTGAGGCTACGCCTGATTTAACTGCATCAAAGCACATAAAGTTTGTTGTTTGCAAAGTTTGGTTCGGCTTAAAATTGTCGATCGGTGCCTCGCGACTAACAAACTGCTCAAGAGGGATTCGCAACGCGTGGCATTTTTACTATGCGTTGATTTTTGTGATTAAGGTGGTTTGCGGCGGCTTTCGTATTGCGTTGCTCACCCCTTAGCAGGGCGTTATGCGCCAGAAGGAGTACAGATGAAATTTGAGTTTTTCTCTGATACGGAGAACTTTGCATTCAAGGTTGACGAGCCAACACGGTGCTCAGTTTGTTTTAAAGTAGGCATATGGTACGACGCTGGAATGTACCCAGGGCAAACTGACATCGAGTGTATTTGTGACTCTTGTTTGTCTTCTGGCGCTTTGATAGAACTAGATATTGAACCTAACGATTGCGCTGAGAGTGATACAGAAGACTCAAAGACTATCACCTATAAAACGCCATCCTTACCTTGTTGGCAAGACCATGAGTGGCCATTAATTAGTGGCCAGTATCCAGTTTTTGAACGAATAGCTTCAAAAGAGGACTTCACAGATAAACAAGAGTTCATTGAAACTCATATTCCGGAAAATATCGATGTAGACTTTGATTGGTTATGGGCAACGTTACCGAATGAAAGGCTTAAGAATTACACAGAGGCAGGTAATGTATCAGTATATTTGTTTAGTCTTGGTAAACGGAAATATTGGTTTTTCGATTGTAACTAGCACATAACAAAGCATTTAAGAGTGATTCGCAACGCTTGGCAGTTTCGCTTCGCTCAAGTATAGCCAAGCGCTGCTCACACCTTAATGCGGCGTTAGGCAAATAGGAGTAGATATGGATATCGCAGTACTAACATTTGACGGATTTAATGAACTTGATTCATTTATAGCAGCGGGAATTTTAAACCGAATGAAAGACGCAGGTTGGAACGTGCAAATAACGAGTCCATCTCAGTACGTCACTTCAATGAACGGAGTTACAATTCAATCTCAACAGCCTCTAGAGTTTGCGAATCAAGCCAACGTTGTATTGTTTGGTAGCGGTGTACTAACGCGCGATATTGCTCAAGATAGAGATATACTTTCAAGGTTAAAGCTAAACCCTGAAACTCAGTTAATTGGTGGGCAATGTTCAGGTACTTTGCTCATGTCCGTGCTTGGCTTACTGCATCAAATACCAGTTTGTACCGATTTAACAACGAGACCTTGGGTTGTCGAATCAGGAGTGACCGTTCTAGAGCAGCCATTTTATGCTAATGGTAATCTTGCAACAGCAGGTGGTTGTTTATCATCAAAGTACTTAGCTGCGTGGGTTATTAGTAAGTTGTCGAGTAGGGCGGATGCTGAATCGGCAATTCATTATGTCGCGCCAGTCGGTGAAAAAGAGAACACGGTTCAGCACTGCATGTCAGTAGTCGGTGCATATCTTTAAAATTTGCCTAACAAATTGTTCAAGGGTGATTCGGCACGCGTGGCATTTTTACTATGCGGTAGGTTTAGTGATTAAGGTGGTATGCAGAGGCTTCAGTATTGCGTGCCTCACACCTTAACAAGGCGTTAGCCATACAAGGAATAACTATGAAAATTGAGCTAGATTCGAGCCCGAAAATTAGCGACATTGAGGAAATCCGCTCACATCTTAGAAAATACAATGATGAGCACCTTGAAGGCGTAGTTGAGCAACCAGTAGCAATCTATGTTTACAACGATGAAGAAGACAAAATAGCAGGTATTACCGCAGAAATTTGGGGTAATTGGCTCCATGTTAAGTTGTTGTGGGTCGCAGAGTCGTTGCGTGGAAGCAACATTGGAACACATCTACTCAAGCAACTTGAAGAACATGCCGCGTCACAAGGTTGCCAATATGCACAGGTCGAGACATTCAGCTTTCAAGCTCGTCCATTTTGTGAAAAGAATGGCTATTCGTGCCAAATGACGTTAGAAAACTACCCAGTATCTACAGCTGTACATTACTTGGTCAAAAAATTGCGGCGAGAGTATGGCTAACAAAGCGTTCAAGACGGATTCACAACGCTTGGCATTTTCGGTTTGCTTTGAATTTAGTGTCTACGGCACAATGATTTAGGTTTGGTGGTTGTCGTTGTTCACCACTTAACGCGGCGTTAGGTGATAGGTACATTGGAGTATTTAAGTTGGATGATCCAAAAATATATACAGCTATAGTTGGTGTGATTGCTGCGTGGGTAACAGCAGCATTTGCTTTCTTCAATATGCTTAATACAAAGCATGCTAAGACATCCGAGTTTAGGCAGCAATGGATTGATAAGTTACGGGATGAGACTGCGGAACTACTCAGTACAAGTATGCTTGTCAGCCATTTGAATAAAGAAAGAGCTGAATTGATACAAAATGGTTCAGAAAAAAATAAAGCAGAAATCAAAATCAAAGAAAAAGAAATTTTGGACAGCTTTCAAAAAATAATGCGATTGAGAGTTACAATTTCGCTAAGAATTAATAAAAATGATAAAAATGCGAGTTTACGTAACTTAAACAACGAGTTTTTATCATGGCTAAATAACGTTTCGTGTATGGCAGATAGCCAAGATTTTGAAAGTTGCAAAAAATGTGCAATATCAGCACAAAAAATCGCTTCCCAAATCCTTAAAAAGGAATGGGAGCGAGTTAAGACTGGTGAGTTGGCATTCAAGTTAACAGTATTCTTATGTGTGCCATTTTTGATTGTAGGACTAACTGGTATTGTCTATTTGGTTACAAAAATCACCTAACAAACTGTTTAAGAGCGATTCGCAACGCGTGGCATTTTTACTATGCGGTGGTTTTAGTGTTTAAGGTGGTATGCGGCAGCTTCGGTATTGCGTCGCTCACACCTTAACAGAGCGTTATAAAACAAGAGGGCAAACATGGAAAAATCTGAATATGGTAAGTGGATTCATACTGCTTTTACTGGCGCAAGTTTTGCCTACTTTCTAGCAGTCATTGATAAGGTTGACCTGATTGTTTCAAACTACTCGTTAGCCTTTTCTACGTTGTCATTTGCCTTAGCATTAGCTTTAAACGCTATTTTTGCAATGGTTTACTATGGTTTCGACGGAGAACTAGATGTTACTGAAAAACTCTCTAAATATTGGTTGCTACGACGTTTCAACAGTTTGTCCCAGTGGTCGTTTATCTTTGCTGTGATTGGGTTGGTATATTTTGTCATTGAGCCAGTGGTGAGAATTGTTTTATAACAAACTGTTCAAGAGTGATTCGCAACGCGTGGCATTTTTACTATGCGTTGATTTTAGTGATTAAGGCGGTTTGCAGCGGCTTCGGTATTGCGTTGCTCACACCTTAACAGGGCGTTAGGCGACATGAGATCAACGATAGAGTAGTGATAGTATCTTGGCGTGAATCTAGCTTCAGTTAATAGAAAAGGAGTGGATTAATGAATGGTAAAGCATTTGATAATTGGCAAAAATCTCGAAAGAAAGGATGTTTAAATTGGCTTTTCAGAACAACTTTCGTCACAGCCATTTTGTACATAATTTTTAATGTTATTTTCCTTTATCCATCTTCTGATGCTGCAAGCATTACGATTTTCTTATCGGATAATGCTCTTAATTACTCCATTTACACGATCGGGATGTTTTTCGCATTTTGGGCTATTTGGTTATACAACGAATCTTCGTATGAGAAAGAAGTTAAACGTAGAAATGTCGCCTAACAAACTGTTCAAGAGGGATTCGCAACGCGTGGCATTTTCACTATGCGTTGGTTTTAGTGTTTAAGGTGGTATGCGGTGGCTTTGGTATTGCGTTGCTCACCCCTTAACAGGGCGTTAGTTTACCAATCAATATCATCACCCTAAATTCAAATCTAGGGTGAAAGCTTGATTATAAATGGTTCTGAGGAAGCTGTGATTGACCGAGTATAGCTACAACTAAAATGAAACCATCTTCTTTTGTAAAGTAAGCGGTATGCTTGCCTACAGGGAAATAGAATCCGCTTGGGTATATTTCATCACAACTACGACCAACAGCTGGATTATCAGCAAGCATTTGAAAACCAGTTAGTAACGTATCTTTATAGCTTCGCCACTGCATCTCGGAGAAATTGTTCACTGTATAGCTTTTAATTTTCCGTAAATGAGTCTGAGCTAATTTACTCAGTTTGTATTTGTTCTTTTGCATATCGGGTTATAAAGCGTTTAAAAAGTCTTCACCATCAACCACATCACCTTGTGCTAAGTCTTGTTTTGCGGACTCGAAGCAATGTCTAAGGTAATCGGCTTTCATTGCTTCTAGTTCTTCATAGTCCTTGATAGACATTACAACTACGGCATCTTTACTGTTCTTGCTAATCTTCACAGGCTCACGTTGGGCGCTTAGGAGTAGCTCACCAAAATTACGTTTGGCATCATTTGCTGTTAATGTATGCATGATCAATCTCCAAATCTGGAATTACAGTAAGATTATAGTTGGTCGTATGAAATGGTCAATCTAATTAAATCGTGCGATTTGTGTGAAAGATAAACTAACAAGCAATTTAAGAGGGATTCACAACGCTCGGCATTTTTGGTTCTACTTCAAATTTAGTGTTTATGGCACAATGCTTTAGGTTTGGTTGTAGGCGTTGTTCACCCCTTAATTGGGCGTTAGCATACTTGTGTGTATTCTCGTAATGACTGTGCTAGGATCCGCATCTTTAAATTTTCCTTAAGTAAGAGTATGAATAAATTACTAAAATTAAAACCTTTCGCTAGTTGGATTGTGTTAATTCTAACAAGTTTGATTTTCTTCTGTATTGGGTACAGTTATCTTCTACCTATTCTAGAGTCAGATGGTTACCACGTACTCAGTACAACCATAAACGAAAACCCTGCCTTAAATTTAATCGTTGATGTAAACGCTACAGTTATAGAGAAGATCACTCTTGCTGGCTCTCTAATTGTTTTCTGTTGGGCAGGTCTTTTGTGCTTATATGCTACTAAAGCGTTTAGTATTGAAGATATTAATAAAATCGGGCAGCTCTTAGAGTATTTCAAAGGTAGTTTTGTCTTCCTTACTTTGTCATTTAGTTCATTCATGTTAGGGGCTGTTGTAAAGTCGCTCTGTGTATCTGGATACTGGGACATTTGGGCGGTGTCGTTGGCTATTAATCTTGCCTTGGTGGTTTTGTCGTTTGGGCTTAAAAAATGGAAGATTTTTAGGTTTAAACTTAAGCCTAACGGACTCCTTTCAAATCACCCTAAACTCATAGCAGGGGTAGTATTTTTGATTGCATTTGCAATGTTTTTTGGTTCTTCAATCTATCCTGAAATTTCTCTATTTATAGATCTATATAAATTGTTAGTAGCGTAAGCTAACAATCTGTTTAAGAGTGATTCGCAACGCTTGGCATTTTTGCTATGCGTTGCGTTTTGTGTTTAAGGTAGTCTGCGGTGGCAGCGGTATTGCGTTGCTCACACCTTAACAGGGCGTTATGTACTTTAAGGAAAATTGTAACCAACTCTAAAGGATTGAGAGTGATAGATCATTTTGAAATTAAGGTAG
>NZ_JAWOUX010000032.1:0-6398 GCF_033339595.1 Vibrio sp. 2096
TGTTTTACCGTGGTCAACGTGGCCGATAGTACCAACGTTAACGTGCGGTTTCGTACGTTCAAATTTTTCTTTAGACATGAGTGGTCCCTCTAGGTACGGATTTAGGTGGCCCAAATTGACCACGCAACCAAAAAAAGATAATTGGTAAATCTAATATCAAAAGGAAATAAACTTGAGAGCTGGTGCTGATAGGCAGACTCGAACTGCCGACCTCATCCTTACCAAGGATGCGCTCTACCACCTGAGCTATATCAGCACTCAAATTAGAGTGGAGCGGGCAGCGGGAATCGAACCCGCATCATCAGCTTGGAAGGCTGAGGTAATAGCCATTATACGATGCCCGCAACACGTAACTCTGAGAGCTATTTCCTAAAGAATATGGTGGAGGGGGACGGATTCGAACCATCGAAGGCAGTGCCGGCAGATTTACAGTCTGCTCCCTTTGGCCACTCGGGAACCCCTCCAAATTTTCAAGCCATTCAGACTACTAAAGGAAAGAATGGTGCCGACTACCGGAATCGAACTGGTGACCTACTGATTACAAGTCAGTTGCTCTACCTACTGAGCTAAGTCGGCATAAGTGGTGCGCATTCTATTGAATGATTTTCTAGGTTGCAATAGTAATTTAAAAAAAAATCATAAATTTCGATTTTTTAGATTCGTTTGCTGCAAATTCGTACAAACTTAGCTTTTTTAAAGTAAACTTCGACCTTTGTCGTTTGCTTTGAAGTTCGCTTGATGTATGTTCTTGCTTCTATTAAACCAAGGATAAAAGAGACCCATGAGTCCATTTTTGTCATTTGACCGTGCAAATTGGGCCGAGTTAAGAAACTCTGTACCGATGACACTTTCTGAAGACGACTTGACTGCGCTTCAGGGCATTAATGAAAACCTAACCATGGAGGAAGCGGTAGAGATCTACCTTCCTTTGTCTCGTCTTTTGAATCTGTATGTCCAGGCTCGTCAAAGCCGCAATTCCGTATTACAACAATTCTTAAATACAGAGGAACATGCTCCCCCTTTCGTAATTGGTATCGCTGGCAGTGTTGCTGTAGGCAAAAGTACGACTGCTCGTATTCTAACGGCATTGCTTTCTCGTTGGGAGAATCATCCCAAAGTCTCCTTGGTTACAACAGATGGCTTCCTATATCCGAAAAAAGTACTAGAAGAACGCGGTATCATGCATCGTAAAGGCTTCCCTGAATCCTATGATATCAAGCGTTTAGTCGAGTTCATGTCTGACGTAAAGGCAGGAAAGCCCGATCTTGAAGTACCCATTTACTCTCACATCACGTATGACATTACTGATGAACTAAGAAAAGTGGATAGACCGGATGTTCTTATTATTGAAGGTTTAAACGTTCTGCAAAGTGGAATGGACTATCCACATGACCCGCATCGTGTCTTTGTATCTGACTTTTTAGATTTTTCAATTTATGTCGACGCAGAAACAGAGACCATTGAACATTGGTACGTAGAACGCTTTTTAAAGTTTCGCCAAGGGGCCTTTACGAAACCAGGCTCTTATTTTAGCCACTACACACAACTCTCTGTCGATGACGCAAAGAAAAAAGCAAAGCAAATTTGGCATGATATTAATGGGCTCAATTTAGAATTGAATATTCTTCCAACTCGTGAGAGAGCCCACTTGATTCTACACAAAGGCGTTAACCACTTGGTTGATAAAGTCTCGTTGCGAAAGTAATCGAAGCTTAGTCACTTTTACGCAACGAGATTTCACCACCAATATAAGTCTCTAGTCCTTGGGAGGTTTCGATTAATATTCCACCTTGATGATCGATGCCTCGAACGACGCCATGTACCTCTCTAGGCCCAATAAGCAGTTTGACCTGACGATTAAGGAAATTGTCTAACCGATTCCAACGTTCGATAAAGCCAGTAAGTCCTTTCATTTCATATTCGACAAGTGCGGAATTCCAATGCTTAATAAGAGTCATTGCTAGAACATTTCTATCGATCTTGAGACTCTGATTTACTTGGTTCAACGTGGTCCATGGCTGGTCAATCTCAGGCTGGTCGTCAGGCATTCCAATATTCAGGCCCATCCCAATCACTAGATGAGCAGCCCCACCGGCCTGACCCGACATTTCAACCAAGATTCCGGCCAGTTTTTTATCTTGATAATACAAGTCATTCGGCCACTTGAGTTTAACACCTTGCATGCCTACTTCTTCCAGAGCTTCCACTGCGGCAATCCCAATCACCAAGCTCAAGCCCATTGCCGCAGCCATTCCCGCATCCAGTCGCCAATACATAGAGAGATATAAGTTAGAGCCAAACGGTGAGACCCATTGTCTACCGCGGCGACCACGACCTTGCGCTTGATATTCAGCAATACAAACACGGCCCTTTTCCGAATCCGCGACTCTGTCGAGCAAATACTGGTTCGTTGAGTCAATCACAGGGACAAGTTCAACAAGTGACTCCGAGCTAGTGGTAAGGAGTGTCTCGTCTAACAACTGCAATGGTGAAGCTAATTGGTAACCGCGCCCTTGCACTCGATAAATATCAATACCCCATTCACTAAGACCTTTAATGTGCTTAGCGATTGCCGCTCTGGAAACATTAAGATCGTCGCCCAACGCTTCTCCTGAATGAAACTCTCCATCACTTAATAACTTTAAAATATGAAGTTTCGTAGAGTGATCTTTTCTCATCTAGATGCCTCGATCTGAGTCAAATTGGTCTCCCCGGTACGATTGAGAAAGCGTACTTCATGCTCAAGTATGATTTGGTATTTGTCCCATACTGTCTGCTTCACTAAAGAAGCAAGCGCGACAATGTCATCAGCACTACAATTATCTATGTTGGTCAAAACCAAAGCTTGCATAGGGTTGACCTGCGCACCATGTACAGACTTCCCCTTTAATCCACACTGATCAATAAGCCAACCAGCAGCAATTTTCATTCCTCCAGAAGCTGGGTAGGCTACTACGTTAGGGTATTTTTTTGTGAGTCGATCATAGTGATCTTGCGTGATCACTGGGTTTTTAAAGAAACTACCTGCGTTACCTATCTTGGTTGGATCTGGCAGTTTTGCCTTTCGCACTTGGCATACTCGTTCGAAGATAGAAGCAGGGCTGAGTTGTTCTTCTGGGATACTTTGTAAAGGACCGTACTGGTTAATCGGCTGCCATTGCTTCGCCAACTTAAGCCCTAATGCGGTGATAAAGCACTTTCCGTGCAACGCATGTTTAAATATGGAATCCCTATAGGCAAACTCACAGTCTTGGGCGTGCATTCTTTTGTTTTCAAACGTAGTTAGATCAAGAACATCTACATAATCACAGATGTCTTTTAGCTCTAGGCCATACGCACCAATGTTCTGAATAGGAGCCGAGCCAGCACAACCTGGAATCAAAGCTAAGTTCTCAATCCCACCGATCCCCTGATTCACACACCAGGAAACCAATTCAGGCCAATCTTCACCACCGGCAATATGTAATAGGTAGTGCTCATCCGTTTCCGTGACTTCTTTACCCATGATTCGATTAACAATCACTAATCCCTCAAAATGTTCTGTAAAAAGAACATTACTTCCTTTACCTAAAAAAAGTTTCGGTAAATGGGTGAATCTTGGGTTTTGAAATAGCTCAATAACATCTTCAAGCGACTCAACGATAGCTAAATAGGAACACGATTGTTCAATTCCAAAAGTATGGTAAGCCTTTAGGCTCGCATTTGTTTTAATTTGCATAGTAGGTTTGCAACACCAGATAAGATTCTCTTAAACTGTCGACATTCTACATTAGTTATCTTTTAACCGCAGTGACAATACCAGACTCATTAATCATAGAAGTGTTAAATCCCATCAAGCTCCCCCTCATTAAGAAACTATACAAAGCGTATTACCCTGCGGGTCGAGCCAAAAAAGATGAATTGATCATTACAGCAAGCCATAAAGGTGAAATCATTGCGTTACTACGTTTAAAAAGTGTAGATAAAGTTCGTCTATTGACAGGAATGTTGGTCATTCCGAAAGTTAGGGGAACAGGGATTGGAAAAGAACTACTAACTCATTGTAAAAACAATGTTTTCACTGATGGCGATTATTGCTTCGCGTTTACACATCTCGAATCCTATTATTCCAAGCATGGATTCACAACAATTGATTGCTCTGAGCTACCACACCCGCTAAAAATGGCATTTCAACGTTATGTAGATAGCGGTAAAGATCTCATTCCAATGCAATTCATCTCTTCAACGACATCAAAACGCGTGCTTTTGTAGCCAGGTAAATCATATCTTTGATAAAATGGCAGGTTCGCAATATTGCACTAAACTAAGGTACTCATACCGATATGATAGTAAGTAGGAATCCATTCGAACAGTTGCCAAGTCTCGCTGTCAATCCGGAAGACTTTGATGTCCTGTATTCAGCAGAATCATTCAGAACCCGTCTTTTAGATGCTATCAGCAAAGCAACGTCGCGAATTTACCTAGTCGCTCTATATCTGGAAGATGATGAAGCTGGACGTGAAATTCTCACTGCGCTTTATGAAGCGAAACAGCGCAATCCTGGGTTGGACATCAATATCTGTGTCGACTGGCATCGAGCGCAGCGTGGCCTGATTGGTGCGGAGACATCTGAGGGTAATTCAGCGCTTTACAAAGCATATGCCAGCAAGTACCAACACCCAATCCCTGTCTATGGCATACCAGTGCGTGGCAGAGAAGTTTTTGGGGTACTGCATTTAAAAGGCTTCATTGTCGATGATACTGTTATCTACAGTGGGGCGAGCTTAAATAACGTTTATCTCCATTATCATGAACGTTATCGATTTGATCGTTACCATGTGATTCGACATGAATCTTTAGCGAATTCAATGGTGCAATTCATTCAGGAAGAGATGATTGCTCACCCTGCCGTTAATGATCTTGCAGGAAAAGATAAGCCAGAAACCAAAGAAATAAAGTCGGCGATTCGCCAACTGAGGGCTTCTCTTGCTCAAGCCAACTATAAGTTTGAAGACCAAGCTGCAACAGAAGAAAGTGTAAAAGTCACTCCGTTAGTTGGGCTAGGCAAACGCCGTAATCTGCTCAATCAACAGATTGTAAAGTTATTGGCAGCAGCCCAAGACGAAATTTTCATTTGTACGCCTTACTTTAACTTCCCTAAAGCACTTCATCGTGAAGTGAAACGAGCCATGAAGCGTGGTGTGAAAGTAACTATTGTTGTGGGTGATAAAACCGCCAATGACTTTTACATTGCACCTGAGGAAGACTTTAAAACCATTGGCGGACTTCCATATCTTTACGAAGTGAATTTGCGTCGCTTTGCGAAAGCCAATGAAGCGAATATCGCAGCACGTAAATTGTCAATTCACCTATGGAAGCATGACAATAACAGCTTCCACCTTAAGGGTATTTGGGTTGATAAACGCTATATGCTACTTACTGGGAATAACCTAAATCCACGTGCTTGGTCACTCGACCTAGAAAATGGGCTACTCATACAAGACAATTATGCGAAGCTCACTGAGAAGTTTGAAGACGAAGTTTCGCGTATTCTTGAGCATACTCACCTTATCTGTACTTATAAGCAATTAGAGAAAGTAGAAGACTATCCTATAGGGGTACAGCGACTGGTCAGAAAAATCACCCGCCTAAAGGCAGATGGTGTTTTAAAACGTATTCTTTAGACATCATTTCTCGCTCTAAAGTACGTCGAGATTTTTATACTAAGCCAACCGCTTTAGCAGTTGGCTTTTTCATATAATCCATTTGGAATACTTAACTATTTTCTAGTACCGCTAGTGTGCACATAACCACTTAGATCTAGAGCGACTCTCTTAATGGGTTTGAGCTTTGACGTTTGTGAGTATTCCGCATAGCTTACAGCCTCGAGCTAAGCTACCCCTCTCTGTTCTGGCGCTTCTTACCCTTTGGCGATATATTTTTTCTGAGACTCGTCAAATGTTCAGCGTCGAAAATCATCACCTCGCTAATGAAGAGCTCCTTCAATCTTTCACCTTCCAATTCTTTTCAAGTCGTTTGATTTTTGAGCCAGGAGAGATTGGGGGTATATATGACGCTTTTCTGGATTATGCGCACAGTTCGTTTTTTCTTTCTCATCAAGATTCAAGCCGTTGAACGCCTTTGAATACCATAGATTACTTAGGTTTGTTTGTAGGTCATATTGTCTTTCCACAGCATCAACGGCCTATATTAATTAAAGCATAGTGTGTAATCACGCAAAGTTCACTTAGTAGGGATTATGGGGAGTAGTCTAATTAGGTGTAAACACACTTCAGGGAAACGCCGCAGTAGAAACGAAAAAAGCCCCAGTCTTTCGACTGGGGCTTAATATAAGTGGCGGAGTGGACGGGACTCGAACCCGCGACCCCCGGCGTGACAGGCCGGTATTCTAACCAACT
>NZ_JAWOUX010000033.1:0-6232 GCF_033339595.1 Vibrio sp. 2096
GGTTGATGAAGTACTGCCTGAACAACCCATGCGTCAGTGGGTGTTGAGCTTCCCGTTTCAGCTGCGTTTCCTGTTTGCCAGCCGGCCCGAGATCATGGGGTGGGTGCTGGGCATCGTTTACCGCGTCATTGCCACGCACCTGGTCAAGAAAGCGGGCCATACCCACCAAGTGGCCAAGACGGGCGCGGTCACCCTGATCCAGCGTTTTGGATCGGCGCTCAATCTGAATGTTCACTTCCACATGCTGTTTCTCGACGGTGTGTATGTCGAGCAATCCCACGGCTCAGCGCGTTTCCGCTGGGTCAAGGCGCCGACCAGCCCAGAGCTCACCCAGCTGACGCACACCATCGCCCACCGGGTGGGTCGCTATCTGGAACGGCAAGGCCTGCTGGAACGGGATGTCGAAAACAGCTATCTGGCCTCGGATGCGGTGGATGACGACCCGATGACACCCCTGCTGGGGCACTCGATCACTTACCGTATCGCTGTCGGTTCACAGGCGGGGCGAAAGGTGTTCACTTTGCAAACTCTGCCGACCAGTGGTGATCCGTTCGGTGACGGGATTGGCAAGGTAGCCGGGTCCAGCCTGCACGCCGGCGTGGCGGCCAGGGCCGATGAACGCAAGAAGCTCGAACGGCTGTGCCGGTACATCAGCCGCCCGGCGGTATCCGAGAAGCGGCTGTCGTTAACACGAGGCGGCAACGTGCGCTACCAGCTCAAGACGCCGTACCGGGACGGCACCACGCACGTCATTTTCGAACCATTGGATTTCATTGCAAGGCTGGCCGCCCTGGTACCGAAGCCCAGAGTCAACCTAACCCGCTTCCACGGGGTGTTCGCACCCAACAGTCGGCACCGGGCGTTGGTCACGCCGGCAAAACGGGGCAGGGGCAACAAGGTCAGGGTGGCTGATGAACCGGCAACACCAGCACAACGGCGAGCGTCGATGACATGGGCGCAACGGCTCAAGCGTGTTTTCAATATCGACATCGAGACCTGCAGCGGCTGCGGCGGCGCCATGAAAGTCATCGCCTGCATTGAAGACCCTATAGTGATCAAGCAGATCCTTGATCACCTGAAGCACAAAGCCGAAACCAGCGGGACCAGGGCGTTACCCGAAAGCCGGGCGCCACCGGCTGAGCTGCTCCTGGGTCTGTTTGACTGACGAGCCTGAAGGCCAACGATACCAATCAAAATGCTGCGTTCACAGCGCCGCGGCAGGGATCCGCCGTGCTGGTTGTCGGAAAAGGAGCCGCTAGTGGGAAAGAGGAGGGTAAATTTTCAGCGTTGCTGGCTCCCCGTCAGCCGGATTGGGTTGCATCGCAGGGGTGTCGAAAGAGTCAACTGCGGTCCAAAGCTGTTGGACTTGGGTGAAAAGGGCGTTTATTCTTCCTATACGTATGATTCAAACTGCAGATGAGTTACATTTGAAAGAAAAGGTGAAAAAACCAATTGAGAAATTATTGCATGTGCTTAATGCCTCAAATAAAAAATTAATTATTCAATACCGATCATTATGAAACTATCATTAATTGTTGCCATGGATAAAAATTTTGGCATTGGTAAAGACAACGATTTGTTATGGAAATTGCCGGCTGATATGAAATTCTTTAAAGAAACTTCAACAGGTCATGTAGTAATAACCGGACGTAAAAATTATGAATCTATTCCTGAGAAATTTAGACCCTTGCCAAATCGTGAAAATGCCGTTTTAACTCACCAAATCGGCTATCAAGCACCAGGAGCTCATGTCTTTTTTTCACTTACTGAATGTTTAGAGTTCTATAAAAATGAAACCGAAAGAACTGTTTTCATCATTGGTGGGGGACAAATTTATGCAGAAGTTATGCAGCGAAACATCCTTCAAGAAATGTATATCACACAAGTAGATGGAGTGTTTGACGCAGATACTTTTTTTCCTAAATTTTCTGAATCTGAGTGGAATAGTGAAACTGTACTGAAACAGGGTATTGATGAAAAACACGCTTTTGCTTTTGAAATAAAAAAATATACACGTAAATAACTCTAAAACTTACTGTTTTTGTTGAAATGTTTTGTATGTAACGGTTTCAAAACTTCAACGACCTTACTAACTTTGCCTCCTTATGATTTTATGTATAGCTGAAAAACCTTCTGTGGCAAAAGATATTGCCGAAGTAATTGGTGCAAAACAACGCAACAACGGCTTTTATGAAGGAAATGGCTATTGGGTAACCTGGACTTTTGGCCATCTGTGTACATTGAATGAACCCCATGATTACAAAGAAAATTGGAAATACTGGAAATTGGAAGATCTGCCAATTGTACCTAAAAAATTTGGCATTAAACTAATTGATAACGATGGAGTAAAAAGGCAATTTGCTGTTATTGAAAAATTGGTAGCATCTTGTTCTGAAGTCATCAATTGCGGGGATGCCGGGCAGGAAGGGGAGTTGATACAAAGATGGGTATTGGCACCTGGTCAAGAAAGCGGGCCATACCCACCAAGTGGCCAAGACGGGCGCGGTCACCCTGATCCAGCGTTTTGGATCGGCGCTCAATCTGAATGTTCACTTCCACATGCTGTTTCTCGACGGTGTGTATGTCGAGCAATCCCACGGCTCAGCGCGTTTCCGCTGGGTCAAGGCGCCGACCAGCCCAGAGCTCACCCAGCTGACGCACACCATCGCCCACCGGGTGGGTCGCTATCTGGAACGGCAAGGCCTGCTGGAACGGGATGTCGAAAACAGCTATCTGGCCTCGGATGCGGTGGATGACGACCCGATGACACCCCTGCTGGGGCACTCGATCACTTACCGTATCGCTGTCGGTTCACAGGCGGGGCGAAAGGTGTTCACTTTGCAAACTCTGCCGACCAGTGGTGATCCGTTCGGTGACGGGATTGGCAAGGTAGCCGGGTCCAGCCTGCACGCCGGCGTGGCGGCCAGGGCCGATGAACGCAAGAAGCTCGAACGGCTGTGCCGGTACATCAGCCGCCCGGCGGTATCCGAGAAGCGGCTGTCGTTAACACGAGGCGGCAACGTGCGCTACCAGCTCAAGACGCCGTACCGGGACGGCACCACGCACGTCATTTTCGAACCATTGGATTTCATTGCAAGGCTGGCCGCCCTGGTACCGAAGCCCAGAGTCAACCTAACCCGCTTCCACGGGGTGTTCGCACCCAACAGTCGGCACCGGGCGTTGGTCACGCCGGCAAAACGGGGCAGGGGCAACAAGGTCAGGGTGGCTGATGAACCGGCAACACCAGCACAACGGCGAGCGTCGATGACATGGGCGCAACGGCTCAAGCGTGTTTTCAATATCGACATCGAGACCTGCAGCGGCTGCGGCGGCGCCATGAAAGTCATCGCCTGCATTGAAGACCCTATAGTGATCAAGCAGATCCTTGATCACCTGAAGCACAAAGCCGAAACCAGCGGGACCAGGGCGTTACCCGAAAGCCGGGCGCCACCGGCTGAGCTGCTCCTGGGTCTGTTTGACTGACGAGCCTGAAGGCCAACGATACCAATCAAAATGCTGCGTTCACAGCGCCGCGGCAGGGATCCGCCGTGCTGGTTGTCGGAAAAGGAGCCGCTAGTGGGAAAGAGGAGGGTAAATTTTCAGCGTTGCTGGCTCCCCGTCAGCCGGATTGGGTTGCATCGCAGGGGTGTCGAAAGAGTCAACTGCGGTCCAAAGCTGTTGGACTTGGGTGAAAAGGGCGTTTATTCTTCCTATACGTGCCGCGTTCCAGGCGGCGACTATGAGGGCTATGTCGATGCCCATGTGCGCCGGCTGGAGGCGCTACGCCGGGCCGGTATCGTCGAGCGGATCGACGCCGACCAATGGCGCATCCCCGATGATCTGGTCAGCCGTGCCGCCGCCCATGACGCCGGCCGAGACAGTCAGGCCAGCGTTCGCGTCCTTTCCCCGGTCGATCTGAACAAACAGATCGGATCGGACGGCGCGACCTGGCTGGACCGGCGGCTGATCCACGGCGAGACGGCCGACCTTGCGCCAACCGGCTTCGGGCAACAAGTCCGCGAAGCCATGGACCAGCGCCGCGAGCACCATATCGAACAGGGCGACGCCACCCGCAGCCGGGACAGCCGCGTCTTCTACCGGCGCAACCTTCTCGCCATCCTGCGGGAGCGCGAGGTAGCCGGCGTCGGATCGGATATGGCTTTGAGTAAGGGCCTGCCGTTCCGCGCCGCCACGGACGGCGAGAGCGTCAGCGGCAAGTTTACCGGAACCGTGCATCTATCGAGCGGCAAGTTCGCCGTGGTCGAGAAATCCCATGAGTTCACCCTTGTCCCGTGGCGGCCGATCATCGACCGCCAACTCGGCCGCGAGGTTATGGGCATCGTGCAGGGCGGGTCGGTGTCGTGGCAGTTAGGGCGGCAGAGGGGGCTGGAACGCTGAGTGCGCCCATGCCGCATTGCGAAGCAAAAGATAATCGGATAAAATGTAGCAATTCATATTCGTAAGCGTGGAGTAATCAGATGGGAAATTCCAAGTCAGCAGACAAGTAAGCCGCAACAACCAGTATTGTTGTTGCGGCGCTCTGTAAGGCTAGTCTCATCTGATTGCTGACGAGCAGACGTCGCCCGGTATTCCTTAATCGAGGGTTGATTCGTCATGACCACCACACGCCCCGCGTGGGCCTATACGCTGCCGGCAGCACTGCTGCTGATGGCTCCTTTCGACATCCTCGCTTCACTGGCGATGGATATTTATCTCCCTGTCGTTCCAGCGATGCCCGGCATCCTGAACACGACGCCCGCTATGATCCAACTCACGTTGAGCCTCTATATGGTGATGCTCGGCGTGGGCCAGGTGATTTTTGGTCCGCTCTCAGACAGAATCGGGCGACGGCCAATTCTACTTGCGGGCGCAACGGCTTTCGTCATTGCGTCTCTGGGAGCAGCTTGGTCTTCAACTGCACCGGCCTTTGTCGCTTTCCGTCTACTTCAAGCAGTGGGCGCGTCGGCCATGCTGGTGGCGACGTTCGCGACGGTTCGCGACGTTTATGCCAACCGTCCTGAGGGTGTCGTCATCTACGGCCTTTTCAGTTCGATGCTGGCGTTCGTGCCTGCGCTCGGCCCTATCGCCGGAGTATTGATCGGCGAGTTCTTGGGATGGCAGGCGATATTCATTACTTTGGCTATACTGGCGATGCTCGCACTCCTAAATGCGGGTTTCAGGTGGCACGAAACCCGCCCTCTGGATCAAGTCAAGACGCGCCGATCTGTCTTGCCGATCTTCGCGAGTCCGGCTTTTTGGGTTTACACTGTCGGCTTTAGCGCCGGTATGGGCACCTACTTCGTCTTCTTCTCGACGGCTCCCCGTGTGCTCATAGGCCAAGCGGAATATTCCGAGATCGGATTCAGCTTTGCCTTCGCCACTGTCGCGCTTGTAATGATCGTGACAACCCGTTTCGCGAAGTCCTTTGTCGCCAGATGGGGCATCGCAGGATGCGTGGCGCGTGGGATGGCGTTGCTTGTTTGCGGAGCGGTCCTGTTGGGGATCGGCGAACTTTACGGCTCGCCGTCATTCCTCACCTTCATCCTACCGATGTGGGTTGTCGCGGTCGGTATTGTCTTCACGGTGTCCGTTACCGCGAACGGCGCTTTGGCAGAGTTCGACGACATCGCGGGATCAGCGGTCGCGTTCTACTTCTGCGTTCAAAGCCTGATAGTCAGCATTGTCGGGACATTGGCGGTGGCACTTTTAAACGGTGACACAGCGTGGCCCGTGATCTGTTACGCCACGGCGATGGCGGTACTGGTTTCGTTGGGGCTGGTGCTCCTTCGGCTCCGTGGGGCTGCCACCGAGAAGTCGCCAGTCGTCTAACCGACGACTGGTAGCAGGCCCGCTCCGATGCGGCGCACTAACCATCGAAACCTCGTGAATGTCGGTATCCTGTCTGGCAGGATACCGCTCATTTCCCTTGTTCAGTTCATCGCCGTCGCCGAGCATCTGAATTTTCGGCATGCGGCCAAGGCACTTGGTATCAGCCAGTCGAGCGTCAGCGCGCGTGTGAAAGCGCTGGAGGATAACCTTGGTGTCCTGCTATTTGAGCGCCATGCGCGGGGCGTTCGGCTAACAGACGCAGGCAGGCACTTCATGGAGCGTGTCACGGCGGGTGTCGATCAACTCGATCACGCAGTGAAGACCGCGGAGTGACGGGCACTGGCTGGCAATGTCTAGCAACGGCAGGCATTTCGGCTGAGGGTAAAAGAACTTTCCGCTAAGC
>NZ_JAWOUX010000034.1:0-2500 GCF_033339595.1 Vibrio sp. 2096
GCTAAAGCAATCGCAATAATTGATTTAGCACCCGGTAATAACAGTTGCGGATTCGTTCTCTTCTCTATATCAGGCTCTTCAAATCCAGATTGATAATTTAATTGTTGTTGCTGGATTAAGCGCTGCTTTAATTCCTCAAAAGGAGAAGCGCTCGCAAAGCCTATTTTATCTATGCCAATTGTTTTACTATACGCAATTACATCTTGCTTTAATTGTTCAAAATCCACTCTTAATCGCCTCCTCAGATGAATCCACCCCTTATGTAACCACTCTATTGGTTAGTAATTCACGTTTGGAATACTATCATTTACTTCTATTTTCGCATGTAATTATATTTTTCAAACATTAAAAAACGCAATGCCTCGTTTATCTCGGAAACGAAACACTGCGTTGATCACAATTTATAGAAAAACTTTTAATAAAATTTGGAGCGGGTGAAGAGAATCGAACTCTCGACCAGAGCTTGGAAGGCTCTTGTTTTACCACTAAACTACACCCGCATTAAATTGTAAATGGTGAGCCATGAAGGACTCGAACCTTCGACCCTCTGATTAAAAGTCAGATGCTCTACCAACTGAGCTAATGGCTCGTAAATGGCTGGGCTAGCTGGATTCGAACCAGCGCATGACGGAGTCAAAGTCCGTTGCCTTACCGCTTGGCTATAGCCCATTAATATTTACTAGTATGGTTATCTTTTCAAAAAAATAAACCCTCTCAGGTTATTTTAAAGAAAATGGTGGAGGGGGGCAGATTCGAACTGCCGAACCCGAAGGAGCGGATTTACAGTCCGCCGCGTTTAGCCACTTCGCTACCCCTCCGACATTTTAAATATATATGGTGGAGGATGACGGGATCGAACCGCCGACCCCCTGCTTGTAAGGCAGGTGCTCTCCCAGCTGAGCTAATCCTCCATTTTGCCTGGCAACGTCCTACTCTCACAGGGACAAGGTCCCAACTACCATCGGCGCTAGAGAGCTTAACTTCCGTGTTCGGTATGGGAACGGGTGTGACCTCTCTGCCATCATCACCAAACTATGAAGGCATATTCCTTCAAAACTAGATAACATTTGCTACATATTATATGGTTAAGTCCTCGATCTATTAGTATTCGTCAGCTCCACATGTCACCATGCTTCCACCTCGAACCTATCAACCTGATCATCTTTCAGGGATCTTACTAGCTTACGCTATGGGAAATCTCATCTTGAGGGGGGCTTCATGCTTAGATGCTTTCAGCACTTATCCCTTCCGCACATAGCTACCCAGCTATGCCCTTGGCAGAACAACTGGTACACCAGCGGTGCGTCCATCCCGGTCCTCTCGTACTAAGGACAGCTCCTCTCAAATTTCCTACGCCCACGACGGATAGGGACCGAACTGTCTCACGACGTTCTAAACCCAGCTCGCGTACCGCTTTAATGGGCGAACAGCCCAACCCTTGGGACCGACTACAGCCCCAGGATGCGATGAGCCGACATCGAGGTGCCAAACCTCCCCGTCGATGTGGACTCTTGGGGGAGATAAGCCTGTTATCCCCGGGGTAGCTTTTATCCGTTGAGCGATGGCCCTTCCATGCGGAACCACCGGATCACTAAGCCCGACTTTCGTCCCTGCTCGACTTGTAGGTCTCGCAGTCAAGCTCCCTTATGCCTTTGCACTCTACGAATGATTTCCAACCATTCTGAGGGAACCTTTGGGCGCCTCCGTTACACTTTAGGAGGCGACCGCCCCAGTCAAACTGCCCACCTGACACTGTCTCCCGGGTCGATAAGACCCGTAGGTTAGAATTTCAATACAGTCAGGGCGGTATCCCACCAGCGCCTCCACCGAAGCTAGCGCTCCGGTTTCAATGGCTCCCGCCTATCCTGTACAAACTGTACCAAAATTCAATATCAGGCTACAGTAAAGCTCCACGGGGTCTTTCCGTCCTGTCGCGGGTAACCTGCATCTTCACAGGTACTATAATTTCACCGAGTCTCTGGTTGAGACAGTGCCCAAATCGTTACACCTTTCGTGCGGGTCGGAACTTACCCGACAAGGAATTTCGCTACCTTAGGACCGTTATAGTTACGGCCGCCGTTTACTGGGGCTTCAGTTCAGAGCTTCGCTTACGCTAACCCCTCTCCTTAACCTTCCAGCACCGGGCAGGTGTCACCCCCTATACTTCGCCTTACGGCTTCGCAGAGAGCTGTGTTTTTGCTAAACAGTCGCTTGGGCCTATTCACTGCGGCTTTCCGTTAAGAAAGCACCCCTTCTCCCGAAGTTACGGGGTCATTTTGCCGAGTTCCTTAACCAGAGTTCTCTCGCACACCTTAGGATTCTCTCCTCGCCTACCTGTGTCGGTTTGCGGTACAGGCACCTTTTATCTCGCTAGAAGCTTTTCTTGGCAGCGGGGAATCAAAGACTTCGCTCCATAAGGAGCTTCCCCATCACAGCTCAGCCTTTACGATAAGCGGATTTGCCTACTTATCAGCCTAACTGCTTGGACGTGCACAACCAA
>NZ_JAWOUX010000035.1:0-5003 GCF_033339595.1 Vibrio sp. 2096
CTATGCGTTGGTTTTAGTGGTTAAGGTGGTATGCGGAAGCTTCGGTATTGCGCGCCTCACACCTTAACAAGGCGTTAGGTTTTTCCTTGCGACCAATTAGTTTAGCGCTATCATATTGATTTTAAGAAAGAGTTTAATGGTTTGGTAATATTCTTAAATGGAACTTCCAGCTCTGGAAAAACGACATTAAGTCATGCCTTGCAACAGGCTTTGGCTGATGTTTACCTACATGTCTCAGTTGATACTTACTTGTCTCAAATCGCTCAATGTGACCTAAATAATGCCTCACTAATGGAAGAACGATTCCCTTATATCGTCAATGGTTTCCATGAATCAGCAGCAGCTATTGCGCGTGCAGGAAATAACGTTATCGTAGATTACGTACTTCAGCAGCCAGAATGGTTAGACGCTTGTGTTAAAGCGTTTGAGGGGTTGCCTGCGCTCTTCGTCGGTGTGCACTGTCCTCTCGAAGTGCTGGAAGCGCGTGAAGTGTCGAGGGGTGACCGCAAACAAGGAGCAGCCCGTTTTCAGTTTAATCGCGTACATAGTCATCGTACTTATGACCTTGAATTAGACACATCAAGTTTAGGCGTAGAAGCTTGTGTATCAGAAATCATTGCGTATATTGAGTCAGGCTCGAAACCTTCGGCATTTGAGAGGCTTAGGGCTCAAAGTGAAATTGGAAAACAAACCTAACAAAGCATTTAAGAGTGATTCGTAACGCTTGGCAGTTTCGCTTCGCTCAAGTATAGCCAAGCGTCACTCACACCTTAATGCGGCGTTATGCTTAATCACGTAAAATCAGTGGGTTATGGTTTTCTTTGTTCCCTCAACTTTTTGGTTTTGTGCTCGTCGGCAAGTTGGCTTCAGTGGGTGCTATTTTCTGGACATCCATTCTTGGGCGCTGGAAATTTAGAGAGTTGCCTCAATCAATTGTCAGGTAAGTGCGCGGTTAGGGCGGCTGGTTCAATCAGTAATTTAATCTTCGGTTTTTGAGTTTTAGCGGCCGAATTTCAAAGCCCGATTTTTAAAACTATGAGTCATTTCGGTTTTCTACGTTTTGGCTTTTGTTTGTAAATCAAAGTCGAGTTAATCTTGGTTTTAGCAAAACGTAACCCATTGAAGCTTAAGCATAACAAGGCGTTCAAGTGGGATTCATGCCGCGTGGCATTTTTGGTATGCGGTGAGTTTTGGTGGTGAAAGTGGTCTGCGGAAATTTGGTTTAGGCGGCATTCACCCCTTAACGCGGCGTTAGCTGTTTGAGGAAAAAATGAGAAAATTCGATAAGCCGCTATTCTGGCTGTATATAAAAACAAGAGACTCATTGTTGTCATCTTTTAAGGGCTTTCTGGGAATGCTTTTAGTGTTGATCGGAGCAGCAGTAGTTTTAGGTAATGAATCCCCTGAGAATGTCTGGATTTCGGTGGGAATCATTTTATTAGTATCGAGTCTTCCAGTCTCAATGGGCCTGATGATGATAAAGCTCAAATTTAAGAGTTTTGCTGGATCAATACCTACAGCAGAACTAGCATATTTTTTACAGCACGATGAAGATGCAAAGTTAGATAAAGCTGTGAGAGGCTTATTTTCGTTATGCCTATCTTTTATGATTTACCTTTGGTTTACGATGGTAGCTATCGCAGTACTCGGTATGTTGGGAGCAAAGCTCGTGTTGTAAAACACAGCTAACAAACTGTTTAAGAGTGATTCGCAACGCGTGGCATTTTCACTATGCGTTGGCTTAAGTGTTTAAGGTGGTATGCGGCGGCTTCAGTATTGTGTTGCTCACACCTTAACAGGGCGTTATACAAATACAGGGATGAAAATGGAAATTACAGTTAAGAAAATATCGAAAAGGTCTCTTTTCAAAATGCTTTTTATCGGCTTTAGCTTAAGCTTCTTTGTTTTCTTTTTAATGTGTGGCATCGCATCCATATTTGGTGCGGAGACTGTAAAGTGGGAAGAAACACCAGTAACGGGTGTATCAGGTCTGTTACTAGCATTAGCAATGTGGCCAATATTTAGTTTTTTTCTAGCGTTGTTTATGTGGTGCTTTGTAGCATTTGGTTTGTGGATTTACTCTTTAGCTAAACCTCTTAACTTAGTCTTTAAAGAGACCGCAGAATCCAATTAACCATTTGTATAACAAACTGTTCAAGAGGGATTCGCAACGCGTGGCACTTTCACTATGCGTTGGTTTAAGTGATTAAGGTGGTGTGCGGTGGCTTCGGTATTGCGTTACTCACCCCTTAACAGGGCGTTAGTACGGGTTTAGCATCAAAGGTCATCAGTTTTGGTGTTTATCTGTTTTGGCGTTCGTCTTTACACCTTTCAGTTTGTACCTTTCACGTTCTTTCCGGTGGCACTATATGCGGAGTGTTTGCTTTGATTTCACCGTTTACGGTTTCTAACTCTTAGCCTATTTGTTTGGCGCTTCTTCTCTTTCGTGGTTTTTACTAAGTCAGAATTGCCTTTCTTTGGCGTTGCCGTCGAAGTGCGAGGATCGAATCCTTTTCTAATTTGAAGCCAGTAAAAGTGGGGCAGTTCAGTGCGTTTTTCTTCTAGCTAACTTTCGTCTTTCAATCGAGATAAAGTTTTGTAGCTGCCCGTCTCACTTCAGTGTTCAAAGCCTTTCATATCATGCCACTTTTCAATATCTTGGAGTCCATAGATAGAAGTAGCGCATGTACTAACAAATTGCTTAAGAGTGATTCGTAACGCGTGGCATTTTTACTTTGCGGTGGCTTATATGATTAAGGCGTCGTGCGGTAGCTTTTGTATTGCGTTACTCACACCTTAGCAAGGCGTTAGGGCTCTTTTCACCAAATGGTACTTAACAACTTTTGTACAGTACCATTTGGGAGTCCTGTAGGAAATCTAGCTCTGGTTCAAAGACTTTAGTAGATCAACGCCTGAATTTAGGTAGGCAGTGGCGTTTTCGTTGTCGGAAAGAGTTAAAATGCCACTAAAAATGATCAGCGTAGTGGAAATGAAGAGCGTGGTGATACGTGTTATAGATAACAACATGGTGATATCTCCGTCTATGCCTATAGATATTGGTTCTATGATTGGTCTTCTTTTCGACCATGTATTGGCACAACTAACTAGAATCACCAGCTGGTAGCAGATCATCAACACGTTGAAACTATAAGCTAATATGGTTCTTGCTGTAGGTCAAGCCCTAACAAACTGTTCAAGAGGGATTCGCAACGCGTGGCATTTTCACTATGCGTTGGTTTTAGTGTTTAAGGTGGTATGCGGCGACTTCGGTATTGCGTTGCTCCGAGAGTTAAATGAAGAGCTCAATGTTATTCCAACGGAATACAAATATTTATGTTCCCTTTACCACCCAACAAAAGAACTGCAGTTGATCCATTATTTCATTGTTACCAGTTGGGCAGGAGACATTACGGCTCACGAGGCTGATGAAGTTAAGTGGTATTCATTGCAGGCGAACCAAGTTGGAATCGCAGCTGACAGTATCGCTTTGAAAGAATTAGAACGGGTTAGTCGTTATCTTTGAGTACAGTTCTAACAAAGCGTTCAAGGCGGATTCACAACGCTTGGCACTTTCAGTTCGAATCGGCTTTTGTGTTTATGGCACAATGGTTTAGGTTGGGTGGTAGCGTTGCTCACCACTTAACGCGGCGTTATACGTAATGAGAGTATGAAGATATTTTTAATAGTAGCCACACTGGTTCAATTGACTCTCCTGAGTTTCTCGAAATATTATCGTTCAATTGCGAATGATGTGCTTAGAAACGCGGTGGAAACGAAAGAGGCTGATCTTTTATCTTCACTTGATAAGTTTGATTATTACAGTGACTTAGATAATGATTTATTTCTTGCTGCTGTTACGGTCTGGGTTATGGTCTTGGTCGTAACAAAATTGAAAAGTATATCAAGCACTGATATGGCTAATTTAGCGATTTGTTTACCGCTGTTCTTTAATATGATTTTGATGTCGATTTAGGCACCATAGCCATGGAAGGGCAATCACGTATAACAAACAATTTAAGAGTGATTCAGCACGCGTGGCATTTTTACTTTGCGGTGGCTTATGGTGATTAAGGCGCTGTGCGGTAGCTTTTGTATTGCGTTACTCACACCTTAGCAAGGCGTTAAATTTATGAGGTTATAATGACGAGATTCGAGTTTTTTCATGCGATAAAAAAGAAAAGGTTAGAGCAACTTTCATTGGAAGAACTTGCTTATGCCCATTTATCTGATAGTAATTTTACTGAGACGAATCATGGTTTACTAACATCTTCATTGTCTACCGTTTTACGAGAAATCAGACATGTTAAGTGGCAAACATATGGAAGTTCTTTTTTGCCATTGTCTGCCGCATTTACGGTTCTAGATCAGCTTGGATATTGCTATAAAAATGCGGAGTTGCCAGAGTTTAGTAATCAGAAAGCAAGCTCAATCAAAAAGTCGCTCTACTATTTTTGTGGTTTCGGTGAAAATGACACTGACACTCAGACTTTGGTTGCTTTGCGAAATTCTTTCCTTCATACGGCTAGCGGTTTATCTAAAGCGCAATACACTAATCAACCAAATCATATGTTTGTGTTTGACCCAGAGGCTGATGAGTTAATTACTTACCCTACTAAAGTTTGGGATGGTAACTTCGCAACATTGACTAATGCACACAGCACTTTCGTTAACCAGAAAAAATTGATCGCAATGGTAGAAGAGGCTGTAGAAAAAGCTCAAAGCCTACTATACGCACAAAAGCTAGTCGTTAACTTACCTGAAGGGTGTCCAGAGTTTTATTACAGGTTCCTCAAACATATCGAACAATAAATTTAACAAGGCGTTTAAGACGGATTCACAACGCTTGGCATTTTTGGTTTGAATCAGTTTTAGTGTTTACGGCACAGTGGTTTAGGTAAGGTGGTAGCGTTGTTCACCACTTAACGCGGCGTTAGTCGCCAGAAAAAGCTAGCAATCAAAATCATGTTTCTAAGCTTAAGATTTGGCTGATGATTGTTTGCTAT
>NZ_JAWOUX010000036.1:0-4953 GCF_033339595.1 Vibrio sp. 2096
AACCACCTCCGCAGCCATTTATTGGTGTGGTCTACAGAGGATTATGTCTTTTTAGAGGGGAAAATCCCTAGAACCCCGACTACCTTGGTGATCTCGCCTTTCACGTAGTGAACAAATTCTTCCAACTGATCTGCGCGGGAGGCCAAGCGATCTTCTTCTTGTCCAAGATAAGCCTGTCTAGCTTCAAGTATGACGGGCTGATACTGGGCCGGCAGGCGCTCCATTGCCCAGTCGGCAGCGACATCCTTCGGCGCGATTTTGCCGGTTACTGCGCTGTACCAAATGCGGGACAACGTAAGCACTACATTTCGCTCATCGCCAGCCCAGTCGGGCGGCGAGTTCCATAGCGTTAAGGTTTCATTTAGCGCCTCAAATAGATCCTGTTCAGGAACCGGATCAAAGAGTTCCTCCGCCGCTGGACCTACCAAGGCAACGCTATGTTCTCTTGCTTTTGTCAGCAAGATAGCCAGATCAATGTCGATCGTGGCTGGCTCGAAGATACCTGCAAGAATGTCATTGCGCTGCCATTCTCCAAATTGCAGTTCGCGCTTAGCTGGATAACGCCACGGAATGATGTCGTCGTGCACAACAATGGTGACTTCTACAGCGCGGAGAATCTCGCTCTCTCCAGGGGAAGCCGAAGTTTCCAAAAGGTCGTTGATCAAAGCTCGCCGCGTTGTTTCATCAAGCCTTACGGTCACCGTAACCAGCAAATCAATATCACTGTGTGGCTTCAGGCCGCCATCCACTGCGGAGCCGTACAAATGTACGGCCAGCAACGTCGGTTCGAGATGGCGCTCGATGACGCCAACTACCTCTGATAGTTGAGTCGATACTTCGGCGATCACCGCTTCCCTCATGATGTTTAACGCCGCCATAAGTTGCGGCTTTGTAGTTGATTGTTTTGTGGTAGCGTAGCGTTAAGCCACAAAACAAGCGACGGAAAAGCCGTCAACTTGATGGCCTTGTTAGCCTTATCAGCGCGACTGTGATGTATAAACGTCAAAAATTGAACGACCAATTTTAACAATCGCATCATTTCGCTCTGCCATTGAAGCCTGTGTTTGAGCTAGATAGATGCTCACAATAATTGGGGCTTGATGCTCACTCCACACAACTGCTGTAATACTCCGAGCACCAAATCCGCCAGCACCTGAACGATCCGCAATGTTCCATCCCGCCGGCAATACTGAACGTAGTAAATTACCAGTGACTTGATTGTTCACCATCCAAGACTCTAATTTTTTTTTGTTCATTTCAGATAGCGCTGAACCAAATAAAAATTTATTCAAAGTACTGGCTATTGCCTTAGGAGTTGTCGTATCCCTCAAATCACCGAGCTTACCTTCATTTAAATCAGGCTCAATACGGTCTAGACGAGTCTCTTTGTCCCCAATTTGTCTTAAAAAATCAGTAACGCCTTTGGAGCCACCTACAGCACTTAGGATGATATTTGCCGCAGTATTATCACTTGTAGTCATAGTTGCGAAGCACGCATCATCGAGTGTGATTGCCTGCCCTACTTGCTTTTCTATTACAGGGGAATAGGTCACAAGATCTGCTTTCTTAATCTCGACTGTACTATTGGGATTAACTTTTCCTTGCTCAGCATCATATAGTAATTTAGCGCAAGCTATTGTTTTAAAAGTACTTGTCAACGGGAAGCGCTGATTGCCATTGTAATCCCAGTATTCTCCATTTTGAGTATCAAGAACGGAAACACCTATACGAGCAGAAAGAGAAACTTCAATTGCCTTAACGTCTTGTTCAACTTGCCGAAACTTTGAACTACTTGCAAAAGCATAAAAGATACGCTATTCTTAGCATTTGCTCCATGTCTCAATGCATTAAAAGATTACAAACGCATATAAGGTTACTTAAGATAAATGTCTCTACTTAGTCGCTATGAACAACTTAATTTGATTCAATGTAATAGACGTTACAAGCTCATAATTGCACATTTTTAATGACGTTCAGAGGTCGTCAATAATGAATTTTCTGATAAAAAATATTCTGCTCATTACTCTTTTTGTTCCTTTTGTAACAGCAGCAAACAATACAGACACTAAAACGCTGGAGGTTAAACAATTAACCGATAATATCTATCAGCATATCTCATATAAACATGTTGAGCCTTGGGGGTTTATTGGCGCGTCTGGCTTAATTGTAGTCGATGGAGATGCGGCATACCTGATTGACACTCCTTGGACGACCAAAGCAACCAATCAACTTATTGAATGGATTGAAGATAGAGGTCTCGTACTAAAAAGCGCAATAGTAACTCACTTTCATGAAGATGCGAGTGGTGATTTACCACTTTTAAATGATTTAAAAGTTAACACTTATGCCACTTCACTCACTAATCAACTTCTTAAACTCAATAACAAAGAAATTTCGAATACTGAAATATCGAGCAATGAACTCAAAATTTTCAACGGCATTGCGACAGTGTATTATCCTGGCCCAGGCCATACTGAAGATAACATCGTTGTTTGGTTACCGAATGAAAAGCTATTATTTGGCGGTTGCTTTGTTAAAAGCCTCCGTAATAAAAGTCTAGGTTACACTGGAGATGCAAATATAGGCGAATGGTCGAACTCTATTCAAAGAGTGCTGCAACGCTATCCAGATATAGTCACTGTAGTGCCTGGGCATGGTCAGGTTGGAGACGTTAGTTTACTCCTTCATACACAAAAATTAGCATCATCCGATAAGACTTCTGACAAATAGACAAATAAAGCAAAGGAAAAATAGTGGAGCTAAGAGGTAGTAGAATAAAACTATCACCATTTGATAGTTCAGATAGACAGTTGTTCATAGAAATATCAATGTGCCCCATTATGATGGAGCATGTGTATGAGCCTCTAACTTATCAAGAAGCTGTGGCAGCGTTTGAGTTAAAATCTCAATCTTGGCAGTTTGAAAGTGATCACTGGCTTTCATTTGGTATTGAGGACATATCATCAGGAGAAAAGCTGGGCAGTATTGGATTGAAGGTCATTAATCACAAGGCGCGAATAGCCGAAGTAGGTTACATGATTAAGCAAAGTGCTCAAGGCAGGGGAATTGCTGGAGAAGCTTTAACATTAATTAAGCAATTTGGGTATAGGAAGTATAAACCACCTTTTTGCTCCTCATCCGAAGTATCTTACCTGAAATTCCCTCACTCGTTTACCGCTCAAGCCCCAATTTTAACTGCCGGTCCAGCCTAAACCGCTCTAATAAGGTTCGATTTGGCGGTAAAATCTCTAGCCTGATAGCTCGAGAGATACAAACTGCCCCACCGCCCCGTTTAAAAGTTGGCAGTGTTGAGCAGTGTTGGATTTGGGGTCGTCAGTCAAAGAGACGACTCTGTGATGGATCGAACAGGCTGGGAGTCAGTGGCGGCGCTCGTTCTGGTGGCAGCTCACGCTGCTTGGCGGCATTCGCCTTGGCTGTTTTCTGTTTCAGATGCTTGAGAATCTGCTCAATGACCTTCGGATCTTCGATGCTGGCAATCACTTTGACGTGACCGCCGCAGTGTTCGCAGACTTCAATATCAATATTGAAGACTCGCTTGAGGCGTTGCATCCAGGTCATGGCGCGGTGGCGCTCTGCAGGACTCTTGTCACGCCAGTTAGTATCGAGACCTTCCGATTTGTCGGGCTTCTTGCCCCGCTTGGCGGGTGTTACTTGAACTCGGTGTTTGCTGTTCGGTGCAAAGACGCCGTGGAAGCGTGTGAGGTTGACTCGCGGCTTAGGTACCAACGCAGCGAGTTTGGCGATGAAGTCCAGCGGCTCGAAGATCACATGGGTGGTGCCATTGCGGTACGGAGTTTTGAGCTCGTAACGCACCTGCCCATTGGCGGTTAATGCCAGACGTTTTTCTGAAACCGCTGGCCGACTAATGTAGCGACACAAGCGCTCAAGCTTATCCCGCTGATGCGCTTCGGCCATCACACCGGCGTGTAGCGAGAAACCAGCATGGTTGGCTACTCGACTGCTTGAGTCGGCTTTATCCTCACGCCCTGGCAAGGTTTGCAGGGTGAAGACTTTGCGCCCTTGCTGGGGGCCGACGGCAATGCGATACGTAACCGAAGCACCATGTAATTGAGTCAGCGTATCGTCTTCGCCCTCTTCCAGTGTCAACCACGTATTCTCGGCATCACGCTCCAAAATCCCACGCTTTTCCATGCAGCGAGCGATGCGATGGCTGAGGGTGTGAGCGAGCGTATTCAGCTCATCGTAAGTGGGTGCCTTGACACGATGGAAGCGTTGCTTGCCATAGTCATCTTCGGCATAGACACCATCGAGAAACAGCATGTGGTAGTGGACATTGAGATTTAGCGCGGAGCCAAAGCGTTGGATAAGAGTCACTGAGCCAGTTTGTGCAGAGGCTTTGGTGTAACCGGCTTTTTTGATCAGATGAGTTGAGAGTGTACGATAGACGATACTCAAGACCTGGCCCATCAGCTGGGGATGGCGAGCCAGCAAAAAGCGTAGCTGGAAAGGAAAGCTGAGCACCCACTGGCGAATGGGCTCCTTGGGGAAGACTTCGTCTATCAGCAGCGCCGCACTCTCGGCCATCCGGCGGGCACCGCAGCTAGGGCAAAAGCCGCGTCGTTTACAGCTGAAGGCGACCAGACGCTCGTGATGACAATCCTCGCAGCGAACCCGCATGAAACCATACTCCAGACGGCCACATTGGAGGAGGTCGTTGAATTCTTGTTGGATGTAGCGAGGCAGGTGTTGACCTTGGGCTTCGAGTGAGGCTTTGAAGGCTGGGTAGTGCTGCTCAACCAGCTGGTAGAGCAGCGTCTGGTCGGGTTGGTGGCGTTCGTAACCGTTTGTTTGAGTGGGCGATTGACTCGCCGTGGCGTTCCTTGCCAGCGACATGGGGGTTCTAGGGATTTTCCCCTCTAAAAAGACTTAATCCTCTGTAGACCACACCAATAAATGGCTGCGGAGGTGGGT
>NZ_JAWOUX010000037.1:0-4947 GCF_033339595.1 Vibrio sp. 2096
TTCCTCCTTAGCTCAGTTGGTAGAGCGACGGACTGTTAATCCGCAGGTCGCTGGTTCGAGCCCAGCAGGAGGAGCCACTTTTAAAGCCGCATCACTTGATGCGGCTTTTTTGTATCTGCTTTATACGTCATTTCTCACTTTCCCATTTATCTGCACTTCATTTCTAAACATCAGCGAACATTAAATCCTTTCTTCAAAAACACTTATTTCACGCTAAAAATTTAATCCTCATCGTAATTTCAATACGCATTAGTATCCGAGCATATTTATCTTCACTAAGATGCCCGAGTTATTACATTTCTTCTTTTAGCTATGCCTTGCATAGTGATAACACTTTATTTGTGAGCTAAATATGAAACTAAAAACTCAAGCCTATTTATTATCTGCGATCATATTGCTAGCTCTCCTAGCTCTGACCGCAACGGGCTTATGGACACTTCGCGTCGCAAGTAACCTTGATAACAAAGCTCGAGTTACTGAGCTATTTAAAAGTGCGTACAGCATACTTACCGAAGTAGAAAAGATGGCTATCGAAGGCAAAATGCCGGAAGACGAAGCGAAAGCATTAGCCACTCGCCTACTTCGTAACAATATCTACAAAGACAACGAATACGTTTATGTCGCAGATGAAAATATGATGTTCATCGCCGCACCACTAGACCCTCAACTACACGGAACCAGCTTCCATGACTTTAGAGATGGCAGTGGTAATAGCGTAGGCCAACTCATTCTAGATGTATTGGGGCACAAAACAGGTCAGATCATTGAATATACCTGGAGCCAAAAACAAGCTGATGGCAGCATTGAAGAAAAACACTCGATAGCAGAAAAAACACCACACTGGGGCTGGGTTGTCGGTACAGGTATTGGCTTTAATGAAGTTAACGCACGTTTTTGGTCGACAGCACAATGGCAGCTTGTGCTGTGTCTGATTATCGCGGGAAGTATTCTAAGTGGCCTGATCATTTCGATTCGCAAAATGCTTCATCTACTTGGTGGAGAGCCTAACGACGTGCGTAAAGCAGTTCAAGCTGTCGCTCAAGGAGACATTCAGACCAGTTTTGATACTGTGGCACCGAGAGGAAGTATCTATCGTGCCGTGCAAGATATGAGTCAATCACTAGCTACCATGGTGACAAACCTAGAGAAGTCTATGCATGCACTGCGCGCAGAGTTATCTGCCGTAGAAGCTCGATCAAATACGATTGCCGATCTTACCGTATCTCAGCAGCAATCAACGGCGATGATTGCCACTGCGATGACTGAAATGGCATCTTCAGCCAACCATGTTGCCAATTCAGCAAGCGACACCGCAAACAATACGGACGAGGCTGACAAACAAAGCCAACATACTCAGAAACTCATTCATAACACGGTTGAAAACATTCAAGGTTTAGCTTCTCAATTAAATACTGCGAGTAAAGCGGTCGCCGATCTAGATCAGGATGTAAATAATATTGTAAAAGTGCTCGATGTGATTGGTGATATTGCAGAGCAAACAAACCTATTGGCACTCAATGCAGCCATTGAAGCAGCACGTGCTGGAGAACAAGGCCGAGGCTTCGCAGTCGTTGCTGATGAGGTACGCAACCTAGCAGGACGCACACAAGACAGCACAAAAGAGATTCAGTATATGATCTCCAATCTGCAAGAAGGCTCTCGCAATGCCATTCACACAATGGAAATATGTGCAGAAACCAGTGAAAGCACTGTTACAGAGTCTAAGAATGCCTCTGAAGCTCTACAGCAAATTGTAACGGCGTTAGAATCTATCACCACAATGAGCCAGCAGATCGCTACTGCTGCCGCTGAGCAGACGCAGGTTAGCGATGATATTGCGCTACGCATAAACCTTATCGAGGAAAGCGGAGGCCAACTCAACTCTGTCGTAACCGAGAGCCAATCAAGTACTCAAAGTTTAGCTTCACTAGCGAATGAGCTAGAAGGTTGGGTAAACAAGTTCTCAGTAAAGCACTAGTTTAAAGTCAATTGTTCAATAAAAAGCACGTTTTCAGACGTGCTTTTTTGTTTTTATCGCCTTTATTTTGCAAGTGAACACACTATCAATGTTAAAACATCGCTTAAAGCATGGCGCATTGCTGCTAAAAATGCATAAAAACAGCCCACTCCGAGCACAAATTCATCAAACGATATTTTATTTTAATTTTATTGTTGACCTGAAAGCCGAAAAGCCTTTTAATACACCTCGTCGCCCGGATAGCTCAGTCGGTAGAGCAGAGGATTGAAAATCCTCGTGTCGGTGGTTCGATTCCGCCTCCGGGCACCACAATTTATTAATTGTTGGTGCTTAGCACGAACAATGTTAAAGAATAAAATGTGCCGACTTAGCTCAGTAGGTAGAGCAACTGACTTGTAATCAGTAGGTCACCAGTTCGATTCCGGTAGTCGGCACCATTTATTCTCTTAAAAAAGACAATTCCTCCTTAGCTCAGTTGGTAGAGCGACGGACTGTTAATCCGCAGGTCGCTGGTTCGAGCCCAGCAGGAGGAGCCAATTTTCATTATTAAGTTAATAACTTATTAATGACATTGTGCCGACTTAGCTCAGTAGGTAGAGCAACTGACTTGTAATCAGTAGGTCACCAGTTCGATTCCGGTAGTCGGCACCACTTATTAAAATTTGTTCCTCCTTAGCTCAGTTGGTAGAGCGACGGACTGTTAATCCGCAGGTCGCTGGTTCGAGCCCAGCAGGAGGAGCCATATTAGAAGAAGCCGCATCACTTGATGCGGCTTTTTTGTATTAGTTTAAAGCTAAGCTCTCTCCTACCCCATAACGAAATAACATAAGCGCTTTGATTATTAAAAACCGCTTACCGCAAGCTAACTATCGACTCACTAAGTAACCAGAAAATATTAACCACAAACGCGCGTGGCAAATGGTATGCCTTTCAACTAAAAAAAAGCTAGGTAAAAACCTAGCTTTTTAATTCAATCGGCCATCTCTGAAATCAGCTTAAACCACCAAGACAAATATACTTTGTCTCCAGATATTCATCGAGTCCTTGCTTAGCACCTTCCCGTCCAACACCCGACTCTTTAACTCCACCAAATGGAGCCACTTCAGTAGAGATGATCCCTTCATTAACTCCAACCATGCCGTACTCTAAACCTTCACTAAAAGTCACAATACGCTTCAAGCTATTCGTATAGAAATAGCAAGCCAAACCATATTCTGTATCGTTCGCCATTTCGAGAACTTGATAATCATTTTCAAAGGTAACAATAGGCAACACAGGCCCGAATAGCTCTTGCTGAACAATCGACATATTCTGCGTCACACTATCCAAAAGAACGGGCTCCATAAAGCGACCAGGCCGTCTCTGTGGAGAGTTAGCAATAGAGGCTCCTTCTTGTACAGCTTGATCGATCGCCGCCTCTAGTCGATGCTTAGAGGCCATCGTAATAACAGGACCTAATGTGACACCTTTCTCTAAACCATTTCCAAGCTTTAATTTGCTTAACTTCGACAATACTTTATCAATAAAAGCTTGTTTTACATTTTTATGAACATATAGCCGATTGGTACAAACACATGTTTGCCCTGCATTACGGAACTTCGACGCGACAAGCCCTTCCGCAGCCTCATCTAAGTCTGCATCTTCAAACACGATGAAAGGCGCATTACCACCCAACTCCATCGACACCGCCTTGACTGAATCACTGGCTTGCTTCATCAAAATTTTCCCAACGCGCGTAGACCCCGTAAAAGAGATCTTCTGAATCCTAGGATCAGTACTTAGTACTTGACCAAACTCAGCAGCCTGCTCCGACACCACGACAGAAAGCAGTTCTTTAGGGATACCAGCCTGATAAGCTAATTCAACAACAGCAATTGCAGTGAGAGGGGTAAGCTCTGATGGCTTGATCAACATGCCACAACCTGCCGCTAGGGCTGGTGCTGCTTTTCTTGTAATCATCGCAATAGGGAAGTTCCAAGGTGTAATTGCAGCGCATACTCCCACAGGCTGGCGAATTGCAGATAGACGTCTATCTGTCGTGGGGGCAGGAATAACTTCGCCATAAGCACGTTTTGCTTCTTCTGAGAACCACTCGACAAAAGAGGCACCATACATCACTTCCCCTTTGCTCTCAGCTAAAGGTTTACCCTGCTCTAAGGTAATAATCGTGGCTATGTCTTCTGCATTATCAAGAAGTAGTTGATACCACCCCCTCAAACGACGAGAGCGCTCTTTGGCACTTAATTTAGCCCAACGGACTTGCTCCGTTTTGCACTGACCAATGAGATCATCTAACTCATCAAGAGTACTAGGCTTTAACCGAATTAACTCTTGCTCAGTTGCAGGGTTGATGACCACAATTCCCTCATCGGAAGACCATTGCTTAAATACAGATTTCAGCGTTTCATTTTTTATTTGTTGCATCATCAAACATACTCCTCAAGAACTCCTCTTAGGTTAATCGCTACTAGCAAGTTCAGCAAAGAAAACAAAGTTTTCTAAAAGGCATTAATTTTCGGAAGACTTAGCTCTATTCCTCACTATATTTCGGGAAATTGCGTAATCCACGTAACGACGGTCCCGCTCTAAACATGGAAGCAATGAATGTTTGAGAAATAAGATGTAGAAAATTATTGTTTAAGAGAGACGCTAACAAAACACGCAGTACGGAAGACTATTCATTCTATTACGGTTGAGGGCGAGTGTTATAAAGACTCATTGTTCAAATGACCAATCTTTCAACGAGGACAGGATACAAACTCGGAGTAATTGGAAGTGCAGGCAGCAGGCTCATCTTCCTGAGAAACTCATGTGCCAAAAGGGTAAAGAAAGTCGTATTGTCTCGCCTTCAATGTGTAAATGCATTTCTAGGGGACACGACCAAACGAAAAGGCCCCAGTCTTTCGACTGGGGCTTAATATAAGTGGCGGAGTGGACGGGACTCGAACCCGCGACCCCCGGCGTGACAG
>NZ_JAWOUX010000038.1:0-4940 GCF_033339595.1 Vibrio sp. 2096
AACCACCTCCGCAGCCATTTATTGGTGTGGTCTACAGAGGATTATGTCTTTTTAGAGGGGAAAATCCCTAGAACCCCTAAATGGTAATGCGGCAGGCATACGTTGTCCATATGTTGTAACTATTCATTCTATAAATTTTACTTGATCAATATCAAAAGTCAGGATTATTATGCCGATCGGTACAAAACTAACATAAGGATAGCGAGATGGTAGGCAAACACCTTAGAACGCCTCTTCTACTAATCTCATTTGCAGCGCCATTGGTGTTGTCTGGATGTCAAGATTCACGCGCCGAAGCACCTGCATCAGCACCGCCACCACCAACGGTTGAAGTGGCACAAGTGCTTGTAGAACAGGTTACCGAGCTTGATCAATACACTGGTCGATTAGAATCACCTCAAACCGTCACCGTAATGCCTCGTGTATCGGGTTACGTAGACCGTGTTCACTTCCGTGAAGGCCATCTCGTAGAAGCTGGAGACGTGCTTTTTTCAATCGACAATCGTTTGTTTGTTGCTGAAGTTAACCGTTTGAAAGCGGAACTTAGCAGTGCTCAAACAAGCTTGAACCAAGCAATCAAAGATTATGAACGTGCACAAAGACTAAGCAAAACTAAAGCAATTTCTCAAGAGACCGTTGATGCGCGTTTTGCAGATCAGCAGCGTAGCGTTGCAAGTGTTTCAGCTCTTAAAGCTGCTTTGGCAAAAGCGGAACTAGACCTTGAATTCACTCTAGTTCGCGCGCCGATTGCAGGCAAAGTTTCTTTCGCAGAGGTGACCAAAGGTAACTATGTAACTACGGGTCAAACCGTTCTTACGTCACTGGTATCTACTTCGAAAATGTACGCTTATTTCGACATTGATGAGCGTAGTTTCCTTAAATATCAAGAGATTAATAACCTCATCTCAGCGGATGGTGAAATTGAAAATGTCGTCCAAATGTCGTTGGCTAACGATACCGATTTCCCTCATATCGGTTACATCGACTTTGTAGACAATGCGATTGACGAAGCAACGGGAACCATTCAAGTTCGCGCCGTTTTTGATAATGCGGATAAGAAATTTTTACCGGGTATGTTCGCCAAAATGCGTATCGCTGGCTCGGATAGCTACCAAGGTGTGTTGATTGATAACAAGGCGATTGGTACCGATCTGAATAACAAGTATGTCTTGGTTTTAGGCGATGACAATATTGTCCAATACCGAGCAATCTCTCTTGGTGAAGGCCTTAACGGTCTGCGCATTGTATTGGATGGCCTAAAAGGCGACGAAAAGATTGTCGTCAATGGCTTACAACGCGTTCGTGCCAACATGCCTGTTACGCCCGATGAAGTTGCAATGGCTGATGAAAACACCCTTGCCAATATTCGCCAGCAACAAGCATTACGAGACCAGCAGCGCAGTGAGCTACTGACTCTGCAAGTGAAGCAATAAAGGAACCATTGCAATGTTTTCCCAGTTCTTTATTCGTCGGCCGATCTTTGCATCCGTGCTGTCGATACTCATATTCATCGGTGGTGCATTGTCAGTATGGCAACTGCCTATCACTGAATACCCCGAGGTTGTACCTCCGACTGTCGTTGTAACAGCGACTTACCCGGGTGCGAACCCGAAAGTGATTGCGGATACCGTCGCGTCTCCCCTCGAAGAAGAGATTAACGGCGTAGAAGACATGCTGTATATGTCTTCTCAAGCGACTTCTGATGGCGTGATGACGTTAACCGTCACCTTTGCCATTGGTGCCGACGTAGACAAAGCGCAAACCCTAGTTCAAAGCCGTGTTGATCGTGCCCTACCTCGTTTGCCTGAAACCGTTCAGCGACTTGGTGTTGTGACGGAAAAGTCATCACCAGACTTAACCATGGTCGTTCACTTGGTGTCGCCTGATGAGCGTTATGACCTACTTTATCTTGCGAACTATGCAGCGCTTAACGTTAAAGATGAACTTGCCCGAATCGAAGGTGTGGGTGCCGTTCGCCTGTTTGGTGGTGGCGAATACAGCATGCGTATTTGGCTTGATCCAAACAAGGTCGCAAGCCTGGACCTCAACCCTAGTGAAGTCATTTCTGCGATTCGCGAACAGAACCAACAAGCTGCAGCAGGTAGCCTTGGTGCTCAACCAAGTGGCTCGTCAGACTTCCAGTTGCTTATTAATGTCAAAGGACGTTTAAGCGAAGTTGAAGAGTTCGAGAACATCATCATCAAGGTTGGTGAAGATGGTCAGATCAACCATTTGAAAGATGTCGCTCGTATTGAATTAGGTGCCGAAACCTACTCACTTCGTTCACTACTTGATAACCAAGACGCAGTTGCCATTCCAATCTTCCAAGCTTCTGGCTCAAACGCGATTCAGATCTCTGATGACGTAAGAGCGAAAATGGAAGAGCTGTCAGCTAGCTTCCCTCAAGGTGTGAGCTACGAGATTGTTTACGACCCAACGGTATTCGTTCGTGGTTCTATTGAAGCGGTAGTGCAGACACTGCTTGAAGCGGTATTACTTGTTGTACTAGTTATTGTTCTGTTCCTGCAAACTTGGCGCGCATCGATCATCCCATTAGTTGCGGTTCCGGTTTCATTAGTTGGTACGTTCGCCTTCATGTACTTAATGGGCTTCTCTTTAAATGCTCTGTCACTGTTTGGCTTAGTACTCGCTATCGGTATCGTTGTTGATGATGCGATCGTGGTGGTCGAAAACGTCGAGCGAAACATCGAAGAAGGTCTTGCTCCTATTGCGGCGACAGAAAAAGCGATGCGAGAGGTTACAGGCCCAATTGTTGCGACGACGTTGGTGCTCGCTGCGGTATTCATCCCGACTGCGTTTATGTCTGGCTTAACGGGTCAGTTCTATAAACAGTTTGCGTTGACCATTACTATTTCAACGTTCATTTCAGCTATTAACTCGCTGACTTTGAGCCCGGCTCTTTCTGCCCTGTTGTTACGTGGTCACGACCAACCGAAAGATTGGCTCACGCGTGCAATGGATGGCTTGTTCGGACGCTTCGTATTTACCCCATTCAATAAGCTATTTAACAAAGGTTCTATCGCTTACGGTTACGCGGTGAAGAAGAGCATTCGACTTGGCGCACTGATTGGTGTGATGTATGTTGGCCTGCTTGGCTTAACGGCTTACCAATTCGATCAGACTCCTACGGGTTATGTGCCGGGTCAAGATAAGCAGTACTTGGTTGCATTCGCGCAACTGCCAGACGCGGCTTCACTTGAGCGTACCGATGCAGTGATTCGTGAGATGTCCGAGATTGCTTTGGCACAACCAGGCGTTGAACACTCCGTTGCATTCCCAGGTCTGAGCATTAACGGGTTCACCAATAGTCCAAACAGCGGTATCGTGTTCACTCCGTTGGCTGATTTCGACGAGCGTCAAGATCCGAGTCTTAGCGCAAATGCGATTGCAGGTCAGCTGAACCAAAAATTTGCTTCTATCCCTGATGCATTCATCGCGATCTTTCCACCACCACCGGTTCAGGGTCTGGGTACGATTGGCGGTTTCCGTTTGCAGATCCAAGATCGAGCGAACCACGGCTACGAAGCGCTATACGGTGTCACTCAACAAGTGATCATGAAAGCATGGGCGCACCCGGCACTAACTGGTGTGTTCTCAAGCTATCAAGTTAATGTTCCACAGTTAGACCTGGATGTTGACCGTACGAAAGCGCTCAAGCAAGACCTATCATTAGACGATGTTTTCTCTACCCTGCAATCCTACATGGGGAGCACGTACGTCAATGATATCAACCGCTTTGGTCGCACATACCAAGTGAACGTTCAGGCCGACGAAGAGTTCCGCCAAACACCAGAGCAGATTCGCCAACTAGAGGTTCGAAATGCGAACGGTGAAATGATTCCTTTAGGCGCGTTTGTTGATGTGAATTACAGTGCTGGTCCTGACCGTGTGATGCATTACAACGCTTATACCACAGCAGAGATCAATGGTAGCCCTATGCCAGGTTTCAGCTCAGGTGAAGCGCAAGCAGCGATTGAGCAGATCCTTGCAGAGACACTACCGATTGGCATGACTTACGAATGGACCGAGCTGACCTACCAACAGAAGTTGGCCGGTGATACAGCTATGTTGATCTACCCACTGGTTATCTTGTTGGTGTTCCTTGTACTTGCTGCGCAATACGAAAGTGTACGTCTTCCGATGGCAATCATCTTAATCATTCCTATGACGCTTCTATCGGCGATCAGCGGTGTGATTCTATGGGGTAGCGACAACAATATTTTCACTCAAATTGGTCTAATCGTACTGGTTGGTTTGGCAACTAAAAACGCCATCCTAATCGTAGAATTCGCCAAAGAGTTGCAAGATAAAGGTCGCACTGTGATGGAGGCTGTTCTTGAAGCATCACGCTTACGTCTTCGCCCAATCTTGATGACGTCGATTGCCTTCATCATGGGTGTGGTTCCAATGGTGTTCTCTACTGGTGCCGGTGCTGAAATGAGACAAGCAATGGGTATCGCTGTGTTCTCTGGCATGATTGGTGTAACCATATTCGGTCTGCTACTCACGCCACTGTTCTACTACGTATTGGCTAAACGTACTCCTAAAGAGCAGAGTGACAACACAGAGCAAGTTGCACTAGAGCCGATTAACGAATCCACTGTCTAATCCTTTATTTTGAGTGATTAGAAAGGCAGCCCGTGCTATTTGGGGCTGCCTTTTTTTCGTTAAGGACTCAACGGCAATTCCAGCCGTTATTTTTTGTTCAGTCTAGAAACTGTTGAATATCGTCGACGTCCATTAACTCTGACGATAAATACCGCTCTGCATAGTTGCGATAAACACCGCTCGTTAAAAGCAGGTGGAAAATCTCTTTATCAATATGTTCATTCTCCGCCATTTTGGGGTTCTAGGGATTTTCCCCTCTAAAAAGACATAATCCTCTGTAGACCACACCAATAAATGGCTGCGGAGGTGGG
>NZ_JAWOUX010000039.1:0-4162 GCF_033339595.1 Vibrio sp. 2096
CGAGTGTTACGTTAAATTACTCATTACTTTCTTTTAAACCAAAGCAGTCCCACTCTATCAGCAATCGACTAAAATTATTTTTTGAAAGATATTTGGCATCTACACACTTACCATCATCATCGTACAGCACAAGGAAAAAAGAACTCGATTCTAGTGTACGACCTAACGAAAGCCATTGAGCAACAATTGTCTCGTAATGTTCTTGATATGATGCGATTTCAAAGCCTTTGTTATTCGATGTTTTAAAATAAATTTTTAGTTTCACGCTTTATCCCATTTATCTCATACACATCATATTTAAGACTAGGTTTGTGTGAGCAATTGAACGTTCTTAATAGACTTAGGCCAAAAAAAACCACTATATACGCAATTGAGCACTATTATAAAGTTACATGCATATCAACACTTTGTGAGTATTGCGTTATGGCTTTGTGTAAAATAAAAAAATACGACACTTTAGTAGATGCTCATACGATTAAACTTCTCGAAAATTTAACAATGGAAATTGGAAATGAAGAAGTTGCTCTACAAGTCACTATTTTGTCATTTGAAAAACTTTGGCATCAAATGGAAATGCATGGAGAGCCCAAAAACACATTTGAATGGCTTCAAATCGAAGCAAAGAAGCTCATAATTTAAAGCAACATAACGTTGTGGTGGTGATTATTATTCCTATTACGTTAAATAGCCGACTTAGCATCTCAAAACGCCAATCTGACGCTCTCAAAGCGCTCTAGGAGCGTTTTTAAGCACTTACCCTTACCTACTTAGCCAGAAATCGGGTTGTAAGTTTGTGACGCTTTCAGAGCGATTTACAGGGCAAAAAGTTCGCTGTTCGATTGAAACAAAAAACGCCCTCTAAGGGCGTTTTTTCTATGTTTTCATCTTATCGATGGCATCTTTGGTGATCAGCTCGTTAGCTATCTCCAAGTTCTCTTTGTACTTCTTCTCTTTGTACTTCTCATATTCAAAGCGAGATAACGAACTTCTCGGATCGTACTCGTAATGCTGACAGAATTGCTCAAAAGTAACAGCTGCACTCATAGACACCTCTTAATCTTTAAACTGAAAACTTCGCATAAAGCTCTGGCTCTTTAGAGAGTAGAGTCAGGACTTTGCTTGCTAAACCTGTCGGATTTCTCCGTCCTTGCTCCCAACTTTTCACGGTATCAATACTCACATCCATCGCTTGTGCCAACTCTTTTTGGCTGACATCCAGTTGTGCTCGGATCGCTTTAACATCGGCAATCTCATAACGAGTGACATTCGCAGGAGTCTGCTCTCCTTTTGCAATCGCTTCGGCTTGCTTCATCGATGTATAAAGTTCATCAAAAATACTATTGCTCATTGTCATACTCTCTCTTAATCGACCTCGACACTTCTTTAAGGAGATTCTTCTCTTTCTGAGTTAAAGAGTCCTTTCTCCCTTTCTTGTACAGCAACACCAAATAGACAACATCAGGTTGGATCAGTAAGTAAATCGTTCGATAACCACCACTCTTACCTGTCGATTCTCCAGCAAGGCGAACTTTTCTTAGCCCTCCCGTTCCGACAATCAACGATCCCATTTCTGGGTTTTTGATGATGTCTGACTGCAACGCTCGAAACTCTTCATCCGTGAGCATCTCTTTTCGCTGAGATTCAAACAATGGCGTTTCAATAAACTCTAATGCGTAGCTAATAACCCGATCCTCTCCCAAAAGAATAGGAGTACATTGTACTCCTGGCAAGCGTGTTTTCAAATGTATTAACGATTAAATCCGAAACCTCGACCTCTGCGATTTTGTCGTGCTAACGACTGCTCTTGCTGTATTGCTTTTCCAACGACTGGAGCTGCTGCGTCAAGTTGTTTACTTGCATGGTCAAGCTGCTCACACTGCTCTGTAAGCGTTGGTTCTCCTCGCTGCTCTGCTCGAATCTTTTCTCTAAATCCTTGTAGAGCTTCACGAACTCGCTGTACTGCTCCTTGTGCTGCCTCTCTAAAACCTCGAAGGCGTGCAAAAGTTGTTTCTCTAGCTCGGTCATTTATTTCCTCTCCAACTTGATCAGCTCGTTCTTGCCATCGTTCATTGTCCACCCCTCCAGAATCGAGTACCCCTCTGGTATCACAATAAAACGTTCCCCTTTCTGGCTCTCGTACAGAGAAAGCCCCCAAGTCTTGTTCTGGAACTGCTCTAGGATCGCTTTTTGGCGGGCTATCTTTTTCTGATTGTCTAATATCGTCTGCCCTTGATACCAAGCGATCCCGTAACTGACGATCACCAAAAATAACAGGGTCACTGGCAACCAAATCCATGTTTTCATCACCAAGAGATTCAAACGTGATTGCTGCTCTTGGATGTCGTTTATGATTTTCTGCTCGCTTGATTTCAACGCATCTTGAATACGTTGTTCGTGCCTCTCGAAGTCTTTCTTTAGCGTTTGCTCGATAGCGTTGGCTTGCTTCTTCGATTGCGAATTGAAGTCCCTCGCCATATTCAAAATCTTGCTCATACAACAAACCTTTTAATCTTATGTTTCGTTTCCCACTTTCGGGATTCTTAATGCTGATGCTTTTAGCTGTCACTCTGGCAATCTCAAATCCTTTGCTTTCAAGCGCACCAATTACCCCTTTTCGGCTACGGATCGCGCCTGATTGAGCAAGATTAAGTAGACCATCGGTAAGAAGTTGCTGAATCTCTTTTGCATCGGATGGAGTGTCTTTAGCACTCACCAAGCCTTGCTGATTAGCAGGGTCATCTGGGTCATGAAGCCCTAGTTCAAGATTCTGAATGGTGCGCCACGCATCGATACGAGGATTGTCTGCAAAGTGGTAGTAAGGTTGAAGTCGCTTGCCAGAATGAAGCTCAATATTTGGAATAACAAAGTTCAGCTCTAACCGCCCTTTATCAAGATGCTCTACCCAAAGAATGGAGTATTGGTCTTTGTCTAAGCCTGGTAACAAAGCCTTTTCAAAATCAGCCATGAGGCGATCTTTAATCTCTTGTGATAAGTCCGTTTCAGCAAAACAGAGAAAGCCCGATGTGTACTTTTTGGCGTAAGGACTCGAATCAATGAGTGATTGAACTAAATCAGGATCGCCTTGATTGAGTGTCGCCCTCTCCCGATTTCTATCTTTCCCTAAGAGATAATCAACAGGGCCACTCCCAACGCCCTTACCTCTACGAGCGAACTGAACAATCATACTGAGATCTCATACTTTGCCATTATTTGCCCAAGCTGACGCTCGATTGCTGAAAGTTGAGCCAATACTTGAACCACATTCACGACATCATAATTCTGGGTATTCACTACTCTAGTGATCTGATTCAAGTTATTTCCAAGTCCAGATAACTGGCGCAATAATGCGGGGTCTACTTTAGGAACATTGGCTCTTTTAAGAGTCCGTTCCCCAAGACAAGTCTCTCTCATCCAAGGAGCTAATTCCGCACCATCACACCGATCTTTCAGAGCTTGAAGTTCAGTCTCAGTGACTCTGATCTTGATGGACTTTTCTCGTATTACTTTCTTCTTTTCAGTCATGGCAATTCTTTAGTTTGAGTGCTTTTAACTAGGGTTAAGGGAGCGTAGCGTCCCTTACAAGGCACAATGACAACGTAACGAAGTGGAGGGGTCTTTGTGTAGCCTTGCTTATGTGCTTAACAAAAGATAGAAAGTAAGATAAAGAAATGCAAATAAGGGAAATCATGAAGTATCAAACAATGACAGTAAGAGCAAAGAGGAGGCTAGCCAAGCTAGCGCACACCACCCTTTCGGCTGCGCCGACCCCTACCCATTTCAACTCAAATTTATGAGTGATTTGGGTATCTTTTTGGTCGCTTTCAGATTGGGTAAGTCTCTTCCCTTTCGGGCTGCCCTGCGCTGTGAGTAAGGCTTTACGCCCCCATTCCAGTCTCACAACACTAATCAATTATTCCTTTTCCGCAGTTCTCCCTCTAGCAGCTACAAGAGAGCGGTTTTATCGTGCTTTCGCAAGTTTTGATTAGTGCCTTTACCTGCCACCTTTGGAACTTCCCTTGGTCGGTGGCTGATGCGCATCGCTCTGTCCAAAACATCTTGAGTCCAAACAGAGTGCAGGAATACTTGAAGTGCTTAAATGATATGGGCTATCATGAAAGGACTTACACAGGCCGTCAAACCAGTAAGTATTCCGATCAAAGCC
>NZ_JAWOUX010000040.1:0-3483 GCF_033339595.1 Vibrio sp. 2096
GATACCTACGGCAAGTTGGTGACTCACATATTGGAGACTTAACAAATGGCTAAATCCGTTTTTGTACTTGGCATGGACATCACTTGGAACTCAGCACGTGGTGACAGTGCTCAACTGAACGTGTCGCGTCCTCTACGTGAAATCAACTCAGAGAAATTCAAACGCCGCACTATCGGTGAATCCGGTGATGTGAATCCACAGTGGGACCAACCGTTGATGATTGATCATCAATACGCCCTATTACTTGAGCGCACTGGTGCCCTCGTTCCTCGCCGTGAATACCAATTGCGTTTGGAGATTAACCCAGACGATCCATTGGCAGGTGCCATTGTGACTGAACTCATCCCTGTGGATGACGACATCAAGAAACATTTTGAAGCCTCGTTAAAGGCTAAATAAGGAATTTCGTTATGCCTGTGTGTGCTTTACCTAACGCGGACGGTTTTCTCGCTGTCGTTCCTGACATTGAAGCGGCTTCATGCAGCGGTTATGTCATGGTCACGGCTCAAGAATATGACACGTTAATGAGCTACACACAGCTGACTCCAGGAGAGATATCTCAAGCGTTCGGCTTGGGTTTCACCTTGGTGTTCGTTGGCGGATATCTCTCAACTTACGCCATCAAGATGGCAATACGTTTAATAAAACTACTTTGAGGAATCTGTTATGAAACGTCTAAACGCGCTTAAAAAGTTCGGCAAACAAGCGGCGGCAACCGTCACTGTTGCGGTGCTTTCTGTCCCTGCTATGGCGGCGGAAGGTGGTGCCGCTGACCCGTTCTCCGCTATCGACTTGTCTGGTGTGGCAACCAAAATCGGCGCGGCAGGTCTGGTGATTGTCGGCATTACTATGGCTTACAAATCCATCACTCTTGCTAAGCGTGCTGTGAACAAGGCTTAAGTTTATGTTGGCCGTTCTCCACGATGTCCAACTCATCGTCTTTGTGCTTTTGGGTGGCATTGCCGGATACGTGGCCAGCCAAAACTTTAGAGGATAAGGGGGCTTGGGCTCCCTTTTTTATTGGTTTAATACAATGAATCACTATCTCCGTTTTTTTATTGTCCTTGTTATTCTGTGTGCTAGTAGTCATACGTATGCTTTAGAAGCTCGTATTGGTCATATGCAAATGAGGGGTTGTGGCTCTCAAGGTGAATGGGTTGACCCTTACAAGGTGAATACTTGTTTTTTGGATACTGGGTATTTCGACACATGCACATTTGAGAAGACACCCTATGCTAATGCTCGTTATCCCTATCAAACGGTTTGTGATAATGGACTTGGTCTTGGCTATTATGAGGTGCGTTGTCCAGAAAATAGCGAGTTTGATCCCTCCACCTTACGTTGCAAATCGGTTTGTGAATATGGCAAAAACCCTGACGGTACTTGTATGGACGCTTGCCAGTTCAAAAAATCCATTGATGAAATCAAATCGCTTCAGTGGTTGGCTTATGTCTATGGCGAACAAGTGACAGGGTCATGTTATGGCGATTATGGCGCAACCCGTTGTGAACTAGAACGTATTCCTAGTGATACTACACTGTGTACGGGGGTTGATTCTGGCCAATGGACACAAAACACCATCTGTCATGGTAACTTTCAATTCACAGGCAACCAGTGTGAAGGCGGTACACTCTTCTGGGGTAAAGATGGCCCTGACACCCCTATTATTCCTGATGACCCCATTCATGACCCTGACGACCCAACAGGCGACATCGAAGACCCTAGCGTATTACCTGATGGCTCAACCAATACGGTGAATCCACCGGATACCGACAGTGAGCCAGACGTGGAAGAGCCTGACACCGATGAATCGACAGACACGGCAGTTCTGAAAGCCATTACTGGAATGAATAAGGACGTCAACAAAGCACTAAACGACATGAACATCGACATCAATCAAGCCAGTGCTGACGTTCAAAACCAAATCATTGCGCTGAACGCGTCGATGGTCACCAACACGCAAGCCATTCAAAAGCAGCAAATCAACGACAACAAGATTTACGAAAACACTAAGGCCCTTATCCAACAAGCGAATGCTGACATCACCACGGCCATGAACAAGAACACCAATGCCATTAATGGTGTGGGTGACGATGTAGAGAAAATTGCAGGGGCAATGGATGGTATCGCGGATGAAGTTTCCGGTATTTCTGACACCTTAGACGGTATCGCAAACACAGATACGTCTGGTGCAGGTACGGGTGGTACGTGTATCGAGTCCCAAAGTTGTACCGGATTTTATGAGTCGGGCTATCCCGATGGCTTAGGTGGTTTGGTGTCCGGTCAGTTAGATGATCTTAAACACAACACCATCGACAACTTTGTGAACTCGTTTGGTGACCTCGACTTATCCAATGCCAAGCGCCCTTCTTTCGTGCTCCCTGTGCCGTTCTTCGGTGACTTCAGTTTTGAGGAGCAAATCAGCTTTGATTGGGTGTTCGGTTTTATTCGTGCGGTGCTCATCATGACGTCAGTGTTTGCGGCGCGTCGTATTATTTTTGGAGGTTAATATGGATTGGTTAGTCGATTTATTTAACAAGCTGTTGGTGTTCCTCTATCAGCTTTTAATCTCGCTGGTCAACATGCTCAAAGACCTGTTCTTTTGGGCGGTTGAGCAAATCATGGCAATGGTGAATCTGTTGCTCTCTGGTGTGTTCTCCCTATTCGCTCCGGTCGATATGAGCCAGTACATGACCAGTATTCCGCCTACGGTGGCTTGGGTTATGGCGGCGGTCGGTGTGCCTCAATGCCTGTCTATCATTCTGGCCGCTATTACGGTGCGTTTGATGCTGCAATTGATTCCGTTTACGAGGTTAGGCTCATGATATACGCCATAGCAGGAAGACCAGGTGGCGGTAAAACCTATGAGGCGGTTGCCTATCACATTATTCCGGCGATTAAGGATGGCCGCAAAGTCATTACCAATATCACCTTAAACATTGATTGGTTCGTTAAGGTGTTTGGTGAAGACGTTCGAGAGCTCATCAAAATCGTGGATGGCCGTTTAACGGATTTCGGTTCAACCTCTCGTCCGTTCAGTCAGATTGAAGACTACTCGGACGAATGGCGCAATGAAAAAGGACAAGGGCCACTTTATGTGGTCGATGAGGCGCACATGAGCTTGCCAAGTCGAGGCTTGGCCGCGCCGATTCTAGAATGGTACTCAATACACCGTCACTACGGTGTCGATATCATCTTGCTCACGCAGAACATCCGCAAAGTGCATCGAGACATTAAGGACATGATTGAAGTGACCTACCGATGCACTAAGAACACGGCCATGGGCTCAACCAGTTCTTACACCAAGAAAGTGCAAGATGGTTGTGCCGGTGAAGTGGTGAACACCTCTACCCGATTTTATAAGTCAGAGTACTTCCCGTTCTATAAGAGTCATTCGCAATCCAACAAGCAAGTGCAGGAAGCCGAAGCAAAAGACATTCGCCCGTTCTGGAAGCGTTGGCCTGTCGTCGGAACGGTGGTGCT
>NZ_JAWOUX010000041.1:0-3233 GCF_033339595.1 Vibrio sp. 2096
CCGCGATCAAGCAGGTGCGACAGACGTCATACTAGATATCAAGCGACTTCTCCTATCCCCTGGGAACACATCAATCTTACCGGAGAATATCGTTGGCCAAAGCCTTAGCGTAGGATTTCGCCCTCTCCCGCAAACGACCCCTATTTGCGGAACTGCGGGCGTGGCGCTGTTGGTGTTGACACCAAACGCAGCGCTAGATCCTGTCGGCGTCGCAGCGGGCCTGGCGGGGGCGGTTTCCATGGCGTTCGGAACCGTGCTGACCCGCAAGTGGCAACCTCCCGTGCCTCTGCTCACCTTTACCGCCTGGCAACTGGCGGCCGGAGGACTTCTGCTCGTTCCAGTAGCTTTAGTGTTTGATCCGCCAATCCCGATGCCTACAGGAACCAATGTTCTCGGCCTGGCGTGGCTCGGCCTGATCGGAGCGGGTTTAACCTACTTGCTTTGGTTCCGGGGGATCTCGCGACTCGAACCTACAGTTGTTTCCTTACTGGGCTTTCTCAGCCCGGGGACCGCCGTGTTGCTAGGATGGTTGTTCTTGGATCAGACGCTGAGTGCGCTTCAAATCATCGGCGTCCTGCTCGTGATCGGGAGTATCTGGCTGGGCCAACGTTCCAACCGCACTCCTAGGGCGCGTATAGCTTGCCGGAAGTCGCCTTGACCCGCATGGCATAGGCCTATCGTTTCCACGATCAGCGATCGGCTCGTTGCCCTGCGCCGCTCCAAAGCCCGCGACGCAGCGCCGGCAGGCAGAGCAAGTAGAGGGCAGCGCCTGCAATCCATGCCCACCCGTTCCACGTTGTTATAGAAGCCGCATAGATCGCCGTGAAGAGGAGGGGTCCGACGATCGAGGTCAGGCTGGTGAGCGCCGCCAGTGAGCCTTGCAGCTGCCCCTGACGTTCCTCATCCACCTGCCTGGACAACATTGTTTGCAGCGCCGGCATTCCGATGCCACCCGAAGCAAGCAGGACCATGATCGGGAACGCCATCCATCCCCGTGTCGCGAAGGCAAGCAGGATGTAGCCTGTGCCGTCGGCAATCATTCCGAGCATGAGTGCCCGCCTTTCGCCGAGCCGGGCGGCTACAGGGCCGGTGATCATTGCCTGGGCGAGTGAATGCAGAATGCCAAATGCGGCAAGCGAAATGCCGATCGTGGTCGCGTCCCAGTGAAAGCGATCCTCGCCGAAAATGACCCAAAGCGCGGCCGGCACCTGTCCGACAAGTTGCATGATGAAGAAGACCGCCATCAGGGCGGCGACGACGGTCATGCCCCGGGCCCACCGGAACGAAGCGAGCGGGTTGAGAGCCTCCCGGCGTAACGGCCGGCGTTCGCCTTTGTGCGACTCCGGCAAAAGGAAACAGCCCGTCAGGAAATTGAGGCCGTTCAAGGCTGCCGCGGCGAAGAACGGAGCGTGGGGGGAGAAACCGCCCATCAGCCCACCGAGCACAGGTCCCGCGACCATCCCGAACCCGAAACAGGCGCTCATGAAGCCGAAGTGCCGCGCGCGCTCATCGCCATCAGTGATATCGGCAATATAAGCGCCGGCTACCGCCCCAGTCGCCCCGGTGATGCCGGCCACGATCCGCCCGATATAGAGAACCCAAAGGAAAGGCGCTGTCGCCATGATGGCGTAGTCGACAGTGGCGCCGGCCAGCGAGACGAGCAAGATTGGCCGCCGCCCGAAACGATCCGACAGCGCGCCCAGCACAGGTGCGCAGGCAAATTGCACCAACGCATACAGCGCCAGCAGAATGCCATAGTGGGCGGTGACGTCGTTCGAGTGAACCAGATCGCGCAGGAGGCCCGGCAGCACCGGCATAATCAGGCCGATGCCGACAGCGTCGAGCGCGACAGTGCTCAGAATTACGATCAGGGGTCTGTTGGGTTTCACGTCTGGCCTCCGGACCAGCCTCCGCTGGTCCGATTGAACGCGCGGATTCTTTATCACTGATAAGTTGGTGGACATATTATGTTTATCAGTGATAAAGTGTCAAGCATGACAAAGTTGCAGCCGAATACAGTGATCCGTGCCGCCCTGGACCTGTTGAACGAGGTCGGCGTAGACGGTCTGACGACACGCAAACTGGCGGAACGGTTGGGGGTTCAGCAGCCGGCGCTTTACTGGCACTTCAGGAACAAGCGGGCGCTGCTCGACGCACTGGCCGAAGCCATGCTGGCGGAGAATCATACGCATTCGGTGCCGAGAGCCGACGACGACTGGCGCTCATTTCTGATCGGGAATGCCCGCAGCTTCAGGCAGGCGCTGCTCGCCTACCGCGATGGCGCGCGCATCCATGCCGGCACGCGACCGGGCGCACCGCAGATGGAAACGGCCGACGCGCAGCTTCGCTTCCTCTGCGAGGCGGGTTTTTCGGCCGGGGACGCCGTCAATGCGCTGATGACAATCAGCTACTTCACTGTTGGGGCCGTGCTTGAGGAGCAGGCCGGCGACAGCGATGCCGGCGAGCGCGGCGGCACCGTTGAACAGGCTCCGCTCTCGCCGCTGTTGCGGGCCGCGATAGACGCCTTCGACGAAGCCGGTCCGGACGCAGCGTTCGAGCAGGGACTCGCGGTGATTGTCGATGGATTGGCGAAAAGGAGGCTCGTTGTCAGGAACGTTGAAGGACCGAGAAAGGGTGACGATTGATCAGGACCGCTGCCGGAGCGCAACCCACTCACTACAGCAGAGCCATGTAGACAACATCCCCTCCCCCTTTCCACCGCGTCAGACGCCCGTAGCAGCCCGCTACGGGCTTTTTCATGCCCTGCCCTAGCGTCCAAGCCTCACGGCCGCGCTCGGCCTCTCTGGCGAGGCGGATGTGACGCGGGTGCGCTTCGTGAAATCAGCCCAGCGGCTCGGATTCAGCCTCGACGAGATCGCAGAGCTGCTGAGGCTGGATGACGGCACCCACTGCGAGGAAGCCAGCAGCCTGGCCGAGCACAAGCTTCAGGACGTGCGCGAAAAAATGACCGACCTGGCGCGCATGGAAACCGTGCTATCCGAACTTGTGTTCGCCTGCCATGCGCGGCAAGGGAACGTTTCTTGCCCGCTGATTGCTTCGCTGCAAGGGGAGAAAGAGCCGCGTGGTGCCGACGCGGTGTAGCCGAGGGTAGTTACGCCTTAGCGTGCTTTATTTTCCGTTTTCTGAGACGACCCCTTCATGCCGCCTGTTTTTCCTGCTCATTGGCACGTTTCGCAACCTGTTCTCATTGCGGACACCTTTTCCAGCCTCGT
>NZ_JAWOUX010000042.1:0-3133 GCF_033339595.1 Vibrio sp. 2096
ATCAACTCGAAACTCCTTCGGGTTGTATGGTTAAGTGACTAAGCGTACACGGTGGATGCCTTGGCAGTCAGAGGCGATGAAGGACGTATTAACTTGCGATAAGCCCAGATTAGGTAGTAAAAACCATTTGAGTCTGGGATTTCCGAATGGGGAAACCCAATACCATAAGGTATTACTGTTGAGTGAATACATAGCTCAACAGGGCGAACCGGGGGAACTGAAACATCTAAGTACCCCGAGGAAAAGAAATCAACCGAGATTCCGAAAGTAGCGGCGAGCGAAATTGGACTAGCCCTTAAGCTTTACACGCGTTAGACGAACAGCCTGGAAAGGCCGACGATACAGGGTGATAGTCCCGTAGTTGACGACGTGTGTTCAGTGAAATCGAGTAGGGCGGGACACGTGATATCCTGTCTGAATATGGGGGGACCATCCTCCAAGGCTAAATACTACTGACTGACCGATAGTGAACCAGTACCGTGAGGGAAAGGCGAAAAGAACCCCTGTGAGGGGAGTGAAATAGAACCTGAAACCGTGTACGTACAAGCAGTAGGAGCAGGCTTTGTCCTGTGACTGCGTACCTTTTGTATAATGGGTCAGCGACTTATATTCAGTGGCAAGGTTAACCATCTAGGGGAGCCGTAGGGAAACCGAGTCTTAACTGGGCGTTCAGTCTCTGGATATAGACCCGAAACCAGGTGATCTAGCCATGGGCAGGTTGAAGGTTGAGTAACATCAACTGGAGGACCGAACCGACTAATGTTGAAAAATTAGCGGATGACTTGTGGCTAGGGGTGAAAGGCCAATCAAACCTGGAGATAGCTGGTTCTCCCCGAAAGCTATTTAGGTAGCGCCTCGGACGAATACTACTGGGGGTAGAGCACTGTTAAGGCTAGGGGGTCATCCCGACTTACCAACCCTTTGCAAACTCCGAATACCAGTAAGTACTATCCGGGAGACACACGGCGGGTGCTAACGTCCGTCGTGGAGAGGGAAACAACCCAGACCGCCAGCTAAGGTCCCAAATTACTACTAAGTGGGAAACGATGTGGGAAGGCTCAGACAGCCAGGATGTTGGCTTAGAAGCAGCCATCATTTAAAGAAAGCGTAATAGCTCACTGGTCGAGTCGGCCTGCGCGGAAGATGTAACGGGGCTAAGTAGTAAACCGAAGCTGCGGCAATGCACTTTAGTGCATTGGGTAGGGGAGCGTTCTGTAAGCGGTTGAAGGTGTGTGGTAACGCATGCTGGACGTATCAGAAGTGCGAATGCTGACATGAGTAACGATAAAGGGGGTGAAAAACCTCCTCGCCGGAAGACCAAGGGTTCCTGTCCAACGTTAATCGGGGCAGGGTAAGTCGACCCCTAAGGCGAGGCCGAAAGGCGTAGTCGATGGGAAACGGGTTAATATTCCCGTACTTCTTACAATTGCGATGGGGGGACGGAGAAGGCTAGGTGGGCCTGGCGACGGTTGTCCAGGTTCAAGTGCGTAGGCTGAGAAATTAGGTAAATCCGGTTTCTCTTAAGGCTGAGACACGACGTCGAGCATCTACGGATGTGAAGTCATTGATGCCATGCTTCCAGGAAAAGCCTCTAAGCTTCAGATTGTAAGGAATCGTACCCCAAACCGACACAGGTGGTCGGGTAGAGAATACCAAGGCGCTTGAGAGAACTCGGGTGAAGGAACTAGGCAAAATGGTACCGTAACTTCGGGAGAAGGTACGCTCTCGACGGTGAAGTCCCTCGCGGATGGAGCTATTGAGAGTCGCAGATACCAGGTGGCTGCAACTGTTTATTAAAAACACAGCACTGTGCAAAATCGCAAGATGACGTATACGGTGTGACGCCTGCCCGGTGCCGGAAGGTTAATTGATGGGGTTAGACTTCGGTCGAAGCTCTTGATCGAAGCCCCGGTAAACGGCGGCCGTAACTATAACGGTCCTAAGGTAGCGAAATTCCTTGTCGGGTAAGTTCCGACCTGCACGAATGGCGTAATGATGGCCACGCTGTCTCCACCCGAGACTCAGTGAAATTGAAATCGCTGTGAAGATGCAGTGTACCCGCGGCTAGACGGAAAGACCCCGTGAACCTTTACTACAGCTTGGCACTGAACATTGACCCTACATGTGTAGGATAGGTGGGAGGCTTTGAAGCGCAGTCGCTAGATTGCGTGGAGCCGTCCTTGAAATACCACCCTTGTAGTGTTGATGTTCTAACGTCGACCCCTTATCGGGGTTGCGGACAGTGCCTGGTGGGTAGTTTGACTGGGGCGGTCTCCTCCCAAAGCGTAACGGAGGAGCACGAAGGTGGGCTAATCACGGTTGGACATCGTGAGGTTAGTGCAATGGCATAAGCCCGCTTGACTGCGAGAATGACAATTCGAGCAGGTGCGAAAGCAGGTCATAGTGATCCGGTGGTTCTGAATGGAAGGGCCATCGCTCAACGGATAAAAGGTACTCCGGGGATAACAGGCTGATACCGCCCAAGAGTTCATATCGACGGCGGTGTTTGGCACCTCGATGTCGGCTCATCACATCCTGGGGCTGAAGTCGGTCCCAAGGGTATGGCTGTTCGCCATTTAAAGTGGTACGCGAGCTGGGTTTAGAACGTCGTGAGACAGTTCGGTCCCTATCTGCCGTGGGCGTTGGAGAATTGAAAGGGGCTGCTCCTAGTACGAGAGGACCGGAGTGGACGAACCTCTGGTGTTCGGGTTGTGTCGCCAGACGCATTGCCCGGTAGCTAAGTTCGGGATCGATAACCGCTGAAAGCATCTAAGCGGGAAGCGAGCCTTGAGATGAGTTCTCCCTGATACTTTAAGTATCCTAAAGGGTTGTCGTAGACTACGACGTTGATAGGCAGGGTGTGTAAGCGTTGTGAGGCGTTGAGCTAACCTGTACTAATTGCCCGTGAGGCTTAACCATACAACACCCAAGGGGTTTTGATGGACTCAATGAAAGAACATTGAATGTGTAAGAACGAGAATTAAAAAACAGCTTTCCGAATTAAAGAATTTGCTTGGCGACCATAGCGTTTTGGACCCACCTGATTTCCATGCCGAACTCAGAAGTGAAACGAAATAGCGCCGATGGTAGTGTGGGGCTTCCCCATGTGAGAGTAGGACATCGCCAGGCTTTA
>NZ_JAWOUX010000043.1:0-2865 GCF_033339595.1 Vibrio sp. 2096
CTATGCGTTGGTTTTAGTGGTTAAGGTGGTATGCGGAAGCTTCGGTATTGCGCGCCTCACACCTTAACAAGGCGTTATGCGCTCGCAGAAATGGAGATAATCAATCATGGAAGATTTAGCTAATTCGTTAAGAAGTTCTGGCCTAAAAGTCAAAATTAAAAAAGGAAAAATTGCAGTTCGGCTTGACGGGCTTTCAAATCCGGTTTCGATAATAAAAGATATACCTGATGATGAGTATAAAGTGAAAACTAATGATTCGATTCCATCGATAATTGCCTGTCTTTTGCTTTTTATTGGTCTGTCAGGTATTTATGAGTTTAGTGGTAATGCTTTGATAAATATTGCACTTATCTCCGTTTCTATATTGTCTTTTGTTACAGTGTTACTTACAGAGTTTAAGCTGACTAAATTACGCGCTACTGTAGTTGCTTTCAATCGTGGAGAACGCGCATAACAAATTGTTCAAGAGTGATTCGGCACGCGTGGCATTTTTACTATGCGTTGGTTTTAGTGGTTAATGTGGTTTGCGGAGACTTAGGTATTGCGTGCCTCACACCTTAACAAGGCGTTATATGCCATGAGGACAAATTAAATGTTCGAAAGCGTGTTTTTGAACGAGATTTTAAAGTCAGAACTGGCTAATAGAAATGTCATTTTAGAGAAAGCTGAATGGCCACCTAAGTGTCGCAGGCTTATCATATTGAAGTACCGATTCTCTCAGCAATATAGTCTTGCGACTTACCGTGAGGTGAAAGACCCACATTATTGGTTCTCTGAGTACGTCGATGGGAATGAATGTTTAGCTTGTAAGTTTGAAGTCCTGAATTAGCAGGCTTGTTGATAACATCATTCATTGAAACCTGTGACTAGGCATATAACAAATTGTTTAAGAGTGATTCGGCACGCGTGGCATTTTTACCATGCGTTGATTTTAGTGGTTAAGGTGGTATGCGGAAGCTTCGGTATTGCGTGCCTCACACCTTAACAAGGCGTTAGTCGCCAGAAAAAGCTAGCAATCAAAATCATGTTTCTGAGCTCAAAATTTGGCAGCTGTTTGTTTGATACACAGATTTATCATCGATGGTCAAAACTCAGTTTCAGCTGTTTAAAGTCCAACGTTTTGCAAGTGCTCTAGCGGTTGCTTTGTTCTTTGGTGCTGACAGAGCAGGGCAATCGATAATTTGTTTTTGGCTGCAAATCTGCTCGGTGAGTTTGTTGGTTCAAAAGCAAATTTACTCGCTGAAAAGACGTTTTCTCTGGTGTGGTAAGTTCCACGTGGTTTCAGTGACTTTGTTGAAAGTCCGCACTGTGAGATTGGTTTTCCAAAAGCGTTTTTTGGTGTTGTCAGTCCGTTTTCTGCGGCGTTGTTTGTTCCAAGTGGTTTCATTGACTAGCCGCTTTGAAACTACGCCTGATTTAAGTGCATCAAAGCACATAAAGTTTGTTGTTTGCAAAGTTTGGTTCGGCTTAAAATTGTCGCTCGGTGCCTCGCGACTAACAAACTGCTCAAGAGGGATTCGCAACGCGTGGCATTTTTACTATGCGTTGATTTTAGTGATTTAGGTGGTTTGCGGCGGCTTTTGTATTGCGTTGCTCACCCCTTAGCAGGGCGTTAGTCGCCAGAAAAAGCTAGCAATCAAAATCATGTTTTTGAGCTTAAAATTTAGCAGCTGTTTGCTTGGTATACCGATTAATCGTTGATCATCAGAGCTTAGTTCTAACTGTTTAAGTCCAAAATTTTGTACCTGTCCTAGCGGTTGTTTTGTTCTTTGGTGCTTACAGAGTAGGGCAATCGAGAGTCTGTTTTTGGTTGCAACTCCGCTCGGTGAGTTTGTTGGTACAAAAGCCGATTTACTCGCTGAAATGACGTTTTCTCTGGTATTGTAAATTCCACATGGTTTCAGTGACTTCGTTGAAAGTCCGCACTGTGAGATTAGTTTTCCAAAAGCGCTTTTTGGTGTTGTCAGTCCGTTTTCTACGGCGTTGTTTGTTCCAAGTGGTTTCATTGAGCAGCCGCTTTGAAACTACGCCTGACTTGAATGCATCAAAACACATAAAGTTTGTTGTTTGCAAAGTTTAGTTCGGCTTAAAATTGTCGCTCAGTGCCTCGCGACTAACAAACTGCTCAAGAGGGATTCGTAACGCGTGGCATTTTTACTATGCGTTGAATTTAGTGATTAAGGTGGTATGCGGCGGCTTCGGTATTGCGTTGCTCACCCCTTAGCAGGGCGTTAGCATACTTTGATAGGAGTTCAGATGGCTACGATAGTCGAACAAATTGTTAATCGTGAAATTGACTCGGTCATCGTGTACGAATCTGACCAAGTTATAGCTTTTGCAGACCATGATCCAATCAACTTTGGGCATATTTTAATTTGTCCTAAGACTCAATACCGTACTTTCATTGACCTGCCTGAGTCTGTGTTTTTTGAGATCACCGACGTTGCAAGAGATTTATATAAACGTATAGAAGCTAAGTTCAATCCCGATGGTATCGGCTTTATGCAAAACAATGGAGAGACACCTCATTTCAACGAGCTCGATCACTACCATTTGCATATTTTCCCTAGGTTTCATGGCGACCAGTACGGTTGGGTTAGTAGTGAACTTGGAATTCAAACTATGGATAAACTAAGAGAATCACTTAAAGATCTATGAGCATTGAAAAAGTATGCTAACAAATTGTTCAAGAGTGATTCGGCACGCGTGGCATTTTTGTCATGCGTTGGTTTTAGTGGTTAAGGTGGTATGCGGTGGCTTAGGTATTGCGTGCCTCACACCTTAACAAGGCGTTATACGTTTGGAGGCTTTGATATGCCAGCAAGAATGGATGAATACCTAGATAAGGTTATTAAAAATCGATTT
>NZ_JAWOUX010000044.1:0-2236 GCF_033339595.1 Vibrio sp. 2096
GACGAGGCCCGGCAGGTCATGAGCCAGACTCAGCAGGCCAGCGAGGCGCAGGCAGCGGAGTGGCTGAAAGCCCAACGCCAGACAGGGGCGGCATGGGTGGAGCTGGCCAAGGAGTTGCGGGAGGTAGCCGCCGAGGTGAGCAGCGCCGCGCAGAGCGCCCGGAGCGCCGCCCGTGGCTGGACATGGAAGTTGTGGGCCGGGGTCTTGATCGCTTCCGTGACGCCTATTCTGGCGCTGCTGATCGCATCATGGCTTTGGCTGGAGCCGCAAATCATCGAACAACAGGGGGGTATATGGCTGGTTTTCAAGCTCAAGTAAAGGGTGACCGCACCGCGCAAGCCATCGCCCGGCAGCTCAAGGCCATGGGCTGCGACCGGTACGACATCGGCATACGGGATGCCGCCAGCGGCAAGATGATGAACCGGGAATGGTCAGCCGCCGAAGTGCTCCAGAACACGCCATGGCTCAAGCGGATGAATGCCCAGGGCAATGACGTGTATATCAGGCCCGCCGAGCAGGAGCGGCATGGTTTGGTGCTGGTGGACGATCTCAGTGAGTTCGACTTGGATGACATGAAAGCCGAGGGCCGGGAGCCGGCGCTGATCGTGGAGACCAGCCCCAAGAACTATCAGGCATGGGTAAAAGTGGCTCAGGACGCCCCAGCAGGTCACAGGGGCGTAATCGCCCGGAAGCTGGCCCGCGAGTACGACGCCGACCCGGCCAGCGCCGACAGCCGCCACTATGGTCGCTTGGCGGGCTTCACCAACCGCAAGGACAAGCACACCACCCGCACCGGTTATCAGCCGTGGGTGCTGCTGCGTGAATCCAAGGGCAAGACCGCCACCGCAGGGCCGGAGCTGATGCAGCAGGCCGGGCAGGTGCTGGACAGCATTAAGCGCCAACAGGAACGGACGGCACGACTAGCCGAGATCACCGCCCCGCGATCATGGAGCGCAAGGCAGGCCATGAGGCCGATTACATCAAGCGTACGGTGCAGAAGGTGATGGAGCTGCCGCAGGTGCAGGAGGCCCGCGCCGAGCTGGCGAAGCAGGCCGAGAAACAGCAGTACCGAGGGCCGACATTAGGATAAAACACTTGCATTAGAGCTAATGCCTGTTATGGTGTTAGCTCTAATGCGGAGGAAATATGAAAGACCAACACGACAAGCGTACCGGCAACCTGCTGGCCACCCCTAACGCTATACGACAGGCCCGCTTTGCCGAACAGCAGCGAGCCATGGGCCGCAAGGCCGCGAGCACCCCCCCCATAACTCTTCGCCTCATGACCGAGCGCGACCTGCCGATGCTCCATGATTGGCTCAACCGGCCGCACATCGTTGAGTGGTGGGGTGGTGACGAAGAGCGACCGACTCTTGATGAAGTGCTGGAACACTACCTGCCCAGAGCGATGGCGGAAGAGTCCGTAACACCGTACATCGCAATGCTGGGCGGGGAACCGATCGGCTATGCTCAGTCGTACGTCGCGCTCGGAAGCGGTGATGGCTGGTGGGAAGATGAAACTGATCCAGGAGTGCGAGGAATAGACCAGTCTCTGGCTGACCCGACACAGTTGAACAAAGGCCTAGGAACAAGGCTTGTCCGCGCTCTCGTTGAACTACTGTTCTCGGACCCCACCGTGACGAAGATTCAGACCGACCCGACTCCGAACAACCATCGAGCCATACGCTGCTATGAGAAGGCAGGATTCGTGCGGGAGAAGATCATCACCACGCCTGACGGGCCGGCGGTTTACATGGTTCAAACACGACAAGCCTTCGAGAGAAAGCGCGGTGTTGCCTAACAACTCATTCAAGCCGACGCCGCTTCGCGGCGCGGCTTAATTCAGGTGTTAGCGGTAATTTAACCAGATAGGAGTACAGACATATGAAAATCGTAAAAAGGATATTATTAGTATTGTTAAGTTTATTTTTTACAATTGCGTATTCAAATGCTCAAACTGACAACTTAACTTTGAAAATTGAGAATGTTTTAAAGGCAAAAAATGCCAGAATAGGAGTAGCAATATTCAACAGCAATGAGAAGGATACTTTGAAGATTAATAACGACTTCCATTTCCCGATGCAAAGCGTTATGAAATTTCCGATTGCTTTAGCCGTTTTGTCTGAGATAGATAAAGGGAATCTTTCTTTTGAACAAAAAATAGAGATTACCCCTCAAGACCTTTTGCCTAAAATGTGGAGTCCGATTAAAGAGGAATTCCCTAATGGAACAACTTT
>NZ_JAWOUX010000045.1:0-2165 GCF_033339595.1 Vibrio sp. 2096
CCACCTCCGCAGCCATTTATTGGTGTGGTCTACAGAGGATTAAGTCTTTTTAGAGGGGAAAATCCCTAGAACCCCATCTCCAAACATATCAAGCGTGTCTGTATCCCACTCTATTGTAAACAAGACATTTTTATCTTTTATATTCAATGGCTTATTTTCCTGCTAATTGGTAATACCATGAAAAATACCATGCTCAGAAAAGGCTTAACAATATTTTGAAAAATTGCCTACTGAGCGCTGCCGCACAGCTCCATAGGCCGCTTTCCTGGCTTTGCTTCCAGATGTATGCTATTCTGCTCCTGCAGCTAATGGATCACCGCAAACAGGTTACTCGCCTGGGGATTCCCTTTCGACCCGAGCATCCGTATGAGACTCATGCTCGATTATTATTATTATAGAAGCCCCCATGAATAAATCGCTCATCATTTTCGGCATCGTCAACATAACCTCGGACAGTTTCTCCGATGGAGGCCGGTATCTGGCGCCAGACGCAGCCATTGCGCAGGCGCGTAAGCTGATGGCCGAGGGGGCAGATGTGATCGACCTCGGTCCGGCATCCAGCAATCCCGACGCCGCGCCTGTTTCGTCCGACACAGAAATCGCGCGTATCGCGCCGGTGCTGGACGCGCTCAAGGCAGATGGCATTCCCGTCTCGCTCGACAGTTATCAACCCGCGACGCAAGCCTATGCCTTGTCGCGTGGTGTAGCCTATCTCAATGATATTCGCGGTTTTCCAGACGCTGCGTTCTATCCGCAATTGGCGAAATCATCTGCCAAACTCGTCGTTATGCATTCGGTGCAAGACGGGCAGGCAGATCGGCGCGAGGCACCCGCTGGCGACATCATGGATCACATTGCGGCGTTCTTTGACGCGCGCATCGCGGCGCTGACGGGTGCCGGTATCAAACGCAACCGCCTTGTCCTTGATCCCGGCATGGGGTTTTTTCTGGGGGCTGCTCCCGAAACCTCGCTCTCGGTGCTGGCGCGGTTCGATGAATTGCGGCTGCGCTTCGATTTGCCGGTGCTTCTGTCTGTTTCGCGCAAATCCTTTCTGCGCGCGCTCACAGGCCGTGGTCCGGGGGATGTCGGGGCCGCGACACTCGCTGCAGAGCTTGCCGCCGCCGCAGGTGGAGCTGACTTCATCCGCACACACGAGCCGCGCCCCTTGCGCGACGGGCTGGCGGTATTGGCGGCGCTGAAAGAAACCGCAAGAATTCGTTAACTGCACATTCGGGATATTTCTCTATATTCGCGCTTCATCAGAAAACTGAAGGAACCTCCATTGAATCGAACTAATATTTTTTTTGGTGAATCGCATTCTGACTGGTTGCCTGTCAGAGGCGGAGAATCTGGTGATTTTGTTTTTCGACGTGGTGACGGGCATGCCTTCGCGAAAATCGCACCTGCTTCCTGCCGCGGTGAGCTCGCTGGAGAGCGTGACCGCCTCATTTGGCTCAAAGGTCGAGGTGTGGCTTGCCCCGAGGTGATCAACTGGCAGGAGGAACAGGAGGGTGCATGCTTGGTGATAACGGCAATTCCGGGAGTACCGGCGGCTGATCTGTCTGGAGCGGATTTGCTCAAAGCGTGGCCGTCAATGGGGCAGCAACTTGGCGCTGTTCACAGCCTATCGGTTGATCAATGTCCGTTTGAGCGCAGGCTGTCGCGAATGTTCGGACGCGCCGTTGATGTGGTGTCCCGCAATGCCGTCAATCCCGACTTCTTACCGGACGAGGACAAGAGTACGCCGCAGCTCGATCTTTTGGCTCGTGTCGAACGAGAGCTACCGGTGCGGCTCGACCAAGAGCGCACCGATATGGTTGTTTGCCATGGTGATCCCTGCATGCCGAACTTCATGGTGGACCCTAAAACTCTTCAATGCACGGGTCTGATCGACCTTGGGCGGCTCGGAACAGCAGATCGCTATGCCGATTTGGCACTCATGATTGCTAACGCCGAAGAGAACTGGGCAGCGCCAGATGAAGCAGAGCGCGCCTTCGCTGTCCTATTCAATGTATTGGGGATCGAAGCCCCCGACCGCGAACGCCTTGCCTTCTATCTGCGATTGGACCCTCTGACTTGGGGTTGATGTTCATGCCGCCTGTTTTTCCTGCTCATTGGCACGTTTCGCAACCTGTTCTCATTGCGGACACCTTTTCCAGCCTCGT
>NZ_JAWOUX010000046.1:0-2158 GCF_033339595.1 Vibrio sp. 2096
TGTCGAGTAGACGACACCTGTTACCAAGTGTCGTCCCTCTAAGAACCCAGCGTGCAACTTTCACCGCACTAAGCTCAAGCCTTCACAAAGGCACCTGATGGCACCCAGCAACTTATAAAGCAGTGAGAGTAGGCTCATGCCAAGAGTTACGACATTGCCTCTTTGACTTTCTCTTTGCCAAGTACTCTTGGTATTGAGGATCAAAAGGCGTAGCGGCACTCCTGATTTTCACATGTCTCTCTATTGGCACCTTGGTTATTTGAAACAGATTGAACTGACAATCCATATTCATGATCTTCTGCCAACCGTGAAATTGCCATTGACCTTGACGGTTGATGAAGTATTTAAGAGCGATCCAAGTTCTCGATTTTGTTGGATGACGCCTTTTTGCCCAGTACCATAACGTATGGAATAGCTTGTGACCTATATATCCGAATACCTGTTTAGCCACGCAGTGCCGATAGTAATTCGACCAGCCCCTGAGTTTCGGATTTATCAACTTGATTAAATCGTTAACGGGGATAGTTGCGTGCTTTTTGATGAGTTCGCGCAAGTTACTCAAGAACAGCAGTGTGTTGGATTTGCTCGGTTTAATGAGCAATTTCCCTTTGTACTTCCTATGATTAAAACCTAAGAAATCAAAACCACGGCTGATATGGGTAATGTGCGTTTTCTCTTCGGAGAGTGTTAAGCCTCTTTCTGCTAAGAAATCAGCAATCAACGGCTTGATATCGTTCTCCAGCACTTCCTTTGAAGCACAAGTGACGACGAAATCGTCGGCGTATCCAATAAAGTTGGCTCTGGCACCTTTTTTGAGTGCAGTAGACTTTATGCGTTGCTCAAGCCCTGCAAGAGTCATTAGCATCAAGGTCGGAGATATGACCCCGCCTTGTGGCGTTCCCTCGTCAGTGCGATAGAACAATCCTTTGTCCATAAAACCAGATTTTAACCATTGTTCCAACATTCGTTTATCTACGGCAATGTTATTCATAAGCCATTGATGTCCGATCTTATCGAAACAGGCTTTGATGTCTCCCTCAAGAACCCATTGCGCGGATTTCTTTTGACTTAAACAGATGAAACACTGAGCAATTGCATCAGCAGTACTTCTATTGGGTCTAAAGCCGTAGCTATTGGGATCGGCAAGTGTTTCTGATACTGGCTCCAGTGCAAGAAGATGAAGCGCTTGCTGCGCTCTATCAACCATGCAAGGGATACCTAGTGGTCTGAGTTTGCCGTTTTTCTTGGGGATGTAGATACGCTTGAGCGGTTTGGCTTGATAAGCTTTTCTGCTCAATTGATTGACTGCTTTCATACGGCGCGTATCTGTGTTCCAGATAACGCCGTCTATTCCAGGCGTTTTACTGCCTTTGTTTTGTGATACCCGCTTAACAGCAAGAAGTTTTGCCGAGCGCGAGTGAGTCAGTATCCACTGCAACGCTTTCGCTTTGCCGTGTTTACCTTCTCGTGTTGCCTTTGCAATACGCATCTGAAGCTTTAAAACATGGGATTCAACGGCTTTCCAATTTATTGATTGCCATTGAGCGCTGTCAGGAGAGGCACTAATCTCTTTTGAAATCATCATTTGCATTTCTCCTTGAATAAAGTTCTTCAAATTCTCTTGCAACGGAAGACCAGTCGGAAGTCAGCTCACTTTCGTGTCAGATAGGGATCTGTATCTGCGTCGTTACAATGCAGCCTTCGCTTTTTCCAACATCCTCTACCTGCATCACTATCGGCCACAGCGGCTTTCCCAGAGGGAGTAATACAGGCTTACCGTGTTCCGTATGTCACGCAATGTCAGTTTAGATGCCCGCTATGGTGCGGAGAGTTCAGCGATCACGAAAGAGCATGGGGCAATCTCTTTCCGACTCTCATGCCTTTTGGCTACAGCGTATTAACCACTTTCGCTGATTCATCGTATAACGCACCTTGGACGGATTCACATTTGTTCATCATGCTGACTACCTAGCACTCACCCGATTTATGTGGTTATCAGGAGGATCGTCCTCTCACGATTTCAATCCCGATTGGCAAATACCAACCTTCGTTACATTGTCAGACTCGCTACTTTATTCAGAGTCCTAGGTTCATCTGGTGATACAGATGGTTCACTCGTTGAGCGGTGAACAGCGCTTCATACGACCTCACGTCGCAC
>NZ_JAWOUX010000047.1:0-1903 GCF_033339595.1 Vibrio sp. 2096
CGATTGAACAAATACTAAATTATACAGTATCAGAGAGCGACAATATTGGTTGTGATATTTTGCTAAAATTAATCGGAGGAACTGATTCTGTTCAAAAATTCTTGAATGCTAATCATTTCACTGATATTTCAATCAAAGCAAACGAAGAACAAATGCACAAGGATTGGAATACCCAATATCAAAATTGGGCAACCCCAACAGCGATGAACAAACTGTTAATAGATACTTATAATAATAAGAACCAATTACTTTCTAAAAAAAGTTATGATTTTATTTGGAAAATTATGAGAGAAACAACAACAGGAAGTAACCGATTAAAAGGACAATTACCAAAGAATACAATTGTTGCTCATAAAACAGGGACTTCCGGAATAAATAATGGAATTGCAGCAGCCACTAATGATGTTGGGGTAATTACTTTACCGAATGGACAATTAATTTTTATAAGCGTATTTGTTGCAGAGTCCAAAGAAACTTCGGAAATTAATGAAAAGATTATTTCAGACATTGCAAAAATAACGTGGGATTACTATTTGAATAAATAAAAAACTACCGCTAACACTGGCTCATAGGCAATGGCGGGTTGAAGTGCAATTTGCAAAGTCGGTAGCCCGCCCGAGCGTTTTCTCGGTTTGACAGGAAAGGCTCACGCAAACCGCCACTGCCCATAGCCCAAACCGTTAGGCCGCATGGACACAACGCAGGTCACATTGATACACAAAATTCTAGCTGCGGCAGATGAGCGAAATCTGCCGCTCTGGATCGGTGGGGGCTGGGCGATCGATGCACGGCTAGGGCGTGTAACACGCAAGCACGATGATATTGATCTGACGTTTCCCGGCGAGAGGCGCGGCGAGCTCGAGGCAATAGTTGAAATGCTCGGCGGGCGCGTCATGGAGGAGTTGGACTATGGATTCTTAGCGGAGATCGGGGATGAGTTACTTGACTGCGAACCTGCTTGGTGGGCAGACGAAGCGTATGAAATCGCGGAGGCTCCGCAGGGCTCGTGCCCAGAGGCGGCTGAGGGCGTCATCGCCGGGCGGCCAGTCCGTTGTAACAGCTGGGAGGCGATCATCTGGGATTACTTTTACTATGCCGATGAAGTACCACCAGTGGACTGGCCTACAAAGCACATAGAGTCCTACAGGCTCGCATGCACCTCACTCGGGGCGGAAAAGGTTGAGGTCTTGCGTGCCGCTTTCAGGTCGCGATATGCGGCCTAACAATTCGTCCAAGCCGACGCCGCTTCGCGGCGCGGCTTAACTCAGGTGTTACCGCAGCGAAATGGCCGGGCTGGTCAAGCGGTACGGTGACGACCTCAGCAAGTGCGACTTTATCGCGGCCATGAAGCTGGCCAGCAAGGGCCGGGAGCCGGACGAGATCGCCAAGGCCATGGCCGAGGCCAGCCCAGCGCTGGCAGAGCGCAAGCCCGGCCACGAAGCGGATTACATCGAGCGCACCGTCAGCAAGGTCATGGGTCTGCCCAGCGTCCAGCTTGCGCGGGCCGAGCTGGCACGGGCACCGGCACCCCGCCAGCGAGGCATGGACAGGGGCGGGCCAGATTTCAGCATGTAGTGCTTGCGTTGGTACTCACGCCTGTTATACTATGAGTACTCACGCACAGAAGGGGGTTTTATGGAATACGAAAAAAGCGCTTCAGGGTCGGTCTACCTGATCAAAAGTGACACGGGCTATTGGTTGCCCGGTGGCTTTGGTTATACGTCAAACAAGGCCGAGGCTGGCCGCTTTTCAGTCGCTGATATGGCCAGCCTTAACCTTGACGGCTGCACCTTGTCCTTGTTCCGCGAAGACAAGCCTTTCGGCCCCGGCAAGTTTCTCGGTGACTGATATGAAAGACCAAAAGGACAAGCAGACCGGCGACCTGCTGGCCAGCCCTGACGCT
>NZ_JAWOUX010000048.1:0-1856 GCF_033339595.1 Vibrio sp. 2096
TGCAGTAGCCAAATTCTGCGCTGATTAACTGAGTTCTCAATTCGGTAGAATCTCTGTGCTTTAAAGGCTTGAGTCGCAGAAAAAAACAGGGTAAAAAAGAGCGGACTTTTGATAAGGAAACCAATAATGAATATTAAGGAAAATAGCTATTTTGCAGGCGGTGTAAAGTCACTAGGTTTTAACCAGCACGGACAGGATGTTAGTGTCGGTGTGATGCTTCCGGGCGAGTACACATTTGGTACGCAGGCTCCTGAGCGCATGACAGTCGTTAAAGGTGCTCTCGTGGTGAAACGCGTAGGTGAAGCCGATTGGACAACCTACAGCAGAGGTGAGTCGTTTGATGTTGAAGGTAACTCATCATTTGAGCTGCAAGTGAAAGACGCAACGGCTTACTTGTGCGAATACCTATAATCGGTACAAATGCTGAATTGCTTTAAGCCACCTTCGGGTGGCTTTTTTAGTTGCGTAATTTCCTTGAACTGGCGCACGAGATATCGCTTAGAATTCGGTATCTTGGCGCTATTTATGCGCAACTGTGTATATACTTAGTATAAGTACACCCATCAACCAAGGAGGAAGTGATGGCAGTACAACGCAAGCATTCTGATCTCCCTCCTCGCTACGAAGCGAGCGATTTAACGAATGAACAGCGACACCGCTTTACTGAAGTAGCGAACGCGGCGCACAAAAGACGCAAGTTTTACAAACAGGCGATAGAAAAAAGCTTGGTCGGAAAAATGAAGGAGCGAGCTTTTAAGCCAGTGATTGCACCACAACAAGGAAAACCAAGCCGGGCGCGTCAAGCCTTCTGGTTGATCGTGTTTTTAGCGCTTGGGTTGTGGGCGATGCACTTTTTTGCATAATCGGGCAACTCACAGAGGCTTAGCACGCCTCTGTCATCTCAAGCATTGATTCTTGTTTTTTGCGCAGCTCACCAGCATGAGAACAATGTTCGTAAAACGCGTACTGATTTTTACCCGTGTGTTTCGCGGCATACATCGCTTTGTCTGCGCAGCGGGTAAGCTCTGATAAATCGTTGGCGTCTTGTTTATAGATTGCGGCTCCTACGCTCATCGTCAGCTCATTATAGGTATCGTAGTTTTGATATCCCTTTGGGAACAAATTAACGATGCGATCCAAAATGCCATCTAGGTCTTGTTTACTGCGCACATCGTAAAGCATTAACACGAACTCATCGCCTGCAAAGCGCGCAATGGAGTAGTCATGTTTATCGGTTTTTCGGTCGCTGTTACGAATGCTTTTCTTCAATCGAGTTGCAAATGCTTTCAACACTTGGTCGCCAACATCGTGGCCATAGGTGTCGTTGATGTACTTAAAATTGTCGATATCGAGAAAAACCAACGCGGTGACACTGCGTTCGTCTGAGTGGTCAATGTCGTGCAGTTTTGCTCTAGCCCACGTTTCAAAGCTCCAACGATTCGCTAAGCCCGTCAGTTGGTCTAGGTAGGCCAACTCCTCAATCCCTTCTCGGTAAAGGGTTTGAATGTAGCTGACGACTTTTGCGTAGTAGTAGGAGAAGGTATGGCAGACACAACTGATGGCTATCAAGGTGAACATGAATCGGCGTTCGATCATATCGCCAGTGGCCGGTAAGCCGTCTAAAAACGTAATGCCAAAGAAAACCAAAATCATGTAGGTAGCGCTAAAGAGTAAACCGACTTTGAACTCGTTAATCAAAATGATGGTTGCGACGATGGGGTAGAGCCACAATAATTTTCCGGAGGGCGCATCATTAAAAAGAAGTAGTAATAACCCCTCAAACATGATGACGGCGCTGAGCAGTAAATCGGCATATTTGTGATGCCTTTGCACTTTAATGAGATAGCAGATCCCTA
>NZ_JAWOUX010000049.1:0-1699 GCF_033339595.1 Vibrio sp. 2096
GTTCAATTCCTGCAGGGTTCCTGACTTACCCAATTTCTCAAGCCGCTGATATAACGGGTTTTCGCGCTACACTTGTTCCGGTTGGGGATGATCAATGACCAATGCTTGAGCAAACGAATGAAATCGTGAGAAAGATTAACCACCTTGGTGGACAAGAGATCCTAAAAGAGTGCCGGCCGTTGCTTAGTGATGCGCCACGTTTACCGAGTACTGATGGCAAAAATAAAATGTCGAAAAGCATGGGCAATGCCATTAACTTAGGGGCGACTGAAAAGGAAATCTCAGCTGCAGTAAAATCCATGTACACCGACCCAAGCCATTTGCGCATCGAAGACCCTGGTCAAGTAAAAGGCAACATTGTGTTCACTTATCTCGATGCTTTTCACTCTGACAAAGAGCATGTCGAGCAACTCAAAGCGCACTATCGCCGTGGCGGGCTAGGAGATGGAACCACGAAAAAAGTATTGGAAGAATGCCTTCAAGAAATGCTGCGTCCGATCCGAGAGAAACGGGCGTTGTATTTGAATGACAAAGCGCAACTTATTGAGATTCTTAAACATGGCAGCCAAGTCTCTCGAGAAAAAACAGAACAAGTTTTGTCCGATGTTAAGAGTGTGTTTGGCTTGAACTTGTTCTGAAATAGGTTCGGGAGCACAAAGTAAAAAGGCACGAAAGCTAACCTGCTACGTGCTTTTTTGTATGCGCACCTTATGAAGCAAAGAACTCGCGACGAAAATTCGCTATCTCTTGTTGATAGTAACGCTGCCAGTCAGATTCAGACCAACTCGCGTGGCTGGTGGCTCTTTGCGTTGCCAATCTGGATTCGAGCTGTTTTAGCTCGGTTTGATAACTGCGAACTTGCTGCTTTTGTTTTGCTATTTGTTGTTCACGAGTGCGGATTTGGTTGCTTTCTTGTTCAGACAGATAGTTTTTCTGCAATTCTTGAATCAAGGTTTGTCTCTCGAACCCCTTCATACTTGCAGGGATCAGAGCCACCGCTCGTTCATATTTTGTTTGGTTGCTGTCTAACCCCAAGGCGTTTTCGTTCCCCTGCCATTCGGTGACTAAATCCTCGAATGCTTTCACGTAATCTTGAGCCGATACGGCATCAAGTTGCTCGGCTTGTAAGCTGAAATCATAAAGTGCGAACTCATCGGCGAAAATCACCTCGGCGAGCTCTCCCCAAATCTTTCTCGCTTCGGATTTTAATCGTTCGACACGAGAGGCGAGCGGTTGCTGCTCATCAAACAACAAATTGCCAACGCTTTGTTGCCAAAGACCATCGAGTTGATGGTAGTTCGCTAACAAATTAAAACGCTCTGCAGACAAATCTATAGCTAGTTCATTAAGTTTGGATTCGCAATTGAGCTCGGACATACAGGTGTGCCAAAACGTCTCGATTTCTGCTTTCAATGCTCGACCTTTAGAACGGTTTAGTCGCTCTGCAAGATCTTGAATCTCTGTGGGCATGTTGTCTGATTTTGACTTGGACTTTTGAGTACTGCTTTGGTGCGGGGGTAGTGTCGAATCACTATCAACCAATGCGATTGATTTATCCTGTAACTCCGAAGAAAGCTGCGTTAAGTGATCGCGCTCGTCGACATTGACTGAAAACCAAACTATGCCCGCCAAAACGGCGGACACAGTGATTAGTAAGCTGAGCTTCATGGCTTGATCACGGCGCTGACAGGGAAGTGAT
>NZ_JAWOUX010000050.1:0-1671 GCF_033339595.1 Vibrio sp. 2096
AGCGGTGGGTGAGATTGATGCCCTGACTGCCGAACATCCCAGCAAGACCTTACAGGCCTTCGTTCGCGCTGCTGGATAATGATGAGTGACCCGTCCTGATATGGGTTGACACTTTTTAACTAAAACGCTCGATGTACTTCATCGGGCGTTTTGTATTTTAAAGCCGTATGAGGCCTCATTTGATTATAGATCTCTACAGATTCTGCAACCATCGTCCTCGCTTCTTCCAGATCTTTCGGTTTCCTAAGTAAGAACTCCATTTTGAGTATCCCATTTACACGCTCTGCTAAAGCATTCTGATAGCAATCATAGCCGTCAGTCATCGAGCAAGTCACTTTGTGTTTCTTATGGATATCTTGATATTCCTTCGAACAGTATTGTGAGCCTCTATCTGAGTGGTGTATTAGCTTTTCTTCACTCTGTCGTTGCCTGAGAGCTGAGATAAATGCCCGCTTAACTGATTGCGTTTTCATGTTGTCATCCACATAAAAACCAACAATCTTCCTTGAATAAGCGTCTGTAACCAAGCTGAGATAACTCTCTCCATTTTGAGTTGGCAAGTAAGTAATATCAGCAACCCACAGTTGTTCTGGCTTCGTTGGTGTCAGCCCATCTTTCACTTTGTTTGGGTGACAGAAAAATCGATGACGGCTGTCAGTCGTTCGGTGATAGGCTCGTCTTGCTCTCACTAACAGCCGATGCTTTCTGAGAAGTTCAAAGAGCTTATCGCGACCTATTTGAATGCCCTTTGTTGCTGCTAAGAACTTCAGTTTACGCGTGCCAATGCGTGGCTGCTTCAGCCTGACTTCACGGACAAAGCCAATGACAGCATGCTCATGATGTTCACAACGAGATTGAGTTTGGCATTGCTTATAATAAGCTTGGCGAGAGATTTGTACTAACTGACAAAACTTCGTAACGCTCAAACCTACTATGGTTTTCTCTTGGACAACGCATCTTTGTGCTTTTTTGTCACTCTAACGCCATAGTCACGCTCCATAACGTTCACTACAGCTTCAAAGAAGTCGGCTTTGAGTTGAGCATCTTCGAGCTGCTTCTCAAGCTCTTTAATACGTTGCTCTGGTGTAGGAGGTGAATTGAACTCGGCCATAGAGTCTCCTTTGGACATAAAGTTAGGTGTCCCTTTAGACCAATCTAGTCGACCATGCTTACGAAGCCAAACCAAAACCGTAGAGCAACCTTGGATGCCATACTTCTCTTGGGCTTGTTTGTAAGTGAGGCTTCCTTTTTCAACCTCATCAACTACAGTGAGTTTAAAAGCGAGGGAGTAATCGCGCTGAGTTCTTTTAGCTTTTGATTTCATAACACTCTCCAATTTTTGGGGTGGAAAGTGTCAACCTTATTTAGGACGGTACAGTGGCCAATAAAAAAGCGGAGACCATCGTCTCCGCTTTTGTATCTTTTATTTAATGTCCGCCTAGCTCACTAACGACGGCTCTCGTTGTCGTCGGGCTTGAGCGACAAGCAAATTACTGTGACTATTTGATTTTGCTACAGGTTTGCTCTGAAACCAATTCATCAGCAATTAGCTGACCGCGTGAGTTACGCACTTTCAATCGGTACATCAAACCCATATCAATTTGCTCTCTTACCGACGGCGTATTGCAGTAAGTATAAATACTGGTATTCAGTACTTGGTTTAATGGTTTC
>NZ_JAWOUX010000051.1:0-1666 GCF_033339595.1 Vibrio sp. 2096
ACATCTTGCGGAATGCTTCAGACGTCGTGGTTGTGCCGGCACCGGATGAACCAGTAACCGCAATGATTGGGTGTTTAGCTGACATGACAAACCTTGTCGAAAATAACGTACCTGTAAAGTGCAGCAGCGAACCGCTGCACGGTCGATAACCCACTATAGCATGTAACAACGACTTGTCATCGAGTGGGATACGGTAAAAATGTGAACGTGCTAAAACTTTGCTTTGAGTTGAATATCAACCGTTTCATGCAGTTCTGAGAACACGATGACGGCTTCACCTTTTTCTAGTTGCGTCTTCACTTGATCGATTTTGTTTTGCAGTGAAATTTCAACCGCGCCATAGTCGGTGCCTTCGCGTAGTACGAACTCACGAATTAGATTTTCCAGTGTTTCTGGCGCGATGTCTTGCCAAGGAATGATCATAAATACCTCAAACTTTTATGATGAAAGGCTAGTTTACTGTGTTCGCGGTTTGGATACAGCTGAAAGGTACTCTGCCGCGACACTTTCGTAGTACGCGGGCAGGGCTTCCTCTAACCAGAACTTTGGTTTTAATGCCGTACCAGTCAGAAAGCCAACGTGTCCGCCGTGCTCAAACAGACGGTAATCAATGTTATCTGGCAGAACAAATTTGGGGATCACCTCTTCGGTCATGAACGGGTCGTCTTTGGCGTGGATGATCAAAGTTGGCAAGGTGATCTGCTGTAACTTGCTCAATCCTGAGCATTGATCGTAATAATCTTGTGCATCCTTAAAACCATGCAGAGGTGCAGTGATCAAGTCATCAAATTCGTACAGACGAGTAACGCGCTTGATGGAGTTGTACGACAGCGCCAATTCGCCATGCAGTAAATGATGTTTTTGTAGAGCATTCCGTTTGAGCGAAGAGAGTAGGTAACGGCGATACACTTTGGAAAAGCCCTGCTCAATTCGATTGGCACAAGCCGCCAAATCCAGTGGTGCAGAGACGATGGTGGCCGCTTTTAAAATCGGGTCATCTTTGTATTGGGCTAAGTAGTTCGCCAGCATATTGCCACCAAGGGAGATGCCGACGGCGACTTTTGGATTGTTTGGAAAGCGCAGATGAAGGTGTTCCAAAAAGAAGCGAGCGTCCGTTACTTCTCCTGAATGGTATGCGCGAGCTTTTTTGTTCGGTTTGCCGCTACAGCCACGAAAATGCATCATCACCGATAACCAACCAGATTTCGCAAACGCATTCATCAGGCCGTTTGCATACGGGCTGTAGAAGCATCCTTCCAAGCCATGAAACAAAACGAAGATGGGTTTGTTCTGCGCGGGTTCTTTGGTGGGATCTTCACTCCAAGCGAGATCGAGGAAGTCGCCATCGTCGGTATCCAGCGTCTGCCAAATAGGCGTAAACAGCGCTTTTTTACGAATAAAGCGCGGTAAAAGGGTCTGAAGGTGCGGGTTCTTGATCCCGGCGGCTGCGAAAAATTGTGTCATACCTAACTGCTCTTATATGGTCCTTCATGTCAGTTGAAGAACTTATTAATATAATCCTTTATAAAGATTATAGGTATTCTACAGCGTTATGAGTGTTTTGGTGGGTGAATGTTTGGCACAGGGATAGCAAAGGCTTGTTGCAAATGCTCTCCACCAAGCTGACGACAGTATCTGAGCGTGAGTGGATCGCCATCGTTTTTAA
>NZ_JAWOUX010000052.1:0-1561 GCF_033339595.1 Vibrio sp. 2096
CGTTGCACATACTGCCGCAAACTGGCATCGTCGATGTAGTCAAGTAAATATTGCGCTTTAACCAGTCGATTATACTCTGTCAGCGCCTGTAATATCGGGTGTCCTGAAGGATAACCAGACAGTTTTCTCACCAGTATTGCCTGTGTTGTTCGTTTTGTCTGAAGTGACAGGACAATACGCCTGATATCCTGCCATCCCGTTTCGATGACCCCCGTCCTGATGGGTTTCTTCAGCGCAAGTATGGTGTTACATTGTTCATTTTCAGTCACCTCAAACAGATCGTTGATGACGCTGTTAAATTGCGCGTATCGCGGTGCAAAGCTGTAGCCGCATAGATCCAATAAAGCGAAGTTGACGTGATTGACACCGTGTGTATCTGTCGAGAGTACGTCAGGTTTGATATCGCTGCTGTTGGATTGCAACAGATCATAGATATAGTGTGATTCATGCTCGTTGGAGCCGATTATCCGTGCATTCAGCGCGCTGTGATTGGCGACCAGGGTCATGGCCGTGATCCCTTTATTGGTACCGAAGTACTTCGAGGAATACCGGGTTTTAAACGTTTCCAGATGCGTTTCGAATTTCTGACCATCCGCACTGGCGTGCAACTGGTCCTCCTGAATATGGTAGTGGCGGAAGATGGGTAATGAAGCCACCGCATTATTGATCACGTCGCTGGCATCATGCAGCGTTTCAGGTCGGATATAGTTAGCCTGTACTGTACTCAGGTGTTCATAACTGCGGTCGGAGATCTGCGCCATACCATACACACCACGGTGAGTGGCGTTAGCAATCAGAATGGCCAGTAAATCATCCTGATGAGTAGTTCCCTGTTTTTGTATTGGCAGCACATGTGTCAGGCATCGCATAAACCCGGTTTCGCGCTCAACATACCGCAGGACATCCGCGATACCGACTGGCTGCATTCGCTTAAAGAAGGGATTGTTGACCAGAGATGTAGCGCCTTTTGTTGGCAGGTGCCAGCGGGTGCCCGAGCGATTTTTCATGATTACATTGCGATTATCTCCCTCATCAATATGGCGCGCCACGTCTTTGAGCGCGCTTTCCAGTCGATGTTGTTTCTCCTGTAACAATGCGTCAACAGGTTGTTTTAGTCTGTCCAGCGTTGATGACTCCAGCAGTGCATCCTGCGATGTTTGGGGGATCAGGTCGTCTTCCAGTGCCCGGTATTTGGTGACATTTGACAGATAAATACGTCCGTTCAGTCGTGAAGTTAACTGCCGGTAGAGCAGCCATTCATAACGTTGCGGATTAACGTTATCCTGTTTCACCAGCCATGGGAGGTGCTTTTTGGGGATAAGCGACGTATCCATTGTCATCAGTGATTCACCGGATACAATTTCCGTTTGCATCTTTTGAAGTTGGGCGACGACGGCTTCTGAGCCTTTACCGGCCTCACATTCAAGGCACAGGAACACTGGTCTTAACAACTGTTCCAGAAGGTTTCGTTGTTCGTCATAATATTGCCACTGGTACTCTTCCACGGTCCGTTTCTGTTTTTTCAGGTAAAGGCAGAGGGTCTGGATATCCCTGTCATTCA
>NZ_JAWOUX010000053.1:0-1487 GCF_033339595.1 Vibrio sp. 2096
TTTGCGGTGGCTTATAGTGATTAAGGCGCTGTGCGGTAGCTTTTGTATTGCGTTACTCACACCTTAGCAAGGCGTTAGCCGTTTCATCAGCTTAATAGGAAACGTCAATGTTTAAAGAGCAATCAGAAATAATAGTCAAAGCTAGTGGTGATGAGATCGACTATCTAAAGGGTATTCGGCAATGTATGAGTGACAAAGACTTCAAATTGCTAGTGAAAAATGAGTTTTCTAAGTACATAAAAAACACTACTGCTGTAAATCACATGATTGATAGTGGTAGTCATGCCTATGAACTTTCAACAATTTTGAAAATGTCTAATTCGGTCTGGTTTGCATCAGCGCTAGATTATTTCTGTTCAGCGTTTCGTTCAGCAATGCTTCACCACCCTGAAGAAGTGATCTCAATAGTTGAAGAGTGCTATACCAAAGTTCATCATTCGCTGGCGAATTATCACGATGCATTCTTTCTGCAAAATTATGAATCACTAACTCAAACAAGACTAAAGGTACGGGCGTATTTTCGAATGCTCGGAGACACTTTAGAGAGTGTGCACTTCCCGCATATCCAATTTATGTATCAAGTATTAACTAAGGTACCAGACTCAGTGCTTTATGGTCGGAAGTTACAAGTGTCAAATGGAAAGGCGGTTTCAGAATTATTAGAGATTAATGAGTTTCGCTTGGCTTTAGAGGGGAGTCTCAAGAACGTTTCACTGAGTCAGTGGCGCAATATCAGTCATCATTCTTCTTATCACTATGATACCACTAGGGATCTAGTGATCTGTACATATGGAAACGACAATAAAGTAGAACTCACTTTTAATGAGCTCGAAACATTGATGGTTGATTTCGATACCATTCAAGCTTTATTGAAGATTTGTGTCGATTTTCCACTTATGGATTTCTTAGGAAGCTTCGAATTCGACAGCTCTTTAGAATTGACAGTTGAAACTTTGTTATCTCAACTGGGCAATACTCTGGCTCTAAATAGCTATACCTTAATTGGTATAGATAAAGTACTTAACAGCTGGACCATTAACATCGAAGATACTGGTATGAGAGGGGTAAAAGGGTTCAAAAGTAATGGTCCAATGTTCTTTCCTTATATTGGTCTGTTATCAGAGAAAGGCATCAATGTAACACTGGAACTGTTTACACCCGCTGGGACTAGTATTCAAAAGGCAATGGTTCAATCGAAGTAAAACGGCTAACAAACAATTTAAGAGTGATTCCCCACGCTTGGCATTTTTGGTTTGGGTCAAGTTTAGTGTTTACAGCGTCCAAGTTGAGTCTCGTGGTAGCGTGGCTCACACCTTAATTGGGCGTTAGTACGGGTTTGACATCAAAGGTCATAAGTTTTGGTGTTTATCTGTGTTGGCGCTCGTGTTTACACCTTTCAGTTAGTGCCTTTCACGTTCTTTCCGGTGGCACTATATGCGGAGTGTTTGCTTTGATTTCACCGTTTACGGTCTCTAACTCTTAGCCTA
>NZ_JAWOUX010000054.1:0-1483 GCF_033339595.1 Vibrio sp. 2096
AATGGGCTTTCCCGGCGCAGATGGGCGATGTGGGCGGCGCGGATCATGATCTTGGACGGCACACAACCGACGTTGACGCAGGTGCCGCCGATGGTGCCGCGCTCAATCAGCGTGACCTGCGCGCCTTGCTCGACGGCCTTCAGTGCTGCCGCCATCGCGGCTCCACCGCTGCCGATCACGGCGACTTGCAACGGGCGCTCGCCGCCGCTGCCCTTGTCGACGGCACCCATCCAGCCGCGCACCTTGTCGAACAGCCCAGTGCGGTTGTCGGTCGGCGGGGCATCGGCGAGCATCGCTTTGTAGCCCAGGCCAGCCACGGCGGCGGTCAGTGCGTCCGGCGCTGTGCCTGGATCAAGGGCGAGCTGGGCCGCGCCCTTGGCATAGGACACTATGGCAGATTGGACGCCGGGTACTTTTTCCAGCGCTTCCTTGACGTGCGCCGCGCACGAGTCGCAGGTCATGCCGGTGATTTTTAGATGGGTCATGCGACAGATCCTTTTTCGTTTGTGGTAGCAGACAAGGGCGTCAGATGTGCTGCGCTGCCGTTTTCAGTGCCTCACTTCTTGACGCTGGACGGATAGCCCGCGTCTTCGGTGGCCTTGGTCAGCTTCTGCACGCTGGTCTTGGCATCATCGAAGGTGACAACCGCTTCGCGTGTCTCGAAGGTCACGTTAACTTTGCTGACGCCTTCGACCTTGGAAATCGCCTTCTTAACGGTGATCGGACAAGCGGAGCAGGTCATGCCCGGTACGGACAGCGTGACGGTCTGGGTGGCGGCCCACACGGGGGCAACAACGGCAGCGATGGCGAGAGAGGCAAACAGTTTTTTCATGATGAACTCCTGTGATTAATAGAAAAATGGCATGACGTAGGGAAATCCGAGCGCGACCAGAACCAGCGCGGCCACGACCCAGAAAATGAGCTTGTAAGTAGCGCGCACTTGGGGAATCGCACACACATCCCCTGGTTTGCAGGCTTGCGCCGGTCGGTAGATGCGCCGCCAGGCGAAAAACAGCGCCACCAACGCCGCGCCGATGAAGATCGGGCGATAAGGTTCCAACACCGTCAAGTTGCCGATCCAAGCGCCGCTGAACCCCAGGGCGATCAGAACCAGCGGCCCCAGGCAGCAAGCCGAGGCGAGGATGGCGGCTAGCCCGCCAGTGAAGAGCGCCCCGCGCCCGTTTTGAGGTTCAGACATACGCTTGTCCTTTCAAATCTGGATTGGATAGCTTAAGCTTACTTCCGTACCAATGTACGGAGTCAAGCGATATGGAAAAAAATTTGGAGAATCTGACTATTGGCGTTTTCGCCAAGGCGGCCGGGGTCAACGTGGAAACAATCCGGTTCTATCAGCGCAAGGGCTTGTTGCCGGAGCCGGACAAGCCCTATGGCAGCATTCGCCGCTATGGCGAGGCGGATGTGACGCGGGTGCGCTTCGTGAAATCAGCCCAGCGGCTCGGATTCAGCCTCGACGAGATCGCAG
>NZ_JAWOUX010000055.1:0-1475 GCF_033339595.1 Vibrio sp. 2096
AAATCTTCCGCCAAGGTTTGGTCTGCAATGTTGCTTTCAACCACAGGCGTGTCGTTCACCGCATTCACGGTGACGTTAACCGTCGCTTGGTCGGTCAGTGCACCATCGGTAACGGTGTAAGTGATTTCAGCATCACCATGGAAGTTCTCGGCCGGTGTGAACACCAGTTTGCCGTCAACAATCTCGACTTTACCTTGGTCACTCGGCACAGACGCCGAATCAATGCTTAACGTATCGCCATCAATATCGGTGTCGTTTGGCAGGACATCAATCGTCACTGGCGTGTCTTCGTCAGTAACAGCGGTATCATCTTTTGCCACTGGCGCGTCATTCACTGGCGTCACATCGACGTTCACCGTGGTGGACTCCGATACCCCGCCCGATGTAACGATGTACGTGAAGCTGTCTGTACCGTGGAAGTTGTCGTTTGGCGTGTAAGTCACGCTGCCGTCCGGGTTGACCGAGACCGTTCCGTTCGCTGGTCCATTGTTGGTATCCAGCGACACCACTTTATCGTCGCCTTCGAACGTGTCGTTACCTAAGACCTTGATGATGGTTGCCGTGTCTTCCACAACCGTCGCTTTGTCTGCCACGATGTCCGCCACAGGCGCTACTATGAAGTTCACCGTTTGGCTGACGCTTTCACCGCTTGGATCGGTAGCAGTAAAGGTTAATGCTTCTGAGCCGTTCCAGTCTGCGGTTGGAGTGAACGTAGCAATACCATTGACAATCGCCACTTGAATGTTGCTATTACCAGAGACGCTAAACGTTAACTCACCATCCACATTATCCACATCGCTGAAAGCGGTATTTAGATCGATGCTGTATGGCGTAAAGTCTTCCGCCAAGGCTTGGTCTGCAATGCTGCTTTCAACCACAGGCGCGTCGTTCACCGCATTCACGGTGACGTTGACCGTCGCTTGGTCGGTCAGTGCACCATCGGTGACGGTGTAAGTGATTTCAGCATCGCCATGGAAGTTCTCAGCCGGTGTGAAGACCAGTTTTCCATCAATAATTTCGACTTTACCTTGGTCACTCGGCACAGACGCCGAATCAATGCTTAACGTATCGCCATCAATGTCGGTGTCGTTTGGCAGAACATCAATCGTCACTGGCGTGTCTTCGTCAGTAACAGCGGTATCATCTTTTGCCACTGGCGCGTCATTGACTGGCGTCACATCGACGTTCACCGTGGTGGACTCCGATACCCCACCGGAGGTAACGATGTAGGTGAAGCTGTCTGTTCCGTGATAGTTGTCGTTTGGCGTGTAAGTCACACTGCCGTCAGGGTTGACCGAGACCGTGCCGTTCGCTGGACCGTTATTGGTATCCAGCGACACCACTTTGTCGTCGCCTTCGAACGTGTCGTTACCTAAGACCTTAATGATGGTTGGCATGTCTTCCACAACCGTCGCTTTATCTGCCACGATATCCGCCACTGGCGCTACTGTGAAGTTCACCGTTTGGCTAACGCT
>NZ_JAWOUX010000056.1:0-1458 GCF_033339595.1 Vibrio sp. 2096
TAAGGAGGTGATCCAGCGCCAGGTTCCCCTAGCGCTACCTTGTTACGACTTCACCCCAGTCATGAACCACAAAGTGGTAAGCGTCCCCCCGAAGGTTAAACTACCTACTTCTTTTGCAGCCCACTCCCATGGTGTGACGGGCGGTGTGTACAAGGCCCGGGAACGTATTCACCGTGGCATTCTGATCCACGATTACTAGCGATTCCGACTTCATGGAGTCGAGTTGCAGACTCCAATCCGGACTACGACGCACTTTTTGGGATTCGCTCACTTTCGCAAGTTGGCCGCCCTCTGTATGCGCCATTGTAGCACGTGTGTAGCCCTACTCGTAAGGGCCATGATGACTTGACGTCGTCCCCACCTTCCTCCGGTTTATCACCGGCAGTCTCCCTGGAGTTCCCGACATTACTCGCTGGCAAACAAGGATAAGGGTTGCGCTCGTTGCGGGACTTAACCCAACATTTCACAACACGAGCTGACGACAGCCATGCAGCACCTGTCTCAGAGTTCCCGAAGGCACCAATCCATCTCTGGAAAGTTCTCTGGATGTCAAGAGTAGGTAAGGTTCTTCGCGTTGCATCGAATTAAACCACATGCTCCACCGCTTGTGCGGGCCCCCGTCAATTCATTTGAGTTTTAATCTTGCGACCGTACTCCCCAGGCGGTCTACTTAACGCGTTAGCTCCGAAAGCCACGGCTCAAGGCCACAACCTCCAAGTAGACATCGTTTACGGCGTGGACTACCAGGGTATCTAATCCTGTTTGCTCCCCACGCTTTCGCATCTGAGTGTCAGTATCTGTCCAGGGGGCCGCCTTCGCCACCGGTATTCCTTCAGATCTCTACGCATTTCACCGCTACACCTGAAATTCTACCCCCCTCTACAGTACTCTAGTCTGCCAGTTTCAAATGCTATTCCGAGGTTGAGCCCCGGGCTTTCACATCTGACTTAACAAACCACCTGCATGCGCTTTACGCCCAGTAATTCCGATTAACGCTCGCACCCTCCGTATTACCGCGGCTGCTGGCACGGAGTTAGCCGGTGCTTCTTCTGTCGCTAACGTCAAATAATGCAGCTATTAACTACACTACCTTCCTCACGACTGAAAGTGCTTTACAACCCGAAGGCCTTCTTCACACACGCGGCATGGCTGCATCAGGCTTGCGCCCATTGTGCAATATTCCCCACTGCTGCCTCCCGTAGGAGTCTGGACCGTGTCTCAGTTCCAGTGTGGCTGATCATCCTCTCAGACCAGCTAGGGATCGTCGCCTTGGTGAGCCCTTACCTCACCAACTAGCTAATCCCACCTAGGCATATCCTGACGCGAGAGGCCCGAAGGTCCCCCTCTTTGGCCCGTAGGCATCATGCGGTATTAGCCATCGTTTCCAATGGTTATCCCCCACATCAGGGCAATTTCCTAGGCATTACTCACCCGTCCGCCGCTCGACGCCGTTATCGT
>NZ_JAWOUX010000057.1:0-1448 GCF_033339595.1 Vibrio sp. 2096
GAAGTCGTCGCTATGAGCCTCATGTCCAGTCACGGAAGGATGAATCAGAAGCCATCAAAAACACGGATTTTAAGGCCCACCGCTGGGTTGTAGAGAGAACACACAGTTGGATGAATCGCTACCGTCGTGTCCTGACTCGTTGGGAGAAAAAGGTCGAAAATTACGAGGCAATGCTGCATCTTGCCTGTGCCATCATTGTCTGGAATAAAATCCTTTTGGGATAGGTTCTTATTCATTCTTTATCCCATTTAGTTTATATATCATGATTTGATACATATCTTGGCATCGACGTGTTATTTCAAGCTTACCTTTAAAAAATTATCATAAAATGCCTAGAAACAGATAAAAAGTGCGAACAAAAGCCGACAAAAAACATTTTATTGTTTATGGTTTTTAGCCTTTTGCGGAAGGATGATATAATAATTCGGCTCACACATTTATTTGAGGGTAAACAGTCGGTTCTATGACCGCCATTGAAGATAAGTTAACTCAAAACATAATAAAACAGGGCTTCACTAGATATGAAACCCTTTAATTTAACCTGAGCTTATTTTAATTTACTGTTACACAACTCTTGTAGCCGATTAATAAAGCGTGCAACATGGAAGCCATCACAAACTGCATGATGAACCTGTACTGAGAGCGGCAATAACAGTCTATCCCCTTCTTGCTGATATTTTGCCATTGTTATAATGGGTGCAAAATAATCGGTAAAATTAGCAACATTTAAATTAAAGCTATCAAAATTAACCCAAGGTAATGCTGAAATATTTAAATGATTTTCTGGTGTTACCCCTTGAGGAAATAACTTGGTATCACTTTTATAACGTTCCATTACCGATAAATAATTCACCATAAATTGATCAATATCGGATGAGTATGGGCAACTCAGTGCTGAAAATGTCTCTGTTTCTTGATGGAATACGGTGAATTGTGGGTCGACTGAATCCCATACGATCAATTCATCATCTTTTATCGCCATTCTCAACTCATCAAATTGATTCACGGCCTGAGCAATCAGATAGATCATTACCGGATAAAACTTATACGCTGAATCATCCAATGACTTTTTTAACGTCGTGATATCAATTTTGCTTGTTAAGCTAAAACCACATGGTAAACGATGCCGATAAAACTCAAAATGCTCACGGCGAACCCAATTTTTTACATCAAATTTTGTATAGTTCATAACATATCCCTTCTGAATTTTTATTTACTAAGAACCTATCCCAATAGGTTTTTAGTCCAGACAATGATACCACAGGCAAAATGCAGCATCGCCTCATAATTCTCGACTTTCTTCTCCCAACGAGTCAGGACACGACGGTAGCGATTCATCCAACTGTGTGTTCTCTCTACAACCCAACGGTGAGCCTTAAAATCCGTGTTTTTAATGGCTTCTGACTCATCCTTCCGTGACTGGATATGAGGTTCATAGCGACGACTTT
>NZ_JAWOUX010000058.1:0-1440 GCF_033339595.1 Vibrio sp. 2096
AGTTTATGCAAGGAAAAGCAGATGCTTGAGGCTGAAAACAGCGTAAAATCAACGATGTATAAAATATGTTGTAAGTGGAAGTTCTTGAAAGTACCACAAACGTTGATATGTAGGTATATTTCCCGAAAATCTAGTTTACATAAGTAACCTTATCGGCAGTCATTTTGAATATCTATTCATTTCCCATGCATACAACAAATTTCCTGCTGCTATTTTAAAAATAAGATTCTTTTTGGAGTGATTTGTATGAAAAAGAAGCGATATATGAAGAAAAGAAAGAAAATGAATCTTTATTATGTGACGAATGGATATACAGGATATAGCCAAATACATCTGTATGTTATCGCGGAAAATCACGAGAGAGCAGAAGAGCTAGCTTCCAGAAGGTTTAGAGAAGAGGCTAGAAATAAAGATTATGCTGCAGTTCTTGCTAATTATAAAAAATTAGGATGGCCTACAGATCACTTAAAGGAATATCGTTATGATGAAAGTTATTGGACTGATTTAGATGTTTATTGTGAAGCAGAAGATGTATCGCAAGAATTTGTTTCTGATGTAAATGATTAAATGCTGCTTTTTATTTTGGAGGAGGGTAAAGGATGGAGTCTATAACAAAAATAATTGCTGATTTTGAAAAAAGAATTAACGATCTACAAAGAGATAATGAAGGTTTAATTCAAACGTTAAATTGTGTTTCAACAAGTGTAGAAGGATTAAGTCAAAAGGTTAGTATGTTAGAAGAGGGATTAGCGACGAAAGCGGATATAACTCATGTTCAATTAATAAATAAACAATCTGAAATAATTAAGAAGATTAACGGTAGTAAATCCATTTCTATGGATTGTAAAGTTGGAGTTTCATTAGGTGGAAGAGTTGTAGCAGAATCTATTGTCGAACATACAGCTGATTCAATCAAATGTGGCGTAATTAAAGGGAGTGAGATAAATGAAACTAGATAAACAAGAACAAGCTGTTGTAATTGGTACATTCATTTCAATGTTAGGACAGGACGTTGTAAATGAACGCATTGATAAAAAGAAATTAGAAAGTGTACTTCCTATCTTTAATGAAATGCAAGATAATACAACACCAAAGCAAAAAAGAGAAGCGATGATTAGTTTGCTGCGTAAAACGTTGGATGAATTCTTAGAAAAGTAGCCATAAAAAAACGGAAAAGTAACTCGTATTGGGGACGAATTACTTTTCCTGATGGCAATGTTAACTCTATTATAACAACTTGTATTATTTTGTTAAATATATAATCTTAATTTTCCATAAAATTATTTAGATATTATTGTGAGGTGGTGGTTATGGCCAAAGGTAAGGTACATACATGGCTGACAAAAGAAGGGTTACTAAAAATAGAAGGATGGGCACGTGATGGACTTGTAGACGAACAAATTGCTAAAAACATCGGTATCAGTCGTGCTACACTTAGTA
>NZ_JAWOUX010000059.1:0-1404 GCF_033339595.1 Vibrio sp. 2096
AACGCCAAATATTTTAAAGAAACGCACAATATGAGGGATTGGATCAACGTAATCAGTCAAATATATCCCTCCTATTCTAAAATTAATCGAACCTGCGTTTCAGCTACCTGCTGCATACGTGGTTCTGCTCTATCTAATGCTCTGGCCATAATGTTATATCTATTTTCTAAATGAGAAGCGTAAGAAACATCAGAGCCGATTTCTAGGTTTGTTTTAGCTTCACCCTCTGTCAACTCATGAACAACATCTGCTTCAGTAGCATCACGCTCACCTTTACCGCTTTTATTGGTATAGGGAATGTTGGTTAAATAACCAATAGAGTTACTTCTTTAGCTTCATCTGCCCATACCATTCCAGCTGCTTCAACAGCTTTTTGGCGAGCTTCTTTTAACTTCCCTGGTATTTGTCTAGCGAATTGGCGCGCTTGCGGATCTAACCTTACATTGATGTTAATCCCCATTTAATCACGCTCCTTTTTTAACTCCACTTCATAATGATGGAGTCTAATCTTGCTATATTCACGGGATAATTTCTTAACTCCATATACACCAGGTAATAAGGAATTATCTTGCTTATCTCGTATATCTTTTATCAGCATGGTTTCTTCAATTTCTTGAGAAGCGGCTAAGTAAAGGATTGGTTGGATAATAATATCGGCACCGTTATCATTATTGGTCACTCGTTTTTCTATTTGATCAAAGCGACAATGAACATCTGGTATATCCTCTTGCCCGTATATATCTCGGCCGTAATCATCTTGGCCAATAATAACGTTCTGTTTTATCAAAGTGCAGCGATGGACTAGCAAGCTTTCAAATCTCATCGTTTCACCCTCGATGGTCCAGATACACCAAAAAAATTGAATCCAGTAATAGTATTGTTTGTCCGTAACGAATCGAGAATTAAATCTAATTCTTTAATCCCTGTTCTATTTGCTCCGAATTTCATTTCATCTGCAGTATTCCCACCTAATGCATCGCGAAGTGTATAAGAGTAATTCCCTATTTTCTCGCTAGATGCTGCGCTCAACTGCGCCTCTTTCATTTCCGGATGGTCTTGGTACCAAAGATACTCAACGAGCAATACGGTAGCAGTAAGGAGGTCTGAGAGTGTCTGTTTATTCGTCTCATTTTCGAATGTACGTTGCACTTCTCTATGAATCCATGAAGCAGCACGGTCTATATATAACTGTAGTTTTTCATCAGAAAGAGAAGAAACCTCTATAAAAGAGGTCCTTTCTTTTACAACTGCAGGAGAAGCATACATATCACTTCACCTCAACGATAAAACCATATTCAATTCGATCTAATAGCGTTTTTGATGGTGCTGCAGGTAGTTCTTTTTCTTGATCTCCAGCCAAAGTAAAAGACCCTTCCGCATAGCATTCTGCATACTGTGTGTTAG
>NZ_JAWOUX010000060.1:0-1402 GCF_033339595.1 Vibrio sp. 2096
ATCATGGCATCGACAAGGTCTAGCTTGATGATCTGATCTGAAAGCTTGGTTTTGCCCGCTTCCATTGGGCCGCCAGATACGAAGATAACTGGAATGTTGAGACGCATTGACGCCATCAGCATCCCTGGAGTGATTTTGTCACAGTTAGAGATACACACCATCGCATCTGCACAGTGCGCATTAACCATGTATTCTACTGAGTCGGCAATCAATTCACGTGATGGCAGCGAATAAAGCATGCCGCCGTGACCCATTGCGATGCCATCATCGACGGCGATGGTATTGAATTCTTTTGCGATGCCGCCTGCCGCTTCAATCTCTTGAGCAACAAGTTGGCCCAAATCTTTAAGGTGTACGTGGCCTGGTACGAACTGAGTGAATGAGTTCACCACGGCGATGATTGGCTTACCGAAATCTTCGTCTTTTACACCGGTTGCACGCCAGAGCGCACGAGCTCCCGCCATGTTACGACCATGTGTGGTGGTAGCTGATCTATATTTTGGCATTTCTTAAATCCTTCTTACTGCTGCTCTGGGTACACATAGTCTAACCAGCCCCACTTATCTTCCGTGGTGCCGTCAAATAGGCCAAAGTAGGCTTCTTGCAATTCTTTGGTAATTGGACCGCGTTTACCGCTGCCCACTTCAATTTTGTCGATGGTTGCCACAGGCACAACTTCTGCTGCGGTACCGGTCATGAATACTTCATCCGCAAGGTATAGCGCTTCGCGGGCAATGTTAGCTTCACGGACTTCGTAACCTTTATCGCGAGCAATGGTCATGATCGAGTCACGAGTGATGCCCGGTAGGATAGCGCTGGTGGCTGGTGGTGTGGTGATCACGCGATCTTTGATGACAAAGATGTTCTCGCCCGCGCCTTCTGACAAGTAACCGTCAACACTCAGTGCGATACCTTCGTCGTAACCATGACGACGTGCTTCACCACCAACGAGTAGTGAAGAAAGGTAGTTACCACCCGCTTTTGCAGCGGTAGGGATGGTGTTAGGTGCCGCGCGATTCCAGCTTGAAATCATCGCATCTACGCCTTTTTCTAGTGTTTCTTCACCAAGGTACGAGCCCCATGGGAACGCCGCGATGATCAGCTCCATTTCGGTGCCTACTGGAGGACACACACCTAAACCGACATTGCCCACAAATCCCAATGGACGAATGTAAGCGCTGTCGAGTTTGTTTTGACGCAGAGTTTCACGCGTTGCTTCCATGATTTCTTCAACAGAGTATGGAATAGGGAAGCGGTAAATTTTGGCGGAATCTTTTAAACGCTGTGCATGCTCACGGTGACGGAAGACAATTGGGCCTTTTGGTGTGTTGTAGCAGCGTACCCCTTCAAATACCGAGGTGCCGTAATGCATGGCGTGAGTGAGAACGTGCACGTTCGCCTC
>NZ_JAWOUX010000061.1:0-1360 GCF_033339595.1 Vibrio sp. 2096
GAGCTACATGAAAGCCGCAAAAGCATGCATTGACTTGTCTGCGTTGCAGCACAACTTGCAGCGTGTGAAAGCGCAAGCACCAGAAAGTAAAGTGATGGCGGTAGTGAAAGCCAACGGTTATGGCCATGGTCTACGTCATGTGGCGAAACATGCTAACCATGCCGATGCCTTTGGTGTGGCTCGCATTGAAGAAGCATTGCAACTGCGCGCTTGTGGCGTGGTAAAGCCAATTCTCTTACTCGAAGGTTTTTATTCGCCGGGCGATCTGCCTGTGTTAGTGACGAACAACATCCAAACCGTGGTGCACTGTGAAGAGCAACTTATCGCGTTGGAACAGGCGGATTTAGAAACGCCAGTGGTCGTTTGGTTGAAGATCGACAGTGGTATGCATCGTTTGGGTGTTCGCCCTGAGCAGTATGATGAATTCATTTCTCGCTTAAAAACGTGCCCGAATGTGGCGAAACCATTGCGATACATGAGTCATTTTGGTTGTGCGGATGAGCTTGATAGCAGCATCACGCCGCAACAAATTGAGCTGTTTATGTCATTAACCTCGGGCTGTCAGGGCGAGCGCTCGCTAGCGGCATCTGCGGGTTTATTAGCATGGCCTCAAAGCCAATTAGAGTGGGTTCGTCCGGGCATTATTATGTACGGCGTATCACCATTTAGCGACAAAACGGCTCAAGATTTGGGTTACCAACCAGTGATGACGTTGAAGTCTCATCTTATTGCGGTTCGTGAAGTCAAGAAAGGTGAAAGCGTGGGGTACGGTGGTATCTGGACAAGTGAACGCGACACAAAAGTCGGTGTTATCGCAGTGGGCTATGGCGATGGCTACCCAAGAAGTGCACCCAATGGTACACCGGTGTGGGTGAATGGGCGTACAGTACCGATTGCGGGTCGAGTATCAATGGATATGCTGACGGTAGATTTAGGTCCTGATGCCACAGATAAGGTCAGTGACGAAGCGATTCTTTGGGGTAAAGAATTACCTGTCGAAGAGGTTGCGAATCACATTGGTACGATAGCTTATGAGTTGGTGACCAAATTGACGCCTCGCGTCGAAATGGAATATACCAAGTAATCCATGAATAAACGAATCACCTCAATGCTGGCACTTTCTGCCAGCATTTTTTTGTCTTCTCCGGCGCTAAGTTCAGAGAAAGACTCAGCCTTTGTCCCGTTCTATTTCAGTACCGATACGTTGGGCAGTACCGTTGGAGTTGCGGGGGTTGCTAAAGGGGTTGGTCAGCCTCAAGCTGCACTATTTGGTATGGGGCTGTATTCGGAGAAAGACAGCTATATTGGTTTCCTCTCTGCATTTAATTATGCGCTCTCCCCCAATGTACTGTTCAGTACT
>NZ_JAWOUX010000062.1:0-1358 GCF_033339595.1 Vibrio sp. 2096
GAAAAATGATCGTTTGTTGAAAGATGTTAGATTTGAATTTAATCCTAAGCATATGGCATATAATCGTGTGGTTGATGAGGCGATACGATTAGTGTTGGGATTGTTAGAAAATATTGAAGTTACAGGTATACATATAGCTTGTGATTATCCAGTTAAAATTGCAGATTTAAAAATAAAAGATTTGTCTAGTAAATCAGAATGTATTTATTTGGATAGAGATAAAAAAATAGAAACGATGTACATTGGTAAACGAGGTTCGGATAATCATCTTTGTATCTATAATAAAAAAAGAGAGAATGAAGAAAATGAAACTTTAGATCAGTATCCTGATGTTGAACATGTAACACGTTTTGAAGCTCGTTTGCGTAAGAAGAAAGCGAAAGAATGGATAGATTCGGAATATAATCCGTTTGATTCGATAATTGTTGGAGATTTAGAAAAAGTAGATAACAGTAAAATTAAGGTGAACGATCGTATTGTTTTAGAGGCTATCATGAATGATTATCATGGTCGTTATTTTGGGATGATGGATAAGGATCAAAAGAGTAATTGGAGAAAGAAAATAAAACAACATGTTCCTAAGTTGTTTGATGTTGCTGGGGATTATGAAAAGAAAAAAGTTCTACTAACTGGAGAATTAGCAGAACTCATGAAAAATAAACCTAGTAAGCAAAAATAAAAGTTGAATTTAAAAAGATATACTTACAATCCTTTCGAGTGTTGGCGCACTTGGAAGGATTTTTTTATGGTTTAGAACTTAAATTTAGTTTTGAGAATAACTACGTCTATTATTGCATGTATACCGTATATTATTCATTTTAATGACTTTTATATTGATTGTCATCAAAGAAAAATAACCCAAAAAGGGTGCGGTTTTTTATATATATAAAACATATAACCCTACCGTTCATAAATTATATATATTTTTATGAACGTTTGCAAATGATTTTAGGGACTTTTTGAGACACTTGTTTTTGGCTTTATGATGCGTTTATCAGTTATTTGAGACTACTTTTTGATACGGTTACTTTTGGAACTGTCTCTTTTGTATTGCGTTAATTTTAGGGCTTCATTGATGCTATGATGGTGTAATGGGCTAATATTAAGGTGATTACTGGGGGCTTTTATGTTGAGTGAACAAGTCATATATTATTGGAATGATGAATTACAGTATTATTATTTAGCTGAAAAAAAGAATGGCAGCTATAAATTTGTACAACCGTTAAAAAAATTAGAATTAGATGATATTAGTGATCCGTTAGAAAGAGAACAAATGAAAAAAATGCTAGAGATAAAAAAACGGATGTCAGAAACAAAAGGTAATTGGTTTTAAAAAAAGAAAGACAAAATGTCTTTCT
>NZ_JAWOUX010000063.1:0-1294 GCF_033339595.1 Vibrio sp. 2096
AGAAATTCAAGGTCGAGCTTGAATAAGGGGGAGGTAAACCTAAGCTGCGATTTCTTCCGCTGGCTTCATGTGAGAAGACACATTCAAGCTCAGCAAGCGACACGCGTTGATTTCACCCATGCCTTCGATGGAGTCGAGTTGGGTCATCAAAATGGAGGAAATATGTGCTTCGTTGGCCTTTTGACGTAAGCATTCCACTAATTGTGGCGCGAGATCAACGTGGCTTTCTGCTGCTTTGAAATACAAAGGTTCACCACCGCGTAGAGTGGTCATTTCTGCAAGTAAAGCTGGGTTGTCACTCAGAGCCCAAATCTTAGTTTTACTTTGGCAGCGAGACATCAACAGCGGCGTTTCACCATGTTGGGTTAAAATCGCAACGCCAAGATCTTGATGAACGCGAGAAGCCGAAATCATTGATGAAAGCGCGAAACTTTTGCCTGGGTTAGAACATAAGTGTTGCAGAGTATCCCAGCAGTCATGGTTACATTCCAGCTCGTGCTCTGCACCTTGTGCGATGCGAACCATGGCTTCGACCGCTTCGATTGGGTATTTGCCCGCCGCCGATTCCGCCGACAGCATCACGGCGTCTGTTCCGTCGATAATCGCGTTTGCCACGTCTAACACTTCAGCGCGAGTTGGGAGAGGATTCTCGATCATCGATTCCAACATCTGGGTCGCGGTAATGACTGGCTTACCCCAATGTTTAGAACGATTGATCAATGATTTTTGCACCATTGGCAGTCGTGCGTCGCCAATCTCTACGCCTAACTCGCCGCGAGCAACCATAATGATGTCTGATGCTTTAATGACATCATCCATGGCTTCTTTGGTTTCAACTATTTCTGCGCGTTCTACCTTCGCGACAATCTTGGCGTGACAACCTGCTTTTTGCGCCAAGCTGCGAGCGTATTCGATATCTTGTGCATTGCGTGGGAAAGAAATGGCAAGGAAGTCGGCTCGAAGTTTAGCTGCGGTGTCGATGTCTTGAATGTCTTTCGCGGTAAGAGCCGGAGCGGAAAGCCCGCCACCTAACAAGTTAATGCCTTTACGGTTGGATAACTTACCGCTGTTCAATACTGTGGTTTTAATCCACTGCTCGTCACGGTGTACTTGGCTTACTTTTAGCTGAATGCGGCCGTCATCTAGCAGCAGAATATCGCCTTCGTTCACGTCTTGAATCAGTTCTGGGTAATCAAGCCCAACCATTTCTTGGGTTCCAGATTGTGCGTCAAGTGTGCCGCTCAGGGTGAATACGTCGCCTTGATTGAGTAGAACTGCGCCATTTTCGAAGCAA
>NZ_JAWOUX010000064.1:0-1290 GCF_033339595.1 Vibrio sp. 2096
CAAACAGATCATTGATGACACTACTGAACTGCGCGTATCGCGGTGCAAAACTGTAACCGCATAGATCCAGTAAGGCGAAGTTAACATGATTGACACCGTGTGTATCTGTCGAGAGTACGTCAGGTTTGATTTCACTGCTGTTGGATTGTAACAGGTCATAAATATAGTGTGATTCGTGCTCGTTGGAACCGATGATCCGAGCATTGAGGGCGCTGTGGTTGGCCACCAGTGTCATGGCCGTGATCCCTTTGTTGGTGCCGAAATACTTAGAGGAGTACCGGGTTTTAAAGGTTTCCAGATGGGTTTCGAATTTCTGACCATCCGCACTGGCGTGCAGCTGGTCCTCCTGAATATGGTAGTGGCGGAAGATGGGTAGCGCTGCAACCGCATTATTGATCACGTCGCTGGCGTCATGCAGCGTTTCAGGCCGGATATAGTTGGCCTGCACCGTACTCAGGTGTTCATAGCTTCGATCGGAGATCTGCGCCATGCCATACACACCACGGTGAGTGGCGTTGGCAATCAGAATGGCCAGTAAATCATCCTGATGAGTGAACCCTTGTTTTTGTATCGGAAGTACATGAGTCAGACATTTCATGAACCCGGTTTCGCGCTCTACATACCGCAGTACATCCGCGATACCGACCGGTTGCATTCGCTTAAAAAAGGGATTGTTGACCAGAGATGTAGCGCTTTTGGTCGGCAGACGCCAGCGGGTACCGGTACGATTTTTCATGATCACATTTCGATTGTCTCCCTCATCAATATGGAGAGCAACGTCTTTGAGTGCACTTTCCAGCCGGTGTTGTTTCTCCTGTAACAATAACTCTGCGGGCTGTTTTAGTCTGTCCAGTGTTGATGAGGCCAGCAAGGTATCCTGCGATGTCTGGGGGATCAGGTCGTCTTCCAGTGCGCGGTATTTGGTAACATTTGGCAAATAAATGCGTCCATTCAGTCGTGAGGTTAACTGCCGGTAGAGCAGCCATTCGTAACGTTGCGGGTTAACGTTATCCTGTTTAACCAACCATGGGAGGTGCTTTTTCGGGATGAGCGACGTATCCATCGTCTTCAGTGGTCCACCGAATGCGATTTCCGTCTGCATCTGTTGAAGTTGGGCGACGACGGCTTCTGAGCCTTTACCGGCCTCACATTCAAGGCACAAGAACACCTGCCTTAACAGTTGCTCCAGGAGATTGCATTGTTCATCGTAATGTTGCCACTGGTACTCTTCCACGGTCCGTTTCTGTTTTTTCAGGTAAAGGCAGAGGGTCTGGATATCCCTGTCATTCA
>NZ_JAWOUX010000065.1:0-1285 GCF_033339595.1 Vibrio sp. 2096
CAAATGCAACTAAGTCATTGTTTTTATTTACATAAAATCCAAACACAAATTCCCAGCAACAAATCCTTATGTACGCCCTAACCCACTCGCTGTAAATGAGTAGGTTATAAAATGCGTTGACGTAACAAATAGTTAAGAAAAGCAAACTGGCAACTAGATCACGTTTGGTGAGAAGGGATTGGCGTCGAAAAGTGTGTTGAGGAAACGAAAAAACAAAAACGGCCCTTGGGGTATTGGGCCGTGATAAAGACAACGAAGTAGATTAGCGTTCTGGTGTTTCCAGAAGTTTAACGGCGCAATCCACAGCGTTGTTGATACCTTGACTGCTCTCAAGCTTACCTGAACTCGCAGGCCCAAGGGCACAAGAGTACAAAGCCAGTTGCTTATCGAACGGCAGATCCAACTGTTCATATAGGTTTTGTCGGATACGCGCATGTTGTTCTGGTTCTTGGCTTGCAAGGCTAATCAACGTGTCATAAATAAGCGTTTTCATGTCATTCCCTTTAATTTTATTGCACGGGGTGCATATATATTGTATCCGTTTAGAAACCACAAATCAGAAGCTAGGTCACAGAACGCGGCGCTAAAAAAGATTATGTGAGAAGGATATGCCAACACAAAATTGAGACGCTTTCGACAAAAATTGACAGATACATCTCGAAATCATGCAAACGTTTGGCATTTAACACTGTTTGAATACAACCAAAAGCAGGAAAAACGAACACGCCGCCAAAAATGGCGGCGTGTTTTTTTGTGTTACGAAACTAACTTAACGTCGATTAGAAGAAATAAACCAGCATTTCTACATCATCACCTTGTTGAAGAGCTTGAAGAGAAAAGTGCACATAGCCCGCTTCAGTCACTGGGATAGCAAGGTATTCATTGCTGCCCGCATAGTTTGATGCGTACTCGTGTTGCTCTGCTGTCGGCCAGTGTTTGCGGCTTGCGTACAAGTCCACATTACCTGCGCCGTAAGGGTCGTTCGCATTTGATTGGCTCGACATCCAAACGCGTACTTCTTTCACGCCTTCAGGCACATAAACAGCGGCATAACGCTGCTGATGAACCGTTAGCACTTTCGCTTCTCCTGATTCTAAAACCACAGGAGCTAAATCATCTTGCACTTGTGTTGGTGGCGTTTGCGCTTCAACTTCTAAAGCTGCCACAAGGTTTACGGAGTCGTAGCTATCACGCCCTGTTAAACTGATGTAGTAACGGCCAGCTTTAACGTAACCATTTTGCTCTGGCGCAAATTGAATCTCTTCATTGCTACCGTCCGCGTACT
>NZ_JAWOUX010000066.1:0-1280 GCF_033339595.1 Vibrio sp. 2096
AACCTATTCTTCTCTGAAGTGATCGACGGTGTAGAAAGTTACTGCTACCGTCAAGGTTACACATTGATCTTGTGTAATACCGGCGGCATCTACGAGAAACAGCGCGACTACATCCGCATGCTTGCTGAGAAACGTGTAGATGGCATTTTGGTGATGTGTTCAGATCTAACCGAAGAACTAAAAGAGATGCTAGATCGTCACTCAGACATCCCGAAAGTTGTGATGGATTGGGGCCCAGAGAGTTCTCGTGCGGACAAGATCATCGATAACTCTGAAGAAGGTGGCTACCTAGCAACTAAATACCTTATCGATAATGGCCACACTGACATCGCCTGCCTTAGTGGTCACTTTGAGAAACTTGCTTGCCAAGAGCGTATCGCTGGTTTCCGTCGTGCCATGGCTGAAGCAAAACTGCCAATCAATGAAGATTGGATTCTTGAAGGTAACTTTGAATGTGATACTGCGGTACTGGTTGCAGACAAGATCACCGCGATGGAAAAACGCCCTACTGCAGTATTCTGTTTTAACGACACCATGGCACTTGGCTTAATGAGCCGTCTGCAACAAAACGGCATCAAGGTTCCAGATGACGTTTCTGTTATCGGTTACGACAACATTGAACTTGCAGAGTACTTCTCACCACCGCTAACAACGATTCACCAACCTAAACGTCGTGTGGGTAAAAATGCGTTTGAGATCCTACTTGAACGCATTAAAGATAAAGAACACGAAAAGCGTGTGTTCGAGATGCAACCAGAGATTGTTATCCGCAACACCGTTAAGAAACTTAATTAAATGAACACAAGCGCCCTTAGGGGCGCTTTTTTTTATTAAAAAAATAACACTTCCCGCACACTTTGCCTCATTCTTAAAAACAATAACTTCCATAAGTTACTGTTTTCTTTACATGTGAATTATTAATTCCCGCTTCTTTTCAAACATTAAATACAATTCTCAATTATGAGTACCCATGCACAAAATGGCATTATTTATTGAATCAAGATCACGTTTTAAAATCTAAAGTGTGATGTTAATTCAATATACAAAGTATCCTCATCTGGTCACGCACAGGGCAAACCATCCGAAAGGGTGGGACGCAAAGCCTCCGGCCTGAACCATAGTAGTATATGGAAGGTAGCGGGGTTACCGATGGCAAGTGTGTAACCAATGTCTTTACCCTTTAATGACATTGCCTTTGCGCACGTTTGCTACTCTCTCGGACCTGACTTTTGGTGGCGTAATATTAATTACACCGAGATAACAAAACATGGATAAACCGA
>NZ_JAWOUX010000067.1:0-1262 GCF_033339595.1 Vibrio sp. 2096
ACTGTTTGCTGGCCCTTTGGCAGATAAACTCGGACGTCGAACTGTTGCATTGGGCGGCATCACTATCTACGCAATGAGCGCTTTATTGGCGTGGAGTGCTCAAAATATTGAGTGGATGTTGATGTCTCGTTTGCTACAAGGCTTAGGTGCGTGTGCGACATCGGTAGCAGCCTTTGCAACAGTTCGCGATATTTTCGGCCCAGAGAAAAGCGGCAAGATGATCAGCTACCTTAATGGTGCGATCTGCTTTATTCCGGCACTGGCTCCAATCTTAGGTAGCTGGTTAACACAGCAATTCGATTGGCGTGCAAACTTCAGCTTTATGGCTGGTTTTGCGGTTGTCTCAGGAACGTTGATGTTCTTGATGATGAAGGAAACCAACCCTGCAACCGAGAAACAAGCGGTATTCAAAGTAAGTCGTTACTGGTCGGTACTGAGCACGCCATCTTTCATTTTCCACGCGTCACTATGTTTGATGGCTATGGCGGTTATCTTAGCTTACGTGACGTCAGCACCGTCGGTATTGATGACAGGCATGGGCCTTTCAATGAATGAGTTCACATTCTGGTTTGGCATTAACGCGGTCATTAACATCGCTGGCTGTATGTTGGCACCGAAGTTCATGGAACGTTTTGGCACACACAACACGCTTGTGGTTGGTATCTCGACGTTGGCTCTGGCTGGTGTGGTGATGCTGGTGATGAATGGCCAAAACACGGCGCTGTCGTTCATGCTGCCAATCTTTATGTCGTCCGTTGGTTTTGCTTTGATTCTTGGCGGCGCCGCGGGCAAGGCGTTGGAACCATTCGGTGATAAAGCGGGCACAGCCGCTGCGCTACTTGGTTTGTTCCAAATGAGCGGTTCTGGTTTGTTAGTGGGTACCTTACAGCGTTTGCCGTTTGATCCACAAACATTGATTGCTATTCATATGTGGGTATTGCTACCAGCATTGGTGATTCTATTTTCAAAGGCCGGTAAGAGCTGGCACGCACGCTTCGCTAATGCGTAAATCAGTGTAATTTAGTATTTTCCAATGTATGTAACGCGTGTATATTTGTCGTTCACACTTTTCCTGACACCATAATGGAATTCAAAAAGTAATGTCGTTAACCACGTATGAAATGGCTCGTATTTTAGAGCAAATGGAAGAATCACCAGAAAAGGTGATGTTTGGTAAGTTGCTTAATGAGCTGGGCAATCAAAGCTCCGAGCGCATTCGTAGTGCGGCAAAACAAGTACCTCTACCAATCTTGCGTGACATT
>NZ_JAWOUX010000068.1:0-1259 GCF_033339595.1 Vibrio sp. 2096
CACGTTGGCAACGGCGGTGATTGAGCCAGAAATGCTGGTCACGGGAGCAAGACCAAGGGCACTTAAACAGCCAGCGATAAAGATTATGGTGATAAAGAACATCAACCCAAACGCCACCACAGAGCGCACGATGTCGTCGTTCACAGGACGTTGGTTGTAACGTTGCACGAAAACGCCGGATGGATGAATCAGTTTCATGATCTGTTTGTTCAATAGCGTCATAGCAATTTGGAAACGGAAGATTTTAATCCCGCCCGCGGTTGAGCCAGAACATGCCCCTGCCATCATTAAGAAGGCAAAGAGCGTGGTTGGCAGAGCGCCCCAAGCGGTGAAATCTTCCAAGCCGAACCCGGTGGTTGTCACCACAGAAACGATGTTGAACATCGACACTCGCAGGGCATCCAAAATGGTGTAACCATCGCGAATCACTAGCCAAGCGGCAACCACTAAGCTTGAGAACAAGAACAAGTATGCAAAGCCTCGTACCTGTGCATCTTTGACCAGAATATCGATGCTGCGTTTGCGTAGAGCGGCAACAAACAATAGAAATGGCAGACCGCCCAAGAACATGAAAGTGGTCGCGACCCAGTGCGCGCCGTTGGAGAAGTTGTTCATTGAGCTATCGGAGGTCGAGTAACCGCCGGTAGATAGGGTGGTAAAGGCGTGGTTGATCGCTTCAAACAGGTTCATGCCCGTCAGAACATAACCACCAATGCACATGCCCGTTAAGATCAGATACACCAACACGATGTTCTTCGCTACGGTTTTGGCTCTTGGGCTGCTTTTATCTGACCAGTCGGACGATTCCGTTTGGAACAGCTTCATACCACCGACGTTCAACATGGGTAGGATTGCCACCGCCATTACGATAAAGCCAATGCCACCCAGCCATTGCAAGATGGAGCGCCATAACAAAATGCTCGGCGCCATGTTGTCCAAGCCACTGAGCACTGTGGAGCCCGTGGTGGTGATCCCCGACATGGTTTCGAAGTAGGCATCGGTGAAGCTGATGTGGTTAATGAACACAAATGGCAACGCGGCGAACGCGCTGGCGATGGTCCAGACTAAACTGGTGATGAGGAACATGTCGCGCACACTGAGTTTGAACTTGGCGGTTCGGCCAATCGTCAAACAGATGAAGGCGGCAAGGTGCGTGATCACAACGGCTTGGGCGAAATCGAGGAAACCGCCCGTACCTGTGAAGAAAGCGACCAAAGTCGGCACGTACATAAAAAGGGCCAGTTTGGATAAAACCAGCC
>NZ_JAWOUX010000069.1:0-334 GCF_033339595.1 Vibrio sp. 2096
GAAACAATAACTTTGTGGCGGTGAACTGTGGCGCGGTGCCAGAAAACTTAATTGAAAGCGAACTCTATGGTCACGAAAAAGGCGCATTTACTGGTGCAGACAGTCGGCGTATTGGTAAGTTTGAATTTGCGCAGGGCGGCACACTCTTCTTAGATGAAATCGAATCGATGCCAATTCAGGCACAAATTCGTTTGTTGCGCGTCCTGCAAGAGCGCGTGATTGAACGCGTTGGCTCAAACGAACTTTTACCTCTCGACATTCGCGTTGTCGCGGCAACGAAAGTGGATCTTAAACGTGCTGCGGAACAAGGCACATTTCGTCAAGACCTTTACTA
>NZ_JAWOUX010000069.1:344-1252 GCF_033339595.1 Vibrio sp. 2096
TTACGCTAGATTTGCCTCCCTTACGTGAACGCAAGGAAGACATCCCTGCCCTTTTCCACCATTTTCTTTTAGTCGCGGCGTCGCGCTATGGTAAAAGTTCGCCAAGCCTTTCAGCACAAGATTTGGCTCAGCTAATGGCTCACGATTGGCCGGGAAATGTCCGAGAACTACGCAATGCAGCAGAGCGTTTCGTTTTATTAGGTAAACTCATTCAATTAGGTGAACCAAGTTCCATCCCCGCCTCAACCAGTAGCCTTGCAGAGCAAGTGGCGGAGTTTGAAAAGGCAGCGATAGAAAATGCGCTACTAGAAAACAATGGCAGCATCAAACAAACGATGGAACAGTTGAATGTGCCTCGAAAAACGCTGTATGACAAAATGCAACGCTATCAGATAGATAAAGAGCTCTATAAATAAAACCGGTTCGCACGATTGGTATTATATCCAACTTGAATCATAATTTTGCTAAGGCAATTATTGGGCTCATATGGATATGAATGAAAAAGTGAGGATACCGATCATTACCGATACAGTGATGGTAGACGGCCAGTATCAAGAAGAAAGGCGCTCCGGTGAAGACCGACGTAAAAACAAAAAGAAGTGGCACGGCTATGAGCGCAGAGTCCATCCCGATCCGAGAAAACAAGATTTTAAATCCATAGACGAAGAGGTGTGATTGCTCACACCTCTTTTTGGTTGAGTGAATGTAATTCGGAAAATGTGTTATTTAGTGATTATTTCTGGCCCCATCAAGGTCGTAGGTAACCAAGTTGATACCCAAGGTACATAAGTCACAATTATCAAGAACAAGAACATGACGCCCACCCATGGCAATGCCGCTTTTACAACATTCATCATCGACATTCTTGCCACCCCAGCCGTTACAAACAGATTCAACCCGACTGGTGG
>NZ_JAWOUX010000070.1:0-1241 GCF_033339595.1 Vibrio sp. 2096
TAATGAATGAGTGTTAGTTTAACCTTCGTTCAATAGCAAATTTTCTCGCTTTATTTCCGAAAATACTCATTAGATGGTGTCATGCGCCTTAGGCTAGTTTAAGGGCGCTTGTTAAGCATTGTGCCAATGGTTTGCTGTTTGCCGCCCTTAAATGTGAAAGGAGCCTTTACAGCTCCTTCAAATGCCCTTTGCCTCAACCAAAAACGCGTGGTCAATGCGCCGGGTATAATGTTGTGAGTAAGTTCTAGTGACACTTTCTGAACCGCGCAATGGGCTCCCTTACTTAAACAGAATGCGTCGATTACTATCGAACAAAGTTCCTTCCCGCTGTAACCGTCAAAACGCCGAGATCGCGTTCAAACAATTGAGTTTGCTTGTTCCTATCGTAGTTTTTCAACTCTGACTCATGGTGATTTAAACGAATCGATGCCAAGGAAACGCACAAGCTGCAACAATAGTTTTCGTCACAACGGAGCGAGATTATAACATATCGCTGATAATTTTCCTCATTTCAGTGACATTCGCCATCTTTATAGTTGCTTTCCGCAATGATTAACTGCTCAATATCATTTCCACAGATAAAAGAGCGAAGCGCGTTAAACCTAGCCTCATCCCAAGAATACATCTTAAGAGCCAATAACTTATCAATCGTCTCTGGGTCAAAACGAGTTTTGATCGGCTTAGCAGGAGAGCCCGCTACCACGGTGTACGGCGGCACGTTTTTCGTCACGACACTGTTTGCGGCAATCACCGCGCCCTCTCCAATCGTAACGCCTGGCATGATCATCGCGCGCATTCCAATCCAAACAGCATCTCCGATAATCGTGTCGCCCCTGCTTTGATAGGAACGTTCGACATCATCAAGAAACGGATACAAGCAGAACCAATCGGTTCGATGATTGTGGTTGCCACCCATTAAAATCACCGCTTCTGCGGCGATACAAACATAATCACCAATATAGAGTTGGTCGACTTCCCAACGGGGTTGCCACTGCTTGCTGATTTCATCCCCCAGCAGATAACGAACGACGGATTGCTCAAAACCATTATCCCAGCAATCGCTGTAATAACTGTGAGTACCTTTAATATGGATGTTGGCGTTTTGCACCACTTGGTGCAGATACTGAACTTTAGACCAATGTTTAGTCATGGCATTTGCCTCTTCAATAGAGAGTAAAATTTTGCCACGGAACGATTTCTCGTGGCGCTGTTGCTGCGTTCTCAGTCAACAACGCCTATTG
>NZ_JAWOUX010000071.1:0-1230 GCF_033339595.1 Vibrio sp. 2096
TAATCCTCTGTAGACCACACCAATAAATGGCTGCGGAGGTGGGTTACTACTTATAAGTGTGGCAAATTAGGTAAATATCGTACATTTAATACGGAACAGCCCTGATATGGCCATCAAAAACGAAATTACTATTCTCACGAGAGCAGAACAGGCAGATCTTTATTCCCCACCCATTTTTTCAATCGAAGAACAACGTCTGTACTTTTCTCTGAACGATGCGGAATTGGCAGTTTTTCGGTCAATTCGTCTCAGAGCTCATAGATGTTACTTTGTCGCGATTTTGGGATACTTCAAATCAAAGCCCGTCATCCTAGATATCGCTTACTCGCAGGTTTCTAAGGATTTAATGTTCATCAGTAAAGAGCTGCTTGGCGGCAAGGGGCTCAGACCATTCACTCCCTCACAAAAACAAAAAGATCGACTCTACGCAAAAGTATTAGACCTTGCTGGTTATCACAAATGGGACGAAAGTCAGCACTTCAATTCTCTTTTCGACCACCTTGTTCAGGTGGGCAATGCCTGGCTGGAGCCGCGTTACCTCTTTGATACTGCTATTGAATTCCTAACCAGTCACAGCATTGCTATCCCTAGGTACACCGTACTCCAGAGACTGATAAGCAGAGCGATGCAGCAGGTCAGAAAAGACCTGGCGCACCAACTTAATCAACTCACCAGTCCTGAACTTCACGTCTTTCTGGACAGCATAACAGCCATTGATGACGGACTAAGCCTGAACCAGCTCAGAGGCGGTGCAAAAAGTCTGACCGTACCTGAACTTAAAAAAGAGCTTGCCCTTTATCATCAGTTAGCGCCATGGCGCACGCAAATCAATGGCGTTATCGATGGGCTTAATCTGTCTCTTAAAAATCGACAACACTTCGGTGAGCTCATCAACTATTACGGTAGTAAACTCAAACGATTCAAACGCGCACAGCAGCATCTATGGTTGCTATGTCACCTGACAGAGCGGATACAACTGGCACTGGAACGGTTAACTGATGGGTTCATTTACCATATCCGCAAGCAACAAGAAGCTGCCAACACCTTTGCACAACAAGCAGTGTTCCTGTCCTGGCAGTCAGCCGCGGACAATGTCACGAAAGCGGCAGAGTTACTGCATCTGTTTGTGGATGAGAACATTGATGATAATCAACCCTTCTCAGTAGTCAGACAACAGGCATTGAAGGTCATGAATGACAGGGATATCCAGACCCTCTGCCTTTACCTGAA
>NZ_JAWOUX010000072.1:0-1230 GCF_033339595.1 Vibrio sp. 2096
ATCACCGCTAGGGCCGCGCCCAACCAAGCAAATCGGTTTGGTCGGCGTTTAGTGTAAACCCAGAGCAGCGGTAGCAACATGATTGGCGTGGTTGAAGATAGCAGAGCAACCATACCTACGTTCCCTTCGCGCAGCGCGTAAAGAATTAACGTCATTCCTACGGCCATCGCGAGAAAGCCATTCAACGCCGTAATGCCAAAAACACGCCAAGTAATACGTTGGGTGGAGCGAGCAACTTTTACACCAACGATAAGTAACAAGCAGTGCGCAACGAACGCGCTGATCATTCGAATTGCCGATGCAGCGATTGGGTCGACACTGGTTTGCATGACCGGTTTGGCAATAATGCCACCGAGCGCCTGACATATTGCAGCGGTAAGGCCGAGTGAGACTCCAACCCAAATGTTGCCTTTGATTTCCTCGAGCACATTGTTAGTTTGTCCGCGTCGGCCAAAGAATATCGCCATCACCACACCGCTAAACACCAGTGCAGAACCAAGCAGTTCAATGGCCGTCATGCTTTCGCTAAACAGGAAATAACCTAAGATGGTGGAAAACACGGCATGGCAGGAAAACAACAGGCCCGCTTGCCTTGGCCCCATGCGATTCAAACACGCAAACAGTGCGGTGTCGCCAATGAAGATCCCTATCAATCCGGATGCCATCATCGGCGTAATGTGTTCCCAAGACACACTTAGCCAACCGCCGGTTATCCACGCCATGGTCGACAAAATCACGGCTGTGCAGCCCATCCGCCAACGACTGTAAGAAAAGGCACCCAGATGCTGCGCAGGAATAACCGAAATCAGGCTGGAAACCGCCCATAAAAAGGCAGCGCACAGAGCAAGCCATTCGTAACCCATGATTGATAGACGTCCTTGTTGAATAGGGTTGAGGGCTTTTAATATGCATGAAATGCCACGAGCAATGCCATCATTTTTTTATTTATTATAGGGAAGTTAAAGGTCTAGATAACATCAATAAAAAAGCAGCTCTGGGAGCTGCTTTTTCGGGGCGGTTTACACTTTAAAGCGACTGATGTTTTCTCGCATGGTGTTCGCTGTGGTGAACATTCTGCGTGCTCCTTCACTGCTTTTCAGTGATTGCTCAGCAATGACATCTGCATCGTCTTTGATGCCTTGAGTATTGCGGCTGATGTCTTCACTTACCGCTCGCTGCTCTTCTGCTGCGCTCGCAATCTGCATCGCCATATCATTAATCTCAGTGATA
>NZ_JAWOUX010000073.1:0-1215 GCF_033339595.1 Vibrio sp. 2096
CAGTTTGATTCCTGTTCTTCTAATTGCGATTTCTCTTTATTTTTTACTCGCACCAAGTACTCGAAAAATCGATGGAGAACCAAAACTTGCCGAAGCGATGTTTGCTTTGTGTATCGGTGGTGGAGTTGGTTTCTACGATGGTTTCTTTGGCCCCGGTACGGGCTCGATTTTTACTGTGTGCTTTGTTGCTCTTGGCCACTTTTCTCTCGTGGATGCAACAGCACGAACTAAGATTTTGAATTTCACTTCAAACATCGCCGCATTGTTGTTTTTCGTTATCGCAGGGTTACCTGTATGGGAAATTGGTTTGACGATGGCGGTCGGTGGCTTTATTGGCGCTCAACTTGGCGCAAAAGTGGTGGTTACCAAAGGTCAAAAGTGGATTCGACCTCTAGTGATTACCATGTCTATGCTGATGGCAACAAAACTTCTTTGGCAACAACATCAGCAATGGCTTCTAACACTGTTTTAATTCGCTGATTGCGGTATGTGTTGTGGCGAAGACAGATGTGTATTGGGCGAATTAGAGGCTCTAGTTCTTCGAATTCAAAACAGAAATTTGATGCGATGTTGAGTGTTTTGATGATGGATTTAGGTATCAGTGCTGGTGCCATACCTTTTAAAGCTAATTGCGCTGCCGCAGTGTAGGAGTCCATTTCCATCAAAGGTGGGATCTCGTACTTGGACAAAATGGCTTGCTGGTATGTATTGGCTGGGTTATTCAAATCGTTAGTTAAAATCGCGTTTGGTAATTGAGTTAGCGGGTATTTACTTATTATAGAGAAAGGCTCATCGGCGAGATGAACGCTCATCAAACCGTGATGAGAAGGTAAGTAACCAGCGCAGAATCCTAGGGTCGCTCGCCCTGATTTTACGTTTTCAACGATTCTCGGAGTGTGATTGGTGGAGATTCTGAGATAAGGATCGCGTGCCAGTTGCTCTTCCATAATCATACTCAGATAACCTGCGACGAGAGTTTCTGAGCAATCCATTTTTATTAATGACGTATCTTCGAGCTCTTGCTGATCGTAAATCTGTCCTCGTAACTCATTGAATGTGGGCTCTATCGTATTGATAAGGGCCAGAGCATCCGAGGTTAGTTTAATGTGTCTGCCGTTTGGCTCGATCAGTTTCTTTCCTAACTTTTTTTCTAAATTGGCGATACGTTTACTCACCGCAGATTGGCTGATGTACAGCTGACTACCAGTGCGGCTC
>NZ_JAWOUX010000074.1:0-1208 GCF_033339595.1 Vibrio sp. 2096
TGCACGACAACTGAGCACGCAGCTTTGTATAAAGAAGAGTTTCAAAAAGTTCAAAAAATCCAATTCGTAGGTCAAGATTCAGTGAATGCGAAAAAAGCTGGTTTCGCGTTAGATGAAGGTGGTAGCGTACTCAAAGTTGCCCTGAATCCAAATGCGGCTTACGACTCTTCAACGTTGAAGTACCTTAAGCAGGCATGGAACTAAAACGATGAAGAAAACGTTATTGTCGTTATTCATGGTGTCCGTCAGCTTTGCCGTGGTCGGTGAAGAAGCTCGTTACACCATGGACGACTTAAAGGCATTGAACGGCTCTAAAAATTGGAATGAGCTATTAGCGCATGCGGAAGATATTCGTCCATCTCAACGTAATAGCGAGTGGGAAAGCCTAGTTCAAAATGCGGCGTTGGGAGCGTTTGAACACTATGTCGCATCTGGAGCAAAAGATGATGCGATTGGTCTGGGTCAGCAGTTAATCCTATCTTACCCATTTCTCTCTCAATCTAAGAGTTTTACTCAGCAGTTCTCGAAAGAGCTGGTGCCTGCAGCACAACCATGTATTCAATATGCGATAGAGGGATGTGTGGAAAATTATGGTCAGCTTCTTAGTACCTTGGCACCAAGCGCTGAGGTGAGTTACGAAGAAGGAACCAAAGTTTTCCAGAATGTCTCGAAGTCACTGTCGGTTCCTTTTTTTGCAGCAGCAGTGCAGCAAGCTGAGAACTACTGTGCGGATGAAAACGTCGCAAATGCGTTGCTCTACACCTTGGACAGACCAAATAATACCAACTTCGCTTTGGCGAAAGAGGTTGCTACACAAAGGTGTGCTAACACCGCACTAACAAACTTTGAGAATTACATTATTGAGTCGCAAACCGTAAGAGAAGCTCTTTGCCCGACATATTTGTCTAAAGGACATGTAAAAGGGTTAATGAAAAAAGTTTGCCAGTCATAACTGCTCGTTCTTAAAGCCACCGCAAGGTGGCTTTTTAATTTATTGAAATTTAGGCAAAAAAAACCCTCCGAGAGGGAGGGGGTAAGTAAGATGTCGTTATGAGATGCTGAGTACCGAGTACTCAGTTTATAATTGTAGTTTTCGCTAGCGAACAAATTTTTAACACTGATGCGGATTGTGTGCAAATTAAGCATTGATTTAAAAGTTAATAACTTGATCCAGGTTGCAAAGCACACAGCTATTGGACTTAAATCAG
>NZ_JAWOUX010000075.1:0-1208 GCF_033339595.1 Vibrio sp. 2096
ACATTCAAGCAGGTCGCCACCCGGTAGTAGAGCAAGTCACCTCGGACCCGTTCATTGCTAACCCAATAGAATTAAGCCCAAGCCGTAAAATGCTCATCATCACGGGTCCAAACATGGGGGGTAAATCAACCTACATGCGCCAAACTGCGCTAATTGCGTTGATGGCTCACATCGGCTCTTATGTACCTGCAGAGTCAGCACAAATTGGCTCATTGGATCGCATCTTTACTCGTATCGGTGCTTCAGATGACTTGGCATCAGGTCGTTCAACCTTCATGGTAGAGATGACAGAAACGGCCAACATTCTCCACAACGCAACCAAGAACAGCTTGGTGTTAATGGATGAGATCGGTCGCGGTACCAGTACTTACGATGGTCTTTCATTGGCATGGGCAAGTGCCGAATGGCTTGCAACACAAATTGGTGCGATGACACTTTTCGCTACGCACTATTTTGAACTAACCGAATTACCGAACTTGCTACCAAACTTAGCGAATGTTCACCTAGATGCGGTAGAACATGGCGACAGCATTGCTTTCATGCACGCAGTTCAAGAAGGCGCCGCAAGCAAATCATACGGCTTGGCGGTTGCGGGCTTAGCTGGCGTACCTAAAACGGTCATCAAAAATGCTCGTACTAAACTGTCTCAACTAGAGCAACTCGGCCAAGCTAGCGACTCGCCTCGTCCAAGCACAGTGGATGTGGCAAATCAGCTCAGCTTAATCCCTGAACCTAGCGAAATTGAACAAGCGTTATCAAACATCGATCCAGACGACTTAACACCTCGTCAAGCCCTTGAAGAGCTGTATCGTTTGAAGAAAATGCTTTAACGAGAATATCTAATCTCCCCTAAAACAGAAAAGGGCTATGGTTATCCATAGCCCTTTGTGTTTCGAGAAAGCTTAGTATTAATCGTCTTCGACGTTAAACAAGTTTTCCATATTTAGGCCTTGTTTAATTAGGATTTCACGAAGTCGACGTAAACCCTCCACTTGAATTTGACGTACACGCTCACGGGTAAGACCAATCTCTCGCCCCACTTCTTCAAGAGTAGACGGCTCATAGCCAAGCAAACCAAAACGGCGTGCAAGCACTTCTTTTTGTTTTGGATTCAACTCTTCCAACCAATGGATCAAAGACGATTTGATGTCATCATCTTGAGTCGACACTTCTGGATCAGAGTTATTTGCGTCAGGAATAATATCCAG
>NZ_JAWOUX010000076.1:0-1198 GCF_033339595.1 Vibrio sp. 2096
CGTTCTTTTTAGGTGCAGGCAACATCATCTTTCCACCTCTAGCGGGTCAGCTCGCGGGTGAAAACCTATTGCCAGCGATGTTCGGTTTCTTGCTAACAGCGGTAGGTCTACCTCTTATTACTATCGTTGCTATTGCTGTAGCAGGTGGATCATGGGATCACTTGACTCAAGATCTTCCGAAAAAAGCAGCAGTATTGATGGCAGCACTTATCTTCATCATTATTGGTCCTGCGTTTGCAGCGCCTCGTACAGGTCTAGTGGCTTACGAGATGGCCGTGAAGCCATTCTTTGTTGAAGCTTCTCAAGCGCACCTTACCGCGTTTTCTGTGATCTTTTTTGCGGTTGCAATGCTGTTCTCTTGGTTCCAAGGCCGTCTTATCGACTTGATCGGTAAAGTGCTGACTCCAGCGCTGTTTGTCGGTTTGATCATTCTTGCTGTTGCAGTATTCTTAGATCCTCAAGGCGATATGATTGGAGCTCGTGGTGAGTACCTAACTCAGCCACTAACCAAAGGCTTCCTTGAAGGCTACAACACCATGGATACTTTCGCATCGCTGATGTTTGGTATGTTGATGGTGGATGCACTGCGCGGCAAAGGCATCACGGAGCGTTCTGCGACGACTAAGTACCTGATTTTTGCAGGTTGTATCGCGGCGGCTGGTCTAGCATTTGTTTACATTTCGCTATTCTACCTAGGCGCTACCAGCGCAACAGTTGCTGCGGGCGCAGACAACGGTGGTCTGATTTTAAGCCAGTACGTTCAAGCGTTGTTTGGCCCTTACGGTCAAATCGTTCTTTCTGTGATTGTATTGCTAGCGTGTCTGACAACGGCTATCGGCCTGATTTCAGCATGTTCTGATTTCTTCAGCTCGAAGACATCACTGTCATACAAGCAGTGGGTTCTAATCAACGGTGCAGTATGTGCGCTAGTTGCTAACGTTGGTCTAGCGCAATTGATTTCGCTCTCTGTACCTGTACTGTTTGCCCTTTACCCAGTGGCGATTGCTTTGGTTGCTCTTACCTTTGTTCGTAGCAAACTGCCAAATCCTCGCTTTGCATACCGTGCGGTACTGCTAGTATCACTATTGTTCGCACTTGTTGATGCAGCGAAAGTTGCTGGTTTGGATGTATCTGCGTTCAACGTACTACCGCTGTTTGAAGTGGGCATGGGTTGGGTTCTTCCTACTCTGTCAGCTAT
>NZ_JAWOUX010000077.1:0-1190 GCF_033339595.1 Vibrio sp. 2096
TATGAATTAGTCGAAGATCTTAGCAACAACACCAGCACCTACTGTACGGCCACCTTCACGGATCGCGAAACGTAGACCTTCGTCCATTGCGATTGGTGCGATTAGCTCTACAGTCATCTGTACGTTGTCGCCTGGCATTACCATTTCTACGCCGTCTGGTAGCTGGATGTCACCAGTTACGTCAGTTGTACGGAAGTAGAACTGTGGACGGTAGCCTTTGAAGAATGGAGTGTGACGACCACCTTCATCTTTAGACAGTACGTATACTTCTGATTCGAACTTAGTGTGTGGAGTGATTGAACCAGGCTTAGCTAGTACTTGACCACGTTCAACTTCGTCACGCTTAGTACCACGTAGAAGTGCACCAACGTTCTCACCTGCACGGCCTTCGTCTAGAAGCTTACGGAACATCTCAACACCAGTACATGTAGTTGTAGTAGTGTCTTTGATACCTACGATAGCAACTTCGTCACCTACAGTTAGGATACCACGCTCGATACGGCCAGTTACTACTGTACCACGACCTTGGATTGAGAATACGTCTTCGATAGGCATTAGGAATGGCTGATCTACCGCACGCTCTGGCTCAGGGATGTAAGTATCTAGAGCTTCTGCTAGTTCAACGATTTTCGCTTCCCACTGCTCTTCGCCGTTTAGTGCGCCTAGTGCAGAACCTTGGATAACTGGTAGGTCATCACCTGGGAAATCGTATTCAGATAGAAGTTCACGAACTTCCATTTCTACTAGTTCTAGTAGCTCTTCATCGTCAACCATGTCACATTTGTTCATGAATACGATGATGTATGGGATACCAACCTGACGGCCTAGTAGGATGTGCTCACGAGTTTGTGGCATTGGGCCATCTGTCGCAGCAACAACTAGGATACCACCGTCCATCTGTGCAGCACCAGTGATCATGTTTTTAACATAGTCAGCGTGTCCTGGACAGTCAACGTGTGCGTAGTGGCGTGATGGAGTGTCGTACTCAACGTGAGAAGTTGCGATTGTGATACCGCGCTCACGCTCTTCTGGAGCGTTATCGATAGATGCGAAGTCTTTAGCTACACCGCCGTAAACTTTAGCAAGAGTAGTACAGATAGCTGCAGTTAGAGTTGTTTTACCGTGGTCAACGTGGCCGATAGTACCAACGTTAACGTGCGGTTTCGTACGTTCAAATTTTTCTTTAGACA
>NZ_JAWOUX010000078.1:0-1190 GCF_033339595.1 Vibrio sp. 2096
ATCGGGAAAGCAGTTTTAAATCTACTCGAAAAAATCCCGTTATTTGGTGCTGCTATAAAAGTTCTAAAAGAATTTAAAGAGGGACTGGATGATGGATTTAAAGATGCCCGTGAGACTGTAAGTGGATGGATCGATAAGATTAAGAGCATGTTTGACTTTAAACTAAAACTCCCTGATATAACACTTCCTAAACTCCCAAGATTACCACAGCCTAGGATTGTGGGTAATTTTAGTTTAATGCCACCTTCCACTCCTAGTATCGAATGGCATGCTAATGGTGGTTTCTTCAATAAAGCATCTATCATTGGTATCGGTGAAGCTGGTCCAGAAGCAGCAGTACCACTTGTTGGTCGTCGTATGGACCCGTTTGCAGATGCAGTATTTAACCGATTTGCTCAGCAATTTGGTGGCGCATTCAGCGGAGGTACTCCATCGGGTGATAGAGAGGGCAATTTAACTGTTCATTTAACCGCTTTAATGGATGGTAAATCAGTGGCTGAAATTACGACGCCATATACAACAGAAATACAAAGAAGAGAAAAAGAAATCAAGGATCAATTTTAAGGAGGGTGCTCATGGGTCAATATCAAAGCTTTACATTTAATAACCAAAGAAGAAACTATATTTTAATGCCTAGGGGTCGTAAAAGACCTGCTTGGGCACCTATCAAACGTAATTTCTTAAACACTCCAGGATATCCAGGTGCAAGGTTATTAAATACAGAAGTTGGGGCACGTCAAATTGATGTGCCTCTTATTGTTAAAGCGCAAGATATTGCTGATTTACAAAAAGTCAAAGAAGATTTAGCGGATTGGTTAATTACAGAACAGGAATGTGAACTGATTTTTGATGATGAACCAGATCGTACTTATTTAGCTACTGTAGACGGCTCTTTTGACGCAGAAGAATTAGTCAATCGAGGAAAAGGTGTAGTTACATTTATTTGTGGAATGCCATATAAATTAGGTCCTAATAAAACAGCAGAATTTCAATCAGGTGAGCGTGGGTTAATAGCAAATGTTCAAAACAAAGGAACTGTTCATTCTAATCCTATTATTGAGATTGAAGTTACGAAACCAAACACTTTTTTAGATGTATGGTTTGGCGGGGTGTCTCTAAGTGATCGAGATTATTTTCGTATCGGTATGCCACTAAAAACTGTGGAGAAGCCTGTAGAAAGGAATCAACGT
>NZ_JAWOUX010000079.1:0-1177 GCF_033339595.1 Vibrio sp. 2096
CTTTTTGACGAACACCGAAGCGATGCTCTTCGTCGACAATCAACAAACCCAAATCTTTGAATTTGATGTCGCTGGAGAGCAATTTGTGCGTACCGACGACGATATCACCTTTGCCATCCGCAACATCTTGCAAAATCACTTTTTGCTCTTTGGCTGATTTAAAGCGAGAAAGCACCTCGACTCGGATTGGCAAGTTCGCGAAGCGGTCACGGAAGTTTTCAAAATGCTGCTGAGCAAGCAGGGTTGTTGGCACGAGTACGGCAACTTGCTTGCTGTTGTCCGTAGCAACAAAGGCCGCACGCATGGCAACTTCTGTTTTACCAAAGCCAACGTCACCACACACCAAGCGATCCATGGCTTTTGCTTGGCACATATCGGAAAGCACCGCGTTGATTGCCATGGCTTGATCATCGGTTTCTTCAAACGGGAATGTTGCCTTGAAGGTCGCGTATTGGCCACGATCCAAGGCAAATTTAAAGCCCGGTTTTAGCTCACGCTTCGCGTATACATCAAGTAGCTCTGCTGCAACATCGCGTACTTTCTCAGCTGCTTTTCGACGTGCTTTCGACCACGCTTCACCGCCAAGTTTGTGCAGAGGAGCCGTTTCTTCAGCTCCACCAGAGTAACGGCTGATCAAGTTTAGCGAGGAAACGGGAACATAAAGTTTGGCGTCGTTTTGATATTCAAGCGTCACATACTCGGTTTTCATTCCCCCCGCTTCAAGGGTTTGCAGACCGATGTAGCGGCCGATGCCGTGGTCAATATGAACAACAGGTTGGCCTGGTTTCAGTTCGGCAAGGTGGCGAATAACAGTGTCACTGTTGACGGCTTTTTTGTCTTTGCGACGGCGTTGAATTACGCGATCGCCAAGCAAGTCACTTTCGCATATCAGCGCGAAATTCAGCTCGTCATGAATAAACCCGTGTTCTGCTGAACCAAGAATCAACGTGAAACGGTGGTCTGACTCCAAAGCGTGATACAGCGATTCTTGCACCACTGGGCGAACTTTGATGCCTTGCAGAAGCTCAGTCAGGGCTTCGCGTCGACCTTCCGATTCCACCGAAAAGATGATTTTGCCCGTAAATTGTTCGCTGAATTGGCGCAAACGAGATAATGGCTCTTTGTTTTGCTGTTGAACGCCAAGTTCTGCCAGTGTTTGTACCGCTAAGTTTTGGCG
>NZ_JAWOUX010000080.1:0-1177 GCF_033339595.1 Vibrio sp. 2096
ACTCAAAACATTGGCCACTGGCCAGCTAACCCCAGCATTGGGCTTAGAGATGGGCTACATCTATTTCTGCCTGCCTATCAGTGGCGCACTGATGATCTTTTATTCCGTGATTTTCGCTTATGAGCGCGTCAAACAATTAATGTCTGGTGAAACCCTAGTCACCGACTCACAACTTGATTCTTAGAGGGTTCCACAATGGAATGGCAATTAATTCTTACCTTATTTGGCAGCTTCGCTGTATTACTGGCAGTTGGTGTACCGGTTTCCTTCGCCATTGGTCTTTCTTCACTGGCGACCATTTTAATGGGCCTACCATTGGAGCCTGCGATTGCGGTTGTAGCTCAGCGCATGGCAGCAGGTCTTGATAACTTTGCTCTACTGGCGATCCCGTTCTTTATCTTGGCGGGCAACATCATGAACCAAGGTGGTATCGCACTGCGCCTGATTAACTTTGCCAAAGTGTTAGGTGGCCGTCTTCCTGGCTCCTTAGCACACGTGAACGTGATGGCGAACATGAGGTTTGGCTCAATTTCTGGCTCAGCCGTCGCATCTGCCGCAGCGGTTGGCGGCACTATGTCGCCACTGCAAAAGAAAGATGGCTACGATGAAAACTTTTCTGCCGCGGTGAACATCACCTCTTGTCCATCGGGTTTATTGATCCCGCCAAGTAACACCCTGATCGTGTTCTCGTTAGTCTCTGGTGGTACCTCTATCGCGGCGCTGTTCCTTGCCGGTTACATTCCGGGCATTTTGATGGGTCTGAGCATCATGGTGGTGGCTGGGATCATCGCCAAACGTCGTGGTTACCCAATTGCTGCTCGCCCAACGCTAGCGATGGTTTGGGATACATTTCTAAAAGCGGCGCCTTCACTGGCTCTGATTGTGGTCATCATGGGTGGCATCATCGGCGGTATCTTTACGGCTACCGAAGCCTCTGCCATCGCCGTGGTCTACACCTTTGTTTTAGCGGTGTTGGTGTATCGCGAAGTGAAATGGCGAGATCTTCCTAAGATCATTTTGGAATCTGCCGTCACCACATCGATTGTTTTGCTGTTGGTTGGCGCGTCTATGGGCATGTCTTGGGCGATGGCGAATGCCGACATTCCATACATGATTGCCGATGCGCTGCTGGCGATCTCTGACAACCCAATGATGATTCTGCTCATCATCAACATCA
>NZ_JAWOUX010000081.1:0-1168 GCF_033339595.1 Vibrio sp. 2096
GCCAGTTGCAGTGGAAAAACTATTGCAGTACCCATGGCCAGGTAATGTTCGAGAGCTGGATAACGTTGTACAACGCGCGCTGATTTTGAGTGAAAACGGCGATATCGGTGCAGAGCACATCTTGCTAGAAGGCGTGGATTGGCAAGATGCCAACAGCTTGCAATACGTTGTGCAAAGTGCAGAAACATTGGTCCCTGATGTCAAGCCTGTTGCTCAAGCTGAATCCGTCAACCGCGTTAACACTGGCGGCGAGGGGGTGGGTGGCGAGCTGCGCGATCAAGAGTACGCGATCATTCTAGAAACCTTGGTGGAATGTAATGGCCGACGCAAAGAAATGGCAGAGAAGTTGGGCATAAGCCCACGTACTCTGCGCTACAAACTTGCCAAAATGCGTGACGCGGGTATAGATATTCCGAGTTAGGTTTCACACGCGTAGCCATAAGACAAAAGTGTGAGTAAACTATACTGCTGGCGTCTTATGGCACATAAATTGCTGTGTCAATATTTAGTTTAAATAGATAGTCAAACTTTTGGCTCAGAGGTGATAATGAAAGTTGATGGTATTCAGGCCGAAATGCGCGCCATGATGGTTGAAGCGACCAACACCACTCCGACAGGAACGGGTGCGAAAGTGGGTGCAGATTTCAATGATCTCCTAACCAAAGCCATCAATAACGTAAACTCACTTCAAAAATCATCTGGCGATCTACAAACGCGTTTTGATCGTGGTGATGCCGATGTTTCCTTATCTGACGTCATGATTGCTCGTAACAAATCCAGTGTTGCTTTTGAAGCCACTGTTCAAATCCGCAATAAGCTCGTTGAGGCCTACAAAGACCTCATGAACATGCCAGTGTAATTTAGGTAATAAGTGTGGCAGACAAGTCTACAGATTTAACCGTCACTGATGGCGGCTCAGATGGCGCACTGGTTTCTAGCTCCGATATGGATGTGGAAAGCCAAAATCCAGATTTAGAAGAGCGCAGTGCATCAAAATTCGATATGGCCGTGGGCGACCTCGATTTGCTTCGACAGGTCGTGCTTGTGCTATCGATCTCTATCTGTGTTGCGTTAATCGTGATGTTGTTCTTCTGGGTAAAAGAACCAGAAATGCGTCCGCTTGGCGCTTACGACACTGAAGAACTGATCCCTGTTCTGGATTACCTTG
>NZ_JAWOUX010000082.1:0-1166 GCF_033339595.1 Vibrio sp. 2096
CTTCTTGCTCGTTGTTGCGACGCTGCTCAAGAAGGTCGAAATACACCTTACCCGAACAGAACACGACGCGTTTCACTTTGCTTGGCTCCAAGTTATCCACTTCAGGGATCGCTGCTTGGAACGTACCTTCTGCAAGGTCTTCTAGAGTCGAAGTACAAAGAGGATGACGAAGCAATGATTTAGGAGACATTACAATCAATGGTCGACGCATTGGGCGTACTACTTGACGACGAATCATGTGGTACACCTGAGCTGGCGTTGATGGTACAACGACCTGCATGTTTTGCTCAGCACACAATTGAAGGTAACGCTCTAGACGAGCAGATGAGTGCTCCGGACCTTGGCCTTCGTAACCATGAGGCAGAAGCATCGTCAGGCCGCACAAACGTCCCCACTTTTGCTCACCAGACGAAATGAATTGGTCAATAACCACTTGTGCGCCGTTAGCGAAGTCACCAAACTGCGCTTCCCAAATGGTCAAACCACCAGGTTCAGCTGTTGCATAACCGTACTCAAATGCAAGAACAGCTTCTTCCGACAACACAGAGTCAAAAACTTGGAAAGGCCCCTGCTTGTCATGGATATTCGCTAGCGGGATGTAAGTGCTTGCATCTGATTGGTTGTGAAGAACTGAGTGACGATGGAAGAAAGTACCACGACCTGAGTCCTGACCAGAAATACGGATACGCTTACCATCGTCTACCAATGTCGCGTAAGCCAATGTTTCAGCCATACCCCAGTCAATAGCCTTCTCACCTGTCATCATTGCTAAGCGATCGTTGTACAGCTTGTTTACTCGGCTTTGCAGCTTGTGGCTTTCCGGGTACTGACATAAACGATTACCTAGCTCGACAAGGCGTTGCTTATCGTAGGTCGATTCCCATTGCATATCCCACTCGTGTCCCAAGTAAGGAGACCAGTCTACAGAATGCAATGCCATCGGACGCCACTCTTTCACCACTACTTCACCGCGGTCAAGTGCATCACGATACTCGTTCACCAACTGCGTTGCAGTTTCAATATCCGACTCATTCTTATCAATCAGAACATCGGCGTACAGTTTACGAGGAGTTGGGTGCTTTTTGATTTTTTGGTACATCAACGGCTGAGTCGCGTTCGGTTCATCCGCTTCGTTGTGACCATGACGACGGTAACAAACCAAATCA
>NZ_JAWOUX010000083.1:0-1163 GCF_033339595.1 Vibrio sp. 2096
GTCGGCATCCCTCAGCCTGAAAACCGTCTTAAACAGTATCCTCACCAGTTTTCTGGTGGTATGCGTCAGCGTGTGGTTATCGCGATCGCTTTGGCTGGTGAGCCAGATCTGATCATCGCCGATGAGCCAACCACGGCACTGGACGTATCAATCCAAGACCAAATCCTGAATCTTATCCGTGAGTTGTGTATCCAGAACAATGTTGGTTGTATGTTGGTTACGCACGACATGGGTGTGGTTTCAAACGTTACAGACCGCGTGGCGGTGATGTACCGTGGTGATCTTGTTGAGTTTGGGCCAACGGCAAAAGTGTTGGGTAACCCAGATCACCCATACACGCGCAGCTTGATTTCGGCGGTTCCTCGCTCAGACAGAAAGCTCGATCGTTTCCCTCTGGTGAGTTACATCGAAGAAGCGACAGAAATGAAGTCGCTGGACATTAAGAATCACTGGCTTGGTCAAAGCCAAGATCAGCGCGAGTACACTGGCCCGTTGTTGGATGTGAAAAACGTCAACCTAAGGTTTGTGACTAAGGACTCTTTGTTTGAAAGCCGCCGTGAGTACGTGCAGGCTTCGAACAATGTGAGTTTTGAGGTGCACGAAGGTGAGACGTTTGGTCTGGTGGGTGAGTCAGGTTCGGGTAAGTCGACCATCGCGCGCGTGATTGCTGGTTTGTATGAGCCAAACTCTGGCCAAGTGAAATTTGAAGGCATCGATCTCACGGCGATGAAGTCGGAAAAAGAGCGTCGTCCGATGCGACGTCAAATGCAGATGGTGTTCCAAAACCCATACACGTCTATGAACCCTCGTATGAAGGTGGCAGACATTATTGCCGAGCCAATTCGTTTCCATAAACTCACCAAGAATGAAGCAGAAACACGTCAAATCGTGAATGATTTGCTTGATCATGTTGGTTTAGGTCGCATGGCTGGCGTGAAATATCCTCATGAATTCTCTGGTGGTCAGCGTCAGCGTATTTCGATTGCGCGCGCTCTGGCAACTCGTCCTCGACTTTTGATTTGTGATGAACCGACATCAGCGTTGGATGTGTCGGTACAGGCACAAATTCTGAACTTGCTAAAAGATCTGCAAAGTGAACTGAACCTAACGATGTTGTTTATCAGTCACGATTTACCGGTGATTCGTCAGATGTGTGACCGAGT
>NZ_JAWOUX010000084.1:0-1153 GCF_033339595.1 Vibrio sp. 2096
AACTGTTATTAATCGTTTAAGAGTTATGATAGAAAAAAGTAATACGAACATAGATGTATCGTTATGGAATGCTTATTCAGAATCTTTTTTTCATTTTGAGGCTGAATGGCATACGTCAAGTTATGCGGTGATAACTGCTTGGAACCCCTACAGTAATTTGCGGTCAAAGAAAGAGAACTGCATAAGTAATCAAGAGTTAGAAAGACAACTTAAACACGCGAATTACGTGCTCGTTAACGTAGGTGATCGCAGCTTTGAATTGTGTGAAGAGAGTTTTGCGGCGGATATATCATTAGAAGAGGCTGTGCGATTGGCAAAAGTGTTTCAACAAAATGCCATTTACTATGTGATAGATGGTGATCTTTACTTAGTTGCGTGCGCGGCACCGAGCAAAAAACATTGGCTAGGAAAAATTAACGACAGGCTCGTATAACAGGATATCTCTCGTTGGGGTTATGCCCGAGCGAGCAAATTCACGGAGGAAATATGAGAGACATAACACCAGATATTTGTGATCAATTTGAAGACCAAGTGACGTTGCTAAATTTACCGCTACAGAACTTTGGTCAACGTACCGCCTTTCATGGCGAAATTGTCACAGTGCGTTGCTATCACGATAATTCTAAAGTACGTGAAGTTCTAGAACAGGATGGCACTGGCAAAGTCTTGATTGTTGATGGACACGGTTCCTGCCAAAAAGCGCTGCTTGGTGATCAGCTGGCGATACTCGGTATCGAAAATGGTTGGGAAGGTATCATCGTGTACGGAGCAGTGCGTGATGTGGCACAAATGTCGCAAATGGACATAGGAGTGCAAGCGCTGGGTACATGCCCGTTTAAAACGGAAAAGCGTGGTGTGGGTGAAGTCAACGTGACGTTAACGATGCTGAATCAAATTGTTCAACCAAAACATCATGTTTATGCCGATTGGAATGGGGTGTTGATTTCAAAAGAAGCACTCGATTTTTAAAATCGGAAACCTAAACCTACCTCAAAGCCTTGTTGCCAATCTTGGTAATCCAACGTCGCGTGAATGTCTAACTTATCGGTAATTTTCACGCGGCTAGAAAGTTCAGCAGCGAGGCTACTGTCTTCGGTTTGAATGCCGTTGCTATTCTCAGATTTGTAAGATCTTACGGTACTTTTTACGGTGA
>NZ_JAWOUX010000085.1:0-1138 GCF_033339595.1 Vibrio sp. 2096
ATTTAGCGCATGACCTCAATGAAGATCCTGAAAACCGTAAGCAAGCCGATTTGACCTATCGTGCCTCGTGGGCTCAGTTTCGAGGAGGGCTCAATGGCACCAGTGGGAATTATGATTATTTTGCGGAAATGGCGGGTTCGGTCTCGACATTGGATGGCAAAATCTTCCCTGCTAACGAAGTGTATGACAGCTTTGCCGTGGTCAGCACCAGTGGTTTTGACGGTATTCCGGTTAAATATGAAAACCAAATTGTTGGCGTGACTGACGAGGATGGCTATTTGCTAGTGCCTTGGGCTACCGCGTATTACACCGCCAAATATGAAATTGACCCACTCACTTTACCAGCGAATGCGGCATTTTCGACGACAGAGCAGTTCGCTTCGATACATGCAGGTTACGGTTATTTATTAGAGTTTCCCATTGAGCTGCAAATTGCATTGAGTATGACCGTTGTGGATGAAAATCACCTAGTCCTGCCGCTTGGCACGTTTGGGCGTTCAGAGACAGGATTAGTCAGTCAAATTGGGTGGGATGGGTTTACCTACTTTGAAGGCATTGATCCGGGCAGTTACATTCTGTTTTATCCTCAAGGGCAGTCACCATGTAAAGTTTCAATTGAAGGGTTGTATGAGCGCGAGAGTCAAAAAATACAAACACTGAATAGTCAGGTTTGCCTCAAAACAGAAGATGAGGCGGCACTATGATGTTGCATCGCTGGCTGGCTAGTCTACTTCTCTTTTTCTCGTGTTCGACAATAGCTTGTCAGCTCACTGCGTCAACACCTTCAATCCAGTTTGGTAGCGTTTCCTCATTTACGGTGTCGAGCACTCAGCAACAAAGTTCAGCTCAGCCTCATGCCGGGATAACGTGTGACTTTTCGACACTTGTGTCGTTGTTGAGTGGCGACTATGTGTCCGTCACATTTACCAGCCTCAATGGTGGGCAGATGACCACCCAAGGAGATGCCAGTTCGGTAATTAACTATCAGATCTTTGGCGATTCAAGCCTTTCACAAGAGTATGTTTTTGGCCAATTGCACACCTTCACAGACACCGACTTGTTAGATTTGTTGGGGCTGTTTGGAGACCAAGTTGAGTTCCCTCTTTATGCTCGGACGGGAGCTGGAAGTAACCTTTCG
>NZ_JAWOUX010000086.1:0-1136 GCF_033339595.1 Vibrio sp. 2096
TTTGGCTCGCTTGGTTTCGGTATAGAGATATCGCTGTTTAGGAAGGGGCTTTAACGCGGGTTTATCGAGTTTGTCGAACAGTGCTTTGCGGCTCGCACCATACTGCTTCATCTCACGTTCGTTTAAGTCATTCATAAGCTCACGGATGGCGAGGTTCAGCTCTTTAAAGGTATGGAAAGTTTGATGGCGAAGTCGCATCATGATCCAACGTTCCACTAGGAGCACGGCATTCTCTGCCTTGGCTTTGTCTTTCGGTTTGTAAGGGCGAGCAGGCATCACTGCGGTTTGATAGTGATTGGCCAGTTTCTGATAGCTGTCGTTCAGTCTTGGCTCATAACGATTGGCTTTGGTGACCGCGCTACGCAGATTGTCGGGAACCAAGAGCTGTGGTACTCCACCGAAGTGCTCGAACGCATTGGCATGCGCCTCTAACCAGTAAGACTTTCCTTGGCTGGGGAAGGCTTCCACATAGGTGTAGTTGGACGCGCCTAAGGTCGCGACGAACACTTCCGCTTCACGCACTTCTCCTGTGTCAGGGTTGACCACCTGAAGCCTCGGCCCACAGTAGTCGATAAACAGCTTATCACCCGCAACATGAAGCTGGCGCATGCTGCGCTTTTGGGTTTTGAACCAACGAGTGAAGTGCTCGCAGAACTGAGTGTAAGCGTAAGATTGCTCTTGATATTGCTCATGATATTCCTGCCAGAGCAACATCTTCGTCATACCTTTACGTCTAAGTTCGACAGCGTATTGAGTGAAATCTGGCATGACTTTATCGCGACTGGCTTTCTTGCCGTGATACAGAGCTTGAGTGATATCAGCATCGCTACAACTTTCAGGCAGAGGCCAACCAAGTTGGCTTTGTTTAAAACGAGTAAGGAGTTCCGATATGGTTGACGGGCCGAGTTTAAGGCAAGAAGCGATGCTGCGATTTGAGAGACCGCAGTCGTACTTAAGGCGCAATACCTCTTTGATTTTGTTCATTGGAGTTCTCTTTTTTGCCATGGTCGCTTCCTTACTTTCTTGTTTAAGAAGTAAAGAATAGCGAGCTATTGATTTAAAAGAGAAAAAGGTAGGATTTCGGGCATTCCGATCGGGGTTTTCGCTATTCCGATCACCGATTTCGGAGTGAGGCT
>NZ_JAWOUX010000087.1:0-1135 GCF_033339595.1 Vibrio sp. 2096
TGACGATGAGTGTTTGCCTACATTAGGGCGGATTATTTCAGAGCGTTAATTTGGAGTGTATATGTTCAATATGAAATGGATTTTAACCTTGTGTTTAGTGGTGTTCGCACCACTCAGTTTGGCCGCTGATACCAAGGCTGATAAATATGAAGGAATTGAAATTACGGTCAATATCAATACTGCTTCTGCAGAAGAGATAGCAACGATGCTGAAAGGTATTGGCGAAAAGAAAGCGCAAAGCATAGTTGACTACCGTACTGAGCACGGCCCATTTAAAACAGCAGCTGATTTAACCAATGTAAAAGGAATTGGTGAAGCAACAATCAAGAAAAACGAAGACCGCATTCTTCTATAAACGCGGGCTTCGACCATTGTATTCTTACTGAGTTTTCGTTTCCGGTTACTGCTTTCCCGAACCAAACCCTCTTTCGTGGTTCGGGATTTTTTATCCAAATATACGGCGATGGAATCCTTTCTCTACTAATGCCATACCTAAGCCTCCCATTGCACCAAACAGATGTGCATCAACAGCAACACGAGCGCCTATCATTGCAGCAGTGCTGGTTGAAGGGCCATAAAATTGCTCCCATGCGATTTTCGCAATAAGTCCGGCGACTAAGAGTAGGCTACTTCTTCTGTTTTCAATCACTTCTCTGAGAGCCCAAAAACCAAACAAACCGTGTAAGACGCCAGACAAGCCGACATAGACTGACATGCTAGTCAGTAAGTTCATTGCGCCGACAAAGGCACAAAGCAAAAGAAAAACAATCGAGAAGTTGCGTGCACTAGGACGGAATATAAACGCGATAACCCATAATCCTGCCAAGTTCATTCCAAGGTGGGCAAAGTTGGTATGCGTGAGATTTCCTGTTACGATTCGCCACCATTCACCATGACGTATGTTGTAAGCGTGCCATTCGGTGAGGCTCGCCATTGGTTCGAATTGTAGTACTAAGCAGATAACGCTGATGATGGTCAGCAATGTATAAAGGTTCACTCTATGTCTCGTTATTGTTCTCAGTGTGGAAAATCGCGCAAAGCCTGTATTTGCCAATGGATCGTACCGCTAGCAAGCGGGGTTGAACTTATCATTCTTCAGCATACGAGTGAAGCGCATCGTCCACTTGGTACGGCA
>NZ_JAWOUX010000088.1:0-1131 GCF_033339595.1 Vibrio sp. 2096
TGGAACAAGTCATTAACTGGCTTCGCCGCTTCTAAAAAGCCTTGCTTACCAGCTTGTTCACCAGAAACAAATCCTTTCTGAAAGCCTTCTTTCTGGCCATCGAGCAAGCCTTGTTGCTTACCTTGCTCGATGCCTTGGCGTAAACCTTCTTCATGACCTTGTTGCAGCCCCTGTTGGAAACCTGCTTCAAGCTGCTGCTGAATGTCCACTTGCGACTCTTGCCAACCTTGGTTGTCCAAGCCGAACTCTTCATCAACCGCAACTGGCTGAGCCAGCGGCGGAAAACGGTGTAAACGGTAACCACTTGGAGGCAGTCGCATAATGTTCGATCTTTGTTCTGCCATGCTTTATTCCACCGTTGGCTCTTCGTATAGAAGCAACTGAACTTCGCCCGACTCATCAAGCTCGCGCACCATTTGCATGATGTCTTGGCGTGCTTTCTGAACTCGACTCAGTGCAACTGCACCACGCGCTTCCATATCGTCTTCTAGCGCTTTCACCATACGTTGTGGCATTGAGCGTTTGATCGCTTGCTGCAACGTGATATCCGAACCTTTCAGTGCCGTAGCCCAAAGCTCGAGTGGAATTTGCTGTACGAGCATGTCCATGGTTTCTTCGCGTTGACGGCCCAGCACCATGAAGTCAAACATGTTCTCTTCGATGGCGTTAACCACTTCTTCTTCATGCAGTTTGAGCATTTCCATCAATGAACCACGGTCGCCTTCAAAGCGGTTGATGATGTCTGCCGCTTGCTTAACGCCAGAAAGCGGTACGCTTTGGCTTGCAGACACTTTTTCGATACAACGTTCAACCAGTTCATGCAGATCGGCCATAGTTGGCACAACCATTACATTCGCACCTTTCAAACCGTCGTATTGGTTAATCCAATCTTGAGCGGCTTGAGTAACCTTTTCAGGCGATAGGCTGGTGGAAGGCTTTTTGTTGACTTCGCTGGTCTTGCTGAAACGAATATCGTCGTACTGATCGTTCGCTGGTTTTTCAATGACAATAATCTTTGTTGCTACGTTCGTAGGGTTCAAGCTGTTCTTGAATGCGCCAGCGTCTAGGTTGATCTCTTCTGCACCAACTTCATCTAGGTAACGACGGAAGTTTTTATTTGTTGTGTTGCCA
>NZ_JAWOUX010000089.1:0-1121 GCF_033339595.1 Vibrio sp. 2096
TTCTCGAACATCATCCAGTTTAAATGGCTTGATAATCGCTTCAATTTTTTTCATGTTCATCCCTTAAGCTTCAATCGTTTGCGCATATTATCGTTTAGCGTCTCATAACATTCAATGTTTGTCTCTGGTTCATCAGCTAAAATCCTGAGCTCAATAAGGTTTATTAAGTCGAGACAAAACAAAACCAGAGCAATGCTCTGGTTTTGTAGAAATAAGATAACGACTTGTTAATGCGCTTTTTACTTACTTCAAACTTGAGTAGTAAGCGGCAAGGTTTGCAATATCGTCATCAGAAAGCAGCGACGCCTGAGCCTGCATTACCGCAGCAAGACCACCGCTACGTTCTTTGTTTTTGTAAGCTTTGATTGAGCTCACGATGTACTGCTCGTTTTGCCCTTTCAAATTTGGGTAGCCTGGAATCGTTGCGTTACCGTCTGCGCCATGACATGCCGCACATACTGCAGCTTTAGCTTGTCCCGCAGCGGCATCACCCGCCAGAGCTTGGCCACTCAACATGGTTAGTGCAGCCACTGCACCGATCATTAATCTCTTCATTGCTTCACCTAATCGTTTTTTATTTGAGATAGTTATGGTCGATATTGTGACATGAATTACAAAGGCTTGCGCCAAATGAGTTCACAGTCTTGGCCACTAAATGTTTGATCAACAAACAAGTCTGCGACTGCAACAACTTGGTCTTTGTACATCAAAATCGGGATCTGACGACGTAACCAGCTTGGCACATTGTATTCTTGGAATAACTTTTTCAGTTTACGACTGCGACTACGTGTTGTGGGGTGTGCCGACAAACCTTCGGGATTGAAAGTAACCCTCAATAACTCGGGGTGTGATGGCAGCGAAATATTTGGCTGATGAGAACCCGAACTAAGCGTTAACGTCCCCAAACTCTCTGGTAAAATCAGTGGCTCATCGATTTGGATATGGCCTTGCCAACTCGTCACATCGTCATGAGGCGTAACCCAGTACAATTTGTTTTGGAATCGTCGGATCTCTCCTTGTTTGAGTTTAAGCTTTGGATTGGCATCTTGTTGCGCCAATGCCACTTCTTGCCAAATCAAACGCAATTGAGTTTGACTCGGCATGTTTGCATTCAATTTACT
>NZ_JAWOUX010000090.1:0-1115 GCF_033339595.1 Vibrio sp. 2096
AATGATATTGAGTGCATGCACCGACATCCCGACAAAACCAAGGTTAAGTGATAACGCAGGTTGCTTAAACCATTTGAGACTAGAAGCGGAAACAAGCTCAAGAGTAATCAGAATGACAGAAGTTAAGATCAAGCTTTCGTGTCCATGCTTGAACCACTTAATTAAGCTATAAATTCCGACCAGAAAAGCGATGAAGGTAAATAAAGAGAGGATGTCAGCTTGACGTTGTTGCGTTCTCGTCCATTGAGGTTGGCGCGGCATAAATACACTGCGCCACAGCGTGGCTGGATTCATGTTCAATCTTCCTTGATTGATTTCTTATTAGACATCCGACCACTATAGTTTTGTAACATTTTCACAACAAATTTATTCCTTAAATCTGTCTGAGGTGTCTCATTTTTAGTACGGTGAGAGTCTAGCGATAACGCCCTTTTCTCGCACTGCTTGCTTTACCTGCGAGCGCAACCAAGGTCTTGTTCGTATTGGCATGACAAATTGCCACACCGAGAGCATCCGCGGCATCGGCTTGAGGCTTCGCAGGTAATTTTAACATGTGCTGCACCATGTGCTGAACTTGCACTTTGTCTGCACCACCAGTCCCCACTACAGCTTGCTTAATAAGACGGGCAGCATACTCATACACAGGAAGATCCGCATTCACCGCCGCAACAATCGCACTACCGCGAGCCTGCCCTAGCTTTAGAGCAGAATCGGCATTTTTCGCCATGAACACTTGCTCAATTGCAAATACGTCTGGTTGAAACTGGGTGATGATTTCCGTAACGCCAGCATAGATTTGCTTAAGCCGACCTGGCAATTCTTTTTCTGAGGTACGAATACACCCACTGCCAAGATATTGCAGATGACGGCCTTGCTGGCGAATAACGCCGTAACCGGTAATACGAGAACCTGGGTCAATACCCAAAATAATTGACATGAAGCGTCCTAAATAACTCGCTATTTTTATTGGAATCTAAACCCAAGCATTCTTAAGTCGTTTGGATATATCCCATTAAAACAAAAACTCCCGCAGGTGCGGGAGTTTTTTCTTTAATTGTTGTGCGCTTATTCTGCGTCTTTTGCTTTCGCTGCAGTTACCGCAATCGCTAGTTCTT
>NZ_JAWOUX010000091.1:0-1114 GCF_033339595.1 Vibrio sp. 2096
AAGGACGGATTAATGAAGTGATGCAAGAGCTCGATTTACCACGTCGCACCTTAAATCAGAAAATGCAAAAATTTGGTCTGAATCGTTCCGATTACACCGATTCGTGAATGGAGTAATAGGAGCGATGTCGTTTTACCTTTCCGTTATGCGCTTTTGGTCGGTGTTTGGATGAACTTACCACCCACTTCGCTTTCATCTTGGAATGTCGTGACTTGATTTCGCCCGGTGTGCTTTGAGCAATACAGTGCTTCGTCGGCTCGGGTAAGTGCATCTTGCAAGCTGTCATTGGGCATTAACTCGCTGATGCCGAAGCTCATCGTGACTTGGTTTTTAAAAGCAAGCAGCGACGTTTCACGTTCAATGCTGCGACGTACTAACTCGGCATAGGCTTTCGCGTTTTCGGCATTGGCAAGCAACACAATCATAAACTCGTCACCACCAAAGCGAACGGTACATGCTGACTCTGGTAACGTTTGTTTAAAAATCGTGGCGATGGTTGCCATGACTGAGTCGCCAGTGGTGTGTCCGTATTGGTCATTAATGGTTTTAAAATCGTCCACGTCAGTCATAACGATGCTGATAGGCGTATTTTTTTCGCGTGCTTGATTCACAAGGTTAGGCACAATGACTTCCATTGCACGTCGATTGTATAACCCAGTTAATGCATCCAAATGAGAAAGATCGTTGATGGATTTCACCAATCTTGCGTTGATCAACCACAACATACTAAAGCTCAAAGCAACAATGAGGCAGATACTAAATAGAAACGTCAGCTGGTGGATGATACCTGCATTCATAAAACTGGTGACTTCAGGAGCCCAAATGCTCCAAACGGTTCTGCCCACCATAAAAGCACTAAACCCAAAGAAGGCGTACGCCATCACTTGAACGGGCAGTTTTAGATCGTCTCTTTTTCCCTTGACCATCGCAACACCACTGCAGAAGGTGACTAAGCTCAAATAGATACTAAGAAAAATGATTCGGATACGAATAGATGGCGAATAAAAGGTGAAGTAATAAAAGAGGCCACTGAATACCGGTATCAGAAACGTGAGTACATGAGCGCACTTGAGAGGGAATTTACGGAAAACGCTGACGCCATATAACGTGAGCA
>NZ_JAWOUX010000092.1:0-1110 GCF_033339595.1 Vibrio sp. 2096
CTCTCTTTAAGATCTTACCCGTAGCACTCATCGGTAACTGTTCACGAATTTCGACAAACCTTGGGTATTTGAAATTGGCTAACTGCTCTCGCCCCCATAATTGCAGCTCATCGGCTTCGACAAATTGATTCGGTTTTAATACCACGTAGGCTTTGATCTCTTCGCCATATTCTTGATGCGGACTACCTATCACGGCCACCATCGCTACCGCAGGATGCGTCATGAATACTTCTTCAATCTCACGAGGATACACATTGAAGCCACCTCGAATGATCAGGTCTTTCATCCTGTCGACAATAAACAGATTACCCGACTCATCAAATCGCCCGACGTCACCGGTATGGAACCAACCACTTTGCAACACCGATTCCGTCACTTCTGGGCGATCAAGATAACCTTTCATGACGTTGTGCCCGCGCACAATAATTTCGCCTTCCTCACCGACAGGGAGAGCATGGCCGTCAAGATCAACGACTTTCACCTCAACACCTTGAATCGGTTGCCCGACAGAGCCCGGTACTCGCTCTTGTTCAAGGTGATTAAAACACGCTATCGGACTGGTTTCGGACAAGCCGTAACCTTCTAGAATTGGTACATTGAATCGTGCTTCAAAGGTCTTAAATACTTCGGTCGGTAGCGACGAGCCTCCACTAACCGCTACTCGTAGCGACGAAATATCGCAATTATGTTCAACATGCAGCAAACCAATGTACATCGTAGGCACACCGGCAAAGAGTGTCACTCGATGCTTTTCGATCAGCTCCAACACATGTTTCGGATCAAATCGAGGTACTAAAACCAAAGTTGCACCGCTTTGCACGCTAGCATTGAGATGCACGGTTTGACCGAATGTATGAAACAGTGGCAACGTTACTAGATGAACATCATCAGCCTGACTCGCCATGATGTTCTGAGCCACAAGCGCATTCATTACGATGTTTTGCTGCGTGAGCTCTGCTCCTTTGGGCAGTCCCGTTGTGCCTGATGTATACAAAATCACACAAGTGTCATCCGCATCGCGAGCAACGTAATCCGCCAAAGGTTCGATATCTTCTATAAAAGACGTCAGTGTCGGTAAACCTTGGTACTCTTTTTGCGTTTGATCTTGCG
>NZ_JAWOUX010000093.1:0-1107 GCF_033339595.1 Vibrio sp. 2096
AAATCGGCTTCTGTTATTACTTTACTGTCTTGCTTACTGATTTGGGGACGTGTTGCAAGTTCCGCATCCCATTTGATAGTCGCATCTAGTCCCATTTTGGAACCTAACCCCACCACTGGCGACGCAAAGTCGAGAGAATCGATTGGCGTGTTGTCTATCATCAAGGTATCGCGCACTGGATCCATATGTTCGGTCATCGCTTTGACGACGTCATTCCAGTCGCGCGCATTTACCGACTCATCACACACAATCACAAACTTGGTGTACATGAACTGACGCAAGAAGGACCACACTCCCATCATCACGCGCTTCGCATGACCTGGATATTGCTTCTTCATGGTTACAACGGCCATGCGATACGAACAACCTTCTGGCGGTAGGTAGAAGTCTTCAATCTCTGGGAATTGCTTTTGCAGAATTGGCACGAATACTTCATTCAGTGCCACGCCTAATACCGCTGGCTCATCTGGCGGACGACCAGTATAGGTACTGTGATAAATTGGGTCTTTACGCATGGTGATGTGCGTAATGGTAAAGACGTGATGCTTTTCTTTTTCGTTATAGTAGCCAGTGTGATCGCCGTAAGGGCCTTCATCGGCAAACTCGTTCGGGTCGATGTACCCTTCCATGACGATTTCAGCACTTGCTGGGACTTCCAAATCGTTACTGATGGATTTGACCACTTCGGTTTTACTGCCACGCAGCAAACCAGCAAAGGCATATTCTGATAACGTATCCGGCACTGGCGTCACCGAACCAAGGATAGTGGCAGGGTCGGCACCAAACGACACGGAAACTGGGAACGGCCTACCCGGGTTGGTTTCCATCCAATCACGCAAATCTAACGCGCCACCACGGTGAGCTAGCCAACGCATGATGATTTTGTTTTTGGCGATTTTTTGTTGGCGGTAGATACCGAGGTTCTGACGTTTTTTGTTCGGCCCTTTGGTAACCGTCAAACCCCACGTTAATAGTGGTGCTACGTCTTCCGCCCAGCAACTCATCACCGGAATTCTATCCAAATCGACTTCGTCACGTTGCCACACAATGTCTTGGCATGATGCTTTACGCAGTCGCTTGGCTGGCATATTCAACACTTGTTTGAAT
>NZ_JAWOUX010000094.1:0-1103 GCF_033339595.1 Vibrio sp. 2096
TCGGTTGGCTTTATTGCGCATCGACAGCACTTTCACGCCATGTTCCGTTAATTGAGCAAACACCGCATTGAGACCTTGGCTTTTATCTAACTCAATTTCTAATGAGCCATCAATTAAGCTTTGACGATTGACACCATTCAACTCAGGCACTTCGCCGTCAGTCTCGATATCTAGAATAAAGGTTTCTACGCTGAGCTTACTGAGCAACGCTTTCATGGTTGTGTTTTCAATCAACTCGCCGCGATTGATAATGCCTATGTTGCGACATAGCATTTCCGCTTCTTCTAAATAGTGCGTAGTAAGAATGATAGTGATCCCTTGCTGCTGATTGATTTCTTTGAGGAAATCCCACATTGAACGACGCAGCTCAATGTCCACCCCAGCCGTCGGCTCATCCAAAATCAGCAGTTTTGGCTCGTGCATGAGCGCGCGAGCAATCATCAAGCGACGCTTCATACCACCCGATAAGTTACGAGCACGCTCTTTGCGCTTCTCCCATAAATCGAGCTTCTTCAGGTATTTTTCGGCTCGCTCTTTTGCCAGAATTTTAGAAACACCATAGTAACCCGCTTGTTGAATGACGATCTGCTCAACCGTTTCAAATTGGTTGAAGTTGAATTCTTGAGGCACTAAACCAAGGTTTTGCTTGGCAAGTTCTAAATCAGTATCAATGTCATAACCAAAAACTTTTGCTACTCCAGAAGTCTTATTAACCAAAGAAGAGATGATGCCGATCGTGGTTGATTTTCCTGCACCGTTAGGTCCAAGAAGCGCGTAAAAGTCACCTTTTTTAACTTGTAGACTGATGCCTTTTAACGCTTCAAAGCCGCCCGCATACGTTTTACGTAATTGTTCAATTTCTAATGCGTACATAGCGTAATGATTGCCATCTGTTAGTGAATTGGGATGACCAGTTCCAAGATAAGCATCACCTGAAGCTTAGTAGGAAGCTGGAGAAAGTTTCATTAGTTTATCGTCGAATAACGATGATTACAATTAAACCTTTCGACAATATTGGAAATATCAACCTTGTAATCTTCAAGGTTTTCTATTGAGGGGGTTAAGGGGAAACAAAAAAAGCGCCGCTAAACAGACTGAGCAGC
>NZ_JAWOUX010000095.1:0-1100 GCF_033339595.1 Vibrio sp. 2096
CACAAGCGTTTAAAGAATGGAAAGTTGAAGTCATTTCGGGTGAGGACGCGCTTGGCTCGGATCCGGGTTCGTATAGCTATGGAGCATGGAGCTCAAATCCAATTGCTTTGACGCCCGATCTTGCTCCAGGAAAAACCGTTAAATACAAACTTACCGCAAAAACCAATGACGCTAGCATGGGCGTTATTTTGGATGACTCGACGAGCTGCGCCAACGACAACGTGACCGAAAGTGGTTCAGGGGTTCAAACTCCTGACGACAACTTGCGTGTGAGTAAAGATGTCGACAGTCGTTACTATTCATCGGGTCAAACACTCACTTACACCATCGTAGTGACTAACGATGGTGATGGCTTTGCAAACCAAGTTCAGGTTTTGGATGAACTCTCGGCGATCACTACTCAAGACATTAATGGCAATACGATCAACGCCTATTCGGATTGGACCATTACTGCAAACGCATATAAAGCAGACGGTACAGCCGCGACGGCTTCCAACACCGGTATTGTTGGGGCAGTAAAGTATCCCGACAACCTGAATGTGATTGCGACGCTTGAGCCACATTCCTACATTGAATACACCATCGTGGCAGACACTCATCCTCTGGCGAATGGGCACATTCAAAACCAAGTGACGGTCGATGGCACTGTGTACGCCGACCGAGGTTCTGATCCGCGTGATTTCGCGATCGAGGTTAACAAGCGTGTTAAAACGAACACCGATACCAGTTTTGATACAAAGCAAACCTCGTATTCCAAGCTGGACAACGAAGTGACGTTTGAAATCAGTGTGAAAAATGCGAAAGAAAACGGCTATGCAACCAATGTGCAAGTCAAAGATGCGATATCAACCATCACGGCTGAAATTTTGGAGCCAAATGGCGTCACTAAGCCAGTTTTCAAGGCTTGGACTATTAGTGCTGAAATCAAGTCTGACGATCCTTTGTTGAACGGCAATCCTGCTTACACCGATGTCGGCAGCTTCTCAGACAACCTTGATTTAGATACTAACGCTCAACTTCCGCCGAATGTGGAAGTGGTATACACAATTGTTGCTCAGATTGACCGTTCAAATCCGGATCAAATTCTGTACTCTCAATTC
>NZ_JAWOUX010000096.1:0-1091 GCF_033339595.1 Vibrio sp. 2096
CTTGGTCTGCTGTCGCTTCTTTGTTGATAAGACCATTCGCTAAATAGCCGTCCCAACGCGCTTTCGACGCTTCCATGTATTGAGTTGGATTCGCTAATACATCTTGCAATTTCAACGATTCTGACTGCACTTCTTTCGCATTGTGCAGGTTAGAATACGCCGTATAAACCGCCGATGTTTGCTCAGCTGGTAGGCTCATCTCCGCGGTAGAACTGAATGAGGTTTCGTTGGTGAACGTCTTAGTCGGTAGAGAACGAGTAATGCGGAACTCGGCATCGCGGTCATTACGGATCGCCCAGTTGTCTTTCATCTCGCTAAAGTTAATTTTAATGCCGTTCTCGATGGTCGAAATCTGGCGCTTGTAATCTGGGTAGTACTGCGCCACGGTTTGGTCTTTGCGCGTCGACAGCGCGTATTTCACCAACTCGCCGTCCCACTCCAACGCCAAGTTCATATCACGATCAGTTTTGTTAGTGATGAGCGTTTCCACCAGCGAAGAGCGATCAGTCACGAAGCGCAACACCATTTGCACGTGAATATCGTCCAAGTCCAACACCTGCACTAATGCCCCTGGAATGGAATAGACTTTCGCTTCTGCGTTCGATAAATCGTAAGTTTGGCCACTCACTTTGTCGGTCAACGTGAGCTTGTCGAACGTTTGGCCAGACATAAAATGCGCGTACTCTTGCGTCACTTGCATAATACCGCCGAAAGCGCCATAACCCGCCGCATCTTCAGGTAGCAAATGGCCATGCCACGCGCCGTTGTCCGTGAGTGCATTGTACTTCAGGTTCGAATAACTGTCGTAATCACGCAGGTAAGTTGGATTACCAGTGCGATCAATCACGTTAGTAAATTCTGAAGTTGGCGCCTGTGGTAAACGGATTTCAGTTTTATCATTGGAACCACATCCAACAAGCGAAATAGTAGCCCCGATCAGAATGGCAAGTGTGCTCTTTTTAAACATACTTTTTCCCTATTATTTACGTTATTTTTATATTCTCATTTATATAAATGAGTGTTTTTAGTGTGCAGAAGCCCGGCTCGCACTAAATAAGCACGAGCTTCCAATAATTATTCTTTTATTTTTC
>NZ_JAWOUX010000097.1:0-1090 GCF_033339595.1 Vibrio sp. 2096
ACGCATCTGTTAATGATGTTGAGTTTGTTTATAAGTCTAACGCTAAGATTTTGGACTTACGCTGAAAGTTGTACAGCCCTTGTTTGGCTCCTGGCAAGTAATCGACTCCAACTTCGTAGAATCCTTGCTCTCTAAACCAATGCAGACTGTGGGTGGTAAGGACAAAAATCTGGTTGATGTTTTCTGATTTTGAACGATGCTTCATGTAGTTCAGCAGCAACAAACCTCGGTTGCCATCCCGATAGTCTGGGTGAATAGCAACACAGGCCATTTCAGCTTTTCGTTCTTCAGAATATGGGTATAAAGCCGCGCATCCGATGATTAAGCCATCTTTTTCAATGATGGTGAATTTACCAATCTCTTGCTCTAGCTGTTCTCTCGAACGCCTGACCAAAATGCCTTGTTCTTCTAATGGATGAATCAATTCCAAAATGCCGCCGATGTCATCAATACCAGCTTGACGAACTTGCTCTGCGCTCGCCATGACGACTTGAGTTCCGATACCGTCAAACGAGAACAACTCCTGAATCAAAGCCCCATCTACTTTGTAGCTGATGAGATGGCTACGTGGGACGCCAGCGCGACAAGCGGCGATGGAACCTTTGAGGAAACGCAAAGTGCCCGTGTTGTAATCGGAATCTGAAGCGTGGTTTTCTGAAAGCGTTTTGATGACGTGCTCTGCCTCGATAGGCAGCAACTCTGCGACGGCATTGCCATTGTCGTCAATCACGCCTTGTTCTGAGCAGAAACCAATCAGTTTGTCTGCGCCTAATTTGATCGCCAGTTGCGTCGCGACTTCTTCAGAAAGCAAGTTAAAACACTCGCCAGTCACGGAGCTCGCAATGGGGCCAAGTAGCACAATAGAGCCTTGGTCGAGCGTGCGATTAATCGCGTCGGTGTCAATGCGGCGAATGCGTCCACTGTGGCAGTAATCGACACCGTCATCCACGCCAAGTGGCTGTGCAATGACAAAGTTGCCACTGACTACATTCAGTTGTGTGCCAGCCATTGGGGTGTTGTTTAAGCTCATTGAAAGGCGTGCGGTAATGGCTAGTTGAAGCTGCCCAGCAGCTTGCATAACTACCGATAG
>NZ_JAWOUX010000098.1:0-1090 GCF_033339595.1 Vibrio sp. 2096
ACCAAGTGATCAAGCCGCTTCTGCCATTCTACGTTGCACTGATTGCGGCCCTAATGGCGGTGACCTTTATTCCTGAACTCAGTCTGTTCTTACCAAAACTGGTCCTAGGCTACTAACTCTTTCAATGAATCATCCCGCAGAGCACTCTGCGGGAGAAGGGAAATAAAATGAAAACCATTGCAAACTCCACCCTAAATGCTGCTGTTTCGCTGCCAGATTACGACCGTTCTACACTCAAAAGCCGTATTATTCACCTTGGTTTCGGTGCTTTCCACCGAGCGCACCAAGCACTGTTCACCAATGAAATGCTGAGCAAAACGGGCTCGGATTGGGGCATTTGCGAAATCAACCTATTTGGCGGTGAAGAGTTAATTCAATCGCTGCGCGCGCAAGATCACCTCTACACGGTGGCAGAAAAAGGCGCAGAATCGACCGAAGTCAAAGTGATTGGCTCGGTGACGGAATCACTGCACCCACATTTGGACAGCATCGAAGCTGTCCTCGAAAAAATGGCCGAGCCACAAGTGGCGATCGTTTCAATGACGATTACCGAAAAAGGCTACTGCGCCGACCCTGCAACGGGCACGCTTGATAAAAACAACCCGCTAGTCATTGCTGACCTTGCCAACCCAACGGAGCCAAAATCAGCACTAGGTTACATCGTGCAAGCACTGAAGATACGTCGTGAACGCGGCCTAACGCCATTTACCGTGATGTCTTGCGATAACGTGCAAGAGAACGGTCACGTAGCAAAAGCAGCGGTACTGGAATTCGCTCAACTGCTTGACCCAGAATTGCGCGACTGGATTGAAACCAACGTTACCTTCCCTTGCACCATGGTTGACCGCATTGTGCCAGCAGCAACCGAAGAGACGCTGACCGAAATCGCTGAGCTACTTGGCTGTGAAGACCCATGTGGCATCGCTTGTGAACCTTTCCGCCAATGGGTTATCGAGGACAACTTCGTAGCTGGTCGTCCAGATTGGAACTTGGCTGGCGCAGAATTTGTTGCCGACGTTGTGCCTTACGAAGAAATGAAGCTGCGCATGCTAAATGGTAGCCATTCGTTCCTAGCCTACCTAGGTTACCT
>NZ_JAWOUX010000099.1:0-1088 GCF_033339595.1 Vibrio sp. 2096
GACCTTGTGGATTAAATACTTGCACATCAACGCCTAAGCCTGCGGATTGACATTCTCCTCGATAGACTGGTGATATCGGATTGCCTAATACAAAGCATCCGCAAATATCTGTGCCCCCAGCAATGGACGCTAAATGTACGTCTTCCTTTAAGTGCTCGTAAACGTAATCGAATTGCTCAGGATAAAGTACAGAGCCAGTTGAGCAAATCGTCTTGAGTGCGGGGAAAGCATCGGCTCTTTTCGGTGAGAATTGCGCTTTTTCAAGCGCTTCCAGATATTTAGCCGACGTACCAAACAAGGTCACGTCAGCATTTTGAGCAAGGTTCCACAGCACCTTGTGAGAAGGATAAACAGGGCTACCGTCAAAAATGACTAAGCACGCTCCGCTTGCAAGGGCGGAAACGTGCCAATTCCACATCATCCAACCACAGGTCGTGTAGTAAAAAACTCGATCGTTCGGTTGAATATCGCAGTGCAGTTGATGCTCTTTGACGTGATTCAGAATGGTGCCTCCGACCGAGTGCACGATGCATTTGGGTTTACCTGTCGTACCGGATGAATACAACACAAAGAGTGGGTCATTGAAGTTAACGCGAGTGTAGGTGAGGGGCTCAGGTGAGTATTGATTAAGCACGTTTTGCCAATCTTGGGTACAAACATCACATTCAAAGATGTGAGGCTTGAGATAGCTGATTTGGCATACTTGTTTGAGGCCATCGAGATGATCGGATATATGTTGGTTTTTTTCCGCCATGTCGAAAGTTTTGCCATTGAATGTGTAGCCATCACAAGTGAACAAAATTTTTGGTTTTACCTGTCCAAAACGTTCCAGCACACTTTCTACGCCAAAATCTGGCGAGGTTGACGTCCATGTCGCACCTAAGCTGGTGGTTGCCAACATCGCGATGACGGTTTGAGGAAGGTGCGGTAAGTAACCAGCAACAACATCGCCTTGTTTGATGCCACAATCCCTAAGCCACTGTTGAACACTCGAGACTTCATCACACAGCTGTTGCCACGTATAGGTCTGTCGTTCGTCGCGCTCATTTTCAAACCAGATGGCGAGCTCATGTGGTTTTTGATAAGCA
>NZ_JAWOUX010000100.1:0-1087 GCF_033339595.1 Vibrio sp. 2096
ATGCGACCGATACGAGCAACTTCTACAGCTCGCTCACCTGTTAGCGATTCAAGGCTTTGTTTAAATGAAGCGACCAATTCTGGGTGAACTTGATCCGCGTTATTCGCAAAGAACAGTGGTGCAACGGCTTCGATAATAGGCTCAGGAACACCTTGAACTTGGCTGATGGTATCTAGCATCGCAAAGTATTTTTTATGCGTCACTTCTGGTTCCCAACCAATAAAGGTATCCATCAACACCAATGACTTCACTCGTTGCGGGGCTTGAGCGGTCAGTTCCGCGCCCCACATGCCGCCAACAGATAAGCCAACAGTGGAAAATTCGTCGATGTCCAAATGATCCATTAGCGCCAGCATGTGTTGGGCATAATCAACTAAAGACGTGGTCAAAGCAGGAGCGGCGTCCGATTCACCATGCGCCCATAAGTCAGGCACAATACAACGATAGGACTGGCTCAAAACTTCAATTTGAGGCGCCCACATTTGGCAATCCCATAAATAGCTATGTCCAAACAGCAGCACAGGCCCTTCGCCTTTGTCTAGGTAAGCAAGTTGCTGACCTTCAATTTCAAACTTATTCATTGTTATATCCATTTATTATTCTTCCGCGCCATCCTATCACTGAACACAAAGAAAACTGCTCACATCAGTCTGGAAATCTCGCGCCTTTTTCTTGGGAAAATAAACCACAAAAACAAAGGCCTCTATAAATAGAGGCCAGTCAATATACAAGGTTTGGTTACGCGATTGGCGTTAGCTGGTCAATTGGCCAGCGCGGACGCGCTTCCACCGACATATCTGCGACTTCACCGGTCTTCAAACGTTGCATACCCGCATACGCAATCATTGCACCGTTGTCAGTACAGAACTCGGTACGTGGGTAATACACTTCACCACCGATTTTCTTCGCAAGCTTCTCAAGCTCTGCACGCAAGCGACGATTCGCACTTACACCACCAGCAATAACGATGCGCTTCATACCGGTTTGCTCTAATGCACGCTTACATTTAATTGCCAACGTGGCACAAACGGCTTCTTCAAAAGCGTACGCAATATCAGCACGAGTCTGCTCGTCATCGCCATTCGCT
>NZ_JAWOUX010000101.1:0-1082 GCF_033339595.1 Vibrio sp. 2096
CGCATCGCGGGGCTTTCTTCGTTTTGAAAAGCGCGTTTCGTCCTAAAATGTATGGATGCATTAAGGATGAACAACCGCTACTTCACACACATCACATTCAACAACGACGTGCCGGTTAACTGATTTGGTTCTCGATCGGCAAACAAGCCTTTCTTATCTTTACCCCAATACGGCAATTGCAGCGGCCATTTGTTCTTCTCCATCACACCAGAATCTCGCAACGCTTTAAATTCAGTCGCCGTGGCGAGCGACATGCCCAACTGCTGACAAATCTGTTGCGAGCTTTCGTAGTTGAGTCGATTCCACGGCTTACCATATTCCATATAAAACTGATTATCTAACAGGTAAGGCACGACATACGTTTTGCCATGTAGAGACGCTCGCAAGCGCACTTCCACCTCTCCATTGCCTTTTACGCTCGGTGTTGGTTTTGCTTTCGCTACCGGTTTTGTTGTCGTGCTTGATTTCGGCTCTTTTGCCGTAACTGGCTGCGCCGTCGTTTTTGTCGCAGAAGCTTTAAACGCCTCGGTATCTGGACGACTGGCCACGACTGGCGCAACAGGCTTCGGTGCGACGTTTGGTTTGGCGACAGGAGTCGACTTTGATGACGGCTGCATTTGCTTCACGGTGTTGTCACTCCCTTTGCCAACCACACGAATAAATGCCTCGCGATAGTTCGACAAGGTTTTGACTCCCCGTAAATCAGCAGACGCTTTAGAAAATTCTGTATAAGGCCCAATAAGACAACGATAGCCCTTTGTTTCGGGCTTCATCCAAACATCGGTGGTGATTTTGCTGTAAATGGGTTTGGCTTTGGCAAGTGGCATTGGTTTAGGCAGCAAGCCACATTGAATCCAATAGAAATCATTGCCTCCTTGCGGCACTTTCTTTCCCCAAACTCCCTGACCGATTGGGCAACTTTTCTCTAGCATCGGCAGTTCTTTGTCGCTCGCTTGAGTCGCCTGACAAAGAAAGTCATCGGCCAATACGGGGGCTGAAAATTGGGCGCACAGCAATAGCCCTCCTAAGTTGAGGCCTGATTGGACAATGCGTGATAAGAGGTGTGCCTTCTTCATTTCCAT
>NZ_JAWOUX010000102.1:0-1078 GCF_033339595.1 Vibrio sp. 2096
TTTGATCGTCAGAGCTCGATCCATACCTTTAACCAGCGCCGTGTTCATTGATTTCACAAAATCGTCTCGGCAATCTGGGTAGCCACTAAAGTCCGTTTCACACACGCCAGTAATCACCGTATCGGCACCGATTTGGTAAGCGTAAATGCCAGCAAGAGTTAAGAACAAAATATTACGGCCAGGCACAAACGAGTTCGGCAAGCCATTCTCTTGTAATTCGTGAGAAACAGGGATGTCATCACGCGTCAGAGAGCTGATAGCAAGTTCATTCAGTAAACCGACATCCATCACTTTATGCGCTTTTACACCAAGGTCTTTGGCGATCTTTTGTGCAACTTCGATCTCCAGTTTATGACGTTGGCCATAATCAAAAGTGATTGCATGCACTTCATCAAACTCTTTAAGGGCTTGTACGAGACAGGTTGTCGAGTCTTGCCCGCCACTGAAAACAACAACAGCTTTTTTCATTTTACTCTCCGAGCTTAAGCAATACTTAGGTATTTATGAGTTTGAATAGATAGACGCCAATTGCGCGCGATGCACGTTTCGATACACAACTGAGTTGCTCGAGGCTTCTGGCTGATTGGTTGTAAAGCGATCACCGTTTCTGTCTTTATATCAGCGTTTGCAAGTAGTTCATCAAGATGATCGATGTCTTTTTGCGTACCGACTGGGTGCTTGATTTCATTAGCACGCTCCAAAGCACTTCTCAGTACGGGCAATTTACCTTTCATCGCCACTTTTGGTGACACTGTCACCCACGTTTTTTCAGACGTGACGACTTCTGATGTCCCACTGGTTTCAATCTGGCACTGACAGCCCATATCTTCAAACGCTTTGCTCAACGGACGCAAATCGTAAATGCACGGTTCACCACCAGTGATAACAATATGCTTCGCATTGAAGCCTTGCTGTTTGTATTGTTCTACGATGTCTTCAGCCGATGCCGTGCACCAAGTCGGAGAATCTTCCATCTTCACCAAAATATCACCAATAGGACGCAGATCCTTTTCTTCGGCATCCCACGGTTGTTTTGTATCACACCAACTGCACCCCACTGGGCATTCTTGCAAGCGAA
>NZ_JAWOUX010000103.1:0-1075 GCF_033339595.1 Vibrio sp. 2096
TAAAACGAGCACGGCACTCACTACAGCAATAACAAATGCCCACTCGGTACTAATGGGTTGCCAAGTTCCTATGGCATATCGAACCGACCAACTTAGTGGCACAAGGAATACGTCAAGCAAATACCATAGAACCGTCGCCAACATAGGAAAGAGCAATGACGCAATTAAAGCAGCAAACATGATTGGAACGACAACAAAGCCAAACCAAGGAATGAAAACCAAATTGTAGACTAAAGAAGACCAGCTAAATCCAGAGAAAAAATAGCCACTGATCGGGACAATCAATAAGCTCAGTATCAGTTGAGTCAACAGAAGTATCCGCAACTTTCCCAACCGACCTTCCTTCGAGTCTTGCACTGTGTTAACCGCAAACAAAACGGCACCAACGGATAAATAAGACAGCCAAAAACTCAAACTAAAAGAAGCAAAAGGTTGGAAGAAAAGTTGCAACGCCACGGCCAGTAGCAGTACGCGCCATGGGCTCCAATGAACAAGCCAATACTTCAAAGCAATATAGATGATACAAACAGAAACGGCTCGGGTCGTCGGCAAAGAAAAATCAGCAAGCCAAGCGTAAACAATGGCAAACGCCAACCCACTCACTGATGGCAGAAACCAATATCGCGGCATAGCAAGCCGAATAAGCCCACCAAGGGCGAGCCCAAACGTCAATGCCATCCCAATGTGTAAACCAGAAATTGATACAAGATGCAGTAGTCCGCTGTCACGCAGAGACTGCCAATCCTCTTTGGTAAGCCCAGTGCGATCAGCAAAAGCCAGTGCTTTGATTAGAGCAAAATGCTCAAGGCGAGAAATATCACGCTCAACAGTTTGAATAATAGCTTCGCGCCAAGACGAAGAAGTACGAATGACCCAGTGTGAATCTTTAGTTACGACCGCTCTAGCAACAACACCACTTCCCATTGACTGCTTTTCTGCGTCGAAACCCGCTTCATTTCTGAGGCCGATAATGGGCTTAATCAAAACGTTAGTCGTAAACTCACTGTTAACAGCTAGTGGGAATGGCGTTATGAGGCGGACTTTAGGTTTAAGAAAAGGTAACAGAGTGTGAGTA
>NZ_JAWOUX010000104.1:0-1068 GCF_033339595.1 Vibrio sp. 2096
TCATTTCATTAGTGCAGCATTATGTGTGTTATGTTACGGGCTCTCACTTCAAAGCGATTCTCTTTCCTGGCATGTACGGCAAGCCGACAATGAGCAAGTCTCTCGCCCACCCTTTGCGCGTTCTAGGCCAAAGGCGAACCACTCAACATAACACTCACCCATAATGCGCACTAAGGATAAGGGTTAAGGTGCTCGAAAAGCCTATCCCAAAGCACATACCAAACAAAGCTCAAAAAGAACCAAAACGGTGAATGCCACCATGAAAACTCATAGGCATCTATCCAAGCGATAATTGAATCAATCATAAATAAGTCCTGTGTGAACGTGCCAAAGATTGGCTGTGTACATGTTCCGCTTCCTCGAAGCGATTTTCGCAAGCTCAATATCACTTCTTGCGGCGAGCGGTCTAACTAGAGGTTGCCCATCTAAATAGCATTATTGTTCCCCAAATGCAGAAGCCCCAGAACAAAGCCCAAAGAATGTTTATCAGCATTGCTATATCTGAACAGGAACGTTTTGCTGAAGAATGTCAGTTGGCTTTTCGCGTTGGCCGCAAGTGAAGATCCTTTCTGAATCTTCCCAAGTTACCCGATAGACACAATCTGAAAGAATCTCGAACTGGTAGCCAATATCAACCAAATCTGTATGGTCGAAACTGAAAAGCTTATCCGTACCATCGTAAACATCGATGTATATCTTGTAGAAAGTCAGGTCACGGTTTAGCTCTGCCATTGATTTCAACCTAGTTCTAAGCGCTATTTGCTTAGCGTAACCAGTGATAAAAAAGTCGTAACCATCTAAAGGACCAAAACCGGAACTGTTCTTTTTCTTGGGTGAAGTCTCCGTTCCTTGAGCTGTTGGCGTGCCAGCTGGAATTTCGACGTTAACATTTTGCTGCTTTACTGGTTCCGGTGCTTTTTCGGGTTCAGGCCACCACGCCATGATGTTGATAGGCAAACCAACACCCAAAAGCAAAGCGGTACCGATAACGGGCCATCGCTTCCAGAAAGGTCTAATGTCTTTCGCTTGCGCTTCTTGAACATGCTTATTGGACTGAGAATGGCTTTT
>NZ_JAWOUX010000105.1:0-1067 GCF_033339595.1 Vibrio sp. 2096
GCGACCAATGAGTCTATTGACGACATTATTCTCGCATCCGATGTAGTGATGGTTGCACGTGGTGACCTTGGTGTAGATCTCGGTGGTCGCCGTATCATTAAAAAACTGGCATAAGATCTGAGGTTCCAATTTCTGATTGAAAAGAGGCTACCAAAACGCCGTTTTACTCATCAAGTGTGGTTTATAAAAGTTTTTGTCAATTAATCGCTATCTGTGAAGTGGTGGGCGATAAGTTTGAGTAAGTTCATGCTTCATAAAGATTTGGCTGGCGACTACGCTACCGCAAGTGACCAGAATTAACGCGCTCCAAGTTAGCGAATCCGGTTGTTCGCCAAAGATTGGAACGGCAAGCAACGTTGCGACAACGGGAGTGAGAGACCCAAATGCGGCGCTGGCTTCAGCGCCAATGATTTTTATGGCATAGATAAACGTAAACGATGCGATAAGCCCTGCGCCGACACCTTGTAACATTGCATGGCTAAACAGCTCCTCCCAAGGCCAACTCGAGATAGGCGTTACCGCTAAATAACTGTCTATCCAACCGAACCCGACTGCGATGATAAGCATAAGTAACGAGACAATGGCGACAAAACCCGCGCATACATAAGCGTTGAGGTTGGCTACGCGTGCACTGATAGTAAAAACCGCCCACATCAAGCTGCCAACTAAAAACATCGCGTGCCCTTGAAGTTGAGACCAGTTGTATTCCTCCCCGATATTAGATAGCAGAAACACAAAAATACCCAGCAGTACGGTGGAAAGACCAATAATGCGGTGATGACTCAGCGATTGTTGATAGAACAAGACTGCAATGGCAGAAACAAACAAAGGCAACGTGCCAGGTATTAAGGCGCTACCATGCGCGACGGGAGCGAAATGCATGGCAGTGCCCGCTACAAGTAAATAAGGTAAACCGCTACCCAAGACAATACCAGTAAGGTATTTGTTGGGAACGGCTTTTAGGGCGGCTTTATGTTTCATTACAAAAGGCAACAAGATTAGGCTAGGAACGAGAAAGCGCACCAAAGCAATATCAGCAGGTTGCAGTGCCGAAATTGCCCCACCTT
>NZ_JAWOUX010000106.1:0-1057 GCF_033339595.1 Vibrio sp. 2096
CCTGTTCCAACATCATACGAATCATCTGGTTACAAGGTACGCCAGAGGCATCTTGGCAAGTTGCACGATCGGATAACTGATCTGCATATTTGTATGCCCAAAGTAACGCAGCTGCGCCAGCAACATGAGGACTGGCCATGGATGTACCCGACTGCCAATGCAGACAGGCGTCATTATCGTAATCGAAGGTGCCACACTGCTCATTTGGCATCGTCGAGAGAATACTGTCACCAGGTGCCATTAGCGACACCCAATCGCTACCGAAAGTAGAAAAACTGGCACGATTGTCATCGTCATCCGTTGCACCTACGGCAATCACGTTGTCATAAGCTGCGGGATAGTTCTTCATCGGATCTCCGGCGTTCCCTGCTGCGCTCACTAACAACACGCCTTTCCCCCAAGCGTAGTTAACGGCATCATTTTCCGCTTGGCTATAACCGACTAAGCTAATCGGGTTGCCCTCTTCATCGATTTCATCAGAGCCATAACTCATGTTAATCACGTGGTAGCCGTTATCGGCAGCATAGGTGATCGCATCAATGGAGGAAGATAGCGGGTATACCCCCGTCGCAGCGATAAGGAAGCAGCCAAAAAATGGGTCGCAGCTATAAATCAGATATTCGTAGCACGTCTTCAGGTTGCCAACAGAACTGTTAAAACCGACCCCAGCAATACCAATACCGTTATCTGTCTGAGCCGCCGCAATACCTGCGACATGGGTGCCGTGTCCAACCACGTCCTCTAACGTATCACTTTGATAATCGGTGATGAACTTCTGCTGCTCAACACATTTTCCGTTCCCGAACTCAATGCTACTCACGCTATCCCCTGCCATACGACAATCAATACCGGAATCGAGAATTGCTATCTTGACGGCAGAACTACCTTTCGTCATGTCCCAAGCTTCGGGAGCATTGATATCTGCACCAGGCAAGCCAGAGGCCTCATCCAGATACGGACCAAATAGTGGGTCATTCACCACGGTAGAATGTACTTGCCCAGTATTATTGAGCGCCCACTGCTCAGAAAAGTAGTCACTAGCATAGATACTTCCACC
>NZ_JAWOUX010000107.1:0-1050 GCF_033339595.1 Vibrio sp. 2096
GATTGAAGTTGCTTTTGATAGCTACCATCCAGACGACCTGCGGTCAGATCATCAAGCAAGCGAGTTAATCGGTAGTATCTGACCGTTTGTTGTTGGTCGCAGGCGCTGGTTGCAAGTGCGCAGCCAAGATACGTTTTACCTGCCCCTGTTGGGCCTGTGATCAAGATGTTCTGGTGCTTGTGCAGATAGCCACCCGTTAGAAGTTCGCTTATCTGCTTGCGGTTGAGGTTTCGTCCCTCCTTGTAGATGAGTTGGCTCGGCTGAGCATCCACTCTCAGCTTGGCTTGTCGTTTTAAGCGTTGGATTTTGGTCTGATTGCGATTCAAGATTTCACTTTCCAGAAGCAGGCTTAGCCTTTCCTCGAAGTCCAGCTCTGCGTAGGTGCTCAGTTGTTCTTGTTGCTGCTCTAACGCTTTCACTGCATGGCTCAAGCGGAGGGTTTTGAGTTGGTCGTTCAGTGCGTTCATATCCTTTCTCCTAGTGATAACAGTTCGGGCCACGAACATTGCTGTGAACAAGGTTCGGTGTATTCGCTTTATCTTTACTCAGTTGCCCTTCACGATTGTTCTTGAGTAGATTGTTGACGAAGGTGTAGTTGGGTTTTGTCAGCATCAGTGCATCTTTACAGGCTTGCTCTAGGCGCGATTCGCCATGGGCTTTGCTTAGGTTGAGTAACCCAAGGCAGGAACGATACGACTGCTCTGGATGAGGCTTCGAGTTAAGCATCTTATTGACGACCTCTCGTGTGGCTGGGCCGATATTGGCTCCCCAGTTGAGCAAGCGGCCAGGCGACCACTTCTGATGTTGATGATTACTCGGCATGTGCTCTGGTTGGGTGCTGTTTCCGCGCTCTCTTTGGCTGCGTGGATGCTGGGCGATCAAGTTACCTTGATGGTAAATCTGCACCAGACGGTTGGAGGCTTCCAGCTCGACATGGTGACCAACAAGTTGATGTGGCACCGAGTAGTAGTGGCGGCGATAGTCGATGTGATAGTCAGGCCCAACCTTAGCTCGTTTGGTTTCGGTATACAGGTAACGCTGTTTGGGGAG
>NZ_JAWOUX010000108.1:0-1047 GCF_033339595.1 Vibrio sp. 2096
ATGCCATCATTGTCATACCGCAATTAGTCCTCGATATCCGCTGATAGAATTACTCACTGCAGCGTGCGCTGGTTTTGTGGCTTATCATTTCGGCTTTAGCTACTTTACGGTTGCGTTAATCTTTTTCACATTTGTCTTAATAGCCGCGACTTTTATCGATCTCGATACTATGCTGCTACCGGACCAATTAACATTACCATTAACTTGGGCTGGCATTGCGTTAGCATTAACAGAAATAAGCCCTGTTAGTCTACAAGACGCCGTAATTGGTGCGATTGCCGGTTATTTGTGTCTTTGGTCAGTATATTGGGGTTTCAAACTGCTTACTGGTAAAGAAGGCATGGGTTACGGTGATTTTAAATTGCTGGCTGCCCTTGGCGCTTGGCTAGGATGGCAATCATTACCAATGATCATCCTACTTTCTTCCGTCGTCGGTGTGATATTCGGGCTCGTTCAGTTACGACTACAAAAACAAGGTATAGAGAGAGCTTTCCCTTTCGGCCCATATTTAGCGATTGCAGGATGGGTAAGCTTAATCTGGGGCGACCAAATTCTAAGTTGGTACTTCACGTCAATTTTAGGGGTGTAAATGGCTTTGGTAATAGGTTTAACGGGTGGTATCGCCAGCGGTAAAACTACCGTAACGAATCTGTTCAAGCAGCAGTTTAAAATTGATATTGTCGATGCAGATATTGTCGCACGAGAAGTCGTCGAACCTGGAACTCCCGGGTTAAATGCAATCATTCAACATTTTGGTCAAGACATTACGCATGACGACAACACCTTAGATCGTGCCAAGTTACGCGAAAAAATCTTTTCTAATCCAGAAGAAAAAGCTTGGCTCAATGCATTGTTACATCCGATCATTCGAGAAAAAATGATAGAAGACCTTCAACAGGTCACGTCGGATTATGCGTTATTGGTCGTGCCATTACTCGTTGAAAACAACCTCGATAGTTTGTGCGATCGTGTCCTCGTTGTAGATGTAGAACCTGAAACTCAAATTTCTCGCACCGTTAAACGCGACAACGTAAGTGAAGAGCAAGC
>NZ_JAWOUX010000109.1:0-1032 GCF_033339595.1 Vibrio sp. 2096
GTTTGTTTGCTGAAGGGGCTTTTTCTCAAGCGTTTGTCCCTGTTTTAACGGAGAATCACGCTCAAGGTGATATGGACAAAACACGCGAGTTGATTGCTCGTGCTGCCGGTACGTTAGGGGTTATTGTCTCTATTGTTACCGTGCTGGGCGTGCTGGGCTCTGGTGTGGTAACCGCGCTGTTTGGTTTTGGCTGGTTTTTAGATTGGATGCATGGTGGGCCGGCCGCAGAGAAATTTGAGCTAGCCAGTCTGATGCTCAAAATTACCTTCCCTTATTTATGGTTCATCACCTTTGTTGCGCTTTCCGGAGCCATTCTTAACACACTCGGCAAGTTTGCCGTCTCCTCATTCACTCCGGTCTTTTTGAATGTCATGATCATTCTGGCGGCTTGGTTTATCTCGCCACAGATGTCTCAACCGGAAATCGGTCTGGCTATCGGTGTGTTTTTAGGTGGTTTGGTTCAGTTCTTATTCCAAATTCCTTTCCTTATTAAAGCGGGCGTGATGGTTAAGCCTAAGTGGGGGTGGCGCGATCCTGGGGTGGTAAAAATCCGCACGTTGATGATTCCCGCTTTGTTTGGCGTCTCTGTCAGTCAAATCAACCTGCTATTTGATACTTTTATTGCCAGCTTTCTACAAACTGGCTCAATCAGCTGGTTGTATTATTCCGATCGTTTGTTGGAGTTCCCGCTGGGGCTGTTTGGTATTGCGATTGCGACGGTGATTTTGCCTGCGCTGTCTCGTAAACATGTGGACTCGCAGAGCGAAGGTTTTGCACATACCATGGATTGGGGCGTTCGCATGGTAACGCTGCTCGGGATTCCGGCGATGTTGGGTTTGATGGCGTTGGCGAAGCCGATGTTGATGGTGCTATTTATGCGCGGTGAGTTCTCTCCACAAGATGTGCACCAAGCGTCTCTGTCGTTGCTCGCTTACGCATCTGGCCTATTGAATTTCATGTTAATTAAAGTGTTAGCGCCAGGCTATTACTCACGCCAAGACACAAAAACGCCAGTGAAATACGGCATCATCG
>NZ_JAWOUX010000110.1:0-1020 GCF_033339595.1 Vibrio sp. 2096
AGGTTCTGGTGCCTACGGCACATTCACCGTGACTCACGACATTACAAAATACACTCGTGCAAAAATTTTCTCTGAGGTTGGTAAAAAGACCGAGCTATTTGCTCGCTTTACGACCGTTGCTGGTGAGCGCGGCGCAGCGGATGCAGAACGAGACATCCGTGGTTTTGCCCTAAAATTTTACACCGAAGAAGGCAACTGGGATTTAGTCGGCAACAACACGCCCGTCTTCTTCTTACGTGACCCGTTGAAGTTCCCTGACCTCAACCACGCGGTGAAACGCGATCCACGCACCAACATGCGCAGCTCGACCAACAACTGGGATTTTTGGACATCGCTGCCAGAAGCGTTCCATCAAGTAACCATCGTCATGAGTGACCGCGGTATTCCAGCGTCTTACCGTCACATGCACGGCTTCGGTAGCCATACATTCAGCTTTATCAACGCTGAAAATGAACGCTACTGGGTGAAGTTCCACTTCAAAACTCAGCAAGGTATTAAGAACATCAGCGATGAGGAAGCACAACTGCTGGCGGGCAGAGATCGTGAAAGCCATCACCGCGATTTGTATGAGTCGATTGAGCGTCAGGATTTCCCGAAATGGAAAATGTACGTACAGATCATGCCAGAATTAGAAGCCAACGAAGTTAACTTCAACCCATTCGACCTAACAAGAGTATGGTCTCAAAAAGATTATCCACTTATCCCTGTAGGTGAGTTTGAGCTGAACCGTAACCCAGAAAACTTCTATGCAGAAGTTGAGCAATCCGCGTTTAACCCGGCAGCTATCGTTCCTGGAATTGGTTTCTCGCCAGACAAAATGCTGCAAGGCCGTTTGTTCGCATACGGAGATGCACAGCGTTACCGCCTAGGTGTAAACCATCACCAAATTCCAGTCAATGCCCCTCGTTGTCCGGTACACAGCTACCATCGTGACGGCGCAATGCGAGTTGACGGTAACTTCGGTTCAACACTAGGTTACGAGCCAAACTACAAACAAGAGTGGGCAGAGCAGCCTGATTA
>NZ_JAWOUX010000111.1:0-1019 GCF_033339595.1 Vibrio sp. 2096
TGTTGCTGCTCTTTCATCGGTAAGTGGTGCAATTCTTTTAAGTTGGCACGTTTAGGAACTAAGATGACCCACGGCACTGCATTATCTTTATGTAGAAGTGCAACGCAAAGAGGGAAGTGGCCGATTACTGTGGTGTCTTTTGCCAATTGAGGGTGCAGTTCAAAACTCATTGTGGATATCCGATTCATTTCAATTTGAATTAGTATACGTCAGATAAAACAAAAGGTTGACGCTTTCACGTCAACCTTTGCAATCATTCAGCTTGTGCTACTTAAGTTATCAACTTAAAAGCGGCTTACATGCGCTCTAGCGTTTCGATACCTAGTAGCGATAAACCTTGCTTGATGGTTTTCGCTGTTAGGGCTGCCAGTTTTAGACGGCTTTGCTTAACGGCTTCATCTTCTGCTACTAGAATAGGGCATGCTTCGTAGAAGCTTGAGAATTGACCCGCTAGTTCAAATAGGTAGCTACACATGATGTGCGGTTGGCCTTCACGAGCAACAGATTGAACGGCTTCTTCAAATTGTAGAAGTTTAGCGATAAGCGCTTTTTCTTTTTCGTCAGTGATTTGGATATCACCTTGAAGTTCATCCATCGCTACACCAGCTTTAGCAAAGATAGAGGCAACGCGAGTGTATGCGTATTGCATGTACGGCGCTGTGTTACCTTCAAACGCTAGCATATTGTCCCAATCGAATACGTAGTCAGTAGTGCGGTGTTTAGATAGGTCAGAATATTTAACCGCTGCCATCGCAACTGTTTTAGAGATCTTCTCTTTCTCTTCAGCATCTAGCTCTGGGTTCTTAGATTCGATCAACTGTGCAGCACGAACTTCGGCTTCATCAAGAAGGTCCGCCAAACGAACTGTACCGCCCGCACGAGTTTTGAATGGTTTACCGTCTTTACCAAGCATCATGCCGAAAGCGTGGTGCTCAAGAGATACAGACTCAGGTACGTAGCCCGCTTTACGAACGATAGTCCAAGCTTGCATTAGATGCTGGTGCTGGCGAGAGTCGATG
>NZ_JAWOUX010000112.1:0-1019 GCF_033339595.1 Vibrio sp. 2096
ATGTGGGTGATTTGTGCGTAAAAACAGGCAGCGGTACGCGCCAGCAGTCTGTATTTTTTGCAATAAGGGATAAGATTGTTCGAGGGCTTTGGCCCAAGAACGGCAAGCTACCGTCGACTCGTAAACTGGCACAAGAGTTGAACCTTAGCCGCAACACGGTGATTTCTGCCTACGAACAGTTAGTTGCTGAAGGGTACTTGGTCAGCCAGCGTGGTTCAGGCTTTTTTGTTGCTGTTGAGTTGCCAGAACAATACTTGCCTGAAAAGTTGCCAACTCAAGCTGCCAACCTTCCGTCAGCGGCGTTGGATGTGAATGCCAGTTTCGCGCCCGGTGTACCCGATTTATCGCTTTTTCCAACCGCTTTGTGGCAAAAATATCTCAATCGTCACTTATCCCGTACGTGTCTGCTAGGCAATCAAGACATTCAAGGTAGCTGGGAGCTTCGATGCGCTTTATCGGATTACTTAGCGTCGAGCCGTTCAGTGAACTGCACGCCTAGTCGAATCATCATCACGTCAGGCGCGCAGCAAGCGTTGTGTATCGCCACCATGGCAACATTAACGGCAGGAAGTAGAGTGCTCATGGAACAACCGGGTTATGCGCAGATGCGCAAGTTGATCCTGTTTCAGCAATATCAATTTGAACCGTTATTCGTAAGACAAAAAGTGGGTTTTGATATTGATTCCGTCACGCAAAGTACTGCAGACGCGCTCTATATCACGCCAAGTAACCAATATCCGATGGGGACGACTTTAAACACTGAGCTGCGAGCACAAATCATTGAGTGGGCATCGAACCAAGAGGCTTGGATTCTTCAAGATGACTACGACAGTGAATTCCAATTTGCACATCGTCCATACACCAGTTTGCAAGGGTTAGCCGCACAAATGGGCCGAGACGAGCGAGTGTTATACATCGGTTCTTTTAGTAAAGTCATGTTTAATGGTTTGAGGCTTGGCTATCTCGTTGTGCCTGAATCGCTGGTAGATAAATGTTTGATGGTGAAAGACGCACTTAGT
>NZ_JAWOUX010000113.1:0-1018 GCF_033339595.1 Vibrio sp. 2096
GGTGCATCCGTTTTGCATCCGAAGACCATTGCTCCTATCGCGCAATTCCACATTCCATGTCTGATCAAAAACAGCTTTAACCCTCAAGGTGCAGGTACGCTTATCGGCCAAGATACTGGTGAAGATAATCTTGCGATCAAAGGTATTACAACGCTTAACGACCTAACCATGGTTAACGTATCAGGCCCAGGTATGAAGGGGATGGTAGGCATGGCGAGCCGAGTATTTGGTGCGATGTCTTCTGCTGGTGTCTCTATTGTATTGATTACTCAATCATCGTCTGAGTACAGCATCAGCTTCTGTATCGAGGCCGATGATAAGCTGAAAGCTCAACAAGTTTTGGCGGATGCGTTTGAGCTTGAACTAAAAGACGGTCTATTGGAACCGGTTGATTTTATCGATGATGTTTCTATCGTTACCTTGGTTGGTGACGGCATGCGTACATCCCGTGGTGTTGCTTCACGTTTCTTCTCTTCTCTTGCGGAAGTGAACGTCAATATCGTCGCGATTGCGCAGGGTTCTTCAGAGCGTGCTATCTCTGCGGTAATTCCGGAAGACAAAATTTCTGAGGCGATCAAAGCGTGTCACGAAAACCTATTTAACTCGAAATACTTCCTCGATGTGTTTGTTGTTGGTGTTGGTGGTGTTGGCGGTGAGCTGGTGGATCAGATCCAACGTCAACAATCCAAACTGGCGGAAAAAGGTATCGTGATTCGAGTTTGTGGTTTAGCAAATAGCAAAGGCTTGCTACTCGATAGTGAAGGCTTACCACTAGAACACTGGCGCGACCGCATGTCAGCGGCAACAGAAGAATTCAGTCTAGCTCGCTTAATCGCGCTGGTTCAGCGCAATCACATCATCAACCCTGTACTTGTGGATTGTACGTCTAGTGAAGACATTGCAAATCAATATGCAGACTTTCTAGCAGCAGGTTTTCACGTGGTCACACCAAACAAAAAAGCAAACACAGCAAGCATGGCGTACTACCATCAGCTTCGAGATGTCGCTCGTAGCTCGC
>NZ_JAWOUX010000114.1:0-1016 GCF_033339595.1 Vibrio sp. 2096
AATAGTGCGCCTGGATATTCAGGAAATTCAAAGCTATAAAGACGCTCTTTCAGCTGTTTAGAGGGCTTGCCACCGATCATGTAACGAATGTGCAGTTTGGCCATTTCATCGTCGGACAAATCAACGACTGGGTAGCCACCTTCGCGTAGATCGCGAATGATGTTATCCAGCTCTTCCTGACCGCCTTGCAGGCGTACACCAACAAAGATATTCGCCAGTTCATCATCGTTATAACGGTAGTTAAACTCGGTGACAGCGCGGCCGCCAATCAGATTACAGAATTCAAAGAAAGCGCCTTGGCGTTCTGGAATCGTCACGGCCAATAGACCTTCACGCTTCTCACCTAATTCACAACGCTCTGAAACATAACGTAAACCATGGAAGTTGGTATTTGCGCCAGACAGCACCGTGGCAAGGTTTTTGTTTTCCAGTTGGTTTTGCTCAACAAACTTCTTCAAGCCAGCAAGCGCAAGCGCCCCGGATGGTTCAGCAATCGCTCGAGTATCCTCAAAAATGTCTTTTACGGCAGCGCAGATTTCATCGCTTGAAACCGCCACATGACCATCAATGTATTTCTGACACAAGCGGAACGTTTCTTCACCGATGCGTTTTACCGCCACACCATCAGCAAACATGCTGACTTGGTCGAGTACCACTGGCTCACCAGCATCAAGCGCCGCTTTCAGACAAGACGAGTCTTCAGGTTCGACGGCGATGACTTTGATTTCTGGCATCAGTTGCTTGACCAGAACTGCTACACCTGCGGCCAAGCCACCGCCTCCAACCGGCACGAAGATGTAGTCGAGATGACCATTTTGCTGCAGCATTTCCATGCCGATGGTGCCTTGACCTGCGATCACCAATGGGTGATCGAAAGGGGGCACAAACGTATAGCCGTGTTGTTCTGACAAGCGTTCGGCCTCGGCTTTGGCTTCATCAAAGTTGCTGCCGTGCAGCACCACATTGCCACCGAAACTGCGTACCGCATCGACTTTGATGTCTGGTGTGGTTTTTGG
>NZ_JAWOUX010000115.1:0-1015 GCF_033339595.1 Vibrio sp. 2096
ATTTTGTTTGGAAATGGGCCCCGGATGGTAACTACAAGTACCGCAACTTTACGTTTTCTGCCGAGTACATGTTGTTGGATGGTGTGGTCGACAGCAAATTTAAAGATGAAGCTGAATCCCCTGATAACTTAACAGCATACTACGTTTCGGGTGTATACCGATTTAACCCTAACTGGTCTGCTGGCGTTCGTTACGGCGAAGCGGAAAGCTACGATGGTCATGCTCATGGTGACCACATGCACTTCACTGCGCTAAATGATAAAGAAGTCGATGCGATGATTGCGTGGGATTCTTCGCACTTTGGTACTATTCGTGCTCAGTACACGCGTGCAGAAAACCAAGACAAAGAAAAAGAGAACGTCTTTACATTGCAATACGTCATGACTTTTGGGGCGCACGGTGCTCATGCGTTCTAAGTCATTAACCTTTATCTCTAAAGGTTTAGGCACAATGGCAGCGATTGCTGCCATTGTTTCTTCTCCAACATGGGCTTTGGATATTTTTGTTTGTGAGCCGGAATGGAAAGCTTTATTGCAACGCCACGCTCCGGAAGCAAATATCTATTCTGCTACTACCGATAAACAAGATCCACATTACGTGCAAGCTCGCCCTTCGTTGATTGCGAAAATGCGTCAAGCCGATTTGGCTATGTGTTCTGGAGCAGAGCTAGAAGTAGGGTGGTTGCCTATGCTACAGGCACGAAGCTCAAATGCTGCGGTGCAAAATGGGGCAAAAAGCATGATTTACGCTGCCAGTTTTGTACGTATGCTGGATACACATCAACATGTGGATCGCAGTATGGGTGACATTCATGCGCATGGTAATCCGCACGTGCAGTTTGCTGCGAATGACATGATTACGCTTTCGCGCGTTGTGACTCAGCGTTTGCAAGCGGTTGATCCTGAGAATGCGCCAACCTACCAGCTCAATGGGATGAAGTTTCGTGCGCATTGGCGAAAAAAACTCAACGAATGGGAAGCAAAAGCTCAACCATTACAGGGGAAACGGATCGTTG
>NZ_JAWOUX010000116.1:0-1010 GCF_033339595.1 Vibrio sp. 2096
ACTGCTTGCTGCGCTTCCACCACATAAGAACCAAGGTCTCGGCCATCGATATCCACAAACACCCAGCCGTTAGGACGTGCGTTTTCGGTTTTGATCATCGGCGGACCGTCTTCGTAACGAATGTCAGCGACATCAGCGAGTGCGATACGCGCTCCATTTGGTGTCACTAGCGGTAAGTTTTGCAGCTTAACCACAGAGTCACGGTAGTCTTGCGGGTAGCGAACGTTAATCGGGTAGCGTTCCAAGCCTTCAATGGTTTCTCCAACATTCATACCACCGACAGCGGTTGAGATGACTTGCTGAACGTCTTTGATGCTTAATCCATATCTCGCAGCAGCGCGGCGTTTAATGTCGATTGTTACATAACGGCCACCGGCTACACGCTCGGCATAAACCGATGAAGTGCCGCGAACGTTGTTCAAGATAGGTTCTAACTGTGCACCAATCTTTTCGATCTCTTTCAGGTCTGGGCCTGCGATTTTGATCCCGATTGGCGTCTTAATGCCCGTCGCAAGCATGTCGATACGCGTTTTGATCGGCATTACCCACGCGTTGGTTAGCCCCGGGAACTGCACGAGATTGTCGAACTCTTTGCGCAATGACTCTGTGGTCACGCCTTCACGCCATTGGTCATGAGGTTTGAGCTGAATTACCGTTTCAATCATGGTGAGTGGTGCAGGGTCGGTGGCGGTTTCTGCACGGCCAATCTTGCCCCAAACCGTTTTGACTTCCGGTACGGTTTTGATCAGCTTGTTCGTTTGCTGAACCAACTCACGTGCTTTACCGATGGAAATGCCCGGGTAGGTGGTCGGCATGTACATCAAATCGCCTTCATCCAATGGTGGGATGAATTCGCTGCCTAGTTGGCTAGTTGGGTAGTACGCCGATGCTAATAGGCCGAGCGCCAGTACGATCATCGCTTTCGGATATTTCAAGCTCAGATTAAGCAATGGACGATACAGCGCAACCAGACCACGGTTAACAGGGTTCTTATGTTCTGGCAGTATTTT
>NZ_JAWOUX010000117.1:0-1009 GCF_033339595.1 Vibrio sp. 2096
TCTTCAAGCGTCAATGCAACTTGCGCAGATTGATCTTCTTGCATGTGGCCTTGAGAAAGCGCCGCTTTTAGTCGCAGCAATTGAGCAGAAGACTGAACGATATCCACGTTGATCGGATCAAGTTGTTGAATCGTCGTTAGCTTGTCGGCTTGGTTTGCCGTAACCAACGCTCCCGCAGTCACATTTGACTTGCTGATCACGCCACTGATCGGCGCTTTCACACGGGTATAAGTCAAATTGATCTTTGCAGTATTGATCTTCGCTTTGGCTACGAGCACTTGCGCTTTAGCTTCTTTGTAAGCCGCTTCTGCTTCATCCAGATCTTGTTGACTGATCGATTTCTTGGTAATCAATGCGCGGTAACGTTTAACGGTTGCAAACGTCGATTCTTCAGAAGCTTGCGCACGAATCAGCTCCGCTTCTGCACTAAGCAAATCCGCTTGAAATGAAGAGTCATCAATTTGATACAACGACTGACCTTTTTCCACAACGCCACCTTCAACAAAGTTACGTTCTGAAATAATACCCGTTACCTGTGGGCGGACTTCCGCCTCTTTAAATGCACGGCTGCGGCCCGGCAACTCAACCGTCAAAGCTTGTCGAACAGGTTCAACCGTCAACACATTCACTTCGGTTGCGGGAGCGGCGCCACCACCTTGCTCAGTTCCTTCTTGGCTTGGTTGACATCCCGCCATAAACAGGCTCGATGCAATCAGCAGCGATAGCGTGGTTCTACGTCTCATGAAACATCTCTCTTATTTTGCAAGCCCTACAAATATCCAATTCAATGCGTTCTGAATGGCTCGATTATGATTAGTGGATATGCATTTATCCCAAACAAATTAGTTAGAATGATAATTACCCAGTGTTGTACATACAACAAAATTTACGTTTCAATACGCTTGTCGAATGCGTTTGTTGTAAAGGTGCAATAGAACTCTCAGATTTGAAGATATTGTGTTGGAAATCACACTTTTCTGTGTACAAGTTGGCGGGTCAAAAAGTGAGT
>NZ_JAWOUX010000118.1:0-1004 GCF_033339595.1 Vibrio sp. 2096
CGTGCTCAAAAAGAAGTGCAGAAAGAGCAATCTCAAGAACTCGCTTCAGCAACGGACAAGGCGGAGTAAGACTTCGTAAGCTTAACTGAGTTATACTAATAACAATAAACATAATAAAAGGGCGCGTAAGCGCTCTTTGTTTATGCTTTCAACTCGATGGTTTAATACGTCACCGATTTTGAATGAAGCCTAGGAAGAGCGATCTCGTTTCGAACTCCTCATAAAAAGGTCAGAAAGCATAACATGAAGCCATAAGTTAAATAGGCGGCTATGAAAGAGCAAAAAATTTCACCTATCTCCGTTTTGGATCAAAGCCCAATGTTTGTCTCTGGGGTGATGCAACGGATGTATCGCAACCGAGCGCAAGCAGAGTTATGTCTTCAAAATCAGATGACCTTAGAGATGGCCAGTGCGTTGGCAGCGTTAGAAGAGTTTCAGCCAATGAGTCAACAAGCGTTAGCCGATGCCGTTTTGACCGAACGAAGCGTTGCAAAGCGCATGGTCGATAACTTGGAAAAACGTGGTTTTGTGTGCGTTTCGAAGAGTGAGGCGAACCAACGACTGAAAATGCGCAGTTTGACGAAAGAAGGTGAAGTAACGATTAAGAAAGTTCATCAAATAATGAGGAACTTGCAGCGCGAGTTCTTCTCTTGTTTATCCGAAGATGAGTCGGCAGAGTTTTTTCGTTTGGTAAGGAAAATGACATTAGCCAATCATTCGTAAGCGTTTTCTCTGCGTTAAATCTAAGCCTTTTTGTAAAGCCTCAGCTATGTTCTGAGGCTTTTTTATTTCATTTTTCAGATCAAACCGTACGATTTTAGAACCACAATACCGAACGTGCAGGTGACGGTTGAAAGCACGGTTGTCAAAGCAATAATGTTGGCTGCCAGTACCGCGTTTCCTCCCATTGAGCGGGCCATGACGTAACTCGCTGCCGCAACGGGTGAGGCGTTCATGAAGAATAAAATCCCCAATTCAATACCTCGAAAACCAACAAAATACGC